>NZ_BOMN01000114.1 GCF_016862215.1 Winogradskya humida
GAGCCCTACCCAGGTCAGGACCGCGCCATCGCCCTGCAACGAGTCCACGGCGACCTTGGCCCGGTGGGCGGTCTCGGCGAAGTCGTGGAACCGTGATGCGAGCTGCCGCACGCGGGCTGGATCACCCGGCGTCGGGTCCCCGTCCAGGTCCAGGATGTCCCAGTCGGCTGGTCTCGCCATGCGTGGCTCCTCATGAGGTTTAGCAGATCTTCAAGAGAAGGTAGCGAATGGATGCAGCGTCCCCGACATCGATGAGTCTGTTGTGGTCACTACCAGGGCGATCTCCTTCGGGTACCAATGAGCCGATCACCCTTCGTGACCGGTGCGGGCACCGGACGATGACAGGGTGGTTCTGGGAACGTACGGCCGGCGCGCGCTCGCCGCACTCATGGGCTTCTGCCTGGGCGGCGGTGGTGCCGCTTATGCCGCGCCCGGCGGCCCGGGGGTGGGGGACCCCGACACACCCTTCGGCACCGTACGCGTGATGCCGCTCGGCGACTCGATCGTGCGCGGCACGGGAGCACCGGGCTTCGACTCGTTCCGGACGGTCCTGCGCGACCACCTCATCCGCGACGGTATGCAGGTCGACTTTGTCGGCTCCCAGAGCGACGGCACCGGCGCCGACCGGGACCACGAGGGCCACGGCGGCTACGACCTGGGCGAGCTCGCGTTCGACGTCGACGGGTGGCTCCACGCGTACCAACCGGATGTGATCCTGCTGGAAGCCGGCACCAACAATGTCACCCAGGGCGACGACCCGGGGGTGATGGTGGGTGACCTGGGCACCCTGATCGACCGGATCCGTGCCGTCCGGCCCGAGGCCCATGTCTTCCTGGCCGCGATCGCCATCTCGCGGGTCCCGGCCGAGGCCGAGACCGGGCGGATCTACAACGCGCTGCTGCCCGGATTCGTCGCGCAGCGCCAGGACCCCCGGCTCACCCTGGTCGACCAGTCCAGCGTGGCGGGCATCGATCTGCATGACACCCACCACCCCAATGCCTTCGGGTACGAGAAAATGGCGTGGAACTGGTACCGGAGCATGGCCGGCGTGTTCGCGCTGCCCGGACTGTCGGGGCCGGACCCGTACCAGAAGACCGAGACCTACCGGTGCATCATCGAGCACGGCACGAGCACCAGGTGCCGGACGTGGGTCCTGCGGGATCAGCCCGAGGGCTCCCGCGAATGGCAGACACTGATCAAACGCAAGGTGTCGATCGACGGCGTCTCCCAGACGGTGGAGTTCTGGGCCGGCGCCGCGGAGCTGCTGGGCGTGTAGGCGGGCCGCCTCGCCGGGCGTGGGGCGGTCAGGAGCGTTCGGCGAGGGTGCGGGCTTCCGTGAACAGGGCGGAGCGGATCGCGGTGGACGGCCCGGTGTGGGCGCCGATGCGGGCGAGGAGCAGGGAACGGCCTGTCCACCCGGGATCGTCGACCTCGACGGCGACGATCCCGTCGGGCAGCACGCCCGCGCCGAGGCTCGGCACGGTGGTGATCCCGAGGCCGGCGGCGACAAAGCCAAGGCGGGTGGACCAGTCACCCAGCTCCGCGACGATCGTGGGCTCCCGGAGCGTGGGCCAGGCGCCGAACTGGGGCTCGCCGCGGGCGCCGCGACCGGCGATCCAGCCCTCGCTCTCGAGTTCGGCGACCGCGACGCGGCCGGCGCGCGCCAGCCGGTGCCGGCGACCGACGGCGACCAGCAGCGGGCCGGCCGGCAACCGCTCGGTTTCGATGCCGGTCAGGTCGTAGCCGGGCAGGCCCTCACCCGCCGCCACGAGCGCGAGGTCGAGGCGTCCCGCCCGCAACCGCCTGAGCTGCACCGGCGTGGAGGACTCCAGGAAGTCGACGACGATGGAAGGGTGCGCGGCGCGGACACGTGCGATGGTCCGGGGCACGAGGCTCATGGCCGTCACGGGAAAACCACCGAGCGCGACCCGGCCCCCGAGCGGTGCCGCCAGGTTCTCCAGCTCGCGGTGCGCGGCGTCGAGCTCGTCGAGGATCGTCGCGGCCCGCGCTGCCAGCCGGTGTCCCGCCTCGGTGGCCTCGACACCGCGCGGTCCACGACGGAACAGCTGAACGCCCGCCGCCGTCTCGAGCGCGGCGATCTGCTTGGAGAGCGCTGACTGGGTGAAGCCGAGGCGCTCGGACGCGGCGGTGAGCGAGCCGGTCTCCAGCACCGCTCGCAGCGCCCGCAGCAACTGGGGATGCACGTCCAGGCTCACCCCGCCAGTATGCCACCATGGAATATCGGATCTGACAAGCATTCGCTGGTGGCATGCCGAGAACGCGGCAAGACTCGACGGCATGAGCAAAGTCTGGTTCTTCACCGGTACGGCGAGCGGCTTCGGCAACCTCTGGGCGCGAGCCGCCCTCGAACGCGGCGACCGCGTCGTCGCCACCTCACGAAATACCGCGCCGCTCGACGACCTCGTTTCGCAGTTCGGGGAGTCCATGCTTGCGCTGGAGCTCGACGTCACCGACCGCGAAGGCGTTTTCGCGGCCGTCGAGGAGGCGGTGCGACGCTTCGGCCGGATCGACATCGCCGTGAACAACGCCGGCTACGGCCACGTCGGCATGGTCGAGGAAGTCACCGAACGTGAGCTGCGCCAGCAACTGGAGACGAACTTCTTCGGCGCAGTGTGGGTGACGCAGGCGGTCCTTCCGGTCCTGCGGCGCCAGGGCGGCGGCCACCTGATCCAGGTGACGAGCGAGGGCGGCGTCCGCGCGTACCCCGGCTTCGGCGCCTACCACGCCTCGAAGTGGGCGGTCGAAGGTCTCACCGAGGCCCTCACCCAGGAGATCGAGGACTTCGGCATCCACATCACCCTGGTCGAGCCCGGCCCGTTCGCCACCGACTTCGCCTCGCGGGGCCTGCGGGTCAGCGCGCCGCTACCTGATTACGACCAGGTCCGCACGGCAACAGCCCCGGACTTCCGCATCGGCGACCCAGCCGCCACGGTCCCCGCCATCCTCGCCCTCGCCGACGCCTCGAACCCGCCGAGCCGGCTCATCCTGGGCGACGTCTTCCCGGAGATCGAGGCCATCTACGAACAGCGCCTCAAGACCTGGCGCGACTGGCAACCGGTGTCCCGGGCCGCGTTCGGCGCTTAACAACGACCCGGCCTGCGGCCTGCGGCCTGCGGCCTGCGGGCGGCGGCCTGTGACCCCGGGCTGCGGGCTGCGGGCTGTGAGCTGCGGCGAGGACTGTGACAATCCGTCACCTCGGCCAGAAAATGTATTACGCGCTGAACAATGATTGCCGCGCGCTTGACAGCTGCGGCGACCAAAGGTTGCGGCTTTGGGGGCTTCGCCGCAATATTCGGTGGGATTTGCGCCCTGGCGGTCATCGACCCTTTTTGGGTTCACCTGTTATGGAACACGGGGTGTAGCAAGCGGCGGACGAGGTACCGCGGCGTACCCAGCCGCAGCCCGAGCATCGCACTCAGCCACGAGTCGCATTCGCAAGTGCTGTCCCGCTGGCGCCCAAGCATTGGGCGCTCTCGGGCGCGGGAGCTGATCGCGTGGATGATCCGGATGTCTCCTGGGCGTGCCGCCGGCCTGGCCGATGTCGGGTTCGCTCGTGGGCTGCCAGAGCCGGCCGGCGTTGCGGATCTGGCTCTGTCCGTGCCGATCTCGCTGTGCCCTAGCCGGTCGTGGACTGCCAGAGCAGTGGACGTACGGACCTCGCCGCGTCCCTGCCGATCGCTTTAGGTTGTGTGCAATTAAATTGTGCACAACTTAATTGCACACAACTTAATTGTGCACAACGCAGTGAGAACCGGGCGCCGCGAGGGAGTCGGGCGCTGCTAGCGGGACAGGCGCCGCGGGGGTGCCGGGCGCCGTGAGGGCGCCCGGCTCCGACGTCAGGTCAGGGCGAATTTCTGGGCGGCGGCTCCGTTGCAGTCGTGGATCTGCAGGCGGGTGCCGTTGGTGGTGGTGCCGTTGGGGGAGTCGAGGCAGCGGCCGGATTGCGGGTTGAGCAGGGAGCCGTCGGACTGCTGTTGCCAGATCTGGCCGCCGACGCCGTTGCAGTCGTAGAGCTCGACGAGGGTGCCGTTGGCCGTGCCGTTGCCGGCGATGTCGAGGCAGCGGCCTAGGGTGCGCAGGGAGCCGTTGCTGTTGTGGAACCAGTGCTGGTCCGCGGCGTAGGTCTGGCAGTCCCAGAGCTGGACGGCGGCGAGGTTGCCCCCGGTGTCGTCTGCCGCGACGTCGATGCATTTGCCGCCGGGGGCGAGGGTGGCGCCGCCGCCGTTGACCGCGAACTTCTGGGCGGCGGCTCCGTTGCAGTCGTAGATCTGCAGGCGGGTGCCGTTGGCGGTGGTGCCGTTGGGGGAGTCGAGGCAGCGGCCGGATTGCGGGTTCCGCAGGGAGCCGTCGGCCTGCTGCACCCATTTTTGGCCACCGGCGCCGTTGCAGTCGTAGAGCTGGACCTGCGTCAGGTTTGCGGTGCCGTTACCGTTGATGTCGAGGCAGCGGCCCAGCGTACGCAGAGTGTTGTCGGTGAAGTGCGTCCAGTGCTGATCGAGGGCGTACGTCTGGCAGTCCCACAATTGCACTCCCGCCAGATTCACGGCGGTGTCGTCGGCGGCGACGTCGACGCATTTGCCGCCGGGGCCGGTGACCGTGCCCTGCGGCGCGGTCGGAGCGAGCGTCTGTCCCGAGTAGCCGGCCGCGACGATGTTCGCCTGCACCGCGTTGTCGGCGGCGTCGGTCGGGTATCCCGAGGTCATCACGCCTTCGAAGAACGTGCCGCGGTTACGGTTGCTGTTGTCGCCGCCGGTGCCCAGGATGATGGAGCCTTCCTGCTGCATCGGCATGTAGCCGCCACGGTTCGGCAGGGCGCCGTTCCACCACGTGCTGAGGGCGCCTGACTGGGAGTTGCCGCCCTTCAGCGCGTACGTTGTCTGGCCGTTGTTCTTCAACAGGGCCGTGACGAACGTACTGTTGTTTCCCAGGTTGGCGGTGTTGGAACCGTTGGCACCCTGGAACATGCCGTTCTCCAGATCGGCCTCGACCCACGGCCCGGAGCCGGTGCACGGCGCGAAATAGCAGGTCGTGGCGATGCTGACGGCGTCCATGTGACCGTTGCCGGTGTCCGCGACCTGGATCTCGGCGTTGCCGTAGTCGAAGCAGCAGTCCGAGCCGACATGCGTGCCACTGGCCACCATGTACATGCCCTCGGGCTGACCCGCGGTCGCGACACCCGCCCCCGCCGTGCGGCGGTAACCGTGCTGCGGGGAGATCCAGATGCCGTACACCTTGTGACCGCCCGCGACGACCGCGGCGACACTGGCGTCGGCCGGGTAGTCGGCAGCGCCCGCCGTGCCCGCCGGGGAGACGGTCAGGTCGTTGTGCCGCGCGGTCTGGTCGTAGATCTTGGTGATGCTGCACGTCGTGCCGTTGCAGAACGCGTCGTGGTCGGCGGCGTTCGCGTACCCGCCGGCGGTCAGCAGGCCCACGTCGTGGGTGGCGCGGTCGGAGGCCCGGGTCAGCTGGTAGAGCGGCCCGTTGTACGCGCCGAACAGCGCCCGGGTGGTGCTGTGCGCGGCGACGCAGGCGGTGCCGGCCGCGCCGTAGATGTCACACGGTTGCGAGGTGGCGGCGTTCGCGGCGCCGGGCAAGGCAGTCACCGTGGCGGCGACCAGGGCGACCGCGGCCGCCACAGCCAGCAGTATCGATCGACTTTTGTGCATGGGGAATGTGCTCCTCACAGGGGGAACGGAGCGATCGGGCAGGCATTGACACAAGTCGACTTGTAAACAGGAAATTACGCTTACTGATCGTTTGCGTCAATGTCCGTTCGAACGTGTTGGTTCCGGTGCTTGTTGAGTGGCCGCGCGATACTCGACGCGTGCCGTCTCTGATCGACCTCGACCGCGCCCCCGGCGTCACGCCGTCACCGGCTTCCGCCCGGAAACGATGGCCCTGGCTCCGGGCCGGCCTCGTTGCCGCCGTGCTGATCACGCTCGCCGCCGACGCACCCGCGTTGCGCGGCCTCGACCAGGTGCTCACGATCAGCGGCCCGCCGACCGCGGGCTTCCGGCTCGGCCCGGACGCGCTCTACACAGCGGTCTTCTCCCCGGTCCCGGCCATCGAGACAACCGTGACGCGCTACAACCTGACCGGCGGCAGCCGATGGACGACCACCGTCCCCGTCCTCACCTCGGACCTCGTCCTCGATCCGGCCGGCAATACCCTGCTCGTCCGCGACAGCTCCGCCAGCCGGCTGATCTTCCTGGACACCGCCGCCGGCACGATCCGCTGGCAGCGGACAGAGCCACTCCTGGACCTGCTCACCATGACCGCCGACCGGGTCCTGCTCCGGACCGGCTCCAACGGCACCCTGACCCTCGCCGACCTGCGCACGGGAGCCCCAATCTGGCGTCACACCGTCGCCCCCACGACCGAGGTCCACCCCGACGAGACAGCCGGCCGGATCGAGGTGGTCACCCCGGACAACCAGGCCACAACCCTCCGGTTCGCCGACGGCTCAGTGCTCGGTCGCGGCATTCCCACGGTACGCCCGGAGCCCGCCCACGCCCCCACCGGCGCTATGGACCTCCACCCCGACACCGAGCGCCTGGGCCAGACCTGGATCCTGACCCCGAACCCGACCGGCCCCGGCCGCCGCGCCCTCGGCCCGGTCACCGTCGGCTCGACGGACACCTGCAGCTCGAGCACGCCGTACTTCGCCTGCCAGACAACCTCCGGCCCTCTCACCGTCTGGCGCCTGCCCGCATCCGGCTGAGCGGCTGAGCGGCTGGGCAGCTGGGCGGCTGAGCGGCTGAGCGGCTGGGCCGGGGTCAGGGTTGCCAGGCCGCTACGACGTCGTCGGGGCCCCAGACGACATCGACGGCATCGGCCGGCAGATCCGCGCCGGACCGGGTGACGACGATCAGCCCGGTGTGCCCGGCGTCGAACCCGGGGATCTGGCGGGCGCCCTCGTCGAGCTCGTGCAGGTCACGGTTGTCGAACGGGGTGCCAAGCCACTTCAACGACCCGCAGAAGTGGATCCGCGTCGCGATGGGCTCCCGGTCGGCACCGACCAGATCGATCTCCGGATTGAACTGCCGATTCCACCATCCCCCGACAGCCTGGGCCTCGGGCCAGGGAACGGACCCGGTGATGACCGCCTGCTCCAGCGAGATCCGGATCAGCGGCTCGACCGCCCGGCCCGGCCAACTGCTCCATCGGTTCTTGAACAGCGAGTAACCGGCGTCGGGCCGGCCACGCTGGGTCAAGGTGTGGACGTCACGCAGGATGGAGAGATAGAGCCGCAGGTTACTGTCGGCAACCCGGTACAGGGCAGGCTTGCCGGCGCTGGTCGACAGTGGCTGGTCGGCCGTCAGGATCTGCTTGTCGTCCGTGAGCTGTCGCAGCAGGGGGGACAGCGTTCCTGAGCTGATCGCCCCGGCACGGCTGCCGGCGGTGCTCGCAATGTTCGCGAAGGGTCCCGGCCGGCCAGCGCAGCAACGTTCCGGGCAGGCAGCCGGTGATCAGGTGCGCGTCGATGGCGTCGGATCCGGTCATCCCGGTCACGGTGGCCGTCTCGGCCAGGTTCAACGGGCCGAGGAGGAGGTTGTCGGCCCGGCCGTAGAAGGGCCGGTCGTAGGCGATCAGGCGCTGCATCATGTGCAGGTCACTGCCGAGAAGAAGCAAAAGGACCGGACGGTTGGACATGAGCCGGTCCCAGACGACCTGCAGGTGCCCGTCGAACGTCTCGTCCTGCTCGCTGAGCCAGGGCAACTCGTCCAGCACGACGATGCACGGCCGATCCGGCAACGCCCCGGCGAGGACACGCAACATGTCACCCCAGCCGCCACCGGGCGTTGGCAGTCGGGAGCTCGGTAGGTGCGAATTGGCCAGCTCGGTGGGGAATCGGCCGGTTGATTGAACGACCGATGCGCCTTTGACCGCCGTGAAATACAGGTAGGGCAGGCCGGATCGGTCACAGAGCTCTTGGGCGAGGCGCGATTTGCCGACCTGGTGGCGGCCGCGAATGGCGACGGAGAGCCCTCTGCCGGTCCGGGTGATGTAGTCGAGCCGCTTCGTCAGGAGAGACAGCTCGGTGTGCCGGCCGAGAAACACGCGGAGCTCCTTCGGCCGGACCGTGGCGGTACCGGCAGACGATCCGGTACCGCCGAATGGGTCAGCTGTGGTCGACGGCTGCTTGTTGGATGGGGAGGGCGGTGATGTAGCGGTGCATGAAGGCGTCGAAGCCGGCCACGTCGGCGGGGTCGGGGTCGGCGGTGTTGAGCTGGGCGTCCGCGAAGACCGACGTGGTGAGGAACGTGTCGAGGGTCTGGCTCTGGTCGCGGGTGGCGGCGAAGGCGGCGAGGACGGCGATGCCCCAGGCTCCGCCCTCGGCGGCGAGGTTGCCTACGGAGACGGGGGTGTTGATGGCGGCGGCGAGGAGGTTCTGGGCTACGCCTTCGGTTTTGAAGAGGCCGCCGTGGGCGTACATGCGGTCGAGTTTTACTGCTTCTGCTTTTTGGAGGACGTCCATGCCGATGCGGAGGGTGGCGAGGGCGGCGTAGAGCTGGGTGCGCATGAACGTGGCCAGGGTGAGGGTGCTGCCCGGTTCGCGCAGGAAGAGGGGGCGGCCCTCGTGGAGTTTGGTGATGGGTTCGCCGGAGAGGTTGTTGAAGGCCATCAGGCCGCCGCCGTCGGGGGCGCCGAGAAGGGCCGCGCGGAAGAGGGTTTCGAAGACGGTGGAGCTGTCCGCGGAAACGCCGAGGGCGGTGGCGAATTCGGCGAAGAGGCCGGCCCAGGCGTTCAGCTCGCTGGCGCCGTTGTTGCAGTGGACCATCGCGACGAGGTCGCCGGCGGGGGTGGTGACGAGGTCGATCTCGGGGTGGACGCGGCTGAGCTCGCCGTCGAGGACGACCATGGCGAAGATGCTGGTGCCGGCGCTGACGTTGCCGGTGCGGCGGGCGACGGAGTTCGTGGCGACCATGCCGGTGCCGGCGTCGCCCTCGGGCGGGCACATCGCGGCGCCGGGCTGCAGGGTGCCGGTGGGGTCGAGCAGGGTCGCGCCGGTTGCGGTGAGTGTGCCGGCGGGCTCACCAGCGGGGCGTACGGCGGGGAGTAGCTCGGCCAGCTTCAGCGGGACGCCGCGGCCGTCGACCAGGTCGTCGAACTGGGTCAGCATGCGGGTGTTGTAGCCGCCGGTGGTGACGTCGATGGGGAACACGCCGCTCGCGTCGCCGGTGCCGAGGATCTGCTCACCGCTCAGCTTCCAGTGGACGTAGCCCGCGAGCGTGGTCAGGTGCGCGAGCCGGCCGACGTGCTCCTCGCCGTTCAGCACGGCCTGGTACAGGTGGGCGATGCTCCAGCGATGCGGGATGTTGTACGCGAAAAGCTCGCTCAGCGCCTCCGCGGCGTCCCCGGTGTTGGTGTTGCGCCACGTCCGGAACGGCGTCAGCAACTCGCCGTCCGCGTCGAACGCGAGGTAGCCGTGCATCATCGCCGAGACGCCGAGCGCTCCGGGCGTACGCAACTCGGTGCCGTACTTTTCCCTGACGTCCGAAGCCAGCGACGCGTAACACGCCTGGAGCCCGGACCAGATCGCGTCGAGCGAGTAGGTCCAGGTGCGGTCGACGAACTGGTTCTCCCAGTCGTGCGTGCCGACGGCGATCGCCGCGTGGTCCGGGCCGGTCAGTACGGCCTTGATCCGGGTCGACCCCAGCTCGATCCCGAGCGCGGTGCGACCCTGCTCAATCGCCTCGCGCAAGTCGGCCGGCGGTCGTACATCCGAGTCAGTCATCATCATGTTGTACCTCAGACCCCGCGGCCCGAGGTCAGCCCGGTGCCGACTACACCCGGGCGACGGCCGCGTATTGCGCGATGTCCGCGGCGGCAGGGCGTTGCGGGGGCGCGGTCTCCGTGCGCCACTCGGCCAGCGGGACGATGCCCGGCGCCACCAGGTCGAGGCCGGCGACGAAGCGTTCGATCCGGTCCAGGCCGCGGGCGTGGAAGCCGCCGGCGGGCCCCTCGGCCTCGTCGAGCGCCGCGCGGGTGGCCGGGTCCATGAAGTCGTTGGTGCCGTGGCTCAGGACCAGGTAGCTGCCGGTGGGCAGGGCGTCGAGCAGGTGGGCGACCTTGGCGTAGGGGTCGTCGGACTCGGCCACGAAGTGCAGCACCGCGACCAGCATGAGCGCGACCGGCCGCGTCAGGTCGAGGACCTCGGCCAGCTGCGGGTCGGCCAGGATGCGCTCCGGCTCGCGCAGGTCGGCGTGCAGGTAGGCGGTCGCCCCGGCCGGGGTGCCGGTCAGCAGCGCGCGGGCGTGGGTCAGCACGAGCGGGTCGTTGTCGACGTAGACGATGCGGGCGTCCGGGGCGATGGCCTGCGCGACCTCGTGGGTGTTGTCCGCGCTCGGCAGGCCGGTGCCGATGTCCAGGAACTGGCGGATCCCGGCGTCCCGGGTCAGGTGGGTCACCGCGCGGCGCAGGAAATGCCTGTTCTCGATGACCGCCATCCGGGTCGTCGGGAAAGCAGCCGCGATGGCGTCCCCGGAGGCCCGGTCGGCGGCGAAATTGTCCTTCCCGCCGAGCCAGTAGTTGTACCGGCGGGCGGGATGGGCCGTCGAGGTGTCGATGGAATCCATGGTGACCGCAGTCTATGGGACGCGGGACTCGTCGACGGTGGTGGCGAGCTCCTGGACGCCGGGCAGTCGCCACTCGTGGCCGCCGAGCGTCAGTTTCGCGCAGTAGCCGGCGGCGTTGTCGGCGGGCATGGCCGGGGAGATCGCGCGCTGCCAGGTCAGGCCGGTCGCGGGGTCGAGGACCTGACCCGCTCTCACCTGGTACGCGGGGCGGCCGCTGCCGGGCTCCGAGCGTACACAACGGACGTTGAATTTCCGGTCTGGTCCGCGTTGTTGCTGGTCAGGCCCTCGTAGAAGGTGGCGATCCAGGCCCGGGCCGGCGCCTTGGTGACGGCGAGGTCCAGGCCCGCGCAGTACTGCTTCGTCCTGGTGGGGGCGGCGTCGAGCCAGCGGGCTGCTTCCGCGACGTGCCGGCGCTGTCCGGACAGGTCCAGGCGCGGATGCTCTCCGGCCGGCGCAGCGTCCCCAGGTTGCGGATGACCTGGAGCATGACCTCCTGCACGACGTCGTCCACGTCGGGATCGCCGCCGAGCGCCCGCCCGACGACGTTGTAGACCAGCGGCAGGTACGTGCGGGCGAGCTGCTCCTGCGCCCTGCGGTCACCGCGCTGGGCGGCCCGGACCATGCGGTCGCCGCCGGTGTGCCTGCTCATCCGCTGCCCTCTTCCACGCCTCGACAAATGTGGGCGCGCTGACATTAGATTTGGCGCGGACCGGTTGTCAGACAATGTCGCGGAGAGCTGCGAGAGTTTGCGGGCCTCCGTCATATCACTTTTACTGTGCGGACTTTCTCACACCGTCTCTACCTGCGTTTATGGATGCGGGTCGGATGCTGAAATGCTCCATTGCCGCGGCGTTGACTATTGCGTACGTCAATTCCTGGAGTCTGCCCCGGAATCAGCGGGGAATGGGAAGGATAACGATGTCGAGGGCAAGGACTGTTGCCGGCGCGGCGGTGCTGCTGACCGCGGCCGTGGCGCTGACGGCAGAGCCGTCATCACGGCGACCGCTGGTACATCGCCGACATCGACCCCGGCCCGCCCGGCCCGGGATCCGTTACGCCGGGAGGTAATGCCAGGGCCTGGGTTGTCCTGCTGCTCGTGAAATAGCCTGCGGGCATGACGTTGCAGCAGGACATCCGGGACTTCCTGACGTCCCGACGGGCCAAGGTGACCCCGCAGCGGGCGGGGCTTCCCGCGTATGGCGGCCGGCGGCGCGTGCCGGGACTGCGCCGCGAGGAGGTGGCGCTGCTGGCCGGGGTCAGCGTCGACTACTACAACCGTCTCGAGCGCGGCAACCTGCAGGGCGTGTCCGAGCCCGTGCTGGACGCCATCGCCCGGGTCCTGTACCTCGACGAGGCCGAGCACGCCCACCTGCACGAGCTGGCCCGGACGGCGAACACCACCCCCGCCAAGCGGCGTCGCCCCGCCGTCCGGGAGGTCCGGCCCGCGCTGCAACGGCTTCTGGACGCCATGACCGAGGCCCCCGCCGCGATCGTGAACGGGCGGATGGACATCCTGGCGGCCAACAGCCTCGGCCGGGCCCTCTACGCGGAGGTCCTCGACCACCGCGAACAGCCGGGCAACCTCGCTCACTTCGGGTTTCTGAACCCGCGCGGCCCCGCGTTCTTCCCGGACTGGGACCAGACCGCCGACGACGCCGTGGCGACCCTGCGCTCCGCGGCCGGCAGTAATCCCTACGACCGCGATCTGTCGAACCTCGTCGGTGAACTGTCGACCCGCAGCGAGGCCTTCCGGACCCGGTGGGCGTCGCACAACGTCCGCTTCCACCGCACCGGCGACAAGCGGTTCCAGCACGGCGTGGTCGGCGAGCTGACCCTGTCGTACGAGACCATGGACCTCGGCGCCGACCCCGGTCTGGTGCTGCTCGCGTACACCGCCGAGCCCGGGTCTGCCGCCCATGACGCCCTGCGCCTGCTCATGCTGGCTGCCACGGGGACGCGGGCCGATGCGCTATGACAAGATCTCGCAATCGTGGAAGGGCGGGATCGGGATGCGATGGTATTCGGTGGCAGGCGGCGCGCCTGAGCTCTCGGGCGCTGTGCCGGTGACGAGCGGCCCGCTGGCGTCACTGAACGGGTTCGAGGACGACGCTCTGCTCAAACGGACCTGGTCCTACACCGGCAGGGTCCTGTCCGCGACGGTCGACATCAACCGGGCAGATCCGGACGCGGACAGCCGGGGCGCTCTCACCAGGGTCGAAACCGTGTCGAGAATGGCAGAGCACCTCGTCGTGCCGCTGTCCGGAATTGGGGACGGCGGCCTGGCTGTTCTCGATCACACACTGAAGGGCGCCGATCACCCGCTCGTACGAGCCTATTTCTGCTCCGGCAATGCGTATGTCAGCGTGCTCATGCACGTAGCGGGCGTGATCGATGACGAGGCCGGCCTGACGGCACACGCCGGCGAGCTGATCGCCGCCCTCCACGAAGTGCTCGACGATCTGCGCCCGCCGGCTTAGGGGAGGTCAAAGCGGGAAGCGCGTCTCGGTGAGCTCCTCGGAGAGCATCCAGAGCCGCCGGGCCAGCTCGGGGTCGCGGGCGGCCGCGGAGCGGTTGATGAGCTCGGGGGCGCCGATCATGTGGGCGAAGCGGCTCGGGCCGGTGAAGCTGTTGCCGGGCAGATCGGCGACGGCCGCGTAGAGGGTCGGGAGGGCGCCGTCGTCGGGGCTCTGCGCCAGGAGCCGGGTCATCAGCTTGGTGACGGCACCGCTGTCGGCGTAGATCTCGGTTGCGACGTAGCCGGGGTGGGCGGCCATGGCGAGGACCGGCGAGCCCGCCGCGGTCAGGCGGCGCTGAAGCTCGGCGGTGAACAGCAGGTTGGCGAGCTTCGAGCGGTTGTACGCCGCCGTCTGCCGGTAGCGCAGACGCTCGTCGCGGGGGTCGTCGAAGTTGAAGCGGCCCATCCGCTCGGCCTGCGAGGACAGCGTCACCACCCGGCCGGTGACGTGTTTCAGGAGCAGGTTGGTCAGGGCGAAGTGGCCCAGGTGGTTGGTGCCGAGCTGCAGCTCGAAACCGTCGGCGGTGCGGCGGAACTCCGGCACCGAGACCCCGGCGTTGTTGATCAGCAGGTCGATGGGGTCGTGCCAGCCGGCGGCGAACGCCTGTACGGAGTCGAGGCTGGCCAGGTCGAGCTCGCGCACCTCGGTCGCCCCGGCGGCCCGGCCCTTCCCGACGGAGCGTACGGCGGACACGACCCGGGCTCCGGCCCCGGCCAGGGCGCGGGCGGTCGCCAGCCCGACGCCGGAGTTGGCGCCGGTGACGATCGCCGTCCGGCCGTGCATCGGGGGAAGGTCGGAGATCGTGAAGTTCGCCATGCCATAACTCCGCTCACAGTGATTGCACTCAGTGGCATAACCGTACGCCGATGATGCCACTGAGTGCAATAAGCCTGCCCTCAGGAGTCGGTGGCGGCCTTGAGCAGTAGCTCGTGCAGGGTCGCCTGCTCGTCGGCGCTGAGCCGGCCGAGGGATTCGACCAGCACACCCTCGGCCACCTCACCGCCGGCCTGACGTAGGTCGTGGCCGGTCGGGGTGAGCTGGTGCTGGACCTTGCGGCCCGCGCCGTCGACCCGCTCGATGAGGCCCCGGTCGACCATCCGCTTCGCGAGCTCGCCCATCGACTGGTCCGTCTGAAAGGTGAGCTCGGCCAGCTGGTGCAGCGACGCCCCGGGGTTGGCATCGAGGTGACGCAGGGTGTCCCACTGCACCAGCGACAGGCCGAGCGGGGCCAGTCGGCGGTTCATCTCGCGGTGATGGCGCCACTGGAGGCGCTTGACGGCCAGTCCGACCTGCTGCAACGAAGTAGTCACGGATCGGAGCCTATCCCAAGGTTGCGTATATAAGGAACCTGATCTAAGGTCCCTTATATGAACCGGACAACGCAAGCCACGATCGGTTTCGCGGCTGCCGCGATGCTGGTCAGCTATCTGCCCTTCTCCGCCATCAACGGCGTGCTCGCCACGATCAGCGCCGACACGGCGAGCCTGCAATGGGTCACCGACGCCTTCACCGTCGCGCTGACCGGGGCGGTGCTCTCCGGCGGCGCGCTCGCCGAGCGTTACGGGCGGCGCCGGATCACCGTCGCCGGCCTGGCGCTCACCGTGCTCGGTTGCCTGGTCGGCTCTGTGGCGGGCGGGGTCCATGTGCTCTGGGTGGGGCAGGCCGTGGCCGGGGCCGGCGCGGGCCTGGTCATGTCGGCGACGCTGGCGCTGATCGCGGCGACGGCGGACAGCGCGGCCGCCCGGACCCGGGCCATCGCGCTCTGGGCGGCGGCCAACGTCGCCGGTCTCGGAGCCGGTCCGTTCCTGGCCGCCGCGGTTCCGTCCTGGCGATGGCTGTTCCCACCGGTCGCCGTCCTTGCCGCCGCCGTCGCGGGGTTCGGGCTGCTCCGGTCTCGGGAGGTGGTCGCCGGCAGTCCCGGCCGCCCCGACCTGCTCGGGCAGCTCACCGGCACCACCGGGGTGATCGCCCTGGTGTTCGGCGTGATCCGCGCCGGCAGCGACGGCTGGACCGACGCCGGGGCACTGCTCGGCCTGACCGGCGGCGTCGTCGTGCTGGCGGCGTTCCTGCTCGTCGAGCAGCGGGCGGCCAACCCGGTGCTGCGCCCGGCGCTGTTCGCCGCACGGGGCTTCACCGCCGCGGGAGCAGCCGCGGGCGCCGCACTGTTCACGATGATCGGCGTCGTCTTCGTCACCAGCCTCGCCCTGGCCCAGCAGGACGTCGGCAACCTCGGCATCGCCGCCCGGCTCGGCTGCCTGTTCGCGGGCAACGCGATCGCCAGCATCGTGGCGGGCCGCCTGCAGGTCCGGCTCGGCTCCACCACGGTTCTCCTCGGCGGCCTGGTCGTGGCGCTCGCGGGACTGACCGCCCTGCTGGGTTCCCCGTTCGGCACCGGCTTCGGCGACCTGGCCTGGCGGCTGATCGTGGTCGGCGCCGGCTGCGGCACGGTCATCGCGACCAGCACCGCCGTCGCCGTCCAGTCGGTCGCCGGCCCGCTCGCCGGGATGGCCGGCACCGCCAACAACGTCATCCGTCAGCTCGGCGCGGCCCTCGGCACCGCCGTCCTGGGCGGTGTCCTGGCGTCCCGGCTCGCCGGCGGCTCCAGCCTCGTCACGGCCCTCCACGGCTGCGTCGCCGTACTGCTGGTCGTGATGTCGGCCGCCGCGGTCACCGCGGCCGCCCTGCTCCTGATCCCCCGCACCGCCACCCTTGAAGGAGAACCCGCATGACTGTCCACACGATCACCGTTCCCGGCGTCGGCGCTGTCGACATCACCGTCACCGACCGCGGCCAGGGACACCCCGTCCTGCTGCTGCACGGCGGCGGCGGTCCCCTCACCGTCAACCCCTGGGCCGATCGGTTCGCGCAGGCCGAGCACACCCACGTGTTCACGCCGATCCACCCCGGGTTCAACGGCACCCCGCGCCCCGACGCGCTCCACACGGTTGCCGGGCTCGCCGCGGCGTACGTTGCGCTGCTCGATGCCCTTGATCTGGACGATGTGACGGTTGTCGGCAACTCGATCGGGGGCTGGATCACCGCCGAGATGGCCCTGCTGCACTCGCCGCGGGTGAGCAGCTACATCGTGGTCGACGGCGTCGGCATCGACGTGCCCGGCCACCCGCTGCCCGACTTCTACTCCCTCACCCCGGCCGAGGTCGCCCAGCACAGCTATCACAACCCGGAGAAGTACGGCGTCGACCCCGCCAAGCTTCCCCCGCAGGTCCGCGAGGCCATGGCCGGCAACCGGATCACCCTCGGGGTGTACGCCGGCCAGGCGATGACCGACCCGACGCTCGCCGGACGTCTCGGCGCGGTGACCACCCCCACGCTGGTCGTGTGGGGCGAAGCCGACCGGATCGGTGACCCCGACTTCGGCCGCGCGTTCGCGGCGGCGATCCCCGGCGCGGAGTTCACGCTGCTTCCGGAGGCCGGCCACCTGCCGCAGATCGAAGCCCCGGAAGCCCTGATCAAGGTGGTCTGGTCCTTCGCCGACGCGCACGCCACCGGCAAGCCGTAAAGAAGGCGTCAAGAATCGGCCGGCCGGCGTCGAGAACCCGTGAACGCATCGGCCGGCCGGCCGCGGGCGGTGCACCGTGGACTTGTGAATCATGAAGGCGCCGTTGTTCTCGTCCTGCAGATGTTTGTGGCTCGTCATATGCGCCGCACGGCCCACCGGGCACTCCTCGTCGCCACCGCGGCGATGGCGGCCGGGATCTGCACCGCCCTGTTGATAAGCGGTCATCAGGCGCAGCGGATGCGTTCCGCCAAGCCGGAGACCCTGGACGGGATGCTGATGCGGGACCTGCCGGCGGCGGTCAGCTGTGAGGGGCGATGACCGGCGATCAGCTGTGCGGCGGTGACCAGCGCTCAGCTGTGAGGGGCGGGGATGACCGGCAAGGCTGCGAGGGCGGGGATCAGCAGGGTTGCCAGCACAGCGGCGATCCATCGCGCGGGGGCGGCCCGGCCGGTCATGGCTCGCTCATACAGGGCGGTCATCACGAGGTAGAGAGCGAGGCCGCCACCGAGCGTGGCAGCACCGAAAACGCCGAGCGCGCCGTGCATAGCCGTGGCCATGCCGACGGTGCCGAGCGCGCCATGCATGGCCGTGGCAGTGCCTATAGGGCCGAGCGCGCCGTGCAGGGCTGTGGCCAGGCCGACGGCGACAAGCAGGATGCCGCCGACGATCCCGGCGTGCAGGTAGGTACCGGCGGTGGCGAGCGTGGCCCGGCTCTCACCCGCCCGCCCGGCCACCGCCTGTTCCGCCGCCGGCGCGAGCCGCGAGAAATACGCCCACCACATCGTCACGGACAGCGCGACGGCGAGCACCGCCATACTCAGCACACCGGCGGTGAGATGGTGGGTGCTCGCCGCCGAGCCGATCGAGATGATCGACTCGCCCAGAGCCAGAATCACAACAAGCTGGTGCCGCTCAGCAAAATGCGACGCGGACGGCAACCGCCACGCACCCCCACGTGACGTCACCCGCACGGTCACCCCCTCGATGACCACAGCGCCGAGCCACAACACGAGCTGAGCGATACCGCCGAGCATCGCTCCGGCCACCAGCGCCGCGGAGACCGGAAGAATCGTGGCGCCCATCGTGCGCAGAACCTGACGCCGCAGCCGGATGTCAGACCCGGCCGCGACAAACGTGACGACGGTGTAGACGAGCGTGACCGCGATGAACCCCGTGGCAAACACCAGAGGCCCGGTACGCCCGTGGAACGCCTCCGGGATCGCAATCGTGACCACGACCATCAGCACGGTCGCCGCCAGAATGCCGAGCCGCCCGATCCCCTGCCCGACATGCAACTGATTGGCCAGCCACGCATACGACGCCCATGCCCACCACAACACCCCGAACACCGCAAGCCCGTGCAGCACGCCGAGAAGGTTCGCCTCCGCAGCGACCAGATGCGTGACCTGGATGAACGCGAACACGAAGACAACATCGAAGAACAACTCGAGCGGCGTGGCCCGATGCTGCTCCGAGGTGGGAACCGCTTTCACCAGCATGGGCCCAGTCTCAAGCCGGGGAGCGCCGGGCAGGAGGCCCCGCCTTCCTGGGTGCCGGACACCCCGGCGTGCGTCACGAAGTGGTATGGCCCGCGCCGAGTCACCATCGCCACCAGCCCGATGCGCTACCACGACGAGACTAAAACCTGTCGGGACCGACGCATCGCCGAAGGCAAGAGGGGACTACGCATCATCCCCCGCTCGCTATGCCGCCGAGTGCACGACGCCCGCGAGCGAGGACCGCTCGGCCGAGTCACGGCCCTCCCGTCGTTACGCAGCGTCAGCAGCGTGATCGACTCCGCGCCCATTCAGTATCCGAATACTCGCTATCTGCCATTCGAATGTGTGTGATCCCCCTCAACCCGACAATGGCACACCCGCCCTTCCGATCATGAAAAACCCTGAGAACAATAAAGAAATGAAATACACTCAACTGGAAATCTTTACAACCGTTGAACTGGCGTGGATGCGTGACCCGACACGACGCCGGAACCACTCCGCAGCAACCGAAGAG
>NZ_BOMN01000115.1 GCF_016862215.1 Winogradskya humida
TTGTTCCGCGAGGCGAACACCCACCGGGCACAGGCCATCGCTGACCATGAACGTGACCGCAGGCGTTCCACCGGTGACCTGTTCGACTGGGCCCGGTTCACCAACCGCTGGCGTGTGAAGTACGCCGCCGCCTACTAAAAGCTCCTAAAACGATCTAGTGAATCGATGTTGATCAGCGCCACGATGTGAAGACCAATCTCGTTCGGTCATGCATGAGCAAGGCATAGATCGTCGAGGACGAGTTGTGGGAATCGATGGAGCCGCTGCTGCCGCCGTGGCCGGACAAGGCGCCCGGGACCACGGCCGGTGCCGGACCGGCAGTGCCTGCAAGGAATCTTGTACGTGTTGCACACCGGGATCGGCTGGGAAGATCTCCCGCAAGAACTTGGGGTTCGGCTCTGGGATGACGTGCTGGCGCCGGCTCAAGCGGTGGACCGACGCCGGAGTGTTCGATCAACTGCATCAGCTGTTGCTGGCGAGGTTGAACGCGGCGAACCTGATCGACTGGTCGAGGGCGGCGGTGGACGGTAGTCACACCGACGCCCAAAAAGGGGTTCCGGAACAGGTCCGTCGCCGGTCAACCGCGGCAAGCCCGGCTCCAAGCATCACCTGATCTGTGACGGGAACGGCACCCCGCTGCTCGTGCTGACCAGCGGCGCGAACGTGCCCGACATCAGCCGTGCCGTCGACCTGCTCGACCTTTTCCCGCCCGTCGCAGGACGCCGGGGCCGGCCACGGCGGCGCTTCGAGGTGTTGCTGGCGGACAAGGGCTACGACAGTGAAGCCTTCCGCCAGGCCTGCCGTGAACGTGGTACCGAACCGATCATCGCCAAACGTAAGACCAGCGGGATGAGAGGCCTGGGCAAGCTGCGCTACGTCGTCGAACAGACCTTCGCCCTACTCCACCAATTCCGCCGTCTCGCCGTGCGCTGGGAACGCTACCTCGACATCCACGACGGTCTCGTCAGCCTCGCCTGCGCCCTCATCTGCCGGCGCCGTTTGATCAACTGGACCAACCAGAGATCGTGTTAGGAGCTTTAACCCTCGAGCCGAACTCTCCGTCACGCAGGGTCTGATACGACAAGCAACGCGCGCACGTGAAAGCACTCAACCACAGTCCACAACCGGTGGCGAGTCCGGCGGGAATGGACGCGACATGGGCGACGTGGTGGCTCTACGCGTACGAGCCGGACGCAAGCAGGCATTCCTGCGTAACGGAGGAAATCCTGCGCGTCTTCTTCGCGAGCCCGCCATGCCGTACTTCGCCTCGGCAATGGCAGCAAGCCTGCCGCGATCGAGCAACAAACCGGTCTTCGGCCACTATTCCGGCGGCACGCTCTCATGCCGCCGTTGGTGCGCATCGGTTAGCGGTTAGTTGTCACGCTCGGTTATCAGACCCTGCGCAGGGCTAGTGTCGTGGCGTGCCGAAGGGATTCGTGAAACCTGCCTGATGCGGGCCGATCAACCGGCTAGCGTCGGGACGGTGATAGGACCACTCGAGACTCCGTCAGAGGAAGGACGATTCTGGCCCATTGTCGGGGCGATCGCGGCGACCTTTGGTCTCGTGTTGCTGCTCTGTTGCTCTGCGACGCTATGGCGCGGGCTGCTTACTCTGGGGGACTGTTATCCCGACGATTATCGGCCCGAGTGTGCGCCCGACCGGCTGCGAATCAGCGAGTGGGCGCCGGTCTGGGGGACGTCGATCGGTCTGGCTATTGCCGTGATCGGGTGCTGGATCTGGCCACGACATCCCCGTGCGGTCTGGCTCTTTTTCGGGTACGTGGTGGCGTTGCTCGGCTTCGCGGCTGGCTTTCCGGGTGCTGGCGACTGACGACGGCCGGTCGGCATCCGGATTCGCCGCTGACTCTGACAGCGTGGCAGGGACCGCCGTCGAATACGTCGACGGGCAGCCACGTTTGCTCGATCTCGCAGCCGAAGATGTCGCGGCCGGCAAGGCGCTCGACAGGCTATCTCCGGGCGAGGCATCGCGGCCTCGGGTGAAGATTGCACAATCGGGGACACTCGTTGTGCAGAGCAAGGGTGTCGACCCCACCTGCCTGGCACGACTGGAAGAGATTCTCACGGGCCGCTCATATGACGAGGTAAACGCCGATCCCCGGCAAGCAGCGCTAATCGCGCCGGCAGAGGAAGACATCGACGGATGCTCCGCGACGCTGTGGCCTCGCTGGAACTCTCGGGACAGTCGCAGGCGGCGCGGCAGTGGGCGAACGCGGAGTTCAGCGCAACGGCGAAGGACAGCCTGACGGTGTTCCTGGCCGCGCTCACAGATCTGGCGCGACGAGCCGTCGTCAACAACGACCAAATCTACTGCTACGTATGTCTCTGACCTGGCCACTCCGACGGCCGCCGTGACGTCCTCATGCCGCGCACCGCGCTTCGCATCGGGCCGCCGCGGTGACTGACTGCAGAGCAGCGCGCGGCGTGGCCTTGCGCGATGGGCCTTACCGGTCATCGAGACGGCGATCTCGCGGACGAAAGTATCTGTGGCATCCTTCGCCGGTGCAGTCGATGGGTTCGCAAGACGTCGATCAGGCCATGGCCGCGATGATGCGGGCGCTCACCCCTCACCTCATACGGGACTGGAACGTCCCGGCCGGTCGCTTGGAGTGGAGTTGCTGGCAGACCGCAGCCCACGTGGCCCATGACCTGATGGCCTACGCGGGGCAGCTCACGGCTCGTCCTGCCAACGCTTATCTGCCGTTTGATCTCACCGTCCGCCAGGGCACCCCACCCCGGGACGTCCTCGAGGTGGTCGCCGCTTCCGGCGGTTTACTCAGCAGCGCTGTCAGGACCGCCGATCCGCAAGCCCGAGGCTGGCACTGGGGTCCCACCGACCCGGCTGGATTCGCCGCTCTGGGCGTCAATGAGATCCTCATGCACACCCATGACATCGCCGAGGGCTTGGAAGTCACCTGGCAGCCACCGTCAGCACTCTGCGCCGCCGTGCTGCAGCGGCTTTTTCCCGACGCACCAGCCGGAAATCCCGTCGAGGTTCTTCTCTGGTGCACCGGGCGGGCACCACTGAATGATCGGCCTCGACGCACCACATGGATTCTCAAGGCCGCCGTCGACTGAGAAGCCCGACCCGCACGAGGTGTTACGGCGTGGTGTGGACGGCGGCGAGGTAGGTGAGGGCCTGTTCGCTGCGGCTGCCCGGCTCCGCCGTGCCTACCTGGAGTTGCTGGCCGGGGGCGTCGCGTACATCAAAAGTCTGGTAGGTGAGGTCTATGCGGCCGGCTTGGGGGTGGTGGAAGGTTTTGTCGGTGCGGGGGAGGGCGCCGACGCCCTGCCTGGTCCAGCGCCGGGTGAACTCTGGGGTGTCCGCGAGGTCCTCCAGCACCGTGAGGATGTCCGGGTCGGCGGGGAACAGGCCCGCGTTGAGCCGTAAGGCATCCACGATGGCGTCGGCCATCGCGGGCCAGTCGCCGAAGAACGTGGTGGCCTGCGGGTCGGTGAAGACCACGCGCATCATGCTGGGGCGGGGGCCGAACGGGGCGAGCAGGGCCGCGCCGAGGGGGTTGGCGGCCAGGACGTCGAAGGCCGGGCCGAAGACGTACGCGGCGGCCTGGGGAAATCCGTTCATCAGGGTGAGCAGCGTCGGGTGCACGTAGTCGGCGGACGCGGCCGGGGAGACGGCAGGGTTGAGGCCCGCTAGCCGGTAGAGGTGGCCCCGGGCGTCGGCGTCGAGGCGGAAGACCCGGGCGATCGCGTCGAGGATCTGTGCCGAGGGGTTGCGTTCGCGGCCCTGTTCGAGGCGGGCGTAGTAGTCGACGCTGACCCCGGCCAGGACCGCGACCTCTTCGCGGCGCAGGCCCGGCACTCGGCGGTCGCCGCCGGAGATCAGGCCGCTGTCGGCCGGGTTGACCTGCGCGCGGCGGGCGCGGAGGAACTGCCCGAGCGGGTTCGCATGTGCCATGACCACGAGTTTAGGAACATCGCCGGGAGGGCTACCAGGGTGCCGTACTCCCTGGAAGATCGTGCCTCCCGCGACCGGGCCGGGGCCCGCAGGATCTCTGGCATGTCGACTTTCTCCGTCATCAATCCCGCCACTTCCGAGATCGCCGGCGAGGCCCCGGACTGCACCCGGGCAGAGCTGGACGCAATGGTCGCAGCCGCCCGGGGCGCTCAGCCGGGGTGGGCGGCCCTCCCGGTGGACGAGCGCCGGAAATACCTGCACGCGATCGCCGACGTGATCGACGCGAACGTCGCGGAACTTGCCCGGCTGGTAACCCTTGAACAGGGCAAACCCGAGAGTGTGGCCACCGAGGAGGTCGCGGGGCTGAGCTACTGGCTGCGGGAGACCGCGAAGCTGGACCTGCCGGTGACCGTCAACCAGGACGACGACGAGCGACGGTCGGTCACCGAGCATGTTCCCATGGGAGTCGTGGCGGCGATCACGCCGTGGAACTATCCGCTGGGGCAGTTGTCGTTCAAGCTCGGGCCGGCGCTGCTGGCCGGGAACACCGTGATCGTGAAGCCGTCGACGTTCACCCCGCTGTCGTCGCTGCGCCTGGGGGAGCTGCTGCGCGATGTGCTGCCCGCCGGGGTGGTCACCGTCGTCACCGGCGGTGACGATCTGGGGCCGTGGGTGAGCCGGCACCCGGGTATCGACAAGATCAGTTTCACCGGATCCACGCGGACCGGGCGCGACGTCATGGCCGGTGCGGGGGCTTCGCTGTCGCGGGTCACGCTGGAGCTCGGGGGCAACGACGCGGCGATCGTGCTGCCGGACGTCGACGTCGACGAGGTCGCCGGGAAGCTGTTCTGGGCGGCGTTCAGCAACGCCGGGCAGATCTGCCTGGCGACCAAGCGCCTCTACCTGCACACCGATGTGTACGACCGGATCGCCGCCCGGCTCGTGGAGCTCGCCGGGAAAACGAAGCTTGGGCCGGTGTCGAACCACCGCCAGTACGACACCGTCATCGACCTGCTGCGGGACTGCCGCGACAATGGTTACGACATCCTCACCGGCGGGCCGGCCGAGGGATTGTTCGTCCGGCCCATTCTGATCGGCAACCCGCCGGAGGACGCGCGGATCGTCCAGGAGGAGCAGTTCGGCCCCATCCTGCCGCTGCTGAAGTTCGACGACGTCGAGGACGCCATTCAACGGGCCAATGCTGTGGAGTACGGCCTGGGCGCCTCGGTCTGGTCCGCCGACCCGGACGCCGCGCTCGCCGTGGCGCGACGACTGGAGGCCGGCACCGTGTGGGTGAACGAGGTCATGCACCTGTCACCGCTCGTGCCGTTCGGCGGCTTGAAGCAGTCCGGCATCGGCGTCGAGAGCGGCGTGGCCGGGCTGCTCGAGTTCACGGAGCGCCGGACCATCACCGTCAAGCGCTGATCAGGAGAATGTAGCCGTGCCTTTCGCCGATCAGCTCATCAGCAAGTCGACAGCCGACAACCTCACCCGCGCGGTCCACGCGGCCGTACCGGGGAATCCGCTGAATGCCCTGCGTACGGCGGCCGCCGCCCTCGACGGCCTCTCGTTGCGGGAGCGCGCGGACCTGTTGCGTGACGCGATCCTCACCGACGTTCCGGGCAGCTACGCCGACCTCGCGCGCGTCGTGCGGGCAGCCCGCACTGATTTCCCGGGGTTCGGCGGCTGGATGATCTGGCCGGTCACGGCTGCGGTCGCGGCAAGGGCCGTGGCCGACGGGGGTGAGGCGGCGTTCGACGACGCGATGGCGATGATGGCCGAGCTGACCGGGCTGCTCACCGCCGAGTTCGCGATCCGGGCGCTGCTGCGCCACGACCTCGACCGGGCGCTGGCCACGGCACTGGGGTGGACGACCTCGGACGACGTCGACGTGCGCCGGCTCGCCTCGGAGGGCACCCGGCCGTATCTGCCCTGGTCGGTGCGGGTGCCCGGGATCATCGCCCGGCCCGGGGCGACGGTGGCGATCCTCGACGCGCTCTACCGCGATCCCAGCGAGTACGTGCGGCGCTCGGTCGCGAACCACCTCAACGATCTCAGCCGGGACCACGCGGGGCTGGTCGTCGAGGTGGCCGGGCGGTGGCTGGACGCGCCGGACGAGAACACCGGGCGGGTGGTGCGGCACGGTCTGCGTACGCTGATCAAGAGGGGTGATGCACCTGCCCTGGCTTTGCTGGGTTTCTCGGCCGAGGCGTCGTCGCTCGAGGTGGACGGCCCGGCGGTGAACCGCGACGTCGTGCCGATCGGCGAGGCGGTCGAGTTCCGCGCGACGGTCCGCAACACCGGCGCCACGGATGCTCGCCTCGCCGTCGACTATGTCGTGTTCCACCACAAGGCCAACGGCACCCAGACGGCGAAGACCTTCAAACTCACGACCACAACCCTCAAGCCGGGCCAGACTCTTGAGGTACGCCGTGAGCACTCGTTCCGCGTCATCACCACCCGCCGGTACCACCCGGGTCCCCACGCGATCGCGTTGCAGGTCAACGGCATCGTCACGGAGAGCGCCGGGTTCGACCTCGTGACCGGGTGATCCGGGCCGGTACGCTGGCCGCCATGTTCCTAGGTATTGACCATGTTGGACTTATGACCGACGACCCCGCTCGCGCCGGCACCTTCATGAAGCTGCTGGGCATGTCGCTCACCGACCAGGGGGCCGCCGACGCGTACGGCGTGTCGTGTGACTTCTGGCAGTTCTCGGACGACGCCCGCGAGACCGCGGTGGAGCTGGTCGCGCCGACGCGGGACGACTCGGCGATCGCGGTGCCGCTGAGCACCCGCGGCCCCGGGCTCTACCACGTGGCTTTCGAGGTCGACGATCTGGACGCCGACGCCGAGGAGCTGGTGGCGGCGGGGTTCGTGCGCATCGACGAGGATCCGCATCCCGGCGCGCGCCCCGGAATGCGGGTTCAGTTCCTCTACCTGCCGGAGCCCGTCAATTCCCTGATGGAACTGGTCCAGTACGACCAGCCCCGCCGCCGGAAAGGCTGATTCTCAGGGGGCGGGCCGGCTCGTGGCACGGGCGGGCCGGGCTGCGACGACGGCCCGCCCCACCATGTTGGCGATCTCGGCGCGGGACGAGACGTCCAGCTTGACGAAGATGCGCCCGAGGTGGGTCTCGATCGTCTTGTGACTGACCTCCAGGGTCCGGGCGATCTGCCGGTTCGTCCGGCCCAGGCTGACCAGCTGGGCAATCTCGAATTCCCGCTTGCTCAGCACCAGCTGCTCCTCCTGCACCGGCGCGGCGGCCGTGACCGCCGCGGCGAGGGAGCCGGAGCCCGTCCGGGTGGCGACCTCCGCCGCCGCGGTGAGGTGCTCGGTGGCCCGGGCCGGATCGCCGAGCGCCGTCAGCGCGCGACCGGCTGCCAGCCGCGCCCGGCCCGTGAGTAGCTGCCGGTCGGCCGTGGCCGCGGCGGTTCCGGCCATGGCGGCCAGCGTCAGCGCGTCCGAGGGGCGCGCGGCGACCTCGGCCGCGAACAGTGCGGCTTCGGCGATCTGCCCGGCCAGCCCGGAATCAGCGGCGGCCTGCTGGGCCCGGGCGGCGAGCTCGCGGGCCCGGTCGTCGTCACCGGTGGCGGCCGCGATCCGGCCCGCGAGCACCGGCCCGGCCACGGTGTCCCAGCTCGGTGCCGGGTGCTCCGGAGCGGAACCGCAGGACGCGGCGGCTCCGGCGGCGATCTGCGTGCTGGTAAGGGTGGTCCGGGCCTGCGCGTACCAGGGGCTGCCGGTCGCTCCGGCCAGGGCGGCGAGAGCGGCCCTGGCCTGGTCGACCGCGCCGGTGGCGTCACCGGTCTCCGCTGATACGGCGGCACTCAGGCACCGGGCGGCGGCGAGGGGCTCGGCGGCCGGGGTTATGTCGGTCAGGCGCAGAGCCTCCTCGGCGTGCAGGCTCGCCGCGGTGAGGTCGCCGCGGAGCAGCTGGACCCGGCCGAGACCGATGGCGGCGGCCAGGACGACCGGACGGCGGCCGGTGGCGACCGCGACGGCGCGGGCCCGGCCGAAGTGGCGTACCGCGGCGGCGTACCGCTCGAGGTGCACCTCCAGCCAGCCCAGCGCTACCAGCGCCTCCAGGTGCGACGCGACCTGGGTGTCGGCGCGGGAGTCCACGATCTGCGCGGCGGCGTGGCTGCCACGCTGAGCGGCGGTGACTCCGCCGTGTGCCAGCCGGACGGTCGCCTTGACGGTCAGCGCGTACGCCCGCAGCAGCTCGTCCTCCCCGCTCGCGGTCGCCATGACCGCGTCGTCGCACCACGCGTCGAGGTCGGCGTGCGCGGGGTCGTCGAACGCGAGCACGCCACCCTGCACCGCCTGCGCGGCCAGCTCCACCATCAGCCGGGCGGCCTCGCGGTGACCGGGATCGGTGGCCAGGGCCGCGCGCAGGTGGTCGCGGGCCGCCTCGCGCCGGCCGTCCAGCATGGTCATCCGGGCGTGCCAGAGCGTCGCGGTGGTGGACTGCGTGCCGTACTCGGTGCCGGCGGCCAGCGTGGCGTGCTGCTCCAGGGCGGCGCGGCACTCGGCGTAGCGGCCGGTGGACCCGGTGGTGGTGATCAGGCCGAGGAGCAGGCCGGCGCGCCGGCGGCGGTTGGCGTGGTCCGGGGGGAGCAGGCGCAGGGCGGCGTCGTACCAGTTCGCCGCGGTCCCGGGGGCGGCTGCGCTCGCCGCCTCGGCCGCCTCGGTCAGGACGGTCAGGCCGGACCCGTCCGTGGCGGTCACGGCGCGTTGCACGTGGTCCGCGTACTCGGTGGCGGCGGCGCCGGAGCGGTGCAGGGCGGTCGCGGCGCGCTGGTGGGCGCCGAGCCGCCAGCCACCGCGGGCGGCGCTGTAACAGACGCGGCGCAGCACCGGGTGCCGGAAGACGAACGATCCGGTGGCGGGCCCGGGGCGCAGCACGTCCTGGGCGAGCAGCTCGTCCATGGCGTCGAGGACATCGGTGAGGTCGAGCTGCGCGACCTCCGGCAGCAGCCCCGGGGACAACGGGTCGCCGAGGACGGCGGCGGCGTGCGCGACCAGCCGGGTGGATTCCGGCAACCGGCCGAGCTCTGCCAGCAGCGGGGCCGCGGCCAGCTGCGGCACCAGGGCGTCGGTGGAGTCGGTCGGCTGGCAGCCGCCCTCGCCGCAGGTGGCGGCCAGGATCTCCAGGTAGCGGGGGATGCCGCCGCTCTCCTCGTAACAGGTGGCGCGGTGGTGGCCGCAGAGCTGCCCGCCGATGAGGGCGGCGGACTCGCCGCGGGTCAGCGGACCGAGCGGCAGGTGGTGCGCGGACCAGCGGGCCGCGGCGCTCGCGATGGCCGCCAGCAGCCCCGGGTCGGTCTGCCGGGGCCGGTACGCGAGGATCAGGACGCCGCCGGTGGCCGGTGGCCGCCGGAGCAGCTCCAGGACCCGGGCCGCGGTGGCCGCGCCGGCCAGGTGCAGGTCGTCGATGATGACCACCTGCCCGGCGGGAGTGGTCGCTTCGGTGTCCACGGTGACGCCGGCCGCACGGGCTGCCTGCGCCCATTCCTCGAGCAACCGGGTCTTGCCGATCCCGGGCTCCCCGGCCACGTCGATCAGGGTCGCCTGATCCGCGCTCCGCCGCAGGCATTCCTCCAGCAGCGCTCGTTGCGTGGGCCGTCCGACGAACTCACGGCTGTGCGTGCCGGCAGTCACTGTGGTCTCCCCTCTTGTCCGGGCTCGCTCAGCTCGCGTGACGCAGGCTGAGCGGCCGCATGTCGGTCCAGACCTCGTCGATGTGCGCCAGGCATTCGGCCCGTGAGCCGGTGAACCCGGTGGCCCGCCATCCGGCGGGGACATCGCGCGTGGCCGGCCAGACCGAGTACTGCTCCTCGAGGTTGACCACCACGGCGTGCGGGCGGTCGTCGGTCGTGTCGTGCACAGGAACCTCCTGGGTGAGATGGTTGCGGGAGTCAGCGGCGCAGAGCCTGGTCGACCAGGCGGGCGAGGCGGGCTGCGGAATCGGCGTCGAGGCCCCAGCGGGCGGCCGCGGCGGTCGAGAGCAGCAGGCCGGGTGCGGTGGCACCGGGCAGCGTGACGGACGGGACCCGGCAGCCGGCGGCCAGGATCGCCGCGCGACGCAGCAGGTTCTCGGCCTCCCCGGCGTCCAGACCCAGCGGTTCGAGGTCGATCGGCACCAGGTGGGTGTCGGTGCCGCCGGAGACGACCCGGAGGCCGTGGCCGATGAGCTCCTTCGCGAGGGCACGGGCGAGCCGGACGCTGCGCTCCGCGGTGGCGCGGGCCGCGTCGCTGCCGGCGGCGGTGAGGGCGAAGGCGTGGGCGGCGAGCTCCCGGGAACCGAGTCGGGGCAGGGGAGCGGTGGCGCGGCGCAGGCGGTGCCGCAGGGTACGCGGGCCGCCGTCGAGGGGCATCGCGGCGTCGCGTCCGCTGAGCACGAGGCCGCTGCGGGGCCCGCCGAGCGGGGCGCTCGAGGCGATGGTGACGTGGGCGTCGTCGACCGGGCTGGGGTGCAGACCGGTGGCGATCAGGCCGGTGAGCCCGGCGACGTCCGCGATGAGCAGGGCGTCGACCGAGTCGGCGATCTCCCGCATGGCCGCGGTGTCGAGCAGCCGGGAGTCGGACGGTGAGCCGCAGAGAATGACGGCGGGACGGTGCTCGGCCGCGAGGTCCGCCGCGGCGGCGAGGTCCACCCGGTCCCGGCCGTCCAGCCCGAACCCGAGCCAGCCGGAGGCGTAGTCGCGGACGGCGGTGCCGCTGTCGGGGGACGGGCCGCGGGTCATCCGGATGTCGAACACCACGTCGTCGGGTTCGACCAGCGCGGCGAGGACGTGGGTGAGAGCCTCGGCGGGGGAGTGCGGGCTGAGTTCGGCGTACCGGGCGCCGAAGGCCTGCCGGGCACGTTCCTCGGCGAGCTCCGTCGTGGTTCCCCGCAGCGAATCCGCCGGGACGGCCGGGAGCAGGCTCGCGTTCGGCGTGAGGTCGAGAAGGGCGTGGTGGTCACCGGCCGGGGATCGGGGATCGGGCCTCGCGGTGGTCGTACCGGTGAACTCTGCTGTGGTCATGCTCGGGAACTCCTCGAAGAAGGCCGCGCTGGGTGCGGCAGGTAACCGGCTGTGGGCTGACCGGCCGCGGGCTCACCAGTCGACGCCGCCGTCACCGTCGTTGCCGTCGGTGTCCGCGAGGGCGGCGACCGTGGCGTGCCGCCAGTCGACGCCGCCCTCGGTGTCCCCGCTGACGCCGTCCGCGAGCACCACGTCGCCGTCGAGGGGAGCCGGCTCCCAGTCGACTCCGCCGTCCGACAGGACCGCGGCCGCGGGCCGGGCGAGCTCTGCAGTGATCCCAGCGGTCACCGCGCCGACCGTCGGCAGGGCGCCGGCGAGGATGACGAAGAACGTCGCGGTGGTCTTCTGGATGCTCATTTGCGCAAGCCCTTTCGGTGCTGAGAGGAATGGTTTCCCCTCGAAGTGGTGAGCCCGGGTGACCGGTGTTCCGGCCGCCCCGGCGGTAACCACAACATTGGCCGAACGAGCGGGGCCGGGATAGATCACGCGGCCTTCAGCAACCTGTCTGGCAGTAAGTTACCGGCGTCCGGTGACCTGTTCTGTCCGCATTTTTCGGGAAACGTTTACCAGCAAACGTTGATCGGGAACTGTGGGGTGTCCTGGTGGGACAGTCGTCGCCCCGCGCTGTCCGTCCCGGATGGACCGGGTAAAGTCCGCGGCTGCGGATAAGGAGATCGATACCGAGGGAGCACGGAATGTCCGCCGCACTCAGCTACATCACCTTCCGGTGCGCGCCCCCGTGCGAGCCCTACGACCTGGCCCTGTTCTGGAGCCGGGTCCTCGGCACCCCGGTGCGCCCGCAGGACCGGTCCGGCGACGACGAGGTGGGCCTGGTGCCGGCCGTGCCGGGCGGCCCCGGGCTGTTGTTCGTGCGGGTGCCCGACGTCAAGGGCGTGGCCCACAACCGGGTGACCCTCGAGGTGGAACCGCCGGCGTCGCAGGCCGACGAGATCCGCCGGCTGCTCGACCTGGGCGCCGTCCTGGTGGCCGACGAGCGCCGGCCCGGCGGCCGCGGCCGGGTGGTGCTGGCCGACCCGGTCGGCAACGAGTTCACCGTCCCGCGCAGCCGGGACGAGAGGGACGACTACGACCGCCGCACGGCGTCGGCGCCGGCTGCCTGGGAGTGAGAGAGGGCCGCCTGGGAGTGAGAGAGGGCCGCCTGGGAGTGAGAGAGGGCCGCCTGGGAGTGAGAGAGGGGCTGGGAGCTCAGCGCGCCGGCTCCGGCGGGGCACTGCCCAGCAGGCCGCGCTGATGAGCCAGCACCCCGGCCTGGAACCGGCTCTGCGCTCCCAGGCTCGCCAGGATCGCGGCGATGTGCCGCCGGCAGGTGCGCACGGACATCCCCAGCCGGCGGGCGATGCCCTCGTCCTTCTCCCCGGCGGACATCTGCTGGAGAATGGCCTGGTAGATCTCCGAGCTCATCTCCTCGTTGTCGTCGGTGCTGTCCACGGGGAAGGGCAGGCCCGCGTCGAAGAGGGCGTCGAAGCTGGAGATGAGGTGCTGCACGACGCCGGGCTCGCGGACCATGACCGCGCCCTCGTTCGGGTCGCCGCTGGCCGGCGGGAGGAACGCGACCTCGCGGTCGAAGACGATCAACCGGCGCGGCACCACGGGCACGGTGCGCAGCAGGGCTCCGCGCGGCACGACGGTCGCGGCGTACCGCTGGGTCGCCTGGTGGTTGCGGGTCGAGTGCTGCAGCACCGTGCGCATCGTGACCCCCCGTTCGAGCAGCAGCATGTCCAGCGCCAGGCTGCGGGCGAGCCCGTCGTCGGACATGCCGCTGCCCGGGTGGGCGATGTGCAGCTCGACCCGGGCCCGCCGGGACTGGTCGGCCAGCAGGTGACGCACCATGTCGACGTCGTCGATCACATCGATCGCCTCGGCCGCCCGGCGTTCCTGCCGTGCCTCGTAGTAGGTCGGCAGGAGCGCCTGCACCTCCTGGCGGACCATGGCGAGCTGGGCCTGCCAGAGCCGGATCTCGTTCTCGTCCTCGACGAGCAGCGCCGCCAGGGCCAGATCCGGGCTGACCGCGTCGAACTCCCGGCTGGGATCGAGCGAGTCGCGCAGCAGCGTCATCCGGCGCAGGTTGGCGATGTGCCCGCTGATGCTGTCCTCGGCCATCTGCAGGGTGCTCATGGCTTCGGCCCGGGTCCAGCCGGGATTGCTCACGGCGAGCCGGTAGAGGCGTACGTCTTCCTGATCGAGCTGGACCTTCGGGACGTCGCGCCACTGTCCGATGCTCACCTGCGAAATCCTAGGCGCTGAGATCAAACAATGGCCGCAACGTTCAGCTGAGTACGTGAGCTACCTGCGACTACGCATTTACGGGAAGTTATTTGTGTACGTCGGGGAAGGTCATGATGCCTTCAAGTACGCGCCCGAGCCCGGCGGCGTGCACTTCGTCCACCATGGAGAAGTGGTCGCCCGGCACCACGCGGGTCCGAAGTGGCCCGTCGGTCCACCCGGTCCAGCCGTCCACGAGCTCCCGCACGTTGCCGGGGTCGGCGGCGACCACCAGATCCACGGCGCCCTTGTAGGGCTCGGGGCGCCAGGTCGACGCCGCGGCCATCAGGGCGATGAACAGTCGTCCGCGGCCGAGGACGTCGGCGCGGTCGCCGGGCCGGACGAGTCCCGCGTCCTGCAGGGCGGTCACCGCGACGGCCAGCTGGTCCTCGTCGGAGGCGTCCGCGGGCAGGTCCAGCGGCATGGGGGAGCGGGCGACCGTGTGGGCGAAGGAGCGCACCCCGTCCGCGTGTGACGGCGGCTGTTCCTGCACGACCGGGGGATGGGTGTCGAGCAGGGTCAGCGAGGCGACGTCGTGCCCGAGTGCCTGCAGCCGGGCGGCGACGGACCAGGCGAGTCCGCCGCCGAGGGACCAGCCTGCCAGGTGGTAGGGGCCGGCCGGGCGGACCGTCGTGATCAGGGTGACGGCCCGGTCGGTCAGCTCGTCGATCGTGGCCACCACCGGGTCCGCCTCGATGGCGTAGCAGGGGCGGTCCGGGTGCAGGGTGCCGTCCAGCGGCAGGTAGGGCAGGGCGGTGCCGGTGCTCGAGTGCAGGCAGAACAGCGGTGCCAGCGAGCCGGCCGGGCTGATCGCGACCACCCCGGCGGGCAGCACGGGCCCGGCGGGTGCGCCGGCCCGGGCCAGCTCGGCGATGCTCTGGTGGGTGAACAGCTCGCGGACGGTCAGCGGCACCCCCCGCGCGGCCGCGATCGACACGGCGCGGGTGACCGTGACCGAGTGCCCGCCGAGGGCGAAGAAGTTGTCGTGTACGCCGATGATCTCGACCGGCAGCCCGAGCGCCGTCGCCCACACCGCGGCCAGTTCACGCTCACGGCCGGTCCGCGGCTCCGAGTCGGCGCTGCTCACCGGCGCGTCGAGCTCCGGCAGCGCCGACCGGTCGACCTTGCCGTTGGGGGTCAGCGGGAACGCCTCCAGCCACTGCCAGCGGGCCGGGACCATGTGCTCGGGCAGCTTGCGCCGGCAGAATTCCCGCAGCTCGGTCGCGTCCGTCCGGGCTCCGTCGACGCCGGCGACATAGGCGGCGAGGAACCGCGACGCGGGTGCGCCACCGGCCACCACCACGGCGGACAGCACGGCCGGGTGGGCGCGGAGCACCGTCTCGACCTCACCCAGCTCGATCCGGAACCCGCGCACCTTGACCTGGTGGTCGGTGCGGCCGAGGAAGTCCAGGACGCCGTCGTGGGTGAGCCGCACCAGGTCACCGGTCCGGTAGAGGCGCCCGCCGGGCCCGCCGAACGGGTCCGGGACGAAACGCTCGGCGGTCAGGGCGGGCTGCGCGTGGTAACCGCGGCTCACGCCGGCACCGCCGATGTAGAGCTCACCGGGTACGCCGACGGGCTGCGGACGTCCCCAGCGGTCCAGCACGTACGCCGTCGTGTTCGCCAGCGGCCCGCCGATCGACACTGTTCCGGTGCCGTCGGCGTCCGTGGCGCTCACCTCGGCCGCGGTGGCGTAGACGGCCGCTTCGGTCGGGCCGTACCCGTTGACCAGCTCACCGGCCAGGGCGTCCCGCAGCCGCCGGGCGAGCGGTGCGGGCAGCGCCTCGCCGCCGACGATCATGCGGGTCACCCCGCCCAGGGCGGCCCGGCTCGCGTCATCGTCCACCAGCAGCTCGGCCAGGGCCGGCGTGCACTGCAGGTGGGTCACGGCATGCCGGGTGATCAGCTCGCGCAGGGTGGCGGGCTCGTCGGCCGAGCCGTCCCCGCCCGCGCCGAGCAGCTGGTCGACCCGGCCCTCGGCGACGACCACGTGGAAGCCGCGGACCAGCGCCCAGAAGACCTCGACGACGGAGATGTCGAAGGAGACACTGGTGACGGCCAGCCAGGTGCCGGGGGTTCGTCCGCCGGCCATCGGGTCGGCCGCCACGAGCAGGTTGCGCAGTTGGGCGTGCTCGACCATGACGCCCTTGGGGGTGCCCGTCGAGCCGGAGGTGAAGATGACGTACGCCAGGTCGCGCTCCGCCGGAACCACCCCGGGCTCGCCGTCCGCCGCGCCGCCCGGCAGGTCCGAGACGTCCACGACCGCGGCGGAGGTGGCGGGCAGGCTCTCGCGGCCACGCTCGTCGACCAGCACGGCGGCGGCCGCGGACGCGCTGAGGACGAGCTCGATCCGCGCCGCGGGGTAGTCGGGGTCCAGCGGCACGTAGGCGGCACCCGCCTTGTGCACGCCGAGCATCGCGGCGACCAGGTCCGTCGAGCGGTGCACGCAGACACCGACGAGCGCACCCGCGCCGACCCCGAGCTCCCGGAGCCGGTGCGCGACGCGGTTGGCCCGCCGGTCCAGCTCGGCGAAACTGAGCGTGGTGCCGCGGTGGGTGACGGCGGGGGCGTCCGGGGTCCTCGCCACCTGGGCGGCGAACAGTTCGACCGCACCGGGCGCGGGAACGTCCACGGCGGTGTTGTTGACCGTGTCGAGAAAGGCCAGCTCGCCGGGGGTGAGCAGTGGCAGCGTGCTGACCGGGGCGTCCGGGTCGGCGAGCGCGGCCGCCAGCAGCAGGTGGGTGTGCTCCAGCAGGCGCTGGATCCGGCCGGCGTCGAACAGCTCCGTGGCGTACTCCGCGGCCAGCTCGATCCCGCCCTGCTCCGGCCGCTCGGCCACCGCGACGGTGCAGTCGAACCGTGCCGCGCCCGCGTGCGCCGGGACGGGTGTCAGCACGACCTCGCCCATGGTGATCGGCGCGGGTGCGGGGTCCCCGGCGTGCACCGCGAACTGGAACAGCGGATTGCGTCCCGGCCGCCGCTGGGGCGCCAGCTCCGCGACGACCTGCTCGAACGGCACCTCCTGGTGGGCGTGCGCCTGGGACAGCACGGTGCCGGTGCGTGCCAGCAGCTCCCGGAACGACGGGTCGCCGTCGGTGGAGATCCGCAGCACGGCCGTGCCGGCGAACATGCCGATCAGGGGTTCGATCTCGGTGCGCAGCCGCCCGGAGAAGACCGTGCCCAGCGCGATGTCGTCCTTGCCGGTCACCGCGGCGAGCACCGCCGCGTAGGCCGCCGTCACCACGGACAGGACCCGGGTGCCGGTCTGCGCCGCCAGCGCGTGCGCCCCGCGGTGCAGCTCGGCGGGGAGCAGGGTGCTGACGACCGCGCCCGCGCCGCTCGGCTCGGCCGGGACCGGGCGGTCGGCGGGGAAGTCGAGTTCGCCGATCCCGGCCAGCTGCTCCTGCCAGTACGCCAGCGAGGCCTTCGTCGCGCCGGAGGCGAAGCGCCGTTGCTGCCAGACGGCGAAGTCCGCGTACTGGACGGCGAGCTCGGCCAGCCGCGGTGCACGCCCCTGCGCCGCGGCGGTGTAGCACTCGGTCAGCTCACCGATCAGCCGGCCGGTCGACCAGGCATCGGTGGCGATGTGGTGCAGCGCCAGCACGAGCAGGTGATCGTCCGGCGCGAACCGGACCAGGGTGGCGCGCAGCACGGGATCCCGGCTGAGGTCGAAGGTGCGGCGGGCCTGCTCACCGGCGATCCGGGTGGCCGCCGCGTCGCGTCCGGCGCCGGTCAGCCCCGGCTCCTCGCGTACGGTCAGCAGGCCGGGTGCGGGCTGCGGGCGTACCCGCTGCCGTGGCCCGTCGGGGGTGTCCTGATAGGTCGTGCGGAGTACCTCGTGCCGCTCGACCACCTGCCGCAGCGCCGCACCGAGCAGCCCGGCGTCCAGCGCACCGCTCACGCGCATCGCCAGCGGGGTGTTGTACGTGGTGGCCTGCTCGTCCACCTGAGCCAGCAACCACAGGCCCTGCTGCGCCGCGGACAACGGCAGTGCGGCGTCCCTGCCCACCGGCACGACCCGGTCCTGGGTGGTGCCGGCGCGCGCCGCCCGTAACTTGCGCAGCAGCCGCTCGCGCTGATCGCCCGTGAGATGGGCCAGGTGCTCGGTTCCTTGCGGCATCGTCGACTCCCTGCTCCGCGTGCCGGTGGTGGCCTACCGAGCTTCCGCGCGCCGCCGGACGCCGAGGAGTCAGGAGAATGCCGGACTGCTCCCGGCCCGCCCGCGCTTGCCATCTTCGGTACAGGGCGCGTCCGGACCCACCGGCCGGCGCCTCTTTCCGACCATCCCGTACAGAGGGGCCAGACAATGACGGCCAGCACCAGCATCGCGCCGATCACCGGACAGCAGCTCCGTGACGGCGTGCCCACCTTCTCCGCCACCGTCGGGCGCGCCGGCTTCATCGTGCTGCGCAAGGACGAGCTCGCCGGGTTGCTCGGCGACGCTGACCTGGAAGCCTTCCGGGGTGCCTGGGAGAACCTCGCCGTGGACACCCAGATCGACGGCGGCGGCACCTATCGGCAGCGCCGCTACGGCCGGCTGCGCGTCGAGGTCGACGGCGACGACGTCACCTTCGAGGCGCTGCCGAACGCCACGTTCCGCCAGGACGTCATCCCGCTCTGGAAGGGCAAGAACCGCGTCTTCGAGGCGGTCGCCGAGGACGTCCTGCTCTCGGCCGGGATGCGTGCCCTGGTCGGCTTTGACGCCCGGATGGCGACCGCCCTGTCGGGGAACACGTCCTGGGAGATCGGCGTGCACCTGGTCCGCATCATCGCGCGTTCCGGCGTCGAGGGCCTGCCCACGCCGGAGGGCCGGCACCGCGATGGGCACGCGTACGTCGGCATGCACATGCTGCGCCGCGACGGTGTCACCGGCGGCCTGTCCACCGTGTACCCCAACGACGGCGGGCAGGTCGTGCGGACCACGCTGCTCGAGCCGCTCGATTCCATGTTCGTCGACGACGCGATGGTCACCCACGAGGTCTCGCCGACCGTCCCCGAGGGCGTCTCGGGCGTCCGCGACATGCTGCTCGTCGACGTGAACCCGGCGGTCTGAGCCCCATGGACCGGGCGAACGAGGCGGAGCTGCTGCACGCCATGGTGCGCATCCCGTCCGTATCAGGCTCCGAGAACGCCCTCGCCGGGTTCCTCGCCGAGCGGCTCTCCGCACTCGGCTTCCGGACCACGATCGACGGGGCCGGCAACGTACGCGGTGAGGTCGGCGGCCCGGACGGCCCCGAGATCCTGCTGCTCGGGCATGCCGACACGGTGCCGGGCGGCCCCGCCGTGCGGCTCGCCGACGGTGTCCTGCACGGCCGGGGCGCGGTCGACGCGAAGGGCCCGCTCGCGGCCATGATCTGCGCGGCAGCCCGGTTCGCCCGGTCCGACCTCCCGGCCCGGATCGTAGTGATCGGCGCCGTCGACGAGGAACGTTACTCGGCGGGTGCCCGCTACCTGGTGGACCGGATGCGACCGGATGCCGTGGTGATCGGGGAACCCAGCGGGGCGTCCAGCGTGGGCGTCGGCTACAAGGGCAACCTGCGCTTCAGCATCGGCGTGAGCGTGCCGGCGGCGCACACCAGCTCGCCCGCCGCCGGCGCGGTCGAGGTCGCCGCCGGGCTGTGGGCCACCGCCCGCGAGCGCTTCGACCGCTGGAACACCCTGCACGGGGGCCCGGCGCTGTTCGACCGGGCGCTGCCCTCGCTGGTCCGCGTGGTCGGCGACATCCACGAGGCCGTCGCCGAGGTGTCGTGCCGGCTGCCGGTCGGGTTCGACGCCGACGCCTTCCTGCGCGACCTGCCCACCGGCGAGCACCGGGTGACGGTGTTCGAGCACGTGCCTGCCGTGCGGTCGGCGCGCACCGACCCGGTGGTCCGGGCGCTGAGCGCCGGGATCCGGGAGAACGGCTCGCGGCCGGTGCCCAAGCTCAAGCTGGGCACCGCCGACTGGAACGTGGTCGGCCCCGCCTGGGGCGTTCCGGTCGCCGCCTACGGGCCGGGGGATTCCCGGCTGTGCCACACCGACCAGGAGCACATCGCTCTGACCGAATACTGGGCCGCCATCGACGTGCTGGCCTCGGCGCTGCCGCGGCTCGCCGCGTCGCTACGCCAGCCCGCCCTCGCCGGCGGCCCGAGCAGAACTGGAGGCACGTCGTGACCCAGATCGACGACAAGCGGCCGCTGGCCGTACTCACTTCCCGGATCCGTCTCGAGGAGCGGCTGATCCTGCGCGAGCTGACCCGCCGGGACGTGAATTTCGAGCAGGTCGACACGCGGCGCCTTGTGCTGCCGCTCGACGGCCCGCTCGAACTTCCCTACCGCGGCGCCATGAGCCGGGAGATCTCCCACACCCGCAACTCGTACGCCTGCAAGCTGTTCGAACACGCCGGCATCCCCGTCGTCAACAGCTCCCGCGTGGTCGACCTGTGCGGCGACAAGCTGCTCACCACCCTGGCGCTGCGCGACGCGAACCTGCCCACGATCCGCGCGATGGTGGGCCTGGTGCCCGAGTCGGCGCTCGACGCCATGGACGACTTCGGCTACCCCGCCGTGGTCAAGCCGCTGACCGGTTCGTGGGGCCGGCTCGCCGCCCGGCTGCGCGACCGGGAGCAGGCCGAGAGCGTGCTGGAGCACCGGTCGGCGTTCACCGGGCCGCAGCACCGGATCACGTTCGTGCAGGAGTACGTCGACAAGCCGGGGCGCGACATCAAGGCGTACGTCTTCGGTGGTGAGGTCGTCGGCGCCATCTACAAGGTCGCCGACCACTGGCGTACCAACACCGCCCGCGGTGGCCGCGCCGAGGAGTGCCCGCTGACCGACGACCTCGTCAAGCTGCTCACCAGCACGTCCGCGGCGATCGGCGACGGGATCCTCGGCATCGACGTCATCGAGCACAAGGACGGGCGGATGTTCGTCAACGAGGTCAACCACACGCCGGAGTTCCACGGCGCCGTCGAGGTGCTCGGCTCGGACCTGGTCGGCGCGTACGTCGACTACGTGCTCGGCCGCCTGGACCGGGTGGGGGAGCCGGTATGACCCCGGACCTCACACCGCGGATACGTGGCATCCGCCTCGACAACCCTGTGCCGTTGCGCGGGCAGCTCGTGCAGCTGCCCACCGGCCAGTACGACTGGCTGCACCTGGAGCTGCGCGCCACGCTGGCGGGCACGGCGGACTGCTGGCTCTACTACGTGGACGCCCTCGATCCGGAGCCGCTGTCCTGGGCCGCCGGGGAGCGCGTCGCCGTACGCGTCCCCGTCGCCCGCCGCACCGAGCTGGACGCCGTCCGGCTGCCCGTGTTCATCGGTGCAAGCCGCTACCCAAGCCTGGACTATCAGTCAGCGGAGCTCGTGTCGCTGGCGCTCGTGGCGCCCGCAGGGGAGCTGGTGCTGGTATGAGCAGGCTCGCGATGCTCGGTGGCTCGCGCACGGTGGATGCCCGGGCAGTGCGTACCTCCGTGGCCTGGCCCGTCGTCACCGACGCCGAGCGTGACGCGGTCGCCGGGGTGCTCGACGGCGGCCTGTTCACCTCGAACGACGGCGGCAAGGGCGCGGTGTCGCGGCTGCAGGAGGAGTGGGCGCAGTACGTCGGCACCCGGCACTGCGCCGCGGTCTCCAACGGCACCGCCGCCCTCGCCCTGTCGCTGGCCGCGCTGGACCTCGAGCCCGGCAGCGAGGTGCTGGTCCCGGCGCTGACCTTCATCGGCACCGCCATCCCCGTCGTGCAGCGGATGCTCGTCCCAGTCTTCGTGGACGTGGACCCGGTGACCTACACGATGGACCCGGCGCTGGCGGAGGCCGCGATCACCCCCCGGACCAGGGCCATCATCGTGGTTCACCTGCACGGCTTGCCGGCCGACATGGCGGCGCTCCGGGCGGTCGCCGACCGGCACGGCCTCGCCCTGATCGAGGACGCCGCCCAGGCGCAGGGTGCCACCTATCGGGGCACGCGGGCCGGTGCGCTCGCGGACATCGGCACCACCAGCCTCAACGTGGTGAAGAACCTGCCGACCTGCGGCGAGGGCGGCCTGATCACCACCGACGACCCTGATCTGTACGAGCGGATCGTGCTCGGCCGCCAGTTCGGTGAGGACCTGCGGGCCGGTACCGAGCGCGACTACCTGTCCCGCGTGCTGGCCGGCAACGAGAAGCTGAGCGGGGTGCAGGCCGCGTTCACCCGCGCGCAGCTGACCAGGCTCGACGAGTACACGGCCGCGCGCGAGGCGAACGTGACGGCGTTCCTGGCGCGGCTCAGGGCGCTGCCCGGCATCACGGTGCCGCAGTGCCCGCCGGACCGTACGCACGCCTGGCACATCCTGCGGCTGCGGTTCAGCCCGGAGGCGCTGGGCCGCCCCGACATCAGCCCGGGGGCGTTGCGTTCGGCGCTGCGCCGGGCGTTGCGGGCCGAGGGCGTGCCGATGCAGCAGTACCAGGTCCTCCCGCTGCCCGGCCAGCCCGCGTTCCAGGAGCTCACCGGCTATCACGGCTACCCGTGGCGGATCCCCGGCGCGTCGCCGGCCGACTACCGGGTCGAGGACTACCCGGTGACCCTGGCGGTCATCGAGGACTCGCTGACCCTGCAGCGCTGGCACCTCAACCCCGCCGCCGGCCCGGTGCTGCAGCGCTGCGCCGACGCCTTCGACAAGGTGTGGAACAACCTGGACGTGGTGCTCGGCATCGCGGCCGGCAGCCGGGCGGAGGTGAACGCGTGACGAGCCTCGAAGAGCGCGCGCGCCGGGTGCGCGAGCGGGTGCTGAAGATGGGCACCAACCCGCACGGCGTACACGTCGGCGGCAGCCTGTCGCTGGCCGAGATCCTCACCGTCCTCTACGGCGAGGTGCTGCGGGTCTCGCCCGAGCAGCCCGACCGGCCGGACCGCGACTGGTTCGTGCTCAGCAAGGGCCACGCCAGCGCAGCGCTCTACGCCGTCCTCGCCGAACACGGTTTCCTCGACCCCGCCGAGCTCGACACGTACGCGCAGGCGGGCAGCCGGCTCGCCGGTCACCCCCTGCGCAAGCTGCCCGGGGTCGAATTCCCCACCGGCTCGCTCGGGCACGGCCTGTCGCTGGGACTCGGCGTGGCGCTGGCCGCCCGCCGCACCGGCGGCACGAGCCGGGCGTTCGTGGTCCTCGGCGACGGCGAGCTGCAGGAGGGATCGGTGTGGGAGGCGGCGATGAGCGCCGGGCACGAGGGCCTGGACAACCTCGTCGCGATCGTCGACCGCAACCGGCTGCAGATCACCGGCGGCACCGAGCAGTGCGTGAGCCTGGAGCCGCTCCCGGACCGCTGGCGCAGCTTCGGCTGGGCGGTGGCCGAGGTCGACGGGCACGACATCGACGCGCTGCGGGCGACGTTCGCGGCCGTCCCGGCGACACCCGGCAGGCCGACCGTGGTCATCGCGAACACCGTCAAGGGCAAGGGGGTGCGGCTCTTCGAGGACCAGAAGAAGTCGCACGCCGTCCAGCTGACCCCGCGCCTGCACCAGCGGGCGCTCGCATCGCTCAACGCGGGGAGGACCACGTGACCGTCACCGTCGCCGAGCAGCTGCCCGGCACCGAGGACAGCTTCGCCGACCGGTACGCCGGGGCGACCCGCGACGTCTACCGGCGTACGCTGCTCGATCTGGCCCGCCGCGACCCGCTCGTCTTCTGCGTCGACACCGACACCGGGGGCCTCGAGACCACGTTCGGCACCGAGCTGCCCGGGCGCTACATCAACGTCGGCATCGCCGAGGCGAATCTGATGGGCGTCTCCGCGGGGCTGGCCGCGACCGGTCTGCGCCCGTATGCGCACACCCTCTCCGGCTTCGCGGCCGCCCGCGCCTGCGAGCAGCTCAAGGTCGACATCGCGGGCAACAACCTGCCCGTACGCGTGGTCGTCACGCACGGCGGCCTCTCCTCCGGCCACTACGGACCCACCCACCACGCCGTCGACGACCTCGCGATCCTGCGGACGATGCCGAACCTGACGATCGTGGTGCCGGCCGACGCCGCCGAGACCGAGCAGGCCGTGCTCGCCACCGCCGACCTGCCCGGGCCGGTGCTGATCCGCCTCGGCCGGGCCGCGACGCCGCTGGTCCATGACACGGTGCCGGAGTTCGTCCCCGGCCGGGCGGCCCAGCTGCGCGACGGTGACGACGTGACCATCGTGGCGACCGGCCCGCACCCGGTGCTGATGGCGTTGCGGGCGCACGACGAGCTCGCCACGCTCGGCATCTCCGCCCGGGTGCTCAACATGCACACGATCAAGCCGCTGGACACCGCGGCGCTGCTGCGCGCGGCCCGGGAGACCGCCGGCATCGTCACCGTCGAGGACCACCTCGTCGTCGGCGGGCTCGGCGCGGCGGTGTGCGAGGTGGTGACCCAGGACGCGCCGGTGCGGGTGCGGCGGATCGGCGTGCCGGACCGGTTCATCGACCGGGTCGGCGACGAGCGGGACCTGCTCGTCGCCGCCGGGGTCAGCACCGAGCGGATCGTCGCGCAGGGCCTGGCACTCGCGGAGGCTCAGCGCAACGACCGTGCCTTGGCGGAGCGCCACCACGCGAGCAGGGCGGGGTCGAGCAGCCGGGGCTGAGCGAACGCCGTCACCCGTCCCGCGGGCCGGTCGAAGCGAAGCAGGCCGTCGGTGTCGTCATCGGCATCGGCGGCCAGCACTTTGTACAGGGCCTCCGGGTCGCCGCCGGGCAGCACGTCCACGCCTAGCAGCGAATCCGGCGTATCCAAGGTCGCGGTGACCCTGCAGCACGTCCCGCCGTCGGCGTCCCACCACTGCACCACCGCACCCGCCGGTGGCACGTCCCCCGGATCCGGATCAGCCACCGCTGATTCCGGTTGGCGGGGGTCGCGCTCCATGTGTACCTCGGACAGGAGCTTGTCCCCGGCGGGGAAATGGCGCACGGTACGGAAGCCGACGCGGGCATAGAACGACGGGTTGCCCCGCTCCACCACCGCGTCGAGGACCACCCGGTCCGCGCCCGCGTCGCCCGCGGCGGTGACGAGGGCGAGCAGCAGGGCGCGGCCGATGCCGCCGCGGCGTACGCCCGGATCGACGGCCAGGCGCTGCACCTCCCAGTCGCCACCCGGCAGCACCTGGGCGCGGACCGAACCGGCGACCTGCCCGGCGACCTCCGCGACCCACAACAGCCGCCCGCCGGCCACCGACGCGACCACGGCGCCGGGCGTCTCGCGGGCACCGTCGGCCACCGGCAGGCCGGGGACCAGGTCACCGGCGTCGTACGCCGCGGCGATGACCCGCGCGATCCCGTCCGCGAGCCCGGCATCGGGTTCCTCGATCCGGCGTACCCGGATCGCGTCCGTTGTGGATCCAAACGTCTGCACACCGAGAAGGTAATGGAAGAAGGGCTGAAACGTGAGAAAGGTCCGGATAGATCTCTCCGGTTTCTTCACCAACCGGGGGCTGCAGCCGCCGGGGACGACCGGTGACTACGGCTTCAACATCTGGAGCAACACGTTCCCCGCCGAGGAGCTGCCGCCGGCGGGGACGGTGGCCGACGTCGCCGGGGTGCCGTTCTCGTTCCCACCCGATGCGGCTACCGGGGACAACATCCGCTGCCGGGGTCAGGTGATCGCGCTGCCGGCGGGCGACTGGGACTGGATCTACCTGATCGGCGCGGCGGAGCGGCGGACCGAGGACCAGGTGGAACTGCGTTACCGCGACGGGAGCGTACGCCCGGCCTGGCTGCGGATGTCGGACTTCTGGCCCGAGACGCCGGTGCGGTTCGGCGAGCCCCTGGCCTTCCGTACCCGGTCGATGCGCTACCCGCGGCACACCCACCAGAACCACGCCCCGGCCCTGTGGCAGCAGCGGATCGGCATCGCGGAGCCCGGGAACCTGTCCGCCGTACGCCTGCCCGACAACCCCGCCATGCACGTGTTCGCCCTGACCCTGGTCGCCGACGAGGAGGCCCGCTGTGCGCGTTGAACCCGCCCCCGCCCCGTTCTGGCGGCACGACCTCACCCACTGCCTGCACACGACGGCGGGCGCGCTGCTCGCCGCCCGCGGCCTGGATCCGCTGGAGACGCTCGGCGCCGGATGGGGGTTCCGGTTCGTCCCCGGCGAGGTACGCCGTGAGGAGTACTACTTCCCCGGTCACGACGAGGACCTCTTCGCGGGGCTCGCGCCGTACCACCCGGTCTCGTCGCGCTGGCACCGCCCGGCCGACGCCGACCAGGGCTGGCAGCAGGTCCGCGACGCCCTCGCGAACGGGGTCAGCGTCGCCGTGGCGGCGGACAACTTCCACCTGCCGTTCCGCCCGGCCTATCGCGACGTGCACACGAACCACCTGATGGCGATCGAGGGCTTCGACGACGAGACGGGCGAGGTGTTCGTCAACGACCCGGTGCCGCCGTCGTTCCGGGGCACGATCCCCCTGACAGCGCTGATGGCGGCCCGGGACTCCGGCAACCCGATCGCCCACGACCGCGACCTGTTCTTCACCGCCAACCCGATCGGCAACCGCTGGCTCGAGGTGACCATCGGCGCGGACGTGCCCGAGGTCGACGAGGCGTTCGTGGCCCGGGTCGTCGGGAGCAACGCCGCCGGCTGGCTGGACGGCACCACGGGCCCGGTGCTGACCGGGCTCGCGGGGCTGCGGCACTTCCTGGACGCGGCGGTCGAGGGGTTCGCCGAGCACCCGGAGAGCGTCGACGAGGTGTTCGTCGTCGGCGGCCCGATGCTCGCCGTCGCCGGGCTGCACGCCGACTTCCTCGACCGGGCCGGTGTCCGCTTCGGTGACGTGCGGCTGCGCGAGCTGGGCCGGGCCGTGGACCGCGTCGCCCACCACTGGTCGGCGCTGCGGATCGCCGCCGCGACCGCCCGCGAGGACCGGGTGGCGGCCGTGCCGGGGCTGCGGCAGCGCACGGCGGCCCTGCTGGGCGACCAGGAGGCCGTCCTGCAGCGGATGAGCCTGGTCGCCGCGTAGGGGTTATCACCGACTCCGCACCGCAGGCCCTACCGAACATCATCGTTAGCGACCGGGCCGCACGGCCCGGGGCACAACCCACGAAGGAGCATCGGCATGAGCGTTCAGGCGTGCCCGGAATGCGCGGCGGACGTGACGTTCGCGGCGGAGCCGGAGATGAACTCGATCCTCGAGTGCGGCGAATGCATGGGAGAGCTGGAGGTCGTCTCCGTCGAGCCGCTGATCATCGCAGTGGCCCCCGAGGTCGAGGAGGACTGGGGCGAATAGGCGGAGCCGGCGGACCGCGGAGAGGTTGACATGATCAGCATCGCGATTATCGGCGGGGCGGGCTACATCGGTGGCGAGCTCCTGCGGCTCCTGCTCGGGCACCCCGAGGCCGAGGTGGTCGCCGTCAGCTCGACCCGGCTCGCCGGGCGGCGGGTCGACGGTGACCACCCCAACCTGCGGGGCCGTACGCCCCTGACCTACGTCGAGCCGGGCGCCGTGCCCGAGGTCGACGTCATGTTCTTCACCGGCTCAGGGCTCGACGACGTCGAGGGCCGCGCCGAGCTGCGACAGCGGGCGAAGATCGTCTTCGACCTGAGCTCGGACCTGCGGCTTGGGGACCCGGAGCTGTTCCGGTTCCACTACGGCCGCGAGCACCCCACGCCGGAGCTGCTCGGCACCGCGACGCCGGGCCTGCCGGAGCTGCACCGCGAGCAGCTGCGCGTCGCCGAGCTGGTCAGCGTGCCCGGCTGCATGGCCACGGCGGCGACGCTGGCGCTGATGCCGCTGGCCCGCGCCGGGCTGATCGAGCCCGCGGTCACCGTGGACGGCCGGGTCGGCTCCAGCGGCTCCGGCGCCTCGGCGGGCGAGATGAACCTGCATGCCGAGCGCAGCGGCGTCCTGCGGCTGTTCGCACCCCTGAACCACCGGCACCAGGCGGAGATCTCCGCCTTCACCGGGCTCAAGGTCGAGATGACCGCCACCGGGGTGGACGCCGTCCGCGGCGTGCAGGCCGTGGCACGGACGACGGCGAAGCCCGGCACCACCGAGGCGGCGATCCGGGCGGCGTACCGCAAGGCGTACGCCGATGAGCCGTTCGTCCGGGTGGTGGCGCAGAAGCGCGGCAACTACCGGCTGCCCGAGCCGAAGATCCTGCTCGGCTCGAACTACTGCGAGGTCGGCTTCGCGTTCGACCCGGACAGCGGCCAGCTGCTCGCGGTCGGTGCCCTCGACAACCTCGTCAAGGGCGGCGCGGGCAACGCCGTGCAGAGCCTGAACATCCGCATGGGCTGGGCCGAGGACACCGGACTCAACTTCACCGGCCTGCACCCGATGTAGAAGGAGCGACACCCCATGACTTCCGAGATCACCGTCGTGAAGTGCGGCGGCAGCCCCCTGATCGACCGCGCGGCGCTCTGTGCCGACATCGCCGGCCTGACCCGCGCGGGCGGCCGGGTGGTGCTGGTGCACGGCGGTGCCGCCGAAGTCGACGGGCTCGCCGCACAGCTCGGCGTACCCCAGCGCCGGCTGACCACCCCCGGCGGGACGTCCAGCCGCTACACCGATCCGGCCACGCTCGACGTGCTGATGATGGCGCTGGCCGGCCGGATCAAACCGGAGCTCGTCGGCGCGCTCGCCGCCGGTGGGGTCCGGGCGGTCGGGCTGACCGGGCTCGACGGCTCGCTGATCACGGCCCGGCGCCCCGCCGCGCACCGGGCCGTGGTCGACGGGCGCAAGGTCGTGGTCCGCGACGACCGCAGCGGCCGGATCGAGAACGTCGACGCCGGTCTGCTGCGGATCCTGCTGGCCCACGACATGGTGCCGGTGGTGTCCCCGCCGGCACTCGGCCTCGACGGCCTGGCGGTCAACGTCGACGCCGACCGGGCCGCCGCGGCGATCGCGGTCGCGCTCGGCGCCACCCGGCTCGTGCTGCTCACCGGCGCCCCCGGCGTGCTGACCGACCCCGCCGACGAGACGTCGCTGCTGGGCGAGCTGGCCCTGGCGGCGGACGGCACCAGCGGCGTGCCCGGCGTCGGTGGCGGCATGACCGTGAAGCTCGCCGCCGCGCACGCCGCCCTGACCGGTGGCGTCCGCGAGGTCCGCATCGCCGACGGCCGGTCCGCTGCCCCGCTCACCGGAGCCTTGTCCGGCAAGGGAACCGCCGTAGTCGAAAACCAGTTGGTGGAGATCTGAGATGACCCAGCCCCGTAGTCTTGCTGACACCCGTAAAGCCCTGCTCGCACTGCGGGAGAGGCAGCGCACCGCCACGCGCGGCACCGGCGACACGATCGTGCCCGCCGACCGCGACCGGCCGCTGCCGCTGTCGTTCACCCAGCAGCGGCTCTGGTTCCTCGCCGAGTGGATGCGTGACCAGCCCGTCTACAACGCGCCGATCGTGCTGCGGCTCGACGGCGAGCTGGACCGGGCCGTGCTGCGCCACGCGGTGAACGATGTCGTCGCGCGGCACGAGATCCTGCGGACCACGTTCCCGTCCGCCAACGGTGTCGCCCATCAGCTCGTCGCCCCCGCCGGCGACGTGGACCTGCCCGTCATCGACGTGTCCGGCTCGGCCGACCCCGAGACCGCGGCTGCCGAGGCTGTCGCCGCCGCGGTCCGCCGGCCCTTCGACCTCGCCGCCGAACCCGGTCTGCGGCCGACCCTCGTGGCCCTCGGCCCGGCCGAGCACCTGCTCGTGCTCGCCATGCACCACATCGTCACCGACGGCTGGTCCGGCTCGATCCTGCTGCGCGAGCTGGTCGGGTCCTATCAGGCCAGGGCCGCGGGTACGCCCGCCGCCCTGCCCGCCCTGCCGGTCCAGTACGCCGACTACGCCGTCTGGCAGCGTGGCCACCTCACCGGCGAGGTCCTCGACACGCAGCTCGCCTACTGGCGCGAGCGGCTGGCCGACCTGCCCACCCTGGACCTGCCCGCCGACCGCTCCCGGCCCGCCGACCCGACCCGCGCCGGGGCCACCACCGAGCGCATGCTCTCCCCGGAGCTGCAGCGCGACGTGCACACGATGGCGCGCGCCGAGCGGGTCACGCCGCTCGCGGTTGCGCTGGCCGCGTTCACGGTGCTCGTCTCGCGCTACACCGGGCAGGACGACATCGTGCTCGGCTCGGTGCTGTCCGGGCGTACCCGTCCCGAGACCGAGCCGCTGATCGGCTTCTTCGCGAACACCGTCGTGCTGCGTACCGACACGGCGGGCGACCCGACGTTCCGGGAGCTGCTGAATCGCGCGAAGGACACGGTGGTCGGCGCGCACTTCCACCAGGACCTGCCGTTCGGGCACCTCGTGGACGAGCTCAGCCCGGAGCGCGATCCCAGCCGTAACCCGCTGTTCCAGGTCTGCTTCACCTACCAGAACGGCGGTGCGACCTCGGGCACGGCCGGCGGCCTGAACATCACGCCGTACTCCGTCGACGCCGGGACGGCCCGCTTCGACCTCGCCGTCGAGATCGTCGACGTGCCCGGTGAGGGGCTGCGGCTGTGGACCGAGTATTCGACCGAGCTGTTCGACGCGGCCCGCATCGAGCGCCTGCTCGACCACTACCAGCGCCTGCTCACCGCGGCCCTCGCGGACCCCGGGCTGCGGCTGAGCGAGCTGCCGCTGATCAGCGACGCCGAACGTGAGCAGCTGCTGCACACCTGGAACGACACGAGCCGTGACTTCGGCACCGCCGAGCTGACCCTGCACCAGGTCGTCGAGGCCGCCGCGGACCGCGACCCGGACGCCCCGGCGTTGCGGTTCGCCGGAAGCACGGTCACCTATGGCGAGCTCGACACGCGCGCCAACCGCCTGGCCCACCGGCTGCGCGCGGCCGGCGTCGGTCCGGACAGCATCGTCGGCGTGCTCTTCGAGCGGGGACCCGCGCTGCCCGAGGCGTTCCTCGGCGTGCTCAAGGCCGGCGGCGCCTACCTGGCGCTCGACCCCGAGCACCCGCCGGCGCGTCGTGAGCTGGTGCTCGGCGAGGCCGCGGCGACCGTGGTCGTCACCACCGCGGAGCTCGCCACCGGTCTGCCCGCCCACATCACCGCGATCCTGCTCGACGATGCCCCGCAGGACACGCCGTCGCACCGCCCCGAGCCGGTCTCCGGGCCGGGCGACCTGGCGTACATCGTCTTCACCTCCGGCACGACCGGGAAGCCCAAGGGCGTACCCGTCGAGCACCGCAGCATCGTGAACTTCGTCAGCGGCATCGTCGACGTCTTCGGGCTCGGCCCCGGCGACCGGGTGCTGCAGTACGCCAACCCGTGCTTCGACGTCAGCCTGTTCGACTTCTTCGCGAGCCTCGGCAGCGGTGCGACGCTCGTGCAGGCGCCGCGGCGGGTGCTGCTGGACCCCGACGAGCTCAAGGGCCTGCTCCGCGACGAGCGGGTCACCGTCACCGACCTGCCGCCCGCCGTCCTCGGCCTGCTCGACCCGCAGGAGCTGCCCGATCTGCGCGCGTTGTTCGTCGGGCTCGAGGCGTTCCCGGGTGAGCTGGTCAACCGCTGGATGGCCGGTGGCCGCGAGTTCCACAACGGGTACGGCCCCACCGAAGCCACCGTCGCCTGCGTCGACCATCGCTGCGCCCCGGTCCACCACGACAGCATGCCGCCGATCGGGAAACCGCTGCCGAACTACCGGGCCCACGTGGTCGACCGGTTCGGCAACCTCGCCCCGGTCGGCGTGCCCGGCGAGCTGCTCATCGGCGGCAACCTGGCCCGCGGCTACCTCAACGACCCGGACACCACGTCACGCAAGTTCATCCCCGACCACCTCGGCGACGACGGGCGGCTCTACCGCACCGGGGACCTGGTCCGCCGGCGTGAGAACGGCGACCTCGACTTCCTCGGCCGGGTCGACAACCAGCTCACGCTGCGCGGGCTGCGGATCGAACCGGGCGAGATCGAGCAGGCCCTGACGTCGTACGCCGGCATCACCGAGGCCGTCGTCGTGGCGCACGGGCACGGCGTGCACGCCCGGCTGATCGGCTACGTCGTGGCCGCCGGGGAGGTCGACGTGGTCCGGCTGCGGTCGCATCTGGGGGAGCGGCTGCCCGCGTACCTCGTGCCCGCCGTCCTCTCTGTCCTGCCTGAGCTGCCCCGGGCAGCGAGCGGCAAGCTCGACCGCAAGCGTCTCCCCGCGCCGGACAGCACCCCGGTCCTGGCCGCGCACGAGCCCCCGGCGACCGACACGCAGCGCCGGCTCGCCGCCATCTGGACCGAGCTGCTCGGCGTCGCTGACCCGGGCGTGCACGACAGCTTCTTCGCTGCGGGCGGCAACTCCCTCAAGATCACGCAGCTCGGCTCGCGGATCCGGGAGGGCTTCGGCGTGGAGCTGGAGCTGCGCGAGCTGTTCGTCAACACGACGATCGCCCAGCTCGCCGATGTGATCGAGACCCGCGAGCTGTCCGCCATCGACGACGACGAGCTGGCCGCCCTGCTCGCCGAGGAGGAGGACGCGCGATGACGACCGGCTTCCGCGACGACGTGCGTACCCTGCTGGAAGAGGATTCGGTACGCAGCACCGTCGCCGACATCGCGGCCTACCCACCGGGTACCGAGGTCGCCCTGCTCGACGTCTACCGCCGGCTCGGCGAACGCGGCTGGCTGGCCCCCGGCTGGCCCGTCGAGTACGGCGGCCTGGGCCTCGGCGCCGTCGAGAACGCCATCGTCACCGAGGAGCTGACCCGCGCGGGGATCCCGGACGACGTCCACGTGCTCTGCGTCGACCTCGTCGGGATGTTCCTGCTGCATGCCGGCACCGCGGAGCAGAAGGCCCGGCACCTGCCCGCGCTGGCCCGCGGCGAGCGCCTGGCCACCGTACTGTTCAGTGAGCCCGAAGCCGGCTCCGACCTGGCCGCGCTGCGCACCACCGCACGCCGGGACGGCACCGGCTGGCGGCTGCGCGGAAGCAAGATCTACAACCTGAAGTCGCAGTACGGCGACTTCGCCCTCTGCGCCGCCCGCACGACCGACAGCCCGGTCGCCATGCACGGGATCACCCTGTTCCTGCTGCCGTTGCGTGCCCCGGGTGTCCACATCGAACCGGTGCCCGGCATGGCCAACGACCGGTTCAACCTCGTGGTCATCGACGACGTCCGGCTGGACGACGCCGACGTGGTGGGTGAACCGGACAACGGCTGGCAGCTGCTCAACGACATGCTGCAGCTCGAACGGACCGGCATCGACTTCCACGCCAAGGCGCGCCGGCTGCTCGACCAGACCATCGACCGCGCCGCCGGGCAGGGCCTGCTGGACGATCCCGAATGGGCCGGCCGGCTCGCCGAGCTCGACGCGACGCTGCGGGCCGGGCACGCCCTCGCCTGGGAGCAGGTCCACGCGCTTGCCGGCGGCCGCCCGGACCCGGTCACCTCCGCGATGGCCAAGTGGTACACGTCCGAGCAGATCCGCCCGATCCTCACCGCCGGCACGGAGCTGGCCGGTCTCGGCGCGGCGCTGAGCGCGTGGGACGGCACCACCGGCGACGACGGCACGTGGGAGGCCGCGCTGCGGATGGGCCCGTCGCACCGGCTCGCCTCCGGTACCTCCGAAGTCATGCTCTTCCTCATCGCGACCAACGGTTTGGGGCTGCTGTGACCACCACCTTCCCGGTCGACCTCCGTGAGCGCTGCGCCGAGCTTTTCTGCGCCGATCTCGCGCCGATGCTGCGCCGCCTCGGTGCCCGCGACAAGGGCGCCGGCGCCGGGGCGGTGCTGCACCCCGACGACGCGGCGACCCGCGAGGGGGTGTGGGCCGCGCTCGCCGACCTGGGCGCGTTCGGCGACCAGCGCCAGCGGGACCTCGTCGACCTGGCCGAGCTCGCCGGGTGGGCGCTGTACCAGAGCCCGCTCACCGACTCGTGGTTCGCCGCCGAGTTGCTCACGGCGACCGGTGATCCCGCGTACGCCCCGATCCTGCGTGATCTCGCCGGAGGCGCCACCGCCTTGGCGGTCGCCATGCGCGAGCGGCCCGGGGACGAACCCACCGAACCGGGCCCGCTGCACCGCCACGAGGACGGCACCGTCGACGCCACCCGCAGCGTCGTCGCGTTCGCCCCGGACGCCGGCCACCTGCTGCTCGTCGGCACGGACGGGGGCCGGACGCTACTGGCCGTAGTCCCCGCCACCGGCCCCGGCGTCACGCTGCGGCGCCACGATGACATCGCACGCGGTGACCTCTACACGGTCACCGTCACGCACGGCGAGATCGTCGGAGCCGTGCACGACATCACCGATCAGTACCCTGCCGCGCTCGCCGGGGCACGGATCCGGCACGCCGCATACCTCGCCGGCTCCGCCCGCGGCGCGATCGAGGTCGCCGCCCAGCGACTGCGGGAGCGCACCGCGTTCGGGCAGCCGCTCGCCCGGATGCAGGCGCTCGCCTACCGCTTCGCCGCGCTGGCCGCGCGCACGGCGGCGGTCCTGAGCTCGGTCCGCGCCGGGGCGCTCGCCGCGGACGAGGGTGCCGACGTCCGGCTCACCGGCGCCCAGGTCCTGCTGCTCGCGGGTGTGCTGGCCCAGGAGGCCGCCGCCGAGTGCGTCCACGTGCACGGCGCCCACGGCATGACCGAGGCCGGCGACGCGCAACTGTTCTACCGCCGCGCCGTGGTCGACGCCGCCTGGCTCGGCCGCACCCCGTCGCTGCGCCGCGAGGCCGGCCGCCTGCTCGCTCACACCCGTTTCCCCCCACGATGATCCCCAGAGAGGACGGCCCTGCATGGACCCGGTGGCCCTGGCCCAGGACCTGATCAGGTTCGACACCACCAACCCGCCCGGCAACGAGAAGGCATGCGTCGAGTACGTGCGTGACCTGCTCGCCGCCGCGGGTGTGGAGAGCCAGCTGTTGGGCTCCGACCCGAACCGCCCCAACCTGGTCGCGCGTTTCCCCGGCCGGGGCGAGGCACCGCCGTTGCTGCTGCACGCCCACAGCGACGTCGTACCCGTCACGGGTCAGCGATGGACGCATCCGCCGTTCGAGGGCCGGATCGTCGACGGTCACCTCTGGGGCCGCGGTGCCATCGACATGAAGGGCGGCCTGGCGATGATGCTGGCCGCCCTGCTCGGTCTGCACGCCGCGGGGGAGTGCCCGGCCGGCGACGTGATCCTCGCCGTCGTCGCCGACGAGGAGGACGGCAGCAAGGCCGGAGCCGGATACCTGGTCCGTGAGCACCCCGAGCTGTTCGAGGGGGTCCGCTACGCGATCGGCGAGGAGGGCGGGGCCGGGATGGAGCTCGGCGGCATCCGCATGCACCCGATCGTCGTGGGGGAGAAGCGGGCCGGCTGGCTGCGCGTGACCCTGCGCGGGCCCGGCGGCCACGGCTCGCGGCTCAGCCCGCCCGGCACCCCGATCGCCCAGCTCGCCCGGCTGCTCACCGCGCTCACCGAGGTACGCCTGCCCCGGCACCTGACGCCGGCCGTGGACCGGATGCTCACCGCGCTGGCCGCCGCCCTGCCCGAGCCGCTGGCGCAGGACCTCGCCCGGATGCGGGTCGGCCGCTCGTACGACGTCATCCCCACCGCGCTGCCGCTCGAGGAGGGTCTCTACCTGGACTCGCTGCTGCGGCACACGGTGAACCCGACGATCGTGCGGACCACCGAGAAGATCAACGTCATCCCGGCCGAGGTGACCGTCGACCTCGACGGCCGGATCCTGCCGGGCGGCTTCACGGTCGACGACTTCGTCGCCGAGATCCGCGAGCTGATCGGCCCGGAGCCCGTCATCGAGCTGCTGCTCGAGGGCGCCGGCGTCGACCCGGCCACGATCGCCGAGCCCGAGTTCGGCGCGTTCTACGACACGATGGCCGCCATCCTGCTCAAGGCCGACCCCGACGCCGTCCCGGTGCCGATGGTCAGCCCCGCCTCGACGGACGCCCGGCTCTTCGCCCAGCTCGGCATCCGCTGCTACGGCTGGCTGCCGATGAAGGTTCCGGCGGGCAGCGGGTACCGCCGGCTGCTGCACTGCGCCGACGAGCGGATCCCCGTCGAGTCGCTGCACTTCGGCACCGAGTGCCTGGCGGAGCTACTGCGCACCTTCCCGGCGGGGACCGGGCCGCGGGTCGCGAAGGCTCCGAACACCGGGTTCACCGGCTGCTGACGTTCCACCCTTCCCCCACAGCGATGGGCCGTTCGATATCGAGCGGCCCATCGCTGTATGTCCGGGGCACAGAAGAATGCCGGGACCTCCCGCAGGAGATCCCGGCATCCCCGGGTCGTGGTCAGCCGGCCAGCTGGGCGACCACCTCGTCGTCGGTGAGCTCGTCCAGCTCGGCCAGCAGCGTCAGCACCTCGTCGAGATCGACGCCCTGCGCCCAGCCCTGCTCACGCAGCACCTGCGTCTGCGCGGCCACCGTCGGCGCGTCGAACACCGCCCGCAGCGGGATGTCCACCCCGAACACCTCGCCGACCAGCGCGGCGATCCGGGTCGCGGCCAGCGAGTAGCCGCCGAGCTCGAAGAAGTCGTCGTGCACGCCGACCCGGTCCACCTTGAGCACCTCGGACCAGAGGTCGGCCAGCGCGGACTCGACCGGGTCACGCGGCGCCACGAACTCGGCCGCCGCGGCCTCCCGGTTCTTCGCGCCCGGCGCCGGCAGCGCCTTGCGGTCCACCTTGCCCGCCGCCGACAGCGGCAGCCCGGGCAGCAGGGTGAAGCTCGCGGGAATCATGTATTCCGGGAGCGTCCGCTTGAGCTGCGTCCGCAGTTCGGTCACGGTCGGTGCTTCCCCTGCGGCCACGAAGTACGCCGCCAGGTGCTGATCGGTTCCGTCGCGGTGGACGGTCACCACGCCCTCGGCCACGCCCGGGCAGCCGCGCAGGGCGGTCTCGACCTCGCCGAGCTCGATCCGGAACCCGCGGACCTTGACCTGGTTGTCGGCCCTGCCGAGGATCTCGATCAGCCCGTCCGGCCCGCACCGGCCGAGGTCGCCCGTGCGGTAGAGCCGGTCGCCGGGCGGGACACCGGGGGTGATCCCGGCGAACGGGTGCGGCACGAAGCTCGCCGCGGTCAGGCCGGGCCGGCGGTGATAGCCCCACGCGAGACCGATGCCACCGAAGTGGATCTCACCGACCACGCCGGGTGGCACGACCCGGCCCAGCGGATCCAGGATCAGGACCGTCTGGTTGTCCATCGGGCGCCCGTACGGGATGCTCGCCCACCCGGGATCCACGTCGCCCACCTCGAAGCTGACCGACTGGATGGACACCTCGGTCACTCCGCTGTTGACGAGGAACCGCAGGCCGGGCGTCTGCGCGCGGGCCCGCTCGGGCAGCGTCACGGACACCCAGTCACCGCCGACCATGGCCACCCGCAGACCGGCGAGTGCGCCCGGCGCGGCGTGCTCGACGAGCGCCTCGAGCAGCGAGGGCGCCGAGTTCCAGACGGTGACCCGGTGCGCGCGGACCAGCTCGGCCCAGTGCCGCGGGTCCTTGGCCCGGGCGGCGTCGGGCACCACCACGGCACCACCGGCGACCAGCGGGCCGAGCATCTCGTAGACCGACATGTCGAACGTCACCGCCGACGCGGACAGCACCCGGTCGCCCGGCTCGAAACCCGCCCGCCGGTTGGTGTCGAGCACGTTGTTCACCGCGCCCCGGTGCGTGATCGAGATGCCCTTGGGCCGTCCGGTCGACCCGGAGGTGAACATCAGATAGGCCAGGTCCGTCGAGGTGGGTTCCCGGAGCCTGCCGGGGTCGGCCACATCGGGCCCGGCCGGTGGCAGCACCGTGACACCGCCGGGCAGCTCGGTGCCCGGCTGCGCCACTACCAGGACCGGCGCCGCGTCGTCGAGCATGAACGCCAGCCGGTCGGCGGGGAAGTCCGGGTCCAGCGGCAGGTACGCGGCCCCGGCGTCCATGACGGCGAGGAACGACACCAGCCGCTCCGCCGACGGGGCCAGGCAGCTGCCGACGACCGTTCCCGGCCCCGCGCCACTCGCGCGCAGCCGCCGGGACAGCGCGTCCACCGCGTCCGCCAGCTCCGCGTAGGTGAGCTCGCCACCCGGGTGCACCACGGCGACCGCGCCCGGCGTGGCCCGCGTCTGCCGCCGGAAGAGCTCGGGGAACGTCTCCCCGACGATCGGCGCCCCGGTCCGGTTCCACACCTCGACCGCGGTACGGAGCTGGTCGTCGCTCAGCACCGGCAGCTCGGAGAGGCGGCCGGCGGGGTCGCTCGTGGCCGCGGCCAGCAGGGTCCCGAACCCGTCGATCAGGCGCTCGATCGTGGCGGCGTCGAACAGGTCGGTGCTGTACTCGATGTGGCCCTCGAAGCGGTCCGGCGCCTCCCACAGCTGCATGCTGACGTCGACCTGTGCGGCGCCCCGGTCGACCGGCACCGTGGAGACCTCGAGCCCGTCGAGCGCGGGGACCGGCATCGGCGCGTTCTGCACCAGGAACATGACCTGGGTCAGCGGGTTGTGGCTGAGGTCGCGCTGCGGGGCCAGCTCCTCGACCAGCCGCTCGAACGGCAGGTCCTGATGCTCGAAGACGTCCAGCACGGTCTGGCGTACCCGGCCCACCAGCTCGGCGAAGGTGGGGTCGCCGGCCAGCGAGGTGCGCAGCAGCACCAGGCTCGCGAAGTAGCCGATCAGGTTCTCCACCTGCGGCGTACGCGAAGCCGGCCCGCTGGAGACCACGATGTCGTCGCCGCCGCTCCACCGCCCGAGCACCGCCTGGAACGCGGCCAGCAGCGTCATGAACGGGGTGGCCCCGAGCCGCCGGCTGAGCTCCTTGACCCGGCGTGACACCTCCGGGGTCAGGACGATCGGCACGGTCGAGCCGCGGAACGTCTGCGTCGCGGGGCGCGGCCGGTCGGCCGGCAGTTCCAGCAGCGGGGGAGCGCCGAGCAGCCGCTCCCGCCAGTACGCCGTCTCCCGGTCGAGGACCTCGGGGGTCAGCCGGTCGCGCTGCCACACGGTGTAGTCGACGTACTGCAGGGGCAGCTCGGGCAGACGGGGCTGCTCGCCGGACGTCAGCGCCCGGTAGGCCTCGGCGAGCTCGCCCACGAAGATCCCGCAGGACCACATGTCGGCGACCAGGTGGTGGATGGTCACGGCCAGCACGTACTCGTCGTCGCCGGTGCGCAGCAGGCTCGCCCGCAGCAGCCCGGCGCCGAGGTCGAACGGCTCGCGGGCACCGTCGTGCAGCACCGCGGCCTCCTCCAGGCCACGGATGTCGCGCACCGGCACGTCGATCCGGTGGTCGTCCCGGACGGCCTGCAGGACCTCACCGCGGACGGTACGGATAACCGTGCGCAGCGACTCGTGCCGCCGGACCACCTCGTGCACCGCCCCGATCAGGGCGCCGGTGTCGAGCCGGCCGCGCAGGCGCAGGGCGAACGGCAGGTGGTACGCGGCGCTGCCCGGGAACAACCGCTCGGTGACCACCAGCCGCTCCTGCGAGCTGGTGACCGGGAACAATTCCTCCATCACTTCTCCTCCGTGCTCGCTCATCGGCGCGCGTACTGCTTGCGGTCGATCCGGGTGATCAGGGGAGCCGGGGCCGCCGCCGGGGTGGTGGAGCTGTCGATCAGGGTGGCCAGCGCGGCCACCGTCGGTCCCTCGAAGACGGCGCCGAGCGCGATCTGCGTCCCGAACGTCTCGCTGACGCGGGCCTGGAACCGGGACAGCATCAGCGAATGCGCGCCGAGGTCGAACAGGTTGTCGTCGCGGCCCAGCTCGGGCAGGCCGAGCAGGTCGGTGAGGATCGCGGCGATGCGGTGCTCGGTGGGCGTACGCGGAGCCTCGCCCCGGCCTGCAGCCCCGGCCTCCGGTGCCCGCAGCGCTGCCCGGTCCACCTTGTCGTTCGCGTTCAGCGGATAGTCGGCCACCCAGACGAACCGGGCCGGCACCATGTACGTGGGAAGGACCTTCCGCAGCGACTCGCGTAGTTCCTGCTCCGCGGCGCCGCGGTCGAAGGCGGCGTTCGCCGTCCGGTGCCGGGCCTGCACGTGAGCGACCAGCGTGGGGGCACCGGCGATCGTGTGCACGGTGGTGACCGCGCGGCTCAGCAGGGGATGCCGGCCGAGCTGCGCGTCGATCTCGCCCAGCTCGATCCGGAAGCCGTTGACCTTCACCTGGTCGTCGACCCGGCCGAGCAGCTCGATGTCGCCGTCCGCGCTGCGCTGCCCGAGGTCACCGGTGCGGTAGAGCCGGGCGCCGGGCCGCTCGGAGTACGGGTCGGGCACGAACCGGTCAGCGGTCAGCGCCGGCCGGCCGTGGTAGCCGTCCGCCAGCCCGTCCCCGCCGATGAGCACCTCGCCGGCCACCCCGGCCGGCACCGGCTCGAGGTTCTCGTCGAGCACGTGCACCGTGGTGTTGGTGAACGGCGGGCCGAGCGGCGTGTAGCGCTCGGGCAGCTCGGTGACCCGGGTCCCGGTCGACCAGATCGTCGTCTCGGTGGGGCCGTAGCAGTTCCACAACGCTCCGCCGTGTTCCAGCAGACGCCGGGCCATCGCCGGGGGGAGCGCCTCACCGCCGCTGATGACGGTCGTTCCGGCCGGGTTGGTCCAGCCGTGGTCGAGCAACAGCTGCCAGGTGGCCGGGGTGGCCTGCATGGTCGCGTACGCGCCGGTGTCCAGCCGTTCCCGCAGCTCCGAGCCGCTCTGCGCGATCGCCCGGGACGCGATGTGGGTGATGCCGCCGGTGATCAGGGGCAGGAAGATCTCCAGGATGGAGATGTCGAACGAGAAGGTGGTCACGGCCAGCCAGCGTTCGCCGGGGGCGGGGTCGAGGGAGGCTCGCATGGAGACCAGGAAGTTCGTGAGGGCGCGGTGCGGGATGCGTACGCCCTTGGGCCGCCCGGTGGAGCCGGAGGTGTAGAGCACGTACACGCTGTGGGCGGGGCTGACGGTCACCTCGGGCGGGCCGACCGGTTCAGCGTCGTCGAGGCTGACGTCGTCGAGGGTCAGGACCAGCGCGGCGTTCGCGTCGGCGACGATGTAGTCCAGCCGGGCCGTGGGCAGGTCCGGGTCCAGCGGCAGGAACGCCGCGCCCGCCTTGAGGACGGCGAGCATCGCGACGACGGCCTCCACGGACCGGGGCAGGCGCAGCCCGACCAGGTCGCCGGGGCGTACCCCACGGTTGATCAGCTCGTGGGCCAGCCGGTTCGCCGACCGGTCCAGCTGTGCGTACGTGATGGTCCGCACCGGCCCGCCGTCGTCGAACACGACCGCCGGGGCGTCCGGTGTCGCGGCGGCCTGGTCGGCGACCCGCAGGTGCGCGTGCCGGTCCACGTCGTACGCCGTCCGCGTGTCGTTGCCCAGCAGCAGCAACTCCGTCCGCTGCTCCGGGGTGAGCAGCCGAAGCCGGCCCACCGGGGTCTCCGGGGCGTCGGCGGCGGCCGTCAGCAGCGTGCGCAGCTGCACCGCGAACCGCTCGGCCGACGCGGCGTCGAACAGGTCGGCGTCGTGCTGCAGCATGCCGCCGAGGACACCGTCCACCTCGGCGACGGTGAGCTGGATGTCGGCCTGCGCGCTGACCGGCTCGAGCACCACCGGCCGCAGGGTGAGGCCGCCGAGGTCGAGGCGGGCGTCGCGATGGCCGAGCAGGAAGCCGGCCGTGGCCGCGCCCTGGGTGCCGTGCGGCTGCTGCCACGAGAACAGCGCCTGCACCAGCGGGGGGCGGCCCGGTTCACGCCGGACCCGCAGCCGCTCGACCACCTCGGCGAGCGGCAGGGCGGCGTGGTCGAGGGCGCGGGACACCAGCCCGGCGTTGCGCCGGACCATCGCCGCGAAGCTCTCCCCGGTGTCGATCCGGCCGCGCAGCGCGACGGTGTTGACGAACAGGCCCACCGTGCCGGCCGTCTCGGCCCGGCCACGCCCGTGGGTGGGGGAGCCGATCAGCAGGTCACGCTTGCCGGAGTGCCGGGACAGGAAGATCTGGTACGCGCTGAGCAGCACGACGTACGGCGTGGTGCCGTACTCGCGGGCGAGCGTACGCAGCCGCTCCGACGTGCCCGCGTCGAGGTGGAACCGGTGCGCGCCACCCCGGTACGCCCGATGCGACCCGGACGGCCGGTCGGTACGCAGTTCGAGGTCGGTCGGTGCCCCGTCCAGCTCGGCGCGCCAGAAATCCCACAGCCGCTCGGTCTCGGCCGTGCCGAGGTCCGCGGTGATGCGGCGGTCGAGGGTCGCGAACCCGGGCGGGACCGGCGTCGCCCCGGCCGGCCGGCCCGCGAGCTCGTCGCGGTAGCCGGTGTCCAGCTCGCTGAGGACGAGCTGCATCGACCACATGTCGCTGACCAGGTGGTGCAGGACGAGAACGAGGTGGTGCTCGCCGGGGCCGGTCGCGAACAACTCGGCGCGGACCAGCGGCCCGGTGGTCAGGTCGAACGGGCGGTGCGCGGCCTCGTTCATCCGCGCGGTGAGTTCGTCCCCGGTCCATCCGGTGGCGTCGTGCGTCGCGAACTGCGGCGGCAGGGTGGGGTGGATCCGCTGCACGGGCTCCCCGGCGACGGCCGGGAACGTGGTGCGCAGTGCGGCATGCCGCTCCACCACCCGGTTCAGGGCCCGGTGCAGCGCGCCCGCGTCCAGCTCGCCGGTAACCGCGGCGGCGACGCTGATGTGGTACGCGGTGCTGTGCGGGGCGAGTTCGGCCATGAACCACATCGCCCGCTGCCCGGCAGACGGCGGCTGGTCGCCGGTGGCCTCGTCATCCGGCTGCCCGTCCGCCGAGCGGGGGCGCTTGCCGATCGACTCGGTCAGCGCGGTGATGGTGAGGTCGGCGTCGTCCTCGTCGAGGTCGACGTGCAGCTCGGTCTGGACGCTGTGGCGCAGGCGCAGCAGGTCCAGCGAGTCCAGCCCGAGGTCACCGAGCGGCCGGTCGAGCGGGACTTCGGCGGGCTTGTCGCCGAGCAGCTTGGCGACGGCGGTCCGCAGAAATCCTGCGACGTCGTCCCCGCCCGCTGCGGCTGTCTTCGCCGCGGCGCGCGCGCCGACCACCGTGAGGGTGCCGTCCAGGTAGTCGCGGCGGCAGGCGTGCCGGGCGACCTTGCCGCTCGAGGTGCGCGGCAGCGTCGAGGCGCGGATCAGCACCACCGCGGCGGGGCGGACCTCGTGACGCTGCGCGACGGTCTGCCGGATCTGCTCGGCGAGCGCGACCAGGTCCTCGTCCTCGTGGCCGCGGACGAGCTCGTGCACGATCACGAGCCGTTCCTCGTCGTCCTGCTCGACGGAGAAGGCGGCGCCGCCGTTGCCCTTGAGTATCGGTGACACGGTCTCGACGGACTGCTCGATGTCCTGCGGGTAGTGGTTGCGGCCGCGGACGACGATCAGGTCCTTGCGGCGCCCGGTGACGAACAACTGCCCTTCACGAACGAAACCGAGGTCGCCCGTACGCAGGAAGCGCGTGCCGTCGTCTCCGGCGAGCGTGGCGCCGAACGTGTCGGAGACCGCGTCGGCCCGTTTCCAGTAGCCGCGCGCGACGCTGGGCCCGTTGACCCAGATCTCCCCGACCTCTCCCGGCTCGCACAGCTCCGCGGTCTCCGGGTCGACGATCCGCAGCGTCTGCTCGTCCGGCAGCTCGCCGGAGCCGACCAGTTCGCCGGTGGCGCCGCTGCCGGCCGGGGCGGGCGTGGTCAGGATGCCCGCGCCGGTCGGGCCGGCGGTGACCATCAGGGACGCCTCGGCGAGGCCGTAGCAGGGGAGGAACGCGCTGGGCCGGAAACCGGTTGCCGCGAACCGGTCGGCGAACGCCGCCAGGGAGCGGGCCCGCACCGGCTCGGCGCCGTTGTAGGCGACCTCCCAGGAGCTGAGGTCCAGCGTCCGCAGCTGCTCGTCGGTGATCCGCTCGACGGCGAGGTCGTACGCGAAGTTGGGCCCGCCGGTGACCGTGGCCCGCTCGCGGGAGACCACGTCGAGCCAGCGGTACGGGTCCTGGGCGAACGTGGCCGGTGCCATCAGCGACATCGAGCCGCCCCGGTGCACGGTCGTGAGCACCGAGCCGATCAGCCCCATGTCGTGATAGACGGGCAGCCAGGACACGCCGCGCATGTCGGGGCCCAGGCCGAACACCCGCTGGATCATCGCGGTGTTCGCGAGCAGGTTGTCGTGGCTGAGCACGACGCCGCGCGGGGTGGCGGTGGAGCCCGAGGTGTACTGCAGGAACGCGATGTCGTCGCCACGCAGCCCCGGCTCCCGGAAGTCGTCGGCGGCGGAGTCCGGCACGTCGTCGGTGGAGCACACCCGCAGGGCGTCCGCGGCCGGTACGCCGGCGAGCCGCCCGGTCATCCGGTCCTTCAGCGCCGCCGTGGTCAGGGCCACCTCCGCGCCGCAGTCCTGCAGGATCGCGAACAGCCGTTCGACGCTGCGCGGGTGGCGGGTGGGCGGGTACGCGGGGACGGCGATCACCCCGGCGTAGAGGCAGCCGAAGAACGTGGCGACGTAGTCCAGCCCGGCCGGGAACAGCAGCAGGGCGGTACGCCCGCGGAGCCCCTGCCGGAGCAGCTCGGTGCCGATCGCGCGGGCCCGGCGGTCGAGCGCCGCGTAGTCCAGCGCCGGCGCCTCACCCGGGCGCTCGGTGTGGAAGCTGAACGCCCGCTTCCCGGGTTGCTGCTGCGCAGCGGTGGAGAGCACCTCACGCCAGTTCATCACGACACCTCGCCTCGATTTGATTCCGCCGCCGGCAGAGCCTTCGCGGGCAGGGCAGCCGCGAGCTGCCGGACGGTGTGCTCGCCGAGCATCACGTCCAGCGGCAGCTCGAGCCCGTGCCGGCGGCCCTGCATCACCACCCGGACAGCGCTGAGCGACGTGCCGCCCAGCGCGTAGAACTCCTCGTCGACGCCCACCGACGGGCGGCCCAGGACCTCGCACCACAGGGTGCGCAGCAGCATCTCGGTGGCGCCTTCGGCCACCGTGCCGGTGGACAACGGCGTCACCGCGGCGACCGGTTCCACGTCGTACGGATCCTCGTCGTCCGGTGAAGGCGGTCGCTCGTCGGCGACCAGGACCGGCAGGCCGGCGATCGCGACGTCCGGGTCGGCCGCGGCCGCGGATACGACCTCGTCCAGCGAGCGGGACACCAGTTCGACGGTCTCCGCGGTGAACAGGTCGGAGCGGCCGAACAGGTTGCCGCGGACCACGTCGCCGTCCTCGAGCAGATCCGCGACCAGGTCGAACGGTGCCTTGGCGTGGGCCAGCAGCACCGGCTCCAGGGTGACACCGGGAATCTCGCCGAGCCTCAGGCGCACCTCGGCCGGCACGACCGCCATCCACGCCTGCACCAGCGGCGTGCGGCCGACCCGGCGGGCGGGGCGCAGCCGCTCCACCAGCAGCTCGAACGGCACGTCCGGGTTCGAGTACGCGGCGATGCACCGGTCGCGTACGTGGCCGAGGAGTTCCTTGAAGGTCATCTCCGGGCGGACCTCGAGGCGGATCGGCAGGGAGTTGACGAAGAAGCCGATCAGCTCCTCCAGGTCCGCCTCGGAGCGCCCGGCCATGGGGATCGCCACCACCAGGTCCTGCTGCCGGCTCCACCGGGACAGCACCGCGGAGTACGCGGCCAGCGCCACCATGAACGGTGTGCCCCCGCCGCCGGGGGTCGCGTCGAGCAACGCGGCCAGCAGCGGCGCCTTGAGCTCGACCGGCGCGATCACCGCGTCGAAGGTCGGGCGGTCCGGGGCGGCGTGGTCGCGCGGCAACCGCAGCGGCGGCAGCCCGGCGAGGCGCTCGGCCCAGAAGTCGATCTGGGGTTCGAGGGCGCCGGAGGAGAGCTGTTCCTGCTGCCACAGGGCGTAGTCCGCGTACTGCAGCGGCAGCTCGGGCAGGACGCCGTCGCCACCCTCGACCAGCTGGGCGTAGCTGGTGGTGATGTCCTTGAGCATCACGGTCAGCGACAACCCGTCGCTGATGCTGTGGTGCATCGAGGTGAGCAGGATGTGATCCCCGGGCCCGAGCCGCAGCAGGAAGCACCGCAGCAGCGGACCCTGGGCCAGGTCGAACGGCGCGGCGCGCAGCTCGTCGGCACGGGCGCGGGCGCCGGTCAGGCCACCGTCCACGTCGATCACCGGCAGCGGCACCGGCTCCGGCGCGCGGACCACCTGGACGACCTCCGCGCCGTGCAGCCGGATCACGGTGCGCAGCACCTCGTGGCGCTCGACGACCCGGGTCAGCGCCTCGGCGAGCAGCTCCGGGCGGATCGGTCCGCGCATCCGCACCGCCACGTTCATGCTGTAGATCGTGCTGTCCGTGTCCGTCTGCTCGAGCAGCCACAGCCGCTGCTGGCCGTAGGACGCCGGCAGCTGGTACAACTCCTCGCTCATTTCTCTTCCGCTCCTGCCTGGTTGGTCGGGGTGATGCGGTACCTGCTGCGGTCGGTGCGGCGCAGTGCGGGGGCCGGGGCCCGGCGCGCGGCCTTCGTGATCGCCGTGGCCACACCGCGCGGAGTGGGCGCGGCGAAGAGCTCGCTCAGGGACAGCTCGACGCCGTGCTCCGTGCGCAGCCGCGTCAGGATCCGGATGGCGAGCAGCGAGTGACCGCCGAGCTCGAAGAAGTTGTCGGTGGCGCCGATGTTCTCGCGCTCGAGGACCTGGCCCCAGACGCGGGCGACCGCGATCTCCAGGTCGGTGGCGGGTGCCTCGTGCGTGGCGCCGGAGGTTCCCGGTTCGGGCAGCCGTTTGCGGTCCAGCTTGCCGTTGGGGCTCAGCGGCCACTCGGTCACCGCGACGAAGACGCCGGGAACCATCGGCGCCGGCAGCCGCTCGCGAAGGTGCTCGCGCAGCACCGGGGACAGCTCGTCGGCCTGCCCGGCGTCCGACGTGGGGAGCACCCACGCGGTCAGCGACGAGCCGGCGGGGCCGGTCCGCACACCCACCACGGCCGAGTCCACCGCGGGATGCCCGGCGAGCACCGCTTCGATCTCGCCCAGCTCCATCCGGACGCCGTTCAGCTTGACCTGGTTGTCGATCCGGCCCAGGTATTCCAGGCAGCCGTCGTCACGCCAGCGGGCCAGGTCGCCGGTGCGGTAGAGCCGCTCGCCGGAACCGAACGGGTCGGGCACGAACCGGTCGGCGGTCAGCCCGGGGCGGTTCCAGTAGCCACGCGCCACGGGGACACCGCCGATGAGCAGTTCGCCCGGGAGCCCGTACGGCGCCAGCGCTCCGGTGCGGTCGACGACGTAGAGCCGCGCACCGGCGATCGGACGGCCGATCGGCACCCGGGTTCCGACACCCTCGGTGCTCGGGAACCAGGACACGTCCACGGCCGCCTCGGTGGGGCCGTACAGGTTGTGCACCGGCACGCCCGGCAGGAGCCGCTCGGCCTCGCGGACCAGCGCGGCGGGCAACTCCTCGCCACTGCACACGATGCGGGTCAGGGACGTGCACTTCGCGACGTCGCGGGAGGCCAGGAACAGGGCCAGCATCGACGGTACGAAGTGCAGGATCGTGGCACCGGAGTCGACGATCGCCTCCACCAGCCGGTCCGGGTCCCGGTGCACGCCGGGGTTGACCAGCGTGACCGTGCCACCGACCATGAGCGGCCAGAACAGCTCCCACACCGACACGTCGAAGCCGATCGGGGTCTTCTGCAGGACCCGTTCGCCGACCTCGAGGCCGAGGGTCTCGTGGTGCCAGAGCAGCCGGTTGACGACGGCCCGGTGCTCGTTCATCGCGCCCTTGGGCCGCCCGGTCGACCCGGACGTGAAGATCATGTACGCGAGATCCCGCCCGGTCAGCTCGACCTGCGGCGCGGTGCCCGGCGAGGCCGCGATGACGAAGGCGTCCCGGTGCGGGCAGATGATGGCCGGGCCCGCCGCGCGCATGGTCTGCAGCAGCTCGGCGGAGACCGATGTGGTGTCGGTGACGACCACGTCCGCGCCCGAGTCCTCCAGCATCATGGCGATGCGTGCCGACGGGTACTCGGTCTCCAATGGCAGGTAGGCCGCACCTGACTTGAGCACGGCCACCAGCGTCACCATCAGCTCGATGCTGCGCGGCAACGCGACACCGACGACCCGGCCCGGTCCCGCACCGCGCTTGCGCAGCACGTTCGCCAGCCGGTTGGCGCGCACGTCGAGCTCGGCGTAGGTCAGCTCGGCCGCGCCGAACTTCACGGCCACCGCGCCGGGAGTGCGGGCCACCTGCTCCTCGATGTGGCCGTGCACGGTGGCCGGTCCGCGGTTCAGCGCCGGTGCCGCGGCACCGCTGAACTGCTCGACCAGGCGGGTACGGTCATCCGCGCCGAGCACGGTCAGCGCGGAGAGCGGCGTACCCGACTCGACCTGGTCCAGCACCTCGACCAGCGCCGCCGCGAGCCGCCGGACCGAGGCAGCGTCGTAGACGTCGGTGTTGTACTCCACGCACCCGTCGATGCCACCGTCGACGCGGGGCACGAGATCCACGGTCAGGTCGAACTTCGCGGTGGTGCGCCCGAGCCGGACCGGGGTCAACTCGACGTCGCCCATCGCCACGCTCGGCCGCGGGTTCTCGTAGAACTGGAAGAGGTGACGCAGCAGCGGGGAACGCCCGGTCGCGTCACGGTCCGGCTTGAGCACCTCGACGAGGCGGTCGAAGGGCAGGTCGGCGTGGCTCTGCGCGTCCAGGACGGTGCCCCGGGTGCGGCGTACGAGGGCGGGCAGGTCGGGGTCGCCGGTCAGGTCGAGGCGCAGGGGGAGCGTGTTGACGAAGAAGCCGGCGAGCGCGGCGATCTCGGCCCGGCCGCGACCGGCCACGGGGGTGCCGACGACCAGGTCGTCCTGGCCGCTCCACCGGTGCAGGACCGCGCCGAACGCGGCGAGGCCGACGGCGAACGGGGTGGTGTGCTCACGTTCGGCGAGCCGGGTGATCCGGGCGGCGGTGCCGGCCGGGACGGCGAAGTCGAGGGTCGCCCCGGCGAATCCGGCCTGGGCGGGGTGCGGGCGGTCGGTGGGCAGGTCGAGCAGGGGCGCGCCGGTCAGCTGCGTACGCCAGAATTCCTCCTGGGCCTTGGCGGCCGGGGACTCGAGCCATTCGCGCTGCCAGACGGCGTAGTCGCCGTACTGGACGTCCAGCGGGGGCAGGTCCGCGCCCGCGTACAGCTGGATGCCCTCGCCCAGGATCAGCTCCACCGACCATCCGTCGGCGACGGCGTGGTGCACGGCGAGCACGAGCAGGTGGGTCTCCGGGGCGGCGCGCAGGCAGGCGACCCGCAGCATCGGCCCGTTGGCCACGTCGATGGGCTCGGCGACGATCTGCTCGGCGCGGGCCAGCGCGGCCTGCTCGCCGTCGACGTCGATGACGGGCATCGGCACGGGCGCCCACGGCTGGACGATCCCGATGCCGTCGCCGTCCCCGTCGGAGCGCAGCACCGTACGCAGTGCCTCGTGCCGCTCGACCACCCGGCCCAGCGCGTCCGCGAGCCGCTCGTGGTCCAGCGGGCCGCGCAGCCACGCACCGGCCGCGATGATGTAGACCGGGTCGCCCGGCTTGAACTGGTCGAGGAACCAGAGCCGGCGCTGGCCCGGCGACAGCGGCACCGGACCGTCGCCGGTACGCCGGGTGATCTCACCGGCCCGCGGCGAGCCGGTGTCGTTCTCGGCGCGCAGCCGGCGCATCAGCGCCCTGCGTTCCGGGGTCAGTGTTGCTCTTCCCACGTGGATCAACCTCCGGGTGCTCGGATTGGGGTCTGGCTGTCAGTTCACGCCGTGGGCGCTGCGGTCGTCCTCATAGATGGCCGCGAGCCGGCGGGCCACCAGGTCGAGCGTGTCGATGAACCGTTTCGACGACTTCTGCCGCTGCTTCTGCGCGGCGAACAGGATGGACAGCTCGGTCAGCGCCAGGACCACCGTGTCGGTCCGCGCCGCCTGATTGACCAGGTCGCGCATCCTGTTGAGGGTGGGGCCGGCGACGCCCTCGATCTTGACCGAGAAGGCCAGCTGCTGGATGGCGTCCAGGTGCCGCGGTGACGGCACGTTCACCTCGAACTCCGCGGCGAGGTCGCGGAACGTCGTGAAGTCGGCCACGGAAGCGGTCGCGAAGAGGTCGAAGCTGCGGACGTCCTCCTGCCGCAGGTAGCGGGCGGTCTCCTCGGCCGTGGAGACGTACGTGACGCCGTGCTGCGCGCAGATCTTCCTGATCTCCGCCTCGAAATACTGGGTGGTGTTGCACGCGACGCTGACCACGGTGGCGCCGTTGGCGCACAGCCGCTCGATCGCGCTGGTCACGGTGGCGCGGACCTCGTCGACCCGGTCGAGCAGCTCCATCGACAGCCCCATGTCGGGCACGGACTCGACCAGCACCCGGGGAAAGCTGACGTCGCCTCGGAACTTGATCTGCCGGCTCTCCCGGATTCCGCGGTTGAGCTTCTCCCACAGCAGCATCCCCGCCTCGGGGGAGTTGCCGGTCAGGATGCCGATCGCCTGACCGCGCGCCCGAGTGACCCGCGCACCGGCGGCGACGTCCTCGACCCGGGTGTTCGCCTGCACCGCGAGGAACTGCTCGGGGACGAACTCGACGGCCCACTCCAGGTGCCCGAGATTTGTCATCATCGTGTACGGCGGGAAGCTGCGGTCGATCACACCGGCGTCGAAGATCTGGGTGACCTCGGGGTGCCGGGCGAGCGCGAACGGTGTCACCGTGCCGTAGCCCATCCCGAACCGCTCCCGGACCTCCTGCTCGTCGATCCGCAGGAACGGTGCCCGCAGGATCGCGGCGACCTTCTCCTCGTCCAGCTTCTGATGGCCGCGGATGTGGAACGCGACGTACCGGGCCGGGCCGGGGGCATCGATGCGACCGAGCGCGGACTTGAGCTCGTCCCGCAGCGGGATGCCTACACCGCCCAGGCGCTTGCGGCGGCTCGCGGCGTCCGCGCAGCTGCGCACCGGGGGATTGCGGGAGACCAGGTGCCACACGTCGCCGGCGGTGAGGACGTCCAGATTGGCGGCGACCTCGGGAGGAATCGCGTTCTCCGCGAACGTGACGTCCGCTGGGCGTTCCGCGCGCGTTTGCACGCTCATCTGACAGCTCCTTTCGTGCCGAGGCTCCGGCACCATCGGCATCGATCGTGCGGGAATGCGCGTGGGGGATGGAGTCGGTGAAACCCCTTACTGCGAAGGGCGATCAAGGCGGCGCACCGTACGCGTGAGCACCGGCACCGCCGACCCGGCCAGGACGACCGGCGCACACCAGAGCACCGCCCGGGCACCGAACCGGTCGACGAGCAGACCCGCGGCCGTCGACCCCACGGACAGCGACCCGAAGGCGATCAGCCGGTAGCTGGCGGTCATCCGCGCGAGCAGCCGGTCGGGGGTGAGCCGCTGGCGCAGGGTCATGGCGATGACGCTCCCGCCGGCCGCTCCCGCGGAGCCCAGGAAGAACGCCACCGCGCACCGCACCAGCCCCGCGGTGCCGCCGCCGGCGCCCGGGAGCAGCAGGTAGGACAGCGTCGAGAACGGCAGCACCAGCGTGAACGTCCGCCCGAAACCGAGGCGGCGCAGCACCGCCGGCGTGAGGAGCGCACCGGTCGCCGCACCCAGCCCGCCGACGACCATCACCAGGCCGTACCGGGTGCTGCCCTGGCCCAGCTCGCGGACGAAGTGGATCAGGAACGCCACGCCGAGCAGCGCGTACCCCGCGTTGTAGATGCCCGCGTGGATCACCACCCGGCGGATCACCGGCTGGCCCAGCACCGCGCCCAGCCCGTCGGTGATCTGCCGCCGCAGGGACGCGCGCGGCTCGGGCGCCGGTGGCTCCTCGCGCCGCCGGACCAGCAGCAGTGCGCTCGCCGAGACCAGATAGGACAGTGCGTCGAACACCAGCGCGCCCGCCGGCCCGAACGCACCCGCCGCCCAGCCGGCCACCCCCGGGCCCGCCGTGTTACCGACCGCCTGGTTGGTGGCGAGCATGCTGTTCGCCGCGGGCAGCTGGTCCGCGGCGACGACCCGCGGCAGGTACGCCGCCGCGGCGATGTCGTGCAGCACCGTCGCCGCCCCGCCTAGCGCCGCGACCAGGAAGACGTGCCACAGATCGAGCGCCCCGGTCAGGGCCAGCAGCGGCACAGCCAGCACCAGCACCAGCCGGATCAGGTCGGTCGACACCAGCACGGGCAGCCGGGCCCGCCGCTCCAGCCACACCCCGGCGAGCAGCGGCAGCACCACGAACGGCGCGGTGTAGCAGGCCTGCAGCAACCCGACGTCGGTGCCGCTGCCGTTCATCGTGGTGAGCACGAGCAGCGGCAGCACCACGCCGGTGATCTGCGACCCGACCTGCGAGACGGCATCGCCGGTCCACAACGCCCGGAAGTCATGGTTGCCGCGCCACGGCGATCGCGGTGGTGGCGGGTCGTGCGGCGGTGCCGTCCTGGTGATGGTGCTGGTCATCGTGCCTCCCGCGGGTCGGCCGAACGGTCCGGGTACGGGCACCGTCCCATCGGAACCGGCCGCGCAGGAGTCCGGGATTCTCCCGATCACACCCGGAGCCACCGGGGCCGCACGATGGGTACTCGACGGACTCCGATGGGGATGAGGCGCGTGATGAGATGGCGTGAGGTGCTCGCCGGGGCCGCGGTGAGGCACTCGGACAAGCCCCCGGAGCACCGGATCGGCGCCGGTTGCGACCGGACCGAGAGCATCGCGGAGTTCCTGAGTGTCTGCGTCGCCGAACGCACCGGTGGCGACCCCCGGGCCGTCCCGCTCGACCGGCCGTTCAGCGAGCTCGGCCTTGACTCACTCGACCTGCTGCGCCTGCAGCACCACGTCCAGAGCCGGTTGCACGTCGACCTCGGGGAGGGCCGGAACTCCGGACGGGGGATCGCGGCGCTCGCCGCGGAGATCGCCGGGCGGCCCCGGACCGTGCCGATGACCGACTCCGGTGAGACCGTGGGCGACTTCCCGCCGACCGCGGGGCAGCGTGCCACGTGGTTCCTCGCTCAGCTGGCCCCGGACAGCTCCGCCTTTCACCTCAGCACCGCCGCCGAGGTCACCGGGGACCTGAACGCCGAAGCCCTGCGTCGCGCGCTGACCCGGGTCGCGCACCGCCATGCCGCTCTGCGCACCAGCTTCCCCGTCATCGACGGCGAACCGGTGCAGCGGGTCCACGCCGTTCTCGCCCCCGCGTACGCCGGGCACGACGCGACGACGTGGACCGATGAGGAGCTGGCAGCCCGGCTGCGCGCCACGGCGCATCGGCCGTTCGAGCTTGCCCCGGGGCCCCTGGTACGGCTGGAGCTGTTCCACCGCGGCCCCGCCGATTACCGCCTCGTGCTCGCCGTCCACCACCTCGTCGCCGATCTGTGGTCCCTGGAGATCCTGCTCCGCGAGCTCGACGCCGCGTACCGCCACGAGATCGGCGCCGGACCCACCCGCCAACCCGTCGCGGTCCCGGGCTTCGCCGCCGTGCAACCCGTCGCGGTCCCGGGCTTCGCCGCTGTGCAGCCTTGGATCGACAGCCGGCTGGACGCAGCCACCGTCGCCGGTGCCGAGGACTTCTGGCGCACCGAGCTCGACGGCGCGCCCACCATGCTCGACCTGCGCACCGACCGGCCACGCGGTCCCCGGCAGCGCTTCACCGGCGGGGTGAGCCGGTTCCACCTCGACGCCACGACCTCCGCGCGTCTCGCCGCGCTCGCCCACTCCCTGGGCACCACCCTCTACGTGGTCCTGCTCTGCGCGTTCCAGGTGCTGCTCTCACGCACCACCGGGCAGCGGGACCTGCTGGTCGGGTCGCCGGTGCACGGCCGCTCCCGCGCCGAGACCGCCGGCACGATCGGGCCGTTCACAACCACCGCCGTGCTGCGTGCGCGGATCGACCCGGGGGAGAGCTTCGCCGACCTCGTCCGGCGCGCCGCGGTACGCGTACCGCGCGCCCTCGACCAGGCTCTGCTCCCGCTGTCCCGGCTGGTGGACGAGCTGCGCGTACCCCGTGACCCGGGCCGGCCCCCGCTGGTCCAGGCGCTGTTCACGTTGCAGCGCCCCACCGGGCCGCCGGGCGACGCCCTCGCCGGTTTCCTCCTCGGGCACCGCGAGTCGCGGCTGGACGTCGGCGGGCTCGACCTGCTGCCGGTCCCGTTGCCGGACGGTGGGACCCGGCTCGACCTGCAGCTCACCGTCGCCGAGGTCGGCGGCGTGCTGGGCGGGCTGCTCCAGTACGACGCCGAGCTGTTCGACGCGGCCACCGCCGAACGCCTCTCCGGGCAGTTCCGCACCCTGCTCACCGCGGTCTGCGAGGACGCGGACCGCCAGATCGGGCGGCTACCGCCCGGGCCGCACCCACCGTCCTGACCCTCGATGACGTCGCTGTAGAACGACGAGGGCCGCTCCCCACCGGGGAGCGGCCCTTCCGGCATCGCTCAGGCGGTGACGAGGCGCTGGGCCCGCAGCAGCTGGTAGAACGGCTCGTGGTGGGCGCTGAACGCTGCGAGCCGCGGGTCGTTCTCCACCGTGTTGGCGTACTGCGAGGTCCGGGCGCTGAACCCGGTGCTGGCGGCCACGTCCTGGTGCCACCGGTCGCTGCGCTCCCACTCGGGGCGGGCACCGGCCTGCCAGTTCAGCGCCTCCGGGCGGAACGGGAGCCCGACCTCGGCGCAGTAGTTCGCCATCGTGGCCTCCGGCGCGGTGACCAGGTCGGCCGAGTCGATCACGACCGCCGGAGCACCCCCGGCCACGCGGACCGCCTCGAGGATCTCGTGCTGGTTCTCGATGCCGATGTCGGAGACCTGCATGTCGGGCTTCAACGCGTAGAACGACGACGCGACCTCCGCGGGTGTGCGGATCAGGAACGTGTGCCGCGCCTCGCGCAGGAACGCCGTGTCCGCGAGGATCTCCGGGTAACGCTGGTCGGTGGTGTCCTTGAAGAACACCGTACGGGTCCGCGCGATCCCCGTGACGACCTCGATCAGCTCGGCGGGGGTCCGCACGACGCGGTCCAGCACCGTCGTCTCCCCGAAGTCGACCAGGTTGCACAGCGGCTCGTGCAGCGCGACCACGTCACCGTGCTCCACCATCGAGCGGAAGAACGCGGTGGATCGGGACCGCGGCGCCGCCCACAGCGCGATGATTCCAGTCATGTCGTAGCTCCCTAGAAAGACGGTTCAGCCATCCTCGCCACCGTCCCCCGGGAGGCCCCCGCGGCACATGTCAGGGATGTTCCCGGCTGTCCGTGCCGGTCGCGCGCGAGAACGGTGGGGGTATGACCGACGTGATCGCCGAGCCCGTCCAGGGCTCACCACCCGCCGCCCCGGCCGTGGCGCCGTCCCGGCGTCACCGCATCCTGCGCCGCTGGCGCCTCGCCGCCTGGTTCACCGTCGCCACCCTCGTTGTCGTGGTGGCCGGCGCCGGCCTGACCGCCACCTGGCTGGTGCGCCGCTCGCTGCCGCAGTACACGGGCAACCTGACCGTGCCGGGGCTGAGCGAGCCGGTCCGGGTGGCCCGCGACGGGCTCGGCGTCCCGCAGATCTACGCGAGCACCCCGCACGACCTGTTCCTCGCCCAGGGCTACGTGGCCGCCCAGGACCGGTTCTGGGAGATGGACATCCGCCGGCACATCACCGCCGGGCGGCTGGCCGAGCTGTTCGGTGAGGGCCAGGTCGAGACGGACGCGATGATCCGGACCATGGGCTGGCGGCGGGTGGCCGAGCAGGAGGTCACGTTGCTGTCACCGCAGTCAAGGGCACACCTCGACGCGTACGCCGCCGGCGTCAACGCCTACCTGAAGGACCACAGCAGCTGGAGCCTCAGCGCCGAGTACGGCCTGCTGGGCCTGACCACCGAGGTCCCCGCCCCGGAGCCCTGGACGCCGGCCGACTCCGTCTCGTGGCTCAAGGCGATGGCGTGGGACCTCAACGGCAGCATGTCCGACCAGATCCGCCGCTCGCTGATGTCCGCGACGCTGACCCAGGAGCAGGTCGACGAGCTGTTCCCGGACTACGACTACCAGCGCTGGCCGACCACGATCGCGGCGGGCGCGTCCACCGGGGGCGCCGGCGGGGGCAGCGGGCAGGCCCTCACCGACGAGCAGCTGGGCGCCGTGGGCAGTTCCGCCCAGGGGGCGACGGCGATCGACGGGGTGCTGGGGGAGCGGGGCCGCAGTATCGGCTCCAACGCGTGGGCCGTCGCCGGGTCGCGCACGACGACCGGTAAGCCGCTGCTGGCCAACGATCCGCACCTCGCGGCGTCGCAGCCCGGCGTCTGGTACCAGTCGGGGCTGCACTGCGAGAAGGTGACGGCCGGGTGCCCGTACGACGTCGCCGGTTTCGGGTTCGCCGGTCTGCCGGGCATCGTCATCGGCCACAACGCGAACGTCACGTGGGGCTTCACCAACCTGGGGCCCGCCGACACCGACCTGTTCCTCGAGAAGATCACCGGCGGCACGTACGAGTACCGCGGCGCGCAGGTTCCGCTGACCACCCGTACCGAGATCATCAAGATCGCCGGCGGTGAGCCGCGGACCGTCACCGTCCGCGCCACCCGGCACGGCCCGATCATCTCCGACGTCTACGACCGGGTGAAACAGGCCGGTGACGCCGGCCGCGAACCCGGTATCGCCCCGGCCCCCGGCGGCTACGCGGTGGCGTTGCAGTGGACGGCGCTGGACCCGCACCCCACCCTCGACGCCGTCTTCGCCCTCGACACCGCCACCGACTGGACGTCGTTCAGGGCCGCCGCGGCGAAGTTCTCCGTGCCGTCGCAGAACCTGGTCTACGCCGACACCGCGGGCCACATCGGATACCAGGCGCCGGGCCTGATCCCGGTCCGCGCGAAGGGCGACGGCACCGCCCCGGTGCCGGGCTGGACCGGTGAGTACGACTGGACCGGTTACCTGCCCTTCGACGACATGCCCACCCAGCTCGACCCGCCGTCGGGCTACATCGTCAGCGCCAACAACGCCGTCGTCGGGCCGGAATACCCGCACCACATCACGTCGGTGTGGGGGGACGGCTACCGCGCCGCCCGGATCACGAAACTGATCGAGGACGCCGGGAAGCTCGACGCCGCGGCGATGCGGCGCATCCAGCTGGACACCCACAACGGCAACGCCGAGGACCTCGTGCCGCGGCTGCTCGCCGTGACCCCGGGCGAGGGGGCCCGCAAGGCACAGGCACTGCTGCGCGACTGGAACTTCGACCAGCCGGTGGACTCGGCGGCGGCCGCGTACTTCAACGCGGTCTGGGACCGGATGCTCGAGCTCACGTTCGAGGCCCGCTTCGCCGGTACGCCCTACGGCAAGGGCCCCGACGGCGGCGGCCTCTGGTACGAGATCGTCCGCAAGATGCTGGCGCAGCCCGATTCGATGTGGTGGCAGAACACGACCGATCCGCGCGGGTTGCGTACCCGTGACGATGTCTTGATCGCCGCCATGGACGATGCGGCCGCGACACTGTCCGGAAAGCTCGGCACCGACCCGGCGCAGTGGCGCTGGGGTGACCTGCACAAGCTCACCCTGCGCAACCAGACACTCGGCACCGGCGGCCCGGCACCCGTGCAGTGGCTGCTCAACAGCGGCCCGTTCGAGGTCCCGGGTGGTACGGCAGCGGTCAATGCGACCGGCTGGGACGCCCGGGAGGGTTATGAGGTCAACTGGGTCCCCTCGATGCGCATGATCGTCGACCTCGGCAACCTCGACGCCTCCACCTGGGTGAACCTCACCGGCGTCTCAGGGCACGCCACCGACGAGCACTACGACGACCAGCAGGAACTGTGGCGCACCGGCCGCACCGCGCCGTGGGCCTTCACCCGCTCCGCTGTGGACACCGCCACCGAGGACGAGCTGACACTGACCCCGGAGAGCTGAGCACACGGAACAGCCCGAGCCGCTGGGCTCGGGCTGTTCCGTGGGGAGCGGCGGTCAGGCGGCTTGCTCCTCAGCCACGCTCAACCGGAAACCGACGCCGTGCACCGACTGGACGAGCTCGGGCCGGCCCAGTCGCCGGCGTAACCGGGCCACCACGGCGTCGACCACGTTGGAGCGCGGGTCGGCCATCTCGTCCCAGCAGCATTCGATCAGTTCGGTGCGGGTGATGACCTGGCCGGCGCGGGTGGCGAGCAGTTCCAGCACCGCGAACTCCTTCGCCGACAACGAAACCGGCGCCCCGCAGAGGGTGACGGCCCGGCGCGACAGGTCGAGGCTCAGATCGCCGGACCGGACGAAAGCGGGCCGGGTCTCACCGGTACGCCGGCACAGCGCCCGGACCCGGACCGCCAGCTCGGCCAGGGCGAACGGCGCGCTCACGCAGTCGTCCGCGCCGGCCGCGAAACCCTCGATCCGTTCGGCCGGGTCGTCACGATGGCTCAGGAGCAGGATCGGGGTCCGCACGCCGGCACCGCGCAGCGCGCGCGTCATCGCGGCGCCGTCACCGTCGGGCAGCCGGCGATCGACGACCAGGCAGTCGTACCGCGTGCAGGTCTGCTTGAACTCGCCGTCCGCAGCGTCGTGGGACCGGTCCACCGCGAGGCCGGCGGCGCGCAGGGCGGCCACGAGACGAGCGGCCAGGATGTCATTGGCTTCGATGAGCAGAACCCTCATACCGTCCCCTTCGCACGCCGAACGGCCGACTTCTCCGGCCGGACCCATCACACTCCGGCGCGCCCCCGCTGACAGGTCGGGCAAATCCCCGACGTGAGGAAGCGCGGCGAAGACCTTCTCCAGGGTCCGTCGGCAGTGGGTGGCGAGGGCGGCAGGATCCGGCCACGGGCACGAAGCAGACGGATGCCGGGCTCAGTCATTGCCGTGACCGGCGACGTCACGATGAAAGGTTCATTCGGGGTCGGAACGGTTCAGGATGTGTACGCCCGAAGCGAACCGGGTCAGCTCCGCGTCGGACACGGTGAGCCCGGCGCTGACCGTGATCTCCAGCGTGGCGTCCCAGTCGGTGACGTCGACGGCCAGCGTCGCGCCGTCCGCGTCGTGGGTGAGCCGGGCCTTGTACTTGCCGACCTTGCCCGTGGTGTTGCTGAGCTGCTGCCGTTTCCGCAGCACCACGGCGATCGTGCCGGAGCTGTTGCGGAAGGTCATCCTCGACGCGGTGACCGTGTCCGCCGCCAGCCCCGACGGGGTGAGGTCGAGCGTGAACGGCGGCAGCACGGCGATCGAGGCGGCCGTCAGCGAATCGGCGAGGGCGACGACCTGTTTCGGGGTGTACGTGTCGTCGGTGGCCAGCTGGATCCACCGGCCGGCGGATTCCTGCCAGGAGAGGGTGAGCTGCTTCGCGGGCTGCACGTCGACCGTCCGCAGGGTTCCGGTGTGGCCGCGGACCTGCTTGTCCGACTCCGTGGCGGATGTGGTGAACGACGGTTTCCGGCTCGACACCGTGATCGTGATGTCGGCGTGGTCCTGCAGATCGGTGGCCTCGAAGAACGCGATCGGGTTGCCGTCGCGCATCGATGCGACGGGAGCGCTCATGCCGTCGGTGGCCGGGAGTGTGTAGGGGAACGTCGGCGCGGTCCAGCCGTCGACCAGGCGGACCGCTTTTGAGGACGGGGGTGGCGGCGAAGACGGGGGTCGTGAGGAGGTGCGCGGGGACGAGGAGGGGGATGCCGACGGCGAGGTGGCCGTCGGGGCGGGGGCGGCCGGCGCCGGGGCCTGGGTGGGTGCGACCACCGGCCGGTCGCGGGTGGCGAGGACCACGCCGAAGGGTACGCCGAGGGCCAGCACGGCGGCGGCCGTGGACAGCCCGGTGGCGACCCGGCGCCGGTGGTGGCGGCGGGACTTCTGGTGCACCGAGCTGAGCAGCCCGCCGTCGGAGGGTGCGTGGTCGGCGGCGCTCCGCATCGAATCCGCGAGCAACCGGTCCAGGTCATCCATCGCCGTACACCCCCTCCTCACCCAAGAGTTTCCGCATCCGGGCCAGTGCCCGGGCAGCCTGCGACCGTACCGTCGACTCGCCGCAGCCCAGCAGGGCCGCGATCTCGTTGTCCGGCAGGTCGCAGTAGAAGCGCAGCACGAGTACGGCCCGTTGCGCGCGGGGCAGCCCGGTCATCAGCTGCCACATCTGGTCGCGGGCCAGGACCCGTTGCTGCGGGTCGTCGGGCCCGGCCCGATCGGGGACCTCGGCGAGGATCGCCTCACCCGCCGAGCGGCGCCGGCGCCAGGACAGGTACTGCCGCACGATCGCCGTCCGGACATAGGCCTCGGCGTGGTGCATCGCGGTGATCTTGTCCCAGCGGCGGTGCATCCGGGCGAGGACCTCCTGGACGAGGTCCTCGGCCAGATGCGCGTCCCCGGACAGGACGTACGCGAAGCGCAGCAGCGCCCGTCCCCGGCCGTGCACGAAGTCGTCGAAGCCCTCCGTGACGCCGGCGGACATGCTGCCGGTGTCACGGAGGAAGCCCGTCTCGGTGGGACGGCTCAACAGCTCTTGAACACGTACGAACCCGATCCCGGGGTCGTCACATCGACGTCGCGCAGCACGATCGAGAGCTTACTGCCGAACGCCGAGCAGGCCTTGGTGAACTCACTCTGCGTGTACTCGATCACGATCACATTGTTGCCGTACGTAGCCGTGTAGTTCTCGCACTCGTCGAAGTCGGCGCATTCCTCGGCGACCGCGAAGTCGAACCCGGCCTGCTTGGCGTTCGCCGTGCTCAGGTCGGCGGTGTTCTTCTGCCCGACGGCGAGACCCTTGCCGTGGGCGTAGGCGGTCAGCGACGCGGCGTACGCGATCGCCTGCGACTCGGTCAGCAGCCCCTTGGACCGGGTGTACGAGTCCAGGTTGTCCGGCTCCACGGCCTGGAAGCCCTTCGTGGCGCAGCCGTCGATCCACTCGCCGACGACCGTGGTCAGCGCCGCCCGCTTCGCCGCGGTCGAGAAGTCCAGCAGGATCTCGTTCCAGTCCTTGTCGATGACCAGGTTCCCGCTCGCGTCCTTCAGCAGCAGCTCCGGGTGGTTCGCCTTCCACCACGAGTTGTCGTCGGGCTGCGCCTGGAACGCGTTGACGTAGCAGATGTTGTAGAGCCCGGCGGCCACGTTCGAGGTGCGGTCACGGCTCACGACGCTGACGCCCGCGGGCGGCGTGTACGCCCCGCCGATCTGGTAGTCGAACGTTCCGTTGGCCGGCGGCGGGGTCCACGTACCCGTGCTCGCGGGCTTTGCCGGTGTCGCCGAAGGCGTGGCCGTGGGTGCTTGCGTGGGTGTCTTCGTCGGGGCGGATGTGGCTTTTGTCGGAGTCGGAGAGGCGGTCGTCGGTGACGGCTTCACCGTGGGTGAGGGCGCTGCCGAGGTCGTGCTGGCCGTGGGCTTGGGCGTGTGCCGTCCGCCGCCCTGCCACGGCTTGTGCGTACCCGCGTCGGCGGTGCCGATACCGATACCGGCGGCGACCACTGCGACGGCCGCGACAGCCATCCCTACCTTGAGCCGGCTGCGCCTGCGGTGAACTGCCATCGGGGGAACTCCTTGCGTTTCGGGGTGCAACTCCACCCCTTGAACGCGGTGGGCCGCCGCCCCCGCTGCCGCTGGTTCGAGATTTCTTTCCGTTACCGAGCGCTCACTGCCTTGACCGATGGGCGAAGATGGGGAGTCAAGGCCGATTTACGTACGAAAGAGGGCAGCGCGATGATCGCCAGGCGGATCGCCACCGTGGTAGCCACCCTGCTGGCCGTCACCGGCCTCGGCGCCTGCGGCGGTGCGCCCGTCGAGTCGCGGCGTGCCGAGCCCGCCGCGTTCGCCCCGGCGGCGGCTACCCGCACCCGGACGGTCGCCCGGGACGTGTCCGCTGTCACTCGGGCCCAGTCCGGCGTACGCAACGTGCCCGCAGCCTTCCGCATCCCACCGGGCAGCCGCGTGACCGGACTGAGCGACCGGGAGTCAGGCGCCTCGTTCACGCTCACCGAGCTGGATCCGCAGAGCGTGATGGCGTTCTACCGCCGCGAGCTCCCCGCCGGCGCGTTCACCGTCGTCGCGGACCGCGCCGAGAGCGGCGCCACGAGCCTGGCCTTCCGCAACGCCGAGGGCTGGGCCGGCGCGATCTACGCCACCACCCACCGCGTCACGGTTGCGGTGAAGCGGGCCTGAAAGCTCCGATCGACCGTTATGAGACTGCCATCGACGGGAGCGCCGAAGATCTCTAGACTGCGCCGGGCGGAGTGCCCCTCGGCGGAGAGAGAGTCATGGTCAGGCGACGTGGAGTAATCCTTGGCGCGGTCGGTGTCGGCGCGGCTGCGGGTCTTGCGGCCGCCGGGTGCTCCTCCTCGGGCAAGGCCGCCGGTGGCACCCCGCAGGCGGCGAGCAACGCGGCGGAAGTCGGCGCCTGGAGCGCCCCGCCCACCGCGAAGCCGATCAGCCTGACCGTGAGCCCCAAGGCGGGCGCCGCGAAGGTGTCACCGACCGAAAACATCAGCGTCGCCGTCGAGGGCGGCACCCTGAAATCGGTCTCCGTCGTCGCGGGCTCGAAGAAGATCAGCGGCGAACTGCAGGCCGACGGCGCGACCTGGCGCTCGACGGGGACCCTCGCCTACGGCAAGACGTACAAGGTCAACGCGTCCGTTGTCGACAGCCTGGGCGCCGAGGTGAAGAAGACGTCGACGTTCACGACGCTCAAACCGGGCAAGGTCGCGAGCGTCACGTTCCAGGCCAACGGGCTGAACGTCCTGCGCACCGGCGGCACGTACGGCATGGGCCAGCCGGTCATCGTCGCCTTCAGCAAGTCCGTCTCCAAGAAGTCCGCGGCGGAGAAGGCGATCACCGTGGAGACCTCGCCCGCCGTCGAGGGCAAGTTCTTCTGGGTGAGTGACTCGATCGTCCACTGGCGCCCCGCGAAGTACTGGAAAAAGGGCACCACGATCAAGGTCAAGGTCGACGCGTTCGGCGTCAACCTCGGCAACGGTGTGTACGGCGCCGCCGCCAAGAAGACCGACTTCACGATCGGCCGTCAGCTGCTGGCGATCACGGACAACAACACCCACCGCACCAAGGTCTACATCGACGGCAAGATGGTCCGCGACATGGCCTCCAGCACCGGCCGCGGCGGCTACTCCAAGGCCGCCGACGGCTCGCAGCTGCACTTCTGGACCAACTCGGGCCCGCACGTCGTCCTCTCCAAGGAGAAGTCGCACTCCATGAGCTCGGCCAGCTACGGGCTGACCGACCCGAAGGACCCCAACTACTACGCCCCCGAGATCGTCAAGCTGTGCACCCGGATCAGCTACTCCGGTGAGTTCCTGCACGCCGCCCCGTGGAACAAGTCCCTCGGCCGCGCCAACCTCTCCCACGGCTGCGTCAACCTCAGCGTCGCCGACGCCCAATGGGTCTACGACAACTTCATCCTCGGCGACGTCGTCGACGTCCGCCACACCCCGAAGTCCCTCGCCGTCTGGAACGGCCTCGGCGACTGGACCGTCTCGTACGACAAGTACGGCGCCTAGGTGTGCTGTCCAGGGACGTTGGTCAACCTGGTGATCGGTGGTAGGCCGCCGGTGATGGTGGTAATGATGCAGGAAGGCCGGTAGGGCCTTCCTGCGCCACCGTCGGGGATGTTGCACGATCCGTCAGATGCGCTCCAATCGCGGGGCACGAAGTTGCCTTGAAGCAGGCGATGCCGCAACCTTCTGCGGTGTCATGTGTCAAGCGTGGACCAGTCACGTCCGGGCCGGCCTGCGGACGGTGCCGCAGTCCATGGTGGAACGCCGGGAAATTCTGTGGCCCTCGCCACCTGGCCGCGAAGGGGCCGGGCTCAGCAGCACCTCGAGGCGTTCCCGCTCCAGACCTGTCGGGTCACCAGCCACGACACACCAAGGAGCAATCATGACCGCCGTAATGACCCATCAGACTGGCTCTAGGTTTCTTGGAAGAAAGCCGTCCGGTGACCCAACCGGATGGCACCCGGCGCGGGTAGTACAGGTGTGAGCATCGCAACGGGGCCGGGGTTCGCCGAGTGGGTGCGTCCCCATCTGGGTGCGATGGCCCGGCTCGCGGCAAGGCTCGCACCGGCGGCGGACCGCGACGACGTCGTGCAGGAAGCGCTGACCCGTGCCTGGCTCAAACGCGGCCAGTACGACCCGGCGCGCGGAGCCCCGTCAGCATGGCTGCTCGCGATCGCCGCCGACCAGGCCCGCAAGGCGGCACGACGGTCCCGCCCGCTGGTCGGCGTGCCCGATGGTGCGGGTGCGGCGGGCATCCCGGACGAACGCGTCGACCTGCAGCGCGCCCTGGACCGCCTCACCGACCGGCAACGGCTCGCCGTCGACTGTGTCTACTTCGCCGGGCTGACCACGGTGGAGACCGCGGCCGTCATGGGCTGTGCCGTGGGGACCGTGAAGTCGACGCTCGCCGACGCCCGCACCAAACTGCGTACCCTGCTGGAGGTGGCCGGATGAACGATCCGATCGACGACCTGCTGACGGATGCGGGCCGGCAGTGGCGGGCCGCCCAGCCGGACCCACCCGAACCCGACACCGCACGGTGGACGCAGCACAACCGGCGCTGGCTGCCGGTCCTGGCCGCGGCAGCGGCGACCCTGATCGCGGCCGGCTCCGTGGTGCTGCTGGTGAACCGCCCTGACAATGCCGGTCCGGTCGTGGCCGATGCTCTTGTGGTCCACGACGGCGACATCGTGGAAGCATCCGGCACCGTGCTCAGCCTCCCGGGCGAACCCGTCCGCTTCTGCGCACCGGCACCGGTGGCACTGGGCGGGGGTGGGGGTCCCGAGGCCGGTTGCCCGTTCTACGTGCCGGTCACCGGGGTCGACCTCGATGCGCTCACATATACGCCACTCGCCCGGAAAGCCAAGTTACCCGGCTCCGCGCATCTGGTCGGCGTGTGGCGCGCGGGCACCCTCACCGTCACCGAGCAGGGCCCGTCGACACCCGAGACACCCGCCGTGCCCATGACACCGGACGAACCGCCGTGCCCGGCGCCGGCGGGCGGGTGGAAAGCCGACCCGGGGGACCGGACGGAACTGTACAACTACGTCGACGAGCAGCACCCCGACCAGTTCCGCCCGCTCTGGGTCGCCCATCCCGGCGGCGCGGAGGTCCTGGTCGTCGAGGTGGTTACGGGCAACGCCGCCCAGGCCCGGCGCGAGCTGGAGAAGCACTACACCGGCAACCTCTGCGTCGTCGCCACCCCCGGCCGTCCTAGCATCGCCGACCAGCGAAAACTGACCGAAACCGTCGGCGAGGCGGTCGGAGACCTGATGGAAGACCACACCAACGGCATCTACGCCGCAGCGACAGGCGATACCGTACGCCCGGAGCTGGTCATCCTCACTCCCCAGCTCTACGCCAAGTTCGCGGACATCGGCTTCACGTCGCTCGTCCCGGAACCGTGGCTCCGCCCGATCAGGAAAAGCCCATAACCCATGGAGGCACTTCGGTGGGTACGCAAGTCATCGTGCTGAACGGCGGATCGAGTTCCGGGAAATCCGGCATCGTCCACTGTCTCAAGGCGATCCTGCCGCAGCCGTGGATCAACATGGGGGTGGATGATCTGGTTGACCGGCTTCCGCCCGCGCTCCTCGACTCCGGTTCGGGCATCTCCTTCGGCCAGGACGGTGAGGTCGTCCTCGGCGAGGCCTGGCGCGTGCTCGAGACCGCCTGGACGACGGGCGTCGCCGCGATGGCCCGGGCCGGCGCGCGGGTGATCATCGACGACGTCTTTCTCAGCGGCCAGACCTCCCAGGAGCGGCTGCGTGGTCACCTTGAAGGCCTGGAGGTGCTGTGGGTGGGCGTGCACTGTGCACCGGAGGTGGCCGAGGCCCGCGAGCTGGCCCGGGGTGACCGGGTGCCCGGAATGGCGGCCCTGCAGGCCGGGTCCGTACACAAAGGGGTGGTGTATGACGTCGAGGTCGACACCACCCACGCCGAGTCAGTCGATTGTGCCCGCATCATCGCCCGGCAGGTGAGCTGAGGCGATCGCGGCGGCGAAGCCGTCGAGGTTGTCGAGCATCAGGGCGTGACCTGAATCCGGGACGACGCGGACGTCGGCCCCGGCGGCGCGCAGCGGGTCGAGGTCCTCGGCGGAGAGTTCGCCGCTGATGTAGATGCGGGGGCCGGGGAAGGCGTAGAACTGCTCGCGGAACGTCTCGGGCCGGTCGGCGATCAGCGAGACGGAGGTGCGGTGGAGTCCGCGGGCGGACCACCGGGGCAGCGTGCGGCTGAACTGGATGGAATCGGTGTCGGTGGCCGTGCGGAGCTCGGCGATCATGCGTTCGTGCTCGGTCGCGGCGAAGGTGTCCTCGTCGAACGCGGCGACCTCGGCGGAGAACGAGCCGATGCCGGGGTCGAGGTTGGGTTCGGCCACGATGAGCTCGCCGACCAGGTCGGGGCGTTGGGCCGCGGCGCTGATGACCACGGACCCACCCAGTGAGTGGCCGACCAGCGTGACGTCCTTCAGGCCGAGCTCGTCCAGCACGGCGATCACCGTGCCGGCGTGCTCGTCGATGGTGTGCCCGAACGTGTCGTCGTGGTCGCTCCAGCCGCTGCCGATCAGGTCGATCAGGATGTGCCGCCCGGTGCCCGCGAGCAGCGGGTGCCCGGCGACCTGGCCGAAGCCGACGCCGGTGGACGAGCCGAGGCCACCGACGTAGACGCGCACCGGGTCGCCGGCGCCGAGGTCGAGGACGGCGACCGATGCGCCGGCGGGTGTCGCGGTCAGGTAGATCATGATTTCTACTATTGCAGGCCGGTGCGGACCGACGTGATGCGCTGGGTGTTGAAGCCGAGCCAGTGCATGCGGCCCGCGTACCGTGCGTGTTCGATCTTGATGCAGCGGTCCATGACCACCGTGAGCCCGCCCTGCTCGGCGATCCTCGCGCCGTCGGCGTTGACCACACCGAACTGGGTCCAGAGCGAAGTGGCTCCGATCGCGACCGCCTCCTCGGCGATCGGGGGCAGCGCGCCCGGTGCCCGGAAGACGTTGACCACGTCGACCCGCTCCGGCACGTCGCGAAGGCTCGGAAAGCTGGTCTCGCCGAGGATCTCGGGCTCGCGTGGGTTCACGGGGATCACCCGGTAGCCGTGGCGTTTCAGGTAGAAGCCGACGAAGTAGCTCGCCCGCAACGGGTTGTTGGACAGCCCGACGATCGCGACGGTCTTCGCCGTGTGCAGGATGCGCTGGATGTCCGACGGGTTCTGGTAGTGCGCGACGTCGGTCATCCGGTCACTCCCTTGAACGCCTGCTCCAGGTCCCAGATGAGATCCTGGACGGACTCGATGCCGACCGACAGCCGTACGGTGCCGGGCCCGACCCCCGCGGCCCGCAGCTCCTCGTCGCTGAGCTGGCGGTGGGTGGTGCTCGCCGGATGGATGATCAGGCTCTTCGCGTCGCCGACGTTCGCGAGGTGCGACCAGAGTGTGACGCCGCGGATGAGGTCCTGCCCGCCGTCTCGGCCGCCTGCGCACTCGAAGGAGAACACCGCACCCGCTCCACCCGGCAGGTATTTCTCGACCAGCGGCCGGTAGGGGCTGGACGGCAGGCCGGGATAACTCACCCGGGACGCCAGCGGGTGCGACTCGAGGAACGCCGCGACCCGCAGGGCGTTCGCGACGTGGCGGTCCATCCGCAGCGACAGCGTCTCCAGGCCCTGCAGGAACAGGAACGCGTTCAGCGGGGCCAGGGTGCCGCCGAGGTCGCGCAGGGTCTCGGCCCGCAACTTCATCAGATAGCCGTACGCCCCGAAAGTCTCGTGGAACTGCAGGCCGTGGTACGCGGGGGAGGGGTCGGCGATCACCGGGAAGCGACCGTTGGACCAGTTGAACGTGCCGGCCTCGACCACGACTCCGCCGATGCTGGTGCCGTGCCCGCCGATGAACTTCGTCGCCGAGTGGACGACGATGTCGGCGCCCCACTCGATCGGCCGGCACAGGTACGGCGTGGCGAACGTGTTGTCCACGATCAGCGGCACGTCGTGCTCGTGCGCGATGCCCGCCACGGTCTCGATGTCCAGCACGTTCCCGGCAGGGTTGCCGATCGTCTCCGCGAAGAAGGCTTTTGTCCCCGGCCGCACCGCCGCGCGCCAGGCGTCCGGGTCGTCGGGATCGACCCAGGTCAGGTCCACGCTCATCTTGCGCAGCAGGTGTTTGAACTGGTTGACCGTGCCGCCGTAGAGCGCGGACGAGGCGACCATGTGATCACCGGGCTCGAGCAGCGTGAACAGCGCGGCGGCCTGCGCGGCGATGCCGCTGGCGAACGCCACCGCGCCGGAGCCGCCCTCGAGGTTCGCGACCCGCTCCTCGAAGACGGCCACCGTCGGGTTCATGATGCGCGAGTACGTGTTGCCGTACTCCTGGAGGTTGAAGTAGGCCGCAGCCGACTCCGGGTCCTCGAACACGTAGCTGGTGGTCTGGAAGATCGGCACCGCCCGGGCGCCGGTGTTCGGCTCGGGGCGCTGGCCGGCGTGCAGCTGCCGGGTCTCGAACCCGAAATCGTGCGATTCCTCGGTGCGTGGTGTGCTCATGCTCGGCTCTCGTCAAGGAACGTCCGGACCAGCGGGGTCTGCCGGCCCTCCTCCAGCAGGAAACAGTCGTGTCCGTACGGCGCGTCGATCACGTGGTAGTCGACCGGTTTACCGAGGTCACGCAGTGCCGTCTCGATCTCCTCCGAGGCGGATGGCGGGTACAGCCAGTCGGAGCTGAAGGCGATCAGCAGCGTCCGTGCGCGGACGCCCGCCAGCGCCCGGGTCAGGGAGCCGCCGCCGTGCTCGCGGGCCAGGTCGAAGTAGGTCAGCGCCCGGGACAGCCGCAGATAGGTGTTGGCGTCGAAGCGCCGCACGAACGATGCCGCCTGGTGGTCGAGGTAGCTCTCGATCTCGAATTCCGGCTCGTCGAGCGTGTACCGGAGGTCGCCGGCGGACTGGAGCCGCCGCCCGAACCGGTCGGTGAGCGCCGGCGCCGACAGGTAGGTGATGTGGCCGACCATCCGGGCCACGCCCATGCCGGCGTCCGGTGCGCTGCCCGTGCCGTAGTAGTCGCCACCCTGCCAGGCGGGGTCCCGCATGATCGCTTCCCGGGCGATGGCGTTCCACGCGATGCCCTGCGGGTGCAGGGCGTGGGTGGAGGCGATCACCACGATCGTGTCCACCTGATCGGGGTACAGCACGGCCCACTGCAGTGCCTGCATCCCGCCCAGCGAGCCACCGGCCACGGCGGCGAGCCGCTCGATGCCGAGCTCGTCGAGGAAGGCCCGCTCGCACCGCACCATGTCGGCCACGGTGACGACCGGGAAGTCCGATCCGTAGGGCCTGCCGGTGCCGGGGTCGGCCGAGGACGGGCCGGTCGTGCCCCGGCAGCCCCCGAGCAGGTTGGTGGAGACGACGAAGAAGCGGTCGGTGTCGAACGCCTTGCCGGGCCCGATCATGCCGTCCCACCAGCCGAGGGTCCTGCCGCCGGCGCCGTCGCGGCGCTCCGCGGCGAACCCGTCGCGGGTGCCGGTGTCCGGAGTGCTCGCCGAGTGGCCGGCCGCGTGGGCGTCGCCGCTGAGCGCGTGGCAGACCAGGATGACGTTGTCGCGGGTGGGGGACAGCGTCCCGTAGGTCTCGTAGGCCACCCGGACCGAGCGCAGCTCGCGTCCGCAGTCGAGTCGCAGCGGCGCCGGGAGATCGAGGAACCGGGTCTCGACACCGCCGATCGAACCGGCCGGAACGGTCGAAGACGACGCCATGCGGGTGATGATAGCTATGCGGCGTCTGCGCAGGCCAGTATATTTGCCTTGATCACCCATGGGGATAGTAGGAACTTGATCACCACGCGGCATCAAAGGGAGAAAACGGATATGACGACGGTGGACAACGGAGTCAACGTGCAGGCCCTGCTCGACGCGCGGGAGGTGCTGAAGGGCGCGCCCGAGGCGGCCCGGTTCACCTGGCGGGCGTCGTCGAAGTGGGCGGAGGGTGTCCGCAGCACCGTGACCGTCGAGAAGTTCTTCGGTCTCGGCCAGGAGCAGTCCCACAAGAGCGAGTCGGTGTTCTCCGCCGATCACCCGGAAGTGTTCGCCGCGCCGGACAACGGCATCACCCCCATCGAGTTCCTGCTCGTCGGCCTGGCCGGCTGCCTGACCGCAGGGGTGGCGTCCGTCGCGCAGAACCGGGGCATCCAGCTGCGCTCGGTCGAGTCCACGGTCGAGGGCAACCACGACATCCGGGGCATCCTCGGCGCCGACAGCGACGTCCGCAACGGCTTCAACGACATCAAGGTGACGTTCACCATCGACGCCGACGCCTCCAAGGAGGAGATCGAGGCCCTGGTCGCGCAGTCGCAGAAGCGCTCGGCGGTCTACGACGCGCTCACCAATCCGACGAACGTCACCGTCGAGGTCGCCTGAGGCGGGCCGAGCCATCGAACGCGTCACCACGGTGGTCGTCGGTGCGGGCCACGCCGGCCTGGCCGCGAGCCGCTTCCTCAGCGACCGGTCGATCGACCACGTCGTCCTCGAACGGGGCGAGGTGGCCAACTCGTGGCGGCGCGAGCGGTGGGACTCCCTGCGGCTGCTCACGCCCAACTGGCTGAGCAGCCTGCCGGGCCATCACTACGCCGGCCCGGACCCCGACGGATACATGACGATGGGCGAGGTCGTCGAGTTCATCGAGGACTTCGCCGTCGCCGCACGCGCTCCGGTGCGGACGCGCACCGACGTCACGTCGGTGCGCCTCGCCGGCGACGGATACCAGGTCACGACGAACCAGGGCGAGCTGCGGTGCCGGTCGGTGGTGCTCGCGGGAGGTGCCTGCAACGTGGCGACGGTCCCCGCGTTCGCCGCCGCCGTGCCGGCCTCCGTCGCCCAGCTGACGCCCCTCGACTACCGCGGGCCCGCCCAGCTCCCGGCCGGTGGGGTGCTCGTCGTCGGCGCGTCGGCCACCGGGGTCCAGCTCGCCGCCGAGCTGCAACGATCCGGCCGGCAGGTCACCCTCGCGGTCGGGGAGCACGTCCGGCTGCCCCGCGTCTACCGCAAACGCGACGTGCTCTGGTGGATGCACGGGTCAGGCGTGTGGGACCAGCGCTACGACGAGGTCGACGACCTCACCCGGGCCCGCCGGCTGCCGTCGCCGCAGCTGGCCGGCACCCCGGAGCGTGCCACCCTCGACCTCAACGCGCTGACCGCCCAGGGCGTCGAACTGGTCGGCCGGTGGGCGGCGGTGCGGGACGGCGACGCGCTGTTCTCCGGCGGCCTGCGCAACGTGTGCTCCCTCGCCGACCTCAAGATGAGACGCTTGCTCGCGACGTTCGACGAGTGGGCGCGCACGACCGGCCGCGAGGGCGAGGCAGGCCCGCCCGAGGAGTTCGCGCCGACCGCGGTGCCGGCGGCGACCCGGCTGCGGCTCGACCTGACCGGCGGCGAGATCGGCTCGATCATCTGGGCGACCGGGTTCCGCCCCGAATACGGCTGGCTGGACGTCCCGGTGCTCGACGACAAGGGCCGGCTGCGGCACGAGGGCGGAATTCTCGATCCACCCGGACTGTACGCACTCGGCCTGCCCCTGCTGCGACGGCGCCGATCGTCGTTCCTCAACGGCATCGAGGACGACGCCCGCGCCGTGACCGATCACCTGGCGCGGTGGCTACCCGTGCGCTGACCTCGTTCACCCGGGGTTTCCTTTACCCGGCGGGGACCATGGCCGCGAGCAGGGCCTCGACCGGGGTGGTGGCGAAACCGACGCGGGCATCGCTCGCGCCGTAGGGCATCCAGAGCAGTCCGTCGTGGATCAGCGAACCGCAGGAGTACACGACGTTGGGTACGTATCCCTCACGTTCGCTCTCGTCGGGGGCGAGGAGGGCGTCGGGCAGCTCGGCGATGACCCGCTCCGGCCGCTCCAGGTCCAGCAGCAGCGCGCTGATCACGTACCGGCGCATCGGCCCGACACCGTGGGTGATGACCAGCCAGCCCGCGTCGGTCTCCAACGGCGAGCCGCAGTTGCCGGTCTGGATCAGCTCCCAGCTGCGGGCCGGCCCGTGCAACGGGGTCGGCGGCTGCCAGCGGGCCCGGTCGTCGAGCTCGGTCAGGCCGGTGGTCTCGCCGTCGGTGCGGCACAGGGCGAGCCGGCGGCCACCGACGGTCCGCGGGAACAACGCGATGCCCTTGTTGCGCACACCCGGCCCGCGCATCGGGTCTATCTCGAAATGCCGCAGATCGGGGCTGCTGAGCGTTCGAGCGGCGATGGAATGGCCGTCGTAGGCTGTGTACGTCGCCCGGTAGCTCGCCACACCGTTGTCATCGACGAAGCGTACGAAACGGGCGTCCTCCATGCCGTTGCTCTCCATCGGCGTGGCCGGCCACAACACCCGCTGATGCAGCGCGGAATCCTCCGGGAATTCAGCCGCATAGCTCGCCGCATTGGTACGCCGTAACTGCTCGAGTGTCCGCTGCGAATTCTCCCGCGTGTGCAGGTCCGCCGGCAGACTGCCCAGCACCTGCTCGAAAGTGGCCTCGTCGAACTGCGCGGGCAGGGCCTCCAGCAGCGTGCCGGACACCTCGTTGTCCCAGCCGTCATCCGCCATTCCCGCGGCGAGCAGATCCCGGCGGTACCACGCGGGTGCGCGCAGACCGGTGATCAGGGGCCCGGACCGCTCGGCGACCTCGAGCCGGGTGCCCGGTCCCAGGACGGCGGTGGCGAAGCCGATGGACGACAGGTGTCCCTCGCCGATCTGACGCAGGCTGATCGCCGCGCGCAATTGGCCTGCGGCGAGCCCGGACTGGTCGGGATGGGCGACGACGGACGGATTGCACAGCGCGGCCGCCTCCACGGCGTACTCATGGGTGAAATAGGCGCCGACGAGCAACCGCTGGGCGCGCGACAGGTGCTCGGCGCGTTCCGCGCGGTGGCGTACGAGGTCGAAATGGTGTAGAAAGGTGCCCCGCAGATCCTGGTGCCGGTGCTCGAACCGTTCGATCGTCTCCTCGAGCAATTGGTCGACAGCATCGGCGGGCAGGTCGGCGATCCGGTCGATGAGCGCGTGTGCCCGGCTCCGCACCACCGCGGCGTCCTCACCCGGCACGAACAGCTTGACAATGACGCGTTGCGGATCGGGGCTCAGCCCCACGTGTTGCCGGTTCACCGTTTCCGTCCTGAATGTCATGAATGCCTTTCGATTACGGGTGTCGATATTTGAATGCCGGGCGTAACGTCCACGACCATGACAGCGTTGATAGGTAAACGTCTCCGCGTTGCCCTAGTGGCCGGCGCCACCGTGCTCGTTACGGTCGCCGGGTCCGTCTCTCCGGCGTACGCGGCAGGCAGCGCTCCCTCACCCGGAGCGCCCGGTCTCGGGGACCGGCTCTATCCGTTGCTCGGCAACGGGGGTTACGACGTTCAGAACTATGACCTGAGCCTGACATACAAGGCGAAGGATCCGAAACAGACCGTGACGGGTGACGTCACCCTCACCGCGGTCGCGACCCAGGGGCTCTCCCGGTTCGACCTGGACTTCGGCGGCGAATCGGTGCGGGCGGTGTCGGTCAACGGACACCGGGCCGCATTCTCCCGCTCCGGCGACGAACTGGTCGTCACGCCCCGCCGCGCGCTGCGCAAGGGCAGCACGTTCCGGGTCACCGTCAGCGGGTTCGCCGCGACCCCGATCCCGGCGAACGCCGACTCGCCGGTCGGCTTCGTGAGCACGGCGGACGGCACCGTCCTCGCCGGTCAACCGGACACCTCCCACCTGCTGTTCCCCGGCAACGACCACCCCCGCGACAAGGCGACGTACACCATCACCCTCACCGTCCCGAAGGGCTGGACGGCGGTCGCCAACGGACGGCACCTGCGCGACCGGGCCCGCGGCGGTTACGTCTCGTCCAGCTTCCGCGAGTCGCAGCCGATGGCCAGCGAACTGGTCCAGGTCGTCGCCGGTGACTTCGCCGTCCACACCCAGCCCGCGGTCAACGGCACCCCGATCCGCGACGTCGTACCCACCCGGCTCGCGGCCTCCCTGCTCCCCAAGATCGAGGCGGAGCGGTCCCAGCTGACCTGGATGGAGTCGAAGGTCGGCCGGTACCCGCTGGAGAACTACGGCTCGCTGGTCATCGACGCCAACCTCGGCTTCGCGCTCGAGACCCAGACCCTTTCGCTGTACGACACGGGCCTGTTCGGGCTGCCCGCGTACATCCTGAATCCGATCATGACCCACGAGCTCGCCCACCAGTGGTTCGGAGACAGCGTCGCCCCCTCCGCCTGGAGCGACGTCTGGCAGAACGAGGGCCACGCCACCTGGTACGAACTCACCTACGCCGACGAGACCGGCACCCTCGAGCAGTACACCGGTGCGGCCGACCTGGACTCGTACTTCAAGGATGTCTACACCGCCGGCGACCGCTACCGCGCCCGCTACGGCCCGGTTGCCCACCCGCTGAAGGCCGACTCCATCTGGGACGTCTTCAACCCCAACGTGTACGACGGCGGCGCCCTCGCCCTCTACGCCCTGCGGCAGAAGGTCGGCAACGCCACGTTCCAGCGAATCGAACGCGCCTGGGTGAGCAAGTACCGCGGCCGATCCGCCTCGACCGCCGACTTCGCCGCCCTCGCGTCCAAGGTGTCCGGCCAGAACCTGCGCGGCTTCCTCAACGACTGGCTGTACGGCACCACCACCCCGGCCATGCCCGGTCACCCCGACTGGACCGTAACACCGGCCACCGCCGCCTCCCCAGCTGCGGCGGCCAAGGCGCAGGCCGCCGAGGACGCGGTCACCGCCCGCCTGCGCAGACTCATCCCCGCAGGCCACTGACCGATCCTCCGGGTCCGCCGGTCCGCCGGTCCGCGCAGTCGTCGGGCCGGCGGGCCGGCGCCGCAGCGACCCGGCCGATGGCGTGGACCGTGTTGTGGGCGCGGTTGAGCTGCTACTGGACATCGGTCCATGATCGGCTCGTCGGATTTCTGAACGCGACGGTGATGGTGGCCCTGTTCGCCTTCGTAGCCCAGCTCGCCGAGGACGCGCAGCTGGTCGCCGGTCCACGCGGTGAGCAGCGGCGGGATGCCATGATGGCGCCGGGCGGTGGCGTCGTGTCCCCGGCCAGGACGCACGGGCGAGATCCCGAGCGGCCAGCCATCCGGTGCGGTGACGACCTGCACGTTCCCGCCGTGGTTGTCGTGCTCTCCCGACCACTGAAGATCGACTCCAGGTGCCGGGCCCGACGTGCGGCACCGGTCAATGTCGATCAGGGTGCCGTCGATGGTGCCGTGGGAGTAGCCGCAGTCGTAGCGCCGGCAGAGTTGAGGCCGGGAGCCCGACCACCGATCAGGGTGAGGCCTTCGTACAGGTAGGCATAGCCGGTAGAGCGGCTGGCCTGATTGTCGACGGCCCGCTCAGTGATCCGGGTGCCATCGACCAGCCGGGGCAGGACCAGGACGGCCTACCGGTAGCAGCCCAGCGACCAGGCTCCGACCCTGGTCCCGAGTCGCCGGCAGCAGAGTCAAAGCCATGGCTCGTAGCGCGGCTGCCGGCGCGTCTTTTCGCGGCAGAGGACCACGCCATTGATCCCTCCTATAGGTGTGTCCGTTGTGTAGGAGTCTACCGGTAGCCGTCGGTGAGGATTGCGGCTCGTTTGGTGCGAGAAGGTCCCAACCGGCGGCGAGTTCCGTTTCCGTGGCCATGGCAAGGAACTGGTGCAGGAATGGCTCCAGGAAGGTTCCAGGAAAGGATCGGAGGTGAACGGGTGTCGCGTCATAGCCAGGGCGGTCCGGTGCTGGCTAGCAGGCAGCCGCGTACTTCATTCGCCAGCGGTCGGTGAACCGAGCCCAGCCGAAAAGTTCACCGGCGGCACGCCTGCGGTCACGTTCGTATTCAGCATCAGCCTGCGCCCGCCTGGCGTTCGCCTCCTGGAACAACGCACGTGCGGCCTCGATCCACACGAGCTTGCCATCCGGCGTCCGGGCCTCAGGAGAGTCACGCCGTAGCCGGGCGGTATGGCCGAGAGCTTTCCCGAAAGCCCGCCGGACCCGGTGCCCACGCCGGAACCCTTCTGTCGCCGCGGAGTAGTTCCGATGTCGCGTCGGGTCACGCATCCACGCCAATTCGACGGACGTAAAAATCTCCAGCTGAGCAAATCTCATTCCCTCATTCTTCGCAGACGGTTTCATGATCGGAAGGGCTGAGCGTGCCATTGCAGGGTTGATAGGGATCACACCGATTTTAATGGCGGATGGTGAGTATCCGGATGGCCGTTATGCTGGTGAGAGCGGCGATCCTGGGCACCCAGAGGTGTGAGACTTCCGAGTAGCGACTCGAGTGCTCAGGGTCTGGGGCACACCGTCCTTTGTGGACGCAGCGGAACCGTGTGTGGTGTAGCGGTAGAGAGCAGAACCCCGGTAGGAAACAAACTGTCCACAGAACACTTCACAACAGGGGATCGGGGCTTGCCCCCCGGATCTTGGACACGGGGTTTATGCGACCGCTGCGAGCGTAGCTCGCGTCGTGGTGGTGCGTTCGTAGGTGATCAGTGATCAGTGATCAGTGATCAGTGATCGTTGTCCGGGCCGGGAGTGGCGGCGGATGGTGTCGTAGCGGTGTAGCCAGCGCAAACTGGTGAGCCGGGCTTCGCGTTCGTCGGTGAACGCGCGCCGGCCTTGCAGGGCTTCTCGTTGTGGTCGGAATGAAAGATCGCCCCGTCGAGGCTGCCACACGTCCGCCGGGCGGCGGTGAGAGCGTCGATGATCAGATCGGTGGGCATGTTGCCGGCGATCGCCCAGCCGGCCAGACGCCGCGAGTGCAGGTCGATAACCGTTGCCAGGTTGAAGGAATCCGCGTTCACCGACCGGTAGGTAGGTGATGTCACCGACGTAACGCTGGTTGACCGCGTCGGCGGTGAAGTCACGGCCGATCAGATCCGGTGCCTTGCTCGCGGCCGGGTCCGGAATGGTGGTCGTGACCCCGGCGGCGTAAGCGCAGTCCTTGCACGCCGAAGCGGCGCATGACCCGGGCGACTCGCTTGTGGTTCACCGGCTGGCCGGCGTCGTGGAGCTCGGCGGTGACCCGTGGTGCGCCGTAGGTGTCGTCCGACAGTGCTCCTACGACCGGAGCACTGACCGGATGCCCCGCCGCGTTCAACTCCCGAGCAAGATCCCGCAGCGACGCCGTGGTCCAGCGCAGCGCAGAGACCGGACAACCGGCCTCCCGCGGCTCGATCAGCGCCTGCAGCGCCGGCCGCAGGCCAGGATCACGCTCGGTCGCTGGCTTGCGTCCGCCACCGGCGCGGCGCACCCGTCCCAGCACCGGCGCGCCACCAGCAAGTTCAGCACGTCCCCGCGCGATCGTCGGCGCCGACACCTCTGCCAGCCGGGCCACCGCGGCGATCCCGCCGTGTCCGAGCGCACCTGCCTCGCCCGCCAGGAACAACCGGCGCTGCCGCTCGTTCAGGTGCGGCAACAAGGCGGCGATCTTTGCATCGAGAACCGCTATGACCGCCTCCGAGATCGTCACCCACGCCAAATGCCACAGTGGATACTGGCGCATCGAAGAATCTGGCAGTTAATTCCTTACGCGTCCTCACCAGCGCGTCTCCCCGGCGAAATACCGGGCCGCCTTCCGCAGGATGTCGCGTTCTTTCAGCTTACGGACCCGCCGGCGCAATGCGGTGTTCTCGTCCTCGACCGAGCCCGCCGCCGCGGGTGGCCGTGTCATACCGGGTGTGGTCCCGCGCCGCTGGTAATCGGCACGAACCCAGCTACGTAACGTCTCCCGGTTCACGCTCAGGTCATCCGCGATCGCCGCACCGGGCCGGGACCGGTACAGCGCGCCCGCGTCGGCCTTGAACTGCTGCGGGTAATGCTTGTTCGCCATGGTGTTCCCGGACTCCTGATCTACCAGGACCTCACGATCCCAGTTTCAAGTGTCCAAGATCAGGGGGCAACGCCCCAACCTGGTCGGCCCGCCACGGCGGGAGCCAAAGTTGTCGTACCCCGGTTCTATGGTCTGGGGATGCTGCTTCCGGAGGCGTTGGAATTCCCGGCGGCGACGAAGACGCTGCCCAGCTGGGTCGTGCTTCCCGCCCTGCCGGCGATCCTGCTGCGTGACGGCGACGGCGGCGGCCACGGCGGCGATGATGATGGCGGCGGGCGGGGGTTGCCTGAGATCGCCGTGCGGCGGCTGCTGGGGTTGTTGACGCTGTCCACGTTCGTCGATCAGCATCCCGCTCTTCCGCCGGCGCGTGCCGCGTGTGATCCGGCGAGCCTGGCGGCTTTCTCCTGGGCGCTCTATGAGCAGTGGCGGGCGGCGGGCTCACCGCCCGATGACAAGCATGCCATGCTCGCGCTGACCCTGCTCGGCGACGAGTCGGCGGTGTCGGCGGTGGCGGCGTTGTTCCCCGAGTGGTCCTACGGCACTGCTGCGCGGGTGAGCACCGAGGTTGAGATGCTCGGCGCGATCGGCACCGACGTGGCCCTGAGCCGCCTGCAGCACTTCGCGCGGACGGCGGAGCACAAGGGCCTTCGCAGGCAGGCCAGGGAGAAGCTGCACGAGATCGCCCGGCGTCGCGAGCTGAGCGACGCTGAGCTGGCCGACCGGCTCGTTCCCGATCTGGGCCTCGATGCCCGGGGGCGCCGGGTCTTCGACTACGGCCCGCGGCAGTTCGTGGTCACCCTCGACCAGTTCCTGCGGCCCGTCGTCAGCGACACCACCGGGAGGCGGCTGCCCGGCCTGCCCCGGCCCAGGGTCGCGGAGGCCGCGGCGGCTGCGGTGGCCAGGGAGGAATTCGCCGCGTTCAAGAAGGAAGCGCGGGTCTTCGCCGTCGAGCGGCTGCGGGCGCTGGAGGACGCGATGCTCGGTGGTCGCATCTGGACGCTGACCGACCTGCGGGCGCTTGTCCTCGATCACCCGGTGGTGCGTAGTGCGGGCCGGGCACTGGTCTGGCAGGTGATGGGCGGCCCGTCGTTCCGGGTGGCCGAGGACCACTCGTATGCCGACATCCGCGACGAGACGGTGACCCTGTCGCCCGACGCCCGGGTCCGGCTGTTTCATCAGGCGTTCGCCGAGAAGAAGAGCGCGATCTGGGCGGGCATCTTCACCGACTACGAGATCATCCAGCCGTTCCCGCAGCTCTCCCGCACGTTCGACTGCCTCGACCTGGCATCGGCACCCAGCTACCTCGACGCATCCTAGGGGGTCAGGCCCGCCGCGGTGGCGGCGATCATCCGGGTGAGGGTGGGGCGGAAGGGTGGGAAGACCTGGGCGATCTCCGGTTCGCGTTCGTACAGCTCGCGCAGGGCCTGCGGGGGGCGGGTCAGCGGGAACAGTTTCGCGACGAACGCGCTGGACGCCATGACCAGGGCGGCGCCGTCCTTGTTCGCCATGGGCGGGCAGGCCGCGGCGATGCTCAGGCCGACCCGCATGTACGTGTCGATGGCCCACAGCTTGTAGTCCCGCAGCACCTCCGCGGTCACGTTGTGCTCGAACATCGTCTCCGCGTGCGTGGTGAGGTCGCAGTACAGGGGCCGGTCGACGTACGCGTCCGCGAGCGCGGCCGCCGTCGCGCCGGCCCCGCTCGCGTCCCGCAGCGCGGCGGTCGCGGCGGCTGCCCAGTCCGAGCCCGCCTGCATCGTGAGGCGCAGGTAGATCTCCTCGCGGGTGCCGAAGTAGCGCAGCACGTTCGACTTCGCCAGCCCGACCGCCGTGGCGATGTCGCCCAGGCTGACCCAGGCGACGCCCGAGCGCAGCGCGAGCTCCCGGGCGGCGTCGAGGATCGCCTCGCGCCGCTGGTCCTTCTGGTCCGGGCGCCGGGCCCGCTGGAATGGCGCCTGCATGGCAAGAATCTAACCGACCTGTAAGAGAACAGCGTTTCCTTGTTAAGGATACGCTGTTCTGTTAACGTCTCGCGGGTGAACGAGACTCTTGCTCAGACCATCGATGCCTTCGTGGGGTCGTTCAACAATCCGGACCTCGACAAGGTCATGTCGTTCTTCGCCGAGGACGCCGTCTACCTGCCGGGCAAGAAGCCCGAGCTGCACGGCCTCGCGGCCATCCGGGCGGAGTTCGCGCCGCAGTTCGCCGGGCGTTTCGGCGCGATGACCTTCGACGTCTACGACACGGTGATCGACGAGACCCGCCGCCGGGCCACGATCCGGTGGGCGTGCCGGCTGGACCTCACCGGCGACAACGGGCGGCGCGCCATGCCACTGCTGCGCTGGTTCGCCCGCGCACGCTACGGCGGGCGGGTGCAGTGGCATGGCCTAGACGTCTTCCACTTCGACACCGACGGGCGCATCTCGGGCAAATTCACTTACGCGACGTTCCGCCTGCCGCTGTGGGAAGCCGCCAAAAATCACCAGCCCAGATAGCTGCGGGTGAGCGCGGCCACCTGTTCGACCACCGCGATGCCGTCCTTCTGGCTCGGGTGGCCGTGGGACAGCACCGAGATCGACACGTCCGTCTTGTCGCCGGTGATCCGGCCGGTGCTGTTGATGATCCAGTGCCCATCCTCGGTGGAGCGGGAGAGCCAGCCGTTCTTGAGGGCGGTGCTCTCGCCGGCGAACGAGGCGGCGCTGACCCCCCAGCTCTGGTCCGCGTTGACCGTCGACATGAGCTGCGTCATCAGGTCCCTGGAGCCCTGGGTCAACGGGCCGGCGGGGTCGGCGAGGGCCTGCATCATCCGGATCTGGTCCTTCGCGGTGGTCAGGCTGAGACCGAACGAGGTGTCCGGGTCGGTGTCGTCGAGGCCGAGGCGGTGACAGGCCTCGCGCAGGCCCTCGGCGCCGCCGATGTCGTCGTAGACGCGGGTGGCCGCGGCGTTGTCGCTAGCCATGATCATTTTGTCGAGCCTGGTGCGTTCGGCGGCGGTGAGCGTACGGTCCTGGTCCTGGGTCCGCAGCAGCAGAGCCGCCATCAGCTCGACCTTGATGACGCTGGCAGCCTCGTAGGGGCGATCGCCCTGGTAGTCGTAGTGCCGCCCGGTCCTGCGGTCGTCGACCGCGACGGCGAAGTCCGGGACGGTGGCCGCGTATTCGTCCAGCGCCGCCGTCAGCTTGCCGACTCGCTGCTGCCAGGGGCCGGTCGCCTTGGACTTGTCGACGAGGTCACCCCGCTGCGGTCCCGGGTAGACGACCTCCGCGCGCTTCTTGAACTCGGATCCGAGGGTCTTCAGGTCCGTCGACTCCCGGCGGCCCACCGACGTCGGCTCGGGCAGGGCGGGGGACTGCCGGCCCTGCAGGGCGTCGCCGAGAAAATTGCGCCAGATGTCGTACGGCATGCCGTCGCCGTTGATCGCCTTGCCGTCCTTCTCCCTGATAGGCCCCGGCTTGTCACGGCCCACCCACACCGCCGCAGCCAGTTCCGGTGCCCAGCCGGCGGTCCACGCGTCGGACGAGTCGCCGGTGTCGCTCCATTGCTGCGAGCCGGTCTTCGCGGCGGCGTGGATGCCGGGGACGGTGCCGTCGTGCGCCACGACCTTCGCCAGGACGGCTCCGATGTCCGCGACCACGCCGGGGTCGAGGACCTCCTCGCTCTTCGTGAGGTGGCGGTGCAGGAAGTCGCCGTTGGCCGCGGTCACCGACTCGACGAAGTGCCGCTCCGCGCGCCGCCCGCTGGCCAGGGTGGCATAGAGGGTGGCGATGTCGGCCGGTGCGACCGGGTAACGGCCCAGGGCGATGTCGGACCGAGTACGGCCGGGTGCCGGCTCGCCCTTGAGGTCGACCAGGGTGTCCTGCTTGCCGTACCGCTCGGGAACCCCCAGCCGGTGCGCGAGATCGCGGACGGCGTCCGGCCCGATCTGCTCGGCCAGCGCGTAGTACGGCGTGTTCAGCGAGTAGACCATCGCGGTGTCGAGCGGGCAGATCGGGCACTGCAGGTTGCCCTGGTTGTAGAGCGGCGCGCCGCCCCGGTCGGTGAACAGCCGCGGCGAGGTGCCGTTGAACAGCGACTGGAAGCCGATGCCACGCTGCTCGGCGGCGGCGAGGACCACCGGTTTGAACGTCGACGCGGGCGGCCGGGCGGCCAGCGCGTCGTCGAAGTAGCCGCGGCCCCGGTCACCGCCGTAGTAGGCGCGCACCGCGCCGCTCTGCGGGTCGACGGCCACGAGGGCGGCGCGCAGCTCCTTCGGCTGGCCGTCGAGGGCGTCGCTGATCCGGCCGGTGGCCGCGGTCTGGGCGGTGGCGTCGATCGTGGTGGTGATGTGCAACCCGGCGGTGCGGAACTGCTGCCTGCTGATGCCCGCCCCGACGAGCTCGTCCTCCACCCGGTCCACGATCAGCCCGGCGGGACCGCTGACGGTGCTCGAGGTGACGGACTCCACGGCGACCGTCGGGTACGGCGTACTGCCGGCCGCGCTCCGCTCCAGCCAGCCCTGCTCGGCCATGGCCCGCAGGATCCACTTCCACCGCGCCTGCGCCCACGCCGGGTTCGCCGCCGGGTCGCCCTGGGTCGGATCCTTGACCATGGCGGCGAGCACCGCACCCTGGAACGCCGTCAGCTGATCGACACCCGTACCGAAATAGGCGCGGGAGGCGGCCTCGATGCCGTACGCGTCGCGGCCGAAGTAGATGGTGTTGAGATAGCGCTCGAGAATCTCGTCCTTGCTGAACCGATGCTCGACCTGCAAGGCGAGCGCCGCCTCCCGGGCCTTGCGGCTCACCGTCCGGTCCTGCGTGAGGTACGCGTTGCGGACGTACTGCTGCGTGATCGTGGACGCGCCCTGCCCGTCGTTGTGGAAGATGTTGGCCCACAGCGCACGCAGCAACCCCTTCGCCGAGACGCCGAAGTGGTCGTAGAACCCGCGGTCCTCGGCGGCCAGAAAAGCCTGCCTGACGGGTACGGGAACCTTGTCCAGGCTCACGTCGGTGCGATCGGTCAGCCCGACCCGCGTGAGGACCGTACGCCCATCGCGGTAATACAGCACCGAAGCCTGCGGCGGCGCCGGATCCGGTGGCAGCTCCACGCTCGCGACATAACCGCCTGCGGCCCCGATGAGCATCAGCACCGCTACCACGAGCCCCGCAACTACCCTGCGTAGCCACTTCGGCATCCACAGCCACCACCGCGGTGCCTTCCATTGCCGACGATTCCGGGTCGTTGCCGCATCCGCCACCGCTGGCATCGTGTACGCCCCTTAACGCTCCGTGGCGGCGCGGAGTGCGCCCCCCAGAGAGACGTTCCGGGGGTCGTTTTGGGTGGCACGAACCCCAAATTTAACGGAAATAGATGTTGAGTGATGGTTCGAGCATCGTGAAAGCACGCTCGGTCAGCTCGACCGGATCCGCCACACCGTCGCTGAGGGCCCAGCGCTCCATCGCGGTGTCGAAGGCGGTCAGCGCCATGCGTGTGGCGGCCTCGGGCTCGCCACGGCCCGCGCGCTCAGCGGCCCCGGCGTGCACGTGGTGCTCGCCGTGCGGGACGAGCGCAGGGGGCGGGCTGCGCAGGCGGAGCTGAGCGGCGGGTCGAGCGAGGTGCGGCTTGTCGACCTGGCCGACCTCGACTCGGTGCGGGCCTTCGCGGACGGTCTGGACCGGGTGGACGTACTGATCAACAACACCGGGGTGATGGCCCTGCCCCGCACGCTCAGTGAGCAGGGTCAGGAGATGCAGTCCGCGGTCAACCACCTGGCGCACTTCGCGCTCACCGGGCTGCTGCTCGACCGGCTGGCCACGGGAACGGACCTGCGAGTGGTCACCGTCAGTTCGGTGCTGCACTAGAACGGGCGCCTGGACTTCGACGACCTGGACGGCGCGCGCCACTACAGCGCGACCGGTGCGTACAACCAGTCGAAGCTGGCCAATGCGGTCTTCGGCCTGGAGCTGCACCGCCGGTTGTCTGCCGCGGCCTCGCCGGTCCGCAGCCTGCTCGCCCATCCCGGGTACGCCCGTACGGGCCTGCAAGCCGCCGTGCAACCCGGTCTCTACCGCACCGTGCTGACCAGAATCGGCAATCCGTTGCTCGTGGTCAGCGCCGAGCAGGGTGCCCGCCCGATGGTGTACGCGGCGACCAGCCCGGACGCGCACAGCGGCGAGTTCATCGGCCCGTCCGGTCTCGGTGGGATGCGGGGCGCCCCCGGCGTGATCCGGCCCGCCCCGGTCGCGACCGACCCGGAAGCCGCCCGCCGCCTGTGGGTGGTCTCCGAGGAGCTCACCGGCGTACGGTATCCGCTTCCGCAGCCCGCAGCCTGACCGGCTACAGGCTGGCGGCGGGCAGGGCGGCGGCGTCGCAGATGCGGTCCCGGCCCGCGTTCTTCGCCGCGTAGAGCGCGATGTCGGCGCGGCGATGAGCTGGTCGGAGGTCTCGATGCCGTCCCAGGTGGCGACGCCGGCGGAGAAGGTCTGGTCCTGCGGGGTGACCAGGCGCAGGCGTTCCAGCACGACGATGGCCTGGGAGATGTCCACGCCGGGCAGGACCGCGATGAACTCCTCGCCGCCGTAGCGGGCCAGGACGTCCGAGCGGCGTAGTGCGCTGTGCCAGGCGGCGGTGGCCTCCTTGAGCAGGCGGTCGCCGGCGGGGTGGCCGTACCGGTCGTTGAAGAGTTTGAAGCGGTCGAGGTCGATCATGGCGATGGCGACGGGGGTGTGCTCGGCCCGGGCCTGTTCCAGGACCCGGGGGAGCTCGTCCGTCCAGGCGCGGCGGTTCGGCAGGCCGGTCAGCTCGTCGCGGCGGGACAGCTCGTGCACCGCCCGGGACTGCCGTTCGGCCTGTTTCAGCAGCTGGGCCATGCGCGTTACCACCAGCAGGAACATGATGGCGGAGCCGATGGCGATGGCGATGCCGTTCTCGACCCGGCCCGCGATGTCCTGGGCGACCAGCAGCACCGGTGAGATCAGCACCGCGCCCGTGAGCAGGGCCAGTTGGGGAAGGCTCAGCCGGGACACGGCGGCCGCTCCCGTGCCGTGGTCGCGGAAGTCCGGTCGTCCGGCGGCGAGCGCCATCACGAGCAGGGACAGCATGTACAGCGCGTTGATCAGCCGGCCGGTCCACCAGAGCTGACCCCAGTCGCTGTTCAGATTGAACAGCAGCACCCAGGCGCAGTCGCCGGCCAGGTATCCGCCGATGGAGACCCCGATCCAGAACGGCGCCCGCCGGCCGCTGCTGCTGCGCAGCAGGAGGATGGTCAGCGCCAGCAGGGCGAGATCCGCGATCGGGTACGCCACGGTGACCAGCCGGGACAGCGGGGACCCGCCCGCGGAGTCGCGCCACGCGGGCTCGATCGCGTACACCCAGGCCAGCAACCCGATCCCGACGGTCACGGTGAGTGCGTCGACGAGCGCGGCCCAGTCGGTGCGTCGGTGCAGTGTCCGCAGCATCAACGTCAGACCTATGGCCATCGCGGGATAGAACGCGAGGAAGAGGTAGTCGGCGATGTCGGGGCCGTCGCCGGCGAACCAGTCGGTGCCGAGCTGGTCGGGCAGGGGAGCGGTGCACGTGCAGAGGACGGCGGCCGTCAGGAACCACCACGGCACCCGCTCGGCGCGGGGCAGCCCGCGGATGCCGACCAGGATGGCCGCCGCGCACGAGAGCCCGATGGGGACCTGGAACAGTATCTCCCACCACGGGCTCCGGGGCCCGGGAACGAAAATCGCCACCGCAGCGACCAGCGCGATCGCGTATATTCGCCAGCCGCGTCCCGCCACGTACCGATCACACCGCATCTGTGGTGACAAGGGCGGGAAACTACGGTGCAGCTTGGTTGCAACTCACCCGCGGCGGGGTGGGGCGCCGGCATAGAGATAGATGATCGGCTATTGACAATCCTGACTGCGGGCGGCGAGGCTCACGACGTTGTGTTACGCCTGTGTTGCGTGCGTCAGGGGGCGTCATGTCGGGGGATCGCCGCAGAGCCGTAGCGCGGATGGCAGGGCTGCTCGCCTTCCTGCTGCTTCTGCTGGGCACGCCGGGTTCGGCGATCGCCGCCCCGCGCCCGCCGGACGTGCGCGGGCAGAGCGTGCGCGCGGGTCATCTGCGGGTGCAGGTGCTCAGCCCGACGCTGCTGCGCCTGGAGTACGCCGCCGACGACTCGTTCGAGAACAGGCCCACGTTCACCGCGGTCGACCGGGCTCCGGGGCGTACCTGGTTCACCGCCTCGACCCGCGGCGGGGAGCTGAGCGTACGCACGAGCGCGGCCACCCTGCGCTACCAGCTCGGCAGCGGCCCGGTGACCCCCGCCAACACCACCCTCGAGCTGCGCGTCGGCGGCCGGACGACCAGCGTGCACCCGGCATTCGGCTCGCCGGCCCGGGACGACACGCTCGGCGGCTGGTACCGCGGCCTGGACTACTACGCGGGACAGGCCGGGCCGGTCGACCAGATCACGCTGCACCCCGGCATGCTCAACCGCGGCGGCTGGTACCTGCTCGACGACACCGCCACCGCGCTGCGCACCGGCGATGACTGGGTCACCGCCCGCCCGCAACGCACCGGCGCCTACCAGGACGGCTATCTGTTCGGCTACGGCCACGACTACCGGCGCGGGCTCGCGGATCTGCGGACGCTGACCGGCCCGTCCCTGCTCCCGGCAAAGTGGACGTTCGGCACCTGGTTCTCGAAGTACCAGGCGTACAGCGTCGCGGACTACGAGAACGAGCTGCTGCCCGCGTTCCGGGAGCACAACGTGCCGCTCGACTCGCTGGTGATGGACACCGACTGGAAGGCGCCGAACCAGTGGGCGGGCTGGAACTGGAACAACGAGCTGTTCCCCGACCCGCAGGGCTTCCTGAGCCGCCTCAACGCCCAGGGCATCAACCCGACGCTCAACGTGCACGCCGCGATCTCCGGTGACGATCCGCAGTTCGCCGCCGCACAGGCGACCGCGAAGGGCAAGCTGACCCCGGCGGCGAGCAGTTTCGCGCCAAACCCGTACCGCTTCGACTGGAGCGATCCGGACCAGGCCGCGGCCTACGAGCAACTGCACAAACCGTTCGAGGACCAGGGTGTACGCCAGTGGTGGCTGGACTACTGCTGCGATGACAGCGGCGTCAGCACGCCCGGCGTCACTGCGGACAGCTGGGTCAACGAGCTCTACAAGCGTGACGGCGAGCAGCGCGGACTGCGCGGTTTCTCGCTGGCCAGGATCGGCGCGAGCTTCCCGGCGTACAACGAGATCGGCTCTTCGGGACCCTGGGCCGAACATCGCAGCACGGTCCACTTCACGGGTGACACCCGCCCGGACTGGGAGACGTTGAAGTTCGCGGCCGCCATGACGCCGGCCGAGGCGAGCATCGGCCAGTCCTATGTCAGCCACGACATCGGCAGCTTCGCGGGCACCCACCTCAGCGACGACCTCTACCTGCGCTGGGTGCAGCTCGGAGCATTCCAGCCGATCCTGCGGCTGCACTCCGACCACGGCGACCGGCTGCCGTGGGAATACTCGGACACGGTCGGCGGTCCGGCCGCGGACTTCCTGCGCCTGCGGGAGTCGCTCGTGCCGTACCTCTACACGGCCGCGCGGCAGACCTACGACACCGGCATGCCGATGGCGCGGGCGCTCTATCTGCAGTGGCCGGAGCTCGACGAGGCCTACGAGCACGACACCCAGTACCTGCTCGGCGATTCGCTGCTCGTCGCTCCGGTGACCAAGCCGGGGCTGAGCACGACCACCCCGGTCTGGTTCCCGCCGGGCACCTGGACGGATTTCTTCACGGGCGAGACGTTCCAGGGCCCCGCGACACGAACGGTCGCTGCCACCCCCGATCACATTCCCGTGTACGCCCGGAGCGGCGCGATCATCGCCGGATCGCACCCGGCCGCCAACGTCGCCAAGCAGGAACGCGATCGGCTCAGGCTCACGGTCTACCCGCATGCCTCCGGCAGCACCTCGGTGTACGACGACGCCGGTGACGGGCTCGGCTACCGCAACGGCCAGTACGCCCGGATCCCCGTACGCTACGACGCCGGCCGCCGTTCCACGCTGACCGTCGGCCCGGTCGCCGGGACGTATCCCGGTGCGCCCAACGCTCGCCGGTACACAGTGGAGTTCGCCGGTGTCTCCCGGCCGCACGTCGTCACTGTCGGCGGGCGTCCCGCGGCGTTCACGTACGACGCGGTGAAGCATCTGCTCACGGTCGAGGTGCCGGCGGTGGCGCGCTCGCGGGCAGTCGCCGTCACCCACGACGGTGCTCCGCTGACGGTGACGCAGAAGCCGGCCGTGGACTTCACGTTCACGGCGCCGGACGGGCTGCAGTCCGGGGCCACCAGCAGCCTCGTGGCGGAGGCACGGAACGACGGGCCGGGGGCCATCAGCGCGTTGTCGGTGAGCGTGGCCACGCCGGAGGGCTGGGTCATCACCCCGCGCACGCCGACGACGGCGGCTTCCCTCGCGCCCGGAGCCACCTTCACGGTCACGTACGACGTCACGCCCGCCGGGGCATCGCCGCGCACAGCGAATGTGACGGCGCGGCTCGCGTACCGGAATCCTGATGGCAGCAGCGTGAGCCTGCCCGCGGCCCTGACCGTCCCCGCCCGTCCGGTTGCTGTCACGTTCCGCGTGCTCGCGCCGCCGGGCACCCCGGCCGACGCGACCCTCTACGTCCCCGGCAACATCGCCGAACTTGGCCCGTGGGACCCCGCCAAACTCGCGATGACCAACCGCGGCGACGGCATCTGGGAAGCCACGATCACGGTCCTCGACGGCACGGATATTCAATACAAGTACACCCGCGGCACCTGGGAGACCGTCGAGGAATGGGGCACGATCACCGGCACCAACAACCGCAGCGTCACCATCGACGGCGGCATCACCCACACCATGCTGGTCGACGACACCGCCACCACCTGGGACACCCCCGGCATCCCGGACACCCACCTCGCCGTCCACTACTGGCGCGACCCCCTCGTCGTCACGACCACGGGGACGACCATCACCTTCCAGCGCGACATCCAGCCCACGGGCGCGGACTACACCGGCACGGTAACGGTCACCGGCCCCGGCGGCGCGGTCCCGGTCACGGTCGCGGAGACCGGCCCGGGAACGCTGGTCTGGACACCCGCGACGCCGCTCCCACCGGGCTCCTACACACTCACCGTGACCGGCGTGAGCAGCACGGGCGCCGCCGGCGTCCCGATCCAGAAGCCCTACACCACCACGTTCACGGTCAGCTGAGAACCAGGCGCTCGATCTCGAGAACCGGGTCGTGCCCGGCGTACACCCGCGCGAGCCGGTCCACGTTCGCCCTGATCGGCTTGTCCTCGGTGGCGCCGGCGACCACGACGGGTACGCCCGCCGCCAGGGCCTGCTGGGTGCCGCTCGCGCCGCCGTTGGTCACGAGCACCGCGGCCTTCGGCAACAGGGCATGGAACGGGATGAAGCCGGCCACCCGGGCGTTGCCGGGGACAGGGATCGAGATGCGGCCGGGATCCTGTCCGCCGAGGGCCGCGACGACGGTGACGTCCAGGTCGGCGAGCCCGGCGAGCGTGGGCTCGACCAGCTGGGAGAGGTCATGGTTGGCCACCGTGCCCTGGGTGACCACGACAACGGGCCGTGAACCGTCGAGCTCCGCCCACCAGGCGGGCGGCTGCCAGTCCGCGTGCGCCTCGGCGGGCAGGACCCCGATGAGGTGGACGTTCTCCGGCAGGTCGCCGCACTCGAACCCGGGAACCGTCAGGATCGCGGTCCGGTCCGGCACTGCGCGCCCGCAGCCCCGAGATTCGGCGATCGCCGCGACCAGAAACTCTTCCTCGTCACCGCCCGCTCCGGCACCGGCCACGACACCAAACTCCGTACCCTCAGCCGCCTATGACAGTGTCGCTACACTTCCGCCCATGCGGCGTACCGATGTCATCGTGCCTGGGCATCTGATCTCCGGCCTGGAGATTCCACCGCTGGCGGTGACCACCGGGGTGGCCGACATCGAATGGGTGGACGTGCCGGCGCAGGGCTGGTTCTCGAGAAAGCAGCCCGCACAGCGGCTTCCGCTGGATCCGCGTAGTGCAAGGCTTGCCCGGCGCTACGTGAGGCGCAGGCCCTGGTATCTGGTGATCGGGATTGGCCTCTGGCTTGCCTTGCTGGCTGGCCTCGTCGTCGATCCGCCCGGCCGGCTCGGGGTGGTGGCGCACTTCGCCGTGTGGATCGCTTTCCTCGTGTGGACCCTGCCGATCGTCGGCGGGGCGTTGCCTCCGCAGACGCTGTCCCGCAGCCGGGACGGTGACCTGCGCATCCGGCATGTCCCGGTGGAGGTCGCAGAGCAGTGGGTGCAGCGCAATCCCGGGGTGGTGGCCGGCGGTGACCCGGCTCCGCGGTCGCATTCCCGGACCTTCTACGCCGGCTGGGCGGCCGCTCTGATCGGTGTGGCGATCGTGTTGTGGGTGACGGTGACCAGCGACGTCGTGCTGTGGATGCTGGTGCCGGCGGGGTTGATCGCCGGTGTCGTGGTGGCTTTGAAATTGTTTCCGCCGGGCTATATCGGCTTCGGCGAGAGGGATTTCTGAGACAGGCCGCGGTCGAGGAAATCGATCAGCCATTCGAAGCTCTGGTCGGTGTCGGCGTTCCATTGGAAGCCCGCGGCGTTCTGGATGGTGGCGAAGCCGTGCAGGGTGCTGCGCAGGGTCCGCAGGGCGTGGGTCCGGTCGGCCGGCGCGATCCGGTAACCGCGCAGCACCGCGCCGAGCGACTCGATCACCCGGGCACTCGCGGCGCCGAGTTCGGGGCCGGTGAAGATGCCGATCGTGGCGGCGTAGCGGCCGGGGTGGCCCGTCAGGTAGGAGCGCATGGCGCGGGCAGCTGCGGCCAGGGCGTCGCGGCCGGCGTACCCCTGGGTGGCGTCGCGCAGGGCGTCGCCGAGCTCGGTCGCCGCCAGGGTGGCGAGGTTCTGGTGGAGCTCGGCGAGGCTGTCGATGTGTTTGTAGAGCGAGGGGGTGCGTACGCCGAGCCGCTCGGCGACCAGGCGCATCGTCACCTGGCCGAAGCCGCGCTCGTCGGCGAGCTCGGCTGCGGCGGCGACGACGGTGGCCCGGTCGAGCCCGGCCCTAGGCACGGACGGCCGCGGCCAGGAACGGGAGCATGTGGGTCACCACCTGGTCGGGGAACTGGGTGTGCGGGTAGTGCCCGGCGCCTTCGACGAGCGCCAGGGTGGCCACGCCGGCGGGCATCGCGGCGACGATCGCCTCGCCCTCGGCCTTCGGGTCGGCCCAGTCGGGGTCGAGGGTGCCCTCGATGATCAGCGCGGGGCAGCGCACCGAGCCGAGCTGGGCGCCCGCGTCGGCCGGGGTGGACTGGGTCATCTTCTGCAGGGTCTTCATCCGGCCGGGCTCGCGCAGGTTGGCCTCGATCCGGGCGAGCTGGCCGGTCCAGTCGGCGGGCCGCTGACCGGGGTAGGAGACCTCGAGGTACGCGAGCCACTGCTTGACGCTGCCGAACATGGCGCCGGCGAGGTGCACCGAACCCTGCCGGACCCGCTTGACCCGCAGGGCGGCGACGCTGAAGGCCTGGGCGCGGGTGAACGGGGCGAGCTCGACGATCGCGCTGACCAGCTCGGGTGCGGTGGCCGCGGCGATGGTGACCGCGCCACCGGAGATCGAATGCCCGACCAGCACGGCCGGCCCGCCCAGGTGGCGGATCAGGGCGACAAGATCACCGGCGATATCCGTACGCGTAAAGCCCGTGAAGGTCACGTCGGACTCCCCGGCACCGCGCAGATCGGTCACCGCGACCCGGTAGCCGGCGCTCACCAGCTGCGGGACGACGAACCGGTAGGCGTCGCGGCTCTCGCCCATGCCGGGTGCGAGGACGACGAGCGGACCCTCGCCGGACACCTCGTAAGCGATGCGCCCGCCGTCAACGTTCAGGAACTCGGTCATGACTACCTCCAGGTACGGCTAATTGCGTTAGCTATAAGCTAAGCCCATTAGCCAGACCTGTCAACATCACGTTTTCGGTACGCCCTACGAGGCCTCACACGCCTCGCGGGCGGGACGGCAGGACCGGCCCGAGCCCAGCGCGAGCGTGGCCGCGGCGATGCCGGTGTCGAGCCTGTCCCGGACGCTCGCCAGGTCGGTGAGCATCCGGTCGATGCGCTCCCGCTCGGCCGACAGCAGATCGAGCATCTCCGGGGTCACCCCACCGGTCTCGATGTGCGGCAGGATGGCGACGATCGACTTGCTGGGCAGCCCCGCGGCATAGAGCTGCTGGATCACCCACACCTGGTCCACCGCGTCGTCCGCGTAGTGCCGGGTGCCGCCGGCGCTGCGCTGCGACGCGAGCAGCCCCTGCTCCTCGTAGTACCGCAGGGCCCGCACGCTCACGCCGGCCGCCGCGGCGAGTTCACCAATGCGCATTTCCGCCTCCCGGGTGCCTCGATACCAGCCTAATGGGAGCTGCTGGGTCAGCCGCTGGCAGACTCAGTGCCTGGTAGCCGCAGGCAGGTGAGCACTCCCGCCGCTTGGACCGATGTTGAGTCCTGAGGTTAGAACGTGTCCCTGTCTGTGGTCGGGAGATGAACGGCTGAGGGGGTGTCGTGCCCGCCGGGTGTTGGCGAGAGCACTGGTCCATTAGGGTGCTGGAGTCTTCCGCGGGCTGCTGACCTAGAGCGTGGCAGAGCGGAGACGGTAGTGCTGTTCGTCGGTGATGACTGGGCGGAAGACCATCACGACGTGGAGGTGCAGGACGCGCACGGCCGGGCGATACGGGCGGCCCGGCTGCTGGAGGGCGTGGACGGGATGACCCGGTTCCACGAACTCGTCGCCGGGTTCCTGCCCGTTGACGCCAAGCCTTCAGACGTGCTGGTGTGTATCGAAACTGGCCGTGGGTCGTGGGTTCGGGCGCTGGTCGCGGCCGGTTACCAGGTTTACGGGGTGAACCCGAAGCAGGCCGCCCGGCATCGTGAGTTGTTGTCTCTGCCGGGGGCCAAGAGCGACAAGGCCGACGTGTACAGCCTGGCTGACATGGTCCGGACTGGCCGTCACCAGCTGCGTCAGGTCGCCGCGGATTCCGACCTGGCCGAGGCCGTCAAGGTCGTGGCCCGGGCACACCAGACGCTGATCTGGGAACGCACCCGCCACACCCTGCGGCTGCGGGCAGCGCTACGCGACTACTTCCCGGCGGCGCTGGTGGCCTGTCAGGTGTTGACGCTCACTGGTGCCGACGCCCTGGAACTGCTGGCGAAGGCGCCCACCCCGGCTGCGGCGGCGAAGCTGACCGTCACGCAGATCAGCGCTGCGTTGAAGAAGGCCCGACGACGTGATATCGCGGCCAAGGCCACGGCGATCCAGCAGGCCCTGCGCACCGAGCACCTGGGCCAGGCCGACGTCGTCGCCGGCGCCTACGCCGCTACCGTCCGCGTCACCGTCGCGGTCTTGCAGACCCTCAACACCGAGATCCGCACCCTTGAAGGGCAGGTCGAGGCCTATTTTGGCCAGCACCCGGACGCTGAGGTCTACCTCAGCCAGCCCGGCATCGGCGTGATTCTCGGCGCCCGGGTGCTCGCAGAGTTCGGCGACGCAGCGGGCCGCTACGCCGACGCGAAGTCCCGCAAGAACTACGCCGGCACCGCACCGATCACCCGCCAGTCCGGCAAATCCAAGACCGTGCACGCCCGATTCATCCACAACGACCGCCTCGTCGACGCATTACACATGCAAGCCGGCGCCGCGATCCTGCACGACCCCGGCGTCCGCGCCTACTACGACGAACTACGCCGCCGCGAAATCGGCCACAACGCCGCCCTGCGCCAGGTCGGTAACCGACTCGTCGGCATCCTCCACGGCTGCCTCAAAACCACTAGCCACTACAGCCAGACAACCGCCTGGTCACACCACACCCAACCCGCGGCAGCTTGACACTCCCAGCACCTGGGGTGTCTAACCACTGGGTAGCGTGGGCCGATGACCGACAAGGCCGACCTCAAACGCGAGATCAGCACCTACCGGGCACCACGCGGCCGGTTCGAGCTCGTGGACGTGCCCGAGCTGCGGTACCTCATGATCGACGGGCACGGCGACCCGAACACCGGCACGGCGTTCGCGGACGCGACGGCGGCGCTCTACCCCCTGGCGTACAAACTGAAGTTCGCCAGTAAGAAGATCCTGGGGCGCGACTATGTCGTCATGCCCTTGGAGGGACTGTGGTGGGCGGATGACATGGAGACGTTCACCGCGGCGCGGGACAAGTCCCGATGGGACTGGACGCTGATGATCCTGGTCCCGGAGTGGATCGGCGACGAGCTGCTGGCCGGGGCGGGGGACTGGGGCGCGGTCCGGCTGGGCTCGCTGAGTGAGGGGCGGTGCGTGCAGACCCTGCACATCGGGTCGTACGACGACGAGGCCGGCGTGCTGGCGCGGATGCACGACGAGTTCATCCCGGGCAACGGGCTGCGGATGACCGGGAAGCACCACGAGATCTACCTCAGCGATGCTCGCAAGGTGGCGCCGGAGAAGCTTCGGACGATCCTCAGGCAGCCGGTCGAACCGGTCTGAGGGCTACTTGTCGCTCTGCTCGGCCCAGGGGTCGATCGCCGGCATGCTGCCCGTGTGCGGGGACGGCTCGGGCTGCGGCGGGAAGCTGAACGGCGGCGGGGCCGGGGTGCCGTACGGCGGCGGGGTCGGGGTGATGTAAGGGTTGTAGCCGGTCTGCTGGTGCTGCATCGGTGGGTAGGCCGGTCCGAGGATCTGCTGGGCGCGCATCAGCAGCCGGGCATGGAAGTAGCGGTTCGACGGTGGCACCACGAGCAGGACCAGGGCCGCCAGCCCCGCGAGGACGACCAGGATGTCGAGGACGCCGGCGCTGATGCCGTACGCGGCGGGCAGGGTCCGGGCGAGCGTGGCGCTGCCGGTCTCGACGAAGTAGCCGGCCGGCCGGTGCAGCCCGTTGGTCATCGTGGCGAAGCCGCCGCAGAACAGGAAGATGCCGCCGAGCACCAGCGTGGTGATGCGGGCGTTCTTGCGGCCGTGGCGGTTCAGGATGGCGAGGATGCAGACACCCGCGGCGACGAGCAGGTCGAACGTCGCACCGGCCACGCTCGCGAACCCGGAGCCGGTCTTGCCGGTGTAGGAGTCGCGGTAGACGCTGAGGCCCGTGTTGGTGAAGACCAGGTCGAGGACGGCCCCGAGCAGGGTCAGACCGGCGACGCCGAACAACAGCGCGCTGGAGAGACGCACTGTTGCCGGCGGCGTGACCGGCATCGGTTCCGCTGGATGCATGCCAGACAAGTTAGTCCCCGGCCACCAGGCGGGCTGCCCCGGCCCGCGTTTTACCTGCTCAGAGATGGTGTGGTCAACCCCAGCAGGCAAGCTCGCCCCGGGCCAGGCATACGGTCAGCGACCCGTCCGGGCCGGTGATCGCCCACGACTCGACGTCGGCGTCGGCATCGACCACCAGCTCTGAGCCGCTGACGAAGCAGATCCGCAGTTCGTTGCCCGCCCCCGTACGCGCCGACCGGACAACATCCCCGAGCAGCGTCGCCACGACGTCCGACGCATCGGCACCCGGCTCGACATCAACCCTGCCGCGAGGCGTGTTCAGGTGGGCGAGGCTCTCGATCAGCACCCGGAACCCGCCCGAAAGACCCAGCTCGACGGCATGCCCCAGCTGCACGTACTCCAGCTTGCGCCCGTCCAGCAGCTCGACCCGCTGTGCCTGCCGCGGGCGGCGCCCGGCGTCCGTGTCGGCGTCCAGGACTGACAACATGAATACCTCGATCGGCGAGTCGGGCCACTGACACGCTGGACGTTAGCCGGGACTTTCATAAGAGAGCCTTAAAGGTTCGAAGCAGGTTGAATTTCCGTCAGCGGGCCTGCTGCCGGGCGATCGGGTACACGGGCTCCGGGTCGTCGAGGAACCCGCCGCCGCGGTGGCGCAGGAACCGGTCGAAGAAGCCGCTCAGGTAGCGGTCCAGGGTGCGCAGGGCCAGCCGCGGATCGAGGGTGCCGATGTCGTCGCGTACGGTCGCCGGGTCGAGCCGCAGCGGACCCGCCACCTGCGGAAGCACCACCTCGGCGTCCGTGAACGACGCGTGCCGGGAACCGGTCAGCGTCAGGGCTGCCTTCCAGCCGGTGCTGTGCGCCCAGAACGACGTCCACGACGGATCGTTGGTGATCGTCTCGCCCGTCCCGTCGCTGCCCACGAGGAGAAACGGCCGGTCCAGCCCGCGCTGCGCCACCGGCGACAGGACCTCCGGGTCGAGCGGGTCGAGGCCCATCGTGCCGTCGAGGTTGATACCGGCCCTGATCCGCGGGTCGGCCGCCATCGCCGCGGCCGTGGCGAACCCGCCCGCCGAATGCCCGAACATCCCCACCGCGTCCAGGTCGATCCGCCCGCGCAGACCGGCCGCGGTCACGCCGCCGAGCTGGTCGAGCACGAACGACGTGTCGGCGACCCGGGTCGCCATCATCCCGCTGACCCAGGCGACGGTCGGCTCGGCACCACTGAGCAGCACCAGCCGCCCGTCGGGAAACTCCACCTCGGGTGACTCGCCGGTGTTGTCGATGGTCACCACCAGGTAGCCCGCGGCGGCCAGCTGCTCGACCAGCGTCGTCGACCAGGTGCGAGGCTCGCCCAGCCCCGGCGAGTAGAGCACCACGGGCAGCTTCCCGGCCCGCCTGTCAACCGGCGCGTTCAGCGTCGCGTGAGTGCCGATCGACGCCCAGTCCACTTTCCCCACCGGCAGTCCGAGACCCAGGTAGTCGTTGACCGTCACGGCATCAAAATGCGCGGCAGCGGCGTCGAGCATGTAGGGCGCCGCAGGTCCGGGCCGCGTCACGGCGGCGGGATAGAAGAGACTCACCATGAGCTCGCGGTCCTGCCGCCCGCGATCGATCAGGTGCAGCGTCGTCTCACCCACGCGATAGGGCCCGGTGGGTGCCGGCAGTGACACCAGGGCCTCGGCCTGTGCGGGAATGCCCACGGCCAGCATCGCCGCTACGACCACGGCGGCAAGCGTTTTCCGATATCTCATAACGGGCGACGCTAAGAGTCAGGTGCCGCCCGGTGCGTACCCCCGGAGAGCCATCTTTCCCGTAGCTCTCCGGGGGTAGACCTGTAGCTCTCCGGGGGTGGATACGCCGGGTCAGCTGCTGATCGCGCTGGTGATGGCGGCGTTGGTGTTGCCGCGGCTCACCGCCCGGTCGCCCGCCCGGCGGGCCTGCTCCGGGGTCGCGCCGCCGGCCGCGGCCTTCAGCGTGGCATCACGCCGGACCTCGTCGAGTCGTGCCTGTCGCTTGCTGCGTAGCTTGCTCCAGATGGACATCACTGCGACGTTCCCGGAGTGATCATCGGTAAACCTCAGAGGAGTCGCACGAGGGCGGCCGTCGCGGGATCCCGCGGATCGGCCTCGGCACGCAGCGCGGCGGCCGTCTGCGCGGCGCCGCTCATACGGCCCAGCGTAGCCCTGTCGGGGTGCTGGCTGGCCGGGGTGCGGCCGGGCACCGTCAGGGCATGAAAACATGGTTCATCACGGGTGCTTCCCGCGGCTTCGGGCACGTCTGGGCCCGGGCGGCCCTCGATCGCGGCGACCGGGTCGCCGCAACGGCACGAAACCCCCGGGACCTTCAGGACCTGAGCGATGGGTACGGCGACCGCGTCCTGCCCCTGACCCTGGACGTGACGGACCGCCCGGCGGTGTTCGCGGCGGTGGCGTCGGCCGTGGCGGCGTTCGGCGGGCTGGACGTCGTGGTCAACAACGCGGGTTACGGGTTGTTCGGCATGGTCGAGGAGGTGACCGAGGAGCAGGCCCGCGCGCAGATGGAGACCAACTTCTTCGGTGCTCTCTGGGTGACCCAGGCCGTGCTGCCGGTGCTGCGCGGGCAGGGCCGCGGGCACATCCTGCAGGTGTCGAGCATCGGTGGCATCGGCGCCTTCCCGACGCTCGGGCTCTACAACGCGTCGAAGTGGGCGCTGGAGGGGCTCAGCGAGGCGGTGGCCGCGGAGCTTGCCCCGCTGGGCCCGAAGGTGACGATCGTCGAACCGGGCCCGTTCGGCACCGACTGGTCCGGCGGATCGGCCGTGCACGGCGAGCCGATCGCGGCCTACGAGCCGGTGCGTGAGGCACGCCGGGCCGGTGCCGCTGCCCGTACGCCGGCCGGCCCGGAGGTGACCGCGAAGGTGATTCTTCAGCTCGTCGACGCCGAGGAGCCGCCGCTGCGGTTGTTCGTCGGCCCGTACCCGTACGCGGTCGCGGAGAAGTTGTACCGCGACCGGCTGGCCACCTGGAACGACTGGCGATGGCTGGCCGAACAGGCGGGGTGAAAGGGCAGGCGGGGTGAGAAAGGGCAGGCGGGATGATCAGCGCAGGCGGAAGAGGACTTCGCCGGCGTCGGGGACGACGAGGGTGTCCGGGTCGGCGGTGAACGCGGCGATGTCGATGGTGGCGGGGTCGCGGTAGCCGAGGTTGGCTGCTCGGCAGACCGCTGAAGGGATGGCGGTGGCGAGGGTGACCTGGACTCGGAGGTGTTCCTCGCCGGTGGCCGGGTCGTACGTGCCGGCGCCGCGCAGGTGGGTGGAGTGGGCGAGCACTCCCCAGTGGACGTGCTTGAACGTGTCCCACTGTTTCACGAAGTAGTCGCGGCAGTGGTAGCCGATCTCGTGGATCTGGGGGTGGCTGGTGGCGATCTCGCGGATGTGCGGGGCGTAGAGGATGACCTCGCCACCGTCCGCCACGATCGGTTCGACCTTGTAGAAGCCCTTCGCGCCGGTCCAGATCTCGTCGTACATCGCGGGGATCAGGGACAGCACGCGGCGTACGGGGGCGTCGAGATAGGTGACGTGGGTGGCGGCGCTGACCTCGGCGGCGCTCGCCCAGGAGGACAGGCAGCCGCCGAACGAGACGGAGTGCAGGCCTCCTCCGGTGGCGGTGACCACGCTGAGGGCGTACTTCTCGGCGGGGATGAGGGCGGCGCCGTCGTTGATGAGGGCGCGGACCGGGGTGAGGCCGGTCGTGCCGATGATCTCGGCGGAGGTGATCAGCGCGCCGAGCCAGTGCGATACGTCGATGATCGTCTGACCGCCGACGCCGGGGAAGAAGTACTTGTTGCCGCCGGACATGCCGACCACCTCGTGCGGCAGGACCGGGCCGACGACCAGGGCGATGTCGTGGTCGAGGACCGCGCGGTTGAGCAGCACCTCGACGTCGCCGCTCATCCGGCCCTCGGAGAGCTCCTCGATCCGCGCGCCGGGGATGGTTCCGAGGTTGGCGAACGTCGACGGTTTCCACCACTCGTGGTTGATCACCTCGGTGCCGGGGAGCGGTGTCCCCAGGTGGGCATCGAGCTCTGCGCCGGTCATCGGGCGATGGGTGCCGAGCGCGATCAGGATCGTCAGCCGCGACACCCGGCCGTGCAGGGCCCGGTGCACGGCCCGGATCAGGAGCGGGAGCGGACAGGTACGCGTGGCGTCCGGCACGAGCACGCACACGCTCCGCCCGTCAAGATCCAGCCCGCCCAGCTGCTCGACGACGAAGCCGGTGACCTCGTCGTCGGTGAGGATGCGGTCAGGGCCGCCCAGTCGCTTGGATGAAGCCGGCCTCATGACGCTGTCCACTGCTGGGCCCAGGCGAACGACATGCGGTGGGACTCCTTCTTCGACGCGACGCTGGGCTCGTCGACCTCGATCATGTAGTCGCCGTCGTAGCCCGCCGGGATCGCGGCCAGCACGGCGTCGAAGTCGACCACGCCGAGACCCGGTTCGGCCCAGAGTCGTTTGCTGTCGGTCGCTTCACGGTACGACAGGTCGCGCCGATCGAGCAGGTCGGCGAAGCAGTCCTTGAGGTGGATCCCGCCGAGCCGGTCGGCGTACCGCGTGATGAACGCCGCCGGGTCGATGCCCGCCCAGCGCAGATGCCCGGTGTCCGGTCCGACGCCGATCACGTCCGGGCCGAGGTCGTCGAGCAGCTTCGTGATCTCGTGCTCGGTCTCGAAGACGCCGCCGACGTGCGAGTGGTGCAGCGGTCGCAGCCCCTCGGCGGCGAGCACCCGGCTGACCTGCCCGCAGGCGTCGATCGCCCGATCGAGCCGGCCCGCGTCGAAGCCGGTGCCCACGGCCGGTGCGGCGAGGCGTTCCGGGCGGCCCATCGAGGAGACCATCGTGCGGTCGAGACCCAGCGCGACCTGGACGGCGGCGAACCGTCTGGCCCGCTCGATCTCGTCGGCGAGCACCACGGTCTCGTCGAACGGGGAGTTGAACAGGCTCAGGGCCGGGCTCAGGCCGTACCCTGCGATCCAGTTCTGGTATTGATCTGCGGTCATGTCCTCGGGCACGTCCGCCTTGACCGCCGTGAAGCCGATCTCCTGGAAGTCGGCGAACGCCTCGGCGAGGACCTCGCGGGTCTTGCCCGCCGAAGCCCAGTAGGGGATGGGGTTCGCGGCGATGCGTCTCATGACAGGGTCACCGGGCGGCCGGTGCGCGCCGACTCGTAGGCCCCCGCGATGACCCCGATCGACTGCCGGTTGGTCTCCAGGTCGACGCGTAGCTTCTCGGTGCCCGCCAGCGCCCCGAGGAAGTTGAGATACTGGCGCTGATGGGTGTCACCGAGCCCCACGCTGCCAGAAACAGATGAGGTCATGCGCGTGCCGCCCATCAGCACCTCCGAGGGGACAGTTCCGGCAGGCGTCGAGTGAAAGAACGCCATCTGATCGTTGTCGATCACCGCGGAGCCTCGATCGCCGTGGACCTGCAGGCGGGCGCTCAGCCCCGGGTACGCCGACGTGGTCGCGTGCAGCACCCCGAGCGCCCCCGACGCGAACCGCACCACCCCGACCGCGACGTCCTCCACCTCGATGCGTTCGTGGGCCAGGGTCCCGGTGTACGCGAACACCTCCACGGGTCGCCCGAGCGCGGCGATGAGCAGGTCGACGGTGTGCACCCCCTGGTTCATCAGCGCGCCGCCGCCGTCGAGGTCCCACGTCCCACGCCAGTCCCCGGAGTCGTAGTAGCTCTGCCCGCGCCACCAGTCGATCGCCGCGATGCCCGACGTGAGCCGCCCGAACTCGCCGCGCTCGATCGCCGCCAGGGTCTGCTCCGTCGCCGGGTCGAAGCGGTGCTGCGAGATCACCGTGACGAGGGTGCCGGCCCGCTGCCGGGCCGCGATGATCTCGTCGGTACGCGCGACCGTGATCTCCGCCGGCTTCTCCAGGATCACGTGCTTGCCCGCGTTCAGCGCCTCGATCGCGACCTCGCCGTGCCTGCCGGTCGGCGTGCAGACCACCACGACGTCGACGTCCTCGGCGGACAGGGCCGCGCCCAGGGACGGGTACGGGCGGCCGCCGTGGTCGGCGGTCAGCCGCTCCGCGCGTACTGAGTCGACGTCGGCGACCGCGACCAGCTCGATGCGATCGCTGAGCGCCTGAATGACCGACCCGTGGTGTTTGCCGATCACCCCCGCGCCGACCAGGGCGAACTTCGTCTTCGGGGTCACTGGAACTCGATCTCCTCGGCTGTCAGCAGGTCGGTGAACGACTGCCAGGCGGTGCGGAACAGGTCCGGTCCGGAGAAACCGCCGGTGGTGTGGCCGGCGGCCAGGTGCGGTTCGAGGGAGAAGAATCCGTCGAACCCGTCGTGGTGAAGCGCCCGCATCGTCGCGGCCACCTCACCGTCGCCCTGCCCGGCCGGCACCACCGTGCCGTCGACGGCGAAGGCGTCCTTGATCTGTACGTACTCCACGTGCGGCCGCAGCATCGCGTACCCGTCGGTGTAGGGCCGGACCCCGACCTGGACGAAGTTCGCCGGGTCCCAGGCCAGCCGCAGGTACGGCGAGTCCACCGAGCGGACCAGGTCGAGGCAGCGTTCCGGCACGTCGCCGTAGATCTCCTTCTCGTTCTCGTGCAGCAGGATCAGGTCGGACTCCTCGGCTACGCGGGTCAGGGCGCGCATCCGGTCGATCACCTCACCGCGGTGCTCGGCGGGGTCGGCGCCGGGTGGCAGGAAGAACGAGAAGATCCGGATGTACGGCGCGCCGAGCAGGTGGGCCACCTCGGCGGCGTGGCGCATGCGGTCGAGGTGCGGCGCGAAGTCCTTGCGTACGCCTATCTTCCCGATCGGCGAGCCGATGCTGGACACCTGGAGCCCGTACCGTGCGAGGGTTTTCTTGACGGTGTCGAGTTGCTCGGGGGAGAGGTCGAGGATGTTGATGTCCCAGGCGCTGCGCACCTCGGCGAACGTGAGGCCGAGCCCCGCGGCGACCTCGCACTGCTCGGTGAAGTCGGGGGAGATCTCGTCGATGAAACCGGACAGCGTCCACATCAGTAGAGCCCTTCGATGAGCCGTTGTGCTTTCAACGCCTCCTGCGGGCCGATCCAGAACGGCTCCGGATCGCTCAGGCGGCGGTAGAAGTCGGCGATGAGCAGCTGGTGGGAGGCGCCCCAATAGCTACGCCCGCCGCCGCTCGCCGCCTGCTCGGCGATGACCTCGGTCCGCCCGTCCGCCCACGTGACGGTCAGGTCGCCGCGGATCAGCAGGGTGGCCCGCTCGGCGACGATCTCGATCGTGACCGGGGCGTCGGTGGCGTTGGCGAGCGTCGCGAAGAACGTGCTGCGGGCGCCGCCGGCGTGGTCGAGGATCAGGTGCGCGGTGTCCTCCACGTCGACGCCGGGGATGGCGAGGTAGCCGGCGGTCCGCCCGCGTGCCCGGGTGACGTCGCCGACCAGCCAGAGCAGCAGGTCCAGGGTGTGGATCGCCTGGTTGATCAGCACTCCGCCGCCGCTGCGTCTACGCTGCCCACGCCACGGACGGGCCCGGTAGTACGCCTCGTCGCGGTGCCACAGCACGGACGCCGACGCACCCCGGACCGCGCCGACCTTCCCCGAGGCGATCAGGTCATGAGCCGCCATCGAGGTCGGGTTGTAGCGGTTCTGCAGGCACACCCCGATCTTCCTGCCGGGGTACGCGCCGACCAGCTGCTCCGCCTCCGCGACGGTGTGCGCGACCGGCTTTTCGAGCAGAACGTGCGCGCCACTGCGAAGAGCTTTGAGAGCGACGGGTACGTGCTGGTCGTGCGGCGTACACACATGCACCACGTCCGGTTGGTCGCCGGCGTCGACCAGCTCGACGCCCAACTGGGAGATCGCCGCGAGATGCACCACCGACACGTCGCCGCGGCCGATCACCGCCACCCGGGTCACTTCACGCCGCCCGTGGTCAGCCCGCCCACCAGATAGCGCTGGAACACCAGGTAGAGCACGACCACCGGGACCGCGCAGATCAGTGCGGCGGCCATCATCTGCGAGTACACCGGGACCGCTCCGCCCTCCTGCGAGGAACCGAAGACCTGCAGCGCCACGGCCGCGGTGTGCGTGTCGGGCCGGGTCAGCACCGACGCGAACAGCACGTCGTTCCAGCCGAGCAGGAACGCGAAGATCCCGGCGACCACGATCGCCGGCAGGCTCAGCGGGAAGATGATGCGGCGCAGGATGACCAGCGTGGACGCGCCGTCGGTGCGGGCCGCCTCCTCCAGCTCGCGGGGCAGCCCGCGCAGATAGGTCACCATCACCCAGGTGGAGAACGGCAACGCGAACGTCAGGTACGCCACGAACAGCCCCCACCGGGTGCCGATCACGGTCAGCCCCAGATAGTTGCCGGCCGACGAGAACATCACGAACACCGGCAGCAGCATCAGCGTGCCCGGGATGCTCTGCAACCCGACCAGGCCCCGCAGGATCGTCAGCCGGCCCGTGAACGTGTAGCGGACCAGGACGTACGCCGTGGTCGTCCCGAGCAGCGCCGACGCGACCGCGGTCAGCGCGCACACGATCAGGCTGTTGACGATGCCGGTGAGCAGATCGGCCGTCGTCCAGACCCTGGTGTAGCTGTCCAGGCTGAACGAGCTCGGCCAGAACTCCCCGGACGCCACACCGACATCGCTGTTGAGCGAGGCCAGCACGATGTAGAGGATCGGCGCCAGCACGATCGCGCACAGCACCGCGGTCAGCGTGACGATCAACGGCCGGGGGAGCAGCCGGGTGGCTTCCGCCGAGGCGCTCATCGGCGGCCTCCTTCCTCGTGGACGTCCAGGCGTACGGCGCGCAGATAGGCGAAGAGCGGAATCGCGATGATGATCAGTGACACGACGGCCATCGCCGCGCTCAGCCCGAACCGCAGACTCTGGAAACTGGTGACGTAGACCAGCATCGGCATCACGTTGACGTCGTCCGGCGCGGGTGCCCCGAACAGCACGAACGGCAGCGTGAAATTGTTGATGTGGTTGAGCGTGGCGAGCAGGCAGGCCAGCAGCACCGGGCCGCGCAGATACGGCAGCACCACCCGGGTCAGCTTCGGCCACCACGTCGCGCCGTCGACCGCCGACGCCTCGTGCACCTCGTGGTCGACCGACTGCAGCGCGGCGAGCGCCATCAGGTAGATGAACGGCCACGCCGCCCAGATCTCCACCAGGATCAGCGCCCAGTACGACCGTGGCCCGCTCAGCCACAGCGAACCGTCCGCGCCGAGCCAGTTGTTCACCACCCCGTCGGGCTGCAACATGGTCCGCCAGACGGTGGCGACCACGAACGACGGCAGGACATACGGGATCAGGAAGACCGCACGGACCAGAGCGCGGCCACGGTACGCGTTCTGGGTGACCAGGGCGGCCGCTATGCCGATCGGGATCGTGGCGAGCGTGGACAGCACCGCGAACGACACGCTGATCCAGATGGAGTGCAGCAGCCCCGACCCCAGCGACTCCGTGTAGTTGCCGAGCCCGATGAACGGCGCCTGCACCCACCGGCGCAGCGTGTACTGGTCCAGGTCGATCGTCGAGATCCACCCCGCCAGGCCGAGCGGGAGCAGGATGACCAGGATCATCAGCGCCCCGCCCGGCGCGAGGAGCCACAGCGGCCGCTGCCGCATTACTTGGCCCGGTCGAGAGCCGATTGCGCCTTCTTCTGCGCGTCGGCGAGCCGGCCGTCGATCGTCGCGGTGCTGATCGAGCCCTTCGACAGGTCCGGGATGGACTGCACGACGGCGTTGGTCAGGGCGAGCTGCACGTCGGCCCAGGCGCCGGAGAACGGCGTCGCCACCGACTTCTGCTGCGCCTCGACGACGACTTTGAGCTTCGGGTCGGACTGCAGGCTCTGCGCCGCCGCCGCGTTCGACGGCAACTGGCCGAGCTGCTTGTAGATCTCCAGCTGGGCCGGCTCGTCGGTGATCAGCCTGACGAACTGGAACGCCAGGTCCTTGTTCTTGGAGTAGTCCGCGACCAGCAGGTTGTCGCCGGAGAGGATGCTCGCCGCCTCGACCCCGTTCGCCGGGCGGCTCGTCGCACCGGGCGGCACTGTCGGGAGCAGCGCGAACTGCCACTTGCCCTTGACCGCGCCCGCGTCGAGCGCCTTGGTCGCCAGCGCCGACGTCAGCGCCATGTAGCCGGTCTTACCCTCGGCGAACGCGGCGATCGCCTGCGAGTTGGTCCAGCCCACCGCCGCGGGATCGACCACCTTGTCGGTGGCCAGCCAGCCGAAATACGTCTGGTACGCCTTCTGCACCGCCGGATCCTGGATACGCGCCGTCTTCCCGTCCACAATCGGGTTACCGGCCTGCGCGGACATGCCCCAGATGAACTTCCACGGGTCGAAGTTGTCCTTGTACGCCACCGCCAGCCCGTGCTGGTCGCCGGTCGTCAGCTTCTTCGCCTGCTCGGTCAGCTCGTCCCAGGTCGTCGCGGGCTTGTCGATGCCCGCGGCCTTGAGCAGCTCGGTGTTGTAGACCATCACGAAAGGCCGCCCCACCCACGGGATGCCGATCTGGTTCTGCTCGTCCGGCCCCGAAATGCCCAGCGCCGACGGGATGAACTTCTCCTTGCCGCCGACCTGCTTCCACTGTTCGTCGCCCAGGGTCACAAAGGCCTTGGTGGAGTACGCCGTGGGCGTGAACGTCGTGCCGACCGCGTACACGTCGGGGCCGGAGCCGGACACCACCGACGTCTGGATCTTCGTGAGCTCGTCGTTGGCGCTCGCGAACGTCTCCCACTTCACGTCGGCGCCGGTCTGCGTCCTGAACTGCTCGGCGATGGACTTCTGCCAGGCCTGCTGCTCCTGGGGATACTGCGTGTTCGCCGCGATGAGCACGTTGATCGATTTACCGCCGCCGCTGTCGTCCCCGCCGCCGCACGCCGCCATCGCGAGCGTGAGGGTCAGGATCGCCGTGCCGGCCAAAGTTTTACTGGAGCGCATGTGGTCTCCTTCGTTTGTTACGCGATGGTTTCCTCACGGCGTCCGGCGGCACAATGAGTTGCCGTTTGTTGCCGGGGGCTGAGTTGCCGTTTGTTGCCGGGGGCTGAGCTGCCGTTTGTTGCCAGCGGCGTCGCTGCAACAGGTGGCAACCACTTGCCGCCGCGCCGGCCACCCGCGAACGCTCGGGCGATGGCTGCCCTGACGCTGCACCCCGACCGGCTGCTGCCCGCCGACCCGGGCGTCCGCTCCCTCGCCCGCCGCCTCTACCAGGGCGTACGCGACCTGCCGATCATCAGCCCGCACGGCCACGTCGACCCGCGCCTGCTGCTCGACGACACGCCGTTCGCGAACCCGGCCAGCCTGTTCATCCAGCCCGACCATTACGTGACGCGGTTGTTGCACGCGGGTGGCGTACCACTGGACGCTCTGGGGGTGGGGGAGCCGCCGCTGCCGGAGGCCCGGGCCCGCGAGGCGTGGCGCCTGCTCTGTGCACACTGGGACCTGCTGAGAGGTACGCCCGTCAGGTACTGGTTCGACAGCGAGCTCGCCGAGATCTTCGGCATCACCTCACGGCCGTCCGCGTCCAACGCCGATGATCTGTACGACGTGATCGCCGGACAGTTGGCGATGGACACCCACCGCCCCCGGGCCCTGCTGGACCGCTTCAATATCGAGTTCCTGGCCACCACCGACGACCCGGCCGACAACCTCGACGCCCACCGCGCCCTGCGCGCCGACCCCGCGATCACCGTGACGGTGGCGCCGACGTTCCGCCCGGACCGCTACCTGGAAGTGGGCCGCCCCGGATGGCCCGATCTGGTGCGCGACCTCGGCGACTACGCCGATTACATCGCGTGGCTCGAGGACCGCAGGCGCTACTTCGCCGACCACGGCGCGGTCTCCGCCGACCACGGCCACCTGGACGCCGGCACCGAACCGCTCTCCGCGAACGAGGCCTCGCGCATCTACCGGTCCGCGCTCGCCGGCACGGTCACCCCCGCCGAGGCCACCGCGTTCCGCCGCCACATGACCTTCGAGATGGCCCGGATGTCCTGCGACGACGGCCTGGTCATGACGCTGCACCCGGGCGTCCACCGCGGCCACCACCCACCGACCCTGCACCGCTTCGGCCCCGACACCGGCCACGACATCCCCGTAGCCGTCGAATACACCCGGTCCCTGCAGCCGCTGCTCGACCGCTTCGGCACCCACCCCGGCTTCCACCTGGTCCTGTTCACCGTGGACCCGGACGTCTACACCCGCGAGATCGCCCCGCTCGCCGGCTTCTACCCCTCCGTCTACGCCGGCGCCCCCTGGTGGTTCCTCGACAACCCCGCCTCGATCGCCCACTTCCAGCACGCGATCACCGAGATCGCCGGCTTCACCCGCCTCTCCGGCTTCATCGACGACACCCGCGCCTTCTGCTCCATCCCCGCCCGCCACGACATGTCCCGCCGCCTCGACGCCGCCTTCCTGGCGAACCTGGTCGCCACACACCGCCTGGACGAGGACGAAGCCCTGGACACCCTGACCGCGCTCGTCCGCCACCAGCCCCGGAAGGTGTTCAAACTGTGAAACACCATCTCCACCTCGGCCTCGGCAACTTCTTCCGAGCCCACCAGGCCTGGTACACCGGCGCGGACCCCACCTGGGACATCACCGCCTTCACCGGCCGCTCACCCGACCTGGCAGCCGCGCTGACCCGCCAGAACTGCCGCTACAACCTGGTGGTCCGCGGCCCCTCGGAAGACCGCATCGAGCCACAGACCGCGATCAAAACGGCGCTCCCCGGCACCGACCTGGCAGCGTGGTGCTCCTGGATGTCCCGCCCCTCGGTCGCCGTCCTCACCCTGACGGTCACCGAAGCGGCCTACGCGGACTTCGTCCCCCGCCGCCTGATCGCCGGCCTGACGGCCCGCCGCGCCGCCGGAGCAGGCCCGATCGCCATCGTCCCCTGCGACAACATCCCCGCCAACGGCTCCACAACCGCGCGCGCAGTGACGGCCCTCGCAGACCCCGCCCTCGCCCGCTGGATCACCGACAACGTCACGTTCGTGACCACGATGGTCGACCGGATCACCCCCCGCAACCCCGCCCCCGGCGTCGACGTGATCACCGAATCCTTCACCGAATGGATCCTCAGCGGCGACTTCCCCGCCGGCCGCCCCACCTGGGAGGCCGCCGGAGCCCGCTTCGTGACCGACGTGGTCCCGCACGAAACCCGCAAACTCCTCCTCCTCAACGGCGCCCACACCCTCTTGGCATACGCCGGAAGCGCCCTCGGCCACACCACAGTGGCGTCCGCGGTGGCCGACCCCACCTGCCGAACCTGGCTCAACGAATGGTGGGACGAAGCCTCCCGCCACGTCCCCCTCCCCGCCCCCGAACTCCTGGCCTACCGCGCAGCCCTGCTCACCCGCTTCGCCAACCCCCGCATCCGCCACACCCTCGCCCAGATAGCCACCGACGGCTCCCAAAAACTCCCCATCCGAGTCCTCCCCGTCCTCCGTGCCGAACGCTCCGCCGGCCGCCTCCCCACCGGAGCCATCCGCATCCTGGCGTCCTGGATCAACCACCTCCGCGGCACGGGCGCCCCCCTCAACGACACAGCCGCAGCCCCCTACCTCGACCGCGCCTCCTCCTCCCGCGCCATCCTCACCCTCCTGGCCCCCGACCTCGCCCACGACGAGGACCTCCTCAAAGCCCTCCCGTAGCGTCCCCAAATGCGACAATTGCCGCATGATCCCGGTGCGCGGCGTAATAACAGGCTCCCTCCTGGCGGCCGCCGCCAGCGCCATGCTGTCCCCACCGGGCTCTCCCGCGCCTACACAGCCCGGGCCTGCATCGTCGGTGTTCACCCGCCTTGGCGTCACCGGCGGCCACGAGGGCCTGCAGGCACTGGTCAGGGGCACGGTGCAGCTCGTCGACGGCTGCTTCCTGCTCGGCGAAAGCCCCAACCGCGAGGTCATCATCTGGCCCCATGGCACGCACGTGACGGGCAACAAGATCACGCTCCCGGACGGTGCCACACTCACGATCGGCGACACCGTGCAGGGCGGCGGCGGCCATCACCAGGCCGACTACCAGGACCTCCGCCTGACCTCGGACTCCCCGACGGTCCACCGAGTGGTGAGTTGCTCCCGCCGGACGAACGCCCGCTCGGTAGCGGTCTTCAACTCCTACTCCTACGGCCCGATCCGTCGTGACAAAGGGTGACCTGCGGCAGGCCATATGTGTTGTGCCCAGACATGTCTGGCACGCGCTTGACAGCCTCCGCCGCGAAAAGTTGCGACATCCAGGCTCCCAGCGCAACAGTTGATTGCCCGCCGCCGCTCTGGTAGCCGTCTCGCTACTGACCGCTTTAGGGTCTGCGTTATGAGACTTCATCCCGGTGAGCCCGAGGTTGCCGACTGGCGGGTGGTGCCGGTGACCGAGGTTGTCCGGCGGCTGCGTGAGGCGTCACCCGGCGTCACCGGGCGGCCGCGGGTGATCGCCATCGACGGGCGGGGCGGCGCTGGCAAGACGACGCTGGCTGAGCGGTTGCGGGAGGCCGTACCGGGCTCGGCTGTCGTACACACCGATGATGTTGCTTGGAACCAGGCGTACTTCGACTGGGGTGGCCTGCTTGCCGAGTACATCCTGCAGCCCCTGCACCGCGGCGAGGCCGTCGACTTCCGCCCGCCCGCGTGGGCCGCCCACGACCGCCCGGGCTCCATCACCGTCCTCGCAGGCGCTGACACCGTCTGGGTCGAGGGCACCGGGGTCATCCGCGAAGAGCTTGCCCCCTGGCTGGACGCCTCGGTGTGGATCCAGGGTGACCTCGACGAGCAGGAGCGCCTGCTGGCCGCCCGCGATGGTGACTCTCCCGAGCAGCGTGAGCATGTGGCGAACTGGTTGAAAGAAGAGCTGCCGTTCCTGCTCCGCGAACAACCCTGGGCTCACGCGACCCTGATCGTCGCAGGCCCCGCGCAGCTCGCCCATGATCCCGGCACCGAGCTGGTGGTCGCGCGCTGAAGGGCATACAGGCTGTATCTGCCTGCCCGGCGTTGAGCCGTATTCACTGGTTCTCGACGGTTTGCCGGAGAAAGGTATTTGAGATCATGAATGCAGTGAAGCCGCTGGACGGCCGGGTCGCCGTTGTCACCGGGGCGTCCTCGGGGATCGGTGCCGCCACGGCGGTGCGCCTGGCCGCTGACGGGGCTCGCGTGGTGCTGCTGGCCCGCCGGACCGAGCGGATCGAGGCGCTGGCGGCGACCATCGGTGAGAATGCGCTGGCCCTGACGGTCGATGTCACCGATCCCGCGGAGCTGGATGCCGCCGCGCGAACCGTGGCGTCGGTGTTCGGGGCGGTGGATCTTGTTGTTGCCAACGCCGGGGTCATGCTGATCGCGCCGTTCGCGGAGGGGCGCCGGGACGAGTGGCAGCAGATGCTGTCGCTGAACGTGATGGGGGTGCTGGACACCGTACGCGCGTTCCTGCCCGGCCTGCTCGAGAACGCCGACGCCGGCCGTGCTGCCGACCTGGTGATCGTTTCGTCGCTGGGGGCGCGCCAGTTCTCCCCGGGGTTCGGCGTCTACTCCGTGACGAAAGCCGGGGTCAGTGCCCTGGCAGCCAGCCTGCGCGCGGAGTTCGCCGAGCGGGGGCTGCGGGTCACCAACGTCGAGCCCGGCGTCACCGACAGCGAACTCGGCTCGAAGATCCTGCACGACGAGTGGCGGGAGATGCTCAACGCGCGCAAGGCAAAGATGAACACGCTCGCGGCCGAGGACATCGCCGACGCTATCGCCGATGCCGTAGCGCGCGGGCGCAACGTGCACATCCGCGAGCTCATCGTTCACCCGACGAGCTGACCGGATCCCGCCCGCCCGGGACGACGGAGGCATCGGGGACGGCGGAGGCATCGGGGGCGGCGGAGGCATCGGGGGCGGCGGGCAGGAAGACCAGGTACTGGTCCCGTTCGGGGATATCGGTCACCTCGCAGGCGAGTGTCGCCCGGCCGATCCGTACCTCGGTCACGTCGACGGCGGTGTCCCGGAGAAAGCCGACCGGCGCTTCCTGCCACACCTGCTCGAACCGTTCACTGCGCTCGCGCAGCTCATCGACGAGGTCGCGGGTGATGGCGTCGTCCGGGTAGCGGGCGCGGGCGCTGCGCAGCCGGGCCGCCGCGAATCGTGACAGGGCGCTCAGGCCCGGTGAACCCCAGACGTCGTCGTCGTCCGCGGGCAGGAAGTGCCGGCGGGCCAGGTTGCGATCGGCCGGGTGGCCCGCGGCGAAGTCCTCGAGAAGGTCGATGGAAGCGCTGTTCTGGCCGATGACGTCGAGGCGGGCGCTGCACGCCAGGACGGGGACCGGCAGGCTCTCGATCAGCTGACGCGTACGCCCGCTGAGCTCCATGGCCGGCGCTGCGGGACGGGGCGGTGCCTGCTCGGCGAGGTCGAAGAGGTGCTGCGTCTCGCCCGCGGTGAGCCGCAGCACCCGGGCGACCGCGCCCAGCACGTCGGGTGAGGGCTGGGAACCGCGGGCCTGCTCGATCTGGGTGTAGTGGATCTCGGAGATGTTCGCGAGCTCGGCGACTTCCGATCGGCGCAGCCCCGGTGTCCGCCGGTTCCTGAGCGGCAGGCCCAGCTCGGCGGGGCTGGTGCGCTCCCGCCGCGACCGCAGAAATTGTCCGAGTGCCTCGCGGTGCATGACCGCATCGTGCCACACCACCGACCCCTTCGAACCAGGAGATAACGCCATGCACCGCGTCGCCGTCGTCGTCGGCAGCACCCGCCCGGCCCGCATCAGCCTCGACGTCGCCCACTGGGCCCGAGCTGCGAGCCTTCTGACGTGGAGCATCACCGGCGGGGCACGAGGCGCCGCTCAGTTCCGCCAGGTCCTGCAGGGCCTGCACATGACGCCGGCCGGGACCTACATCGAGACTCCGCTGACGGACGCGGACGTCGACGCCGAAGGGCAACTCCTCGACGCGGAGACCACCTTCGGCCGGACGCGACCCTCCCTGCACGCCCTGGACGGTGAGTTCAGCGCTCTGCTCGGCCGGCCCACACGCTGACCATCGGCGCACCCACCACGAGTCCCGTTTCCCGCGCCGCGGTGACGGCTTCCTGCAGCACGACGCGTTCCGGCCGGCCCTGCGACCGGGCGAGGGCGGCGACGTCCTCGAACTCCGGCATGACCTGGACCAGCACTCCGTCGCGGTGGCCGATCTTCACGGTGATCTGGCCGGTGCCGACCTTGACCGGTACGAACGCTCGGTCCAGTGCGGTCTTGTCGCGCGGGCTGCGCCGGACGCCGAGGGTGCTCGTGTCGCGGAAGATGCGGTCGGTCAGCGGGTCGGCGAGCGTGGGTGGGCAGAGGACGCTGAGGGTGTGGGCCGGGCGGCCCTTTTTCATCAGGATCGGGACCAGCCAGGCGTCCGACGCGCCGAGGTCGAGCAGCCCGGCCAGCACCCCCGGCCACAGTCGTGGATCCAGGTCGTCGATGTTGGCTTCGAGGAGCATCGCCGGTTCTGCGAGCGATGAAGCGATCGGTGAAGAGCGGGTGCCGATCAGGACGCGGACGACGTTCGCCCGCCCGGCAGGGTCCCGGCCGCCCGCGCCGACCCCGACAAGATCCAGCGTCAGCGGCGGCAGAGGTTCGCACACGCCGGCCCATGTTCGCAGCAGCGCCATCCCTGTCGGCGTCGCGAGCTCTCCATCACCACCAGCCAGGACCTGCCAGCCCTTGGCGAGTTCCGTGACCGCGGGCGCGGGAACGGGCAACACCCCATGACGGGTACGCACACTGCCCGACCCGACCGCCACAGGCCCTGCCGACACGCTCGTGATCCCCAGGTCCTCCAGCGCCGCACAGCACCCGACCACGTCCGCGATCGCGTCCAGCGCCCCGACCTCATGAAAGTGCACCTCCGCAACGTCGACGCCGTGCACGCGCGCTTCCGCCTCGGCCAGCCGCTCGAACACCGCGTGCGCCGTCCCCGTCACCAGAGTGCGGATCTCCCGCCAGGTCCGCGCCGGTGGCTGGTCGTCAAGAGCGGAGACGTCGGCCTTCCAAGCGCGCAGCCCGCCACGCCGGACCTCCCGCTCGCTGATCCGCACAGCCCCGCCGGCCACCGCGTCGACCGCCTCCTGCACCACGCTCAACCGGGCACCCGCGTCGAGCAACGCCCCGAGCAGCATGTCCCCAGCGACCCCCGCCGACGCGTCGATCCAGGCGTGCCGACTCATGCCGCCCCCATGACGCGAGAAGATCCGCGGCCGCGGAGCGAGAGTGCGCGTCTCATGCCGGCATCGGGGCGGCGATCTGGGCGGCGAGGTGGCCCGCGCCGTAGCCGTTGTCGATGTTGACCACGGCTACGCCGGGTGCGCACGCGTTGAGCATGGTCAGCAGCGGTGCGAGCCCCTCGAACGCGGCGCCGTACCCCACCGACGTCGGCACGGCGACCACGGGAGCGGCGATCAACCCGGCCACCACCCCCGGCAGCGCGCCGTCCATGCCGGCGACCACGACGACGACCCGGGCGCGGCGCATGGGTTCCACGTACGACAGCACCCGGTGCAGCCCCGCCACACCGACATCCACCACGAGGTCGGTGGCGCGGCCGAGGTACCGGGCGGTCAGCGCCGCCTCCCACGCCACCGGCAGGTCGGAGGTGCCCGCAGCGACGACCATGACCGTCCCGCCGGTCGGCTTCGGTTCGTCGGCCGGCCACGCGAGGATTCCCGCCATCGAGTCGTGGAAAGCGTCCGGCAGCACCCCCAGCACCGCCGCGGCATGCTCCGGCCCCGCCCGAGTGAACAGGGCCACGGCGTCAGCCCGGTCCCGCAGAGCCTCGGCGATCCCCGCCACCTGCTCCGGCGTCTTCCCGGCGCAGTAGACGGCCTCCGGATAGCCTCGCCGCTGCACACGATCAAAATCCAGCTTTGCGTACGCCCCCAGCTCACTCACCGACGACCGGGCCCGAGATCGCCGCGTGGGTGAAGGCGCCGGACTGGATGCCGCCCAGGTCGAGCGTGACGAACCGGAAACCCGCCCCCGTCACCGCCGCGTGGATCTGCGAGCGCAGCGGATCGGCGACCGCCCGCACCACGTCGGCGGCGGGTAACTCGAGGCGGGCGATGTCGCCGTGGTGGCGTACCCGTAGGTCCTGGAATCCGAGCCGGCGCAGGGCAGCCTCGGCCTCCTCCACCTGGCTGAGCTTGAGCGGGCTGACGATGGAGAAGTGCGGGATCCGGGAGGCGAGGCAGGGTGCCGCGGGCTTGTCGGCGCAGGGCAGGGCGAATACGCGCGCGATCCGGCGCACGGCGGCCTTGTCGAGCCCGGCGGCGACCAGCGGGGTCAGCACCCGGTGGGCGACCGCGGCCCGGGCCCCCGGGCGGTCGTTCCGGCGTACGTCATCGGTGTTCTCGCCGTAGGCGATCGCGTCCAGTCCGTGCGCGACCACCACCTTGTCGCCGATCCTGGTGAACAGCTCGTCCTTGCAGTGGAAGCAGCGGTCCGGGCCGTTCGCCTGGTACGCGGGACGGTCACCCTCGTAGGTCCGGATTTCGGTGACGGCGACCCCGATGTGCCGGGCGACCGCGTGGGCCGCTGCTCGTTCGTCGGCGGCGAGGCTCGGGGAGACGCCCAGGATCGCGATGACACGGTCGGGGCCGAGGGCGCGGGCGGCCAGGGCGAGCAGCACCGAGGAGTCGACGCCGCCGGAGAACGCCACGCCGAGCCGGGTGACGCCGGCCAGCCGGCGTTCGATGTCGGCGATGGCCCGCCCTGCCTCGTCCTGCTCGAAGGGGTTCATCACGTCATTGCACGCCGCGGGCCCCGGCGGATGGCAAGTGGTTGCCAGATGTTGCGCGGGCGGTGGACCGGCGGGGGACGAGGCGGACCGGGAGGACCAGGGGGGCGCCGCTGGTGTGGGCACCCTGGGCGATCGCGATGCAGTTCTGCACGCCGGTGAAGCCCATCCGGTAGAGCGGGGAGGCGATCGTGGTCAGCGCCGGTTCGACGAGTTCGTCGAACATGATGTTGTCGAAGCCGACGACGCTGATCTGGGCGGGGACGCTCAGGCCCAGTTTGCCGAGGCCTTTCATGACACCGATGGCCAGGGGATCGTTGTACGCGAGCAGCGCCGTCGCCCCGGTGCGGGTGACCCGGCGGGCCGCGCTGAGACCGGCGAGGACCGTCGGCTCGTACGGGCCGATGCGCCGGACGTCCAGCTCGAGGCCGGCTGTGGTCTCCTGTAACGCTCGCCAGCGCATGCCGTCGGACCAGCTGGTCTCGGGGCCTGCCACGTAGAGGATGCGGCGGTGGCCCAGGGCGGCGAGGTGTTCCGTGGCGAGGCGTACGCCGCGGTGGATGTCGGTCACGACGCAGCTGGCCTCGGGGATGATCCGGTTGAGCAGGACGACCGGCTTCTGTTTCGCCACCATGCGCAGCGCGGAGTCCGTCATCCGGGAGCTGGCGATGACGAGCCCGTCCACATGGCCCAGCTCGCGTTCGATCGAGGAGCGTTCGACCTCGGGCGACTCGTTGGTGTGGGTGAGGATCAGGTGGTAATCGGCTTCGCGGGCGGCCTGGTAAGCGCCCTTGATGATGTCGCCGTAGAACGGGTTGGTGACGTCCGCGATCACCAGGCCGACGGCCCTGTGGGCGATGCGGCCCGCGGGCTGGGTGTCGCCGGCGCGGCTCGGGCGGTAACCGATCAGCTCCGCGGCCCGGAAGATGCGCTGGGCGGTCTCGGCGTTGACCCGGCCGGGGCGCGCGTAGGCCCGCGAGACGGTGGACGCGGCGACGCTCGCCTCCCGCGCGACGTCGTAGATGGTGGGCCGCGGGGGAGTCGTCATGGCGGATCTCCGATCGGGCCCGCCGGGCCTGTCCGCGGTGGGGGCGGGAAGGTCCGGCGGGCCACAGCGTCAGCAGGCGTCGTACACGTACGTGCTGCTGCCGGGGGCGGTGACCGCCACGTCCCGGCGTACGACCGAGATTGTCGCCCCGACCGCACTGCAGGCCTTGGTGAAGGCCGACTTGGTGTATTCGATGTCGATGACGTGGGTGCCGTACACGTCGGTGTAGCCGTCACATTCGGTGTAGCGGCCGCACTCCTCGGCGATGGCGAAGTCGAGCCCGGCGGACTTGCCCGCCGTACCCAGATCGGTGGTGTTCTTCTGCCCGATCGCCAGGCTCTTGGCGTGCGCCCGGGTCGCGAGCAGCTGCAGGTAGGAGACGGCGCCGGCCTTGGTCAGCAGGCCCTCGGAGCGGTCGTACGAGTCGATGTTGTCGGGCTCGATCGCCTTGAACCCGGCGGTCGCGCAGCCGTCGATCCAGCCGCCGACGACCCCGGTCAGCGCGGTCCGCTTGGCGGCGGTGGACGTGTCGAGCAGGATCTCGTTCCAGTCGCCGTCCACGACGTACTCACCGCTGGAATCCTTGAGCAGCAGGTCGTCGTGGTTCTGCTGCCACCAGGTGACCTCGTCGGGCTGCACCTGGAACGCGTTGACGTAACAGATGTTGTAGATCCCGGCTGCCGGCGTGGCCTTGCGGTCCCGGCTGACCACCGTCACCCCCGAGGGCGGGGTGTACGCCGCGCCGATCTGGTAGTCGAACTTGGCGTTGACCGGAGGCAGCGTGACCGCCGCCGCGGTGACCGCCGCGTCCGATGAGGAGGCGAGTGCCACGCCTCCGGCCAGGGCGGCGGATACCGCTACGGCGCTGATGACGAACTTTCTCGTGCGGAATGCCATGTTGGTTCTCCATGGTCTCAACGGTCTGCCCCGCCTCGGAGAAAGGCCGCGGCCGTTCTCCTGGCGATCCGATGCCGGGCTGGTGATACCGGCTGGGTTCGACCGCATTCATCGACAAACTAACATATATTAGGCGCCGGTAATGAGGCGCTGCGCGAGGTTCGGGTCGAAGGTGCCCGCCGGGGTGCTCGGTGCGATGCCGCAGGTGCCGTCGGAGTTGCCGGGGTTCTTGATCCAGAGTTCGAGCGCGGCGGGGTCGGCCGTCGACCGCCTGCCGATGCGGGGGCCGGCGGGGTTGCACCACTCGCCGTTGTAGCCGTCGCCGTTGCGGCTGGTGTCGACGAGATACCCGGCGGAGGTGCCCAGCGCTGCCTTGATCTTGGCGGCGTAGTCCTTGGAGCGGGTGGTGTTCACGAAGTTGGAGACGTTGACGGAGAAGCCGCGTACCCGGGTCACGCCGGAGGCCTTGAGCCGCGCGGCCATCGTCGCGGGCACACCCCAGTTCGCGTTGCCCGCGTCGAGGTAGGCCCACGTGTTCGGGGCCTTCTCGGCGAACATCCGCGTGGCGAAGTTCAGCAGGGTTGTACGGGTGGCTATCTGTGCTGCGGTCATGCACTCGAAGTCGCCGAGCGAGTCCGGCTCGAGGACGACGATCGCCGGGCTGCTGCCGATCGCCGCCGCGAAGGTCGAGATCCACGTCTGGTACGCCGCCACCGTGGCCGCACCGCCCGCGGACTCGGCACCGCACGCGTCACGGCCGGGCAGGTTGTAGGCCACGAGCACGGGCAGCTTGTTGCCCGCCGACCTCGCGGTGCCGGTGTACTTCGCGACGGCCGCGCCGATGTCGGGGTCGCTGGTGCCGGTGAACCAGTGGGCCATCGGCTGGGTCGCGATGTTCGCCCTGATCGTGGCCGCGCGGCCGTCCGTGGGATGTGCTGTCACCCACTTCATGGCGGGGAGCTTCGGATCAGCGAAGCCGCCGGTGGTCTGCGCGAGCGGGGATGCCGTTGCCGCGTCCGCCGACAGCAGCGGTACGGCAGCGACGCAAGCGGCCGCCACGGCGGCTACCAGCGACACGGTGATCGATTTACGCATCGGGGGAATCTTTCAGGTAGGCGGAGACCCAGGACAGAGCCGAGTTCCAGTTGATGGTCAGTTCGTTGGTGGCGTACGAGTTGATGTCGTCGAGGTAGCAGAACTGGGGAAGGCATCCGGCGAGCCGGCGCGCGGAGAGGGGATCCTGCAGCCCGGAATTCGGGCCGCCGGCGAGGGTTCCGGCGGGCGGGTTCGGCAGGCGGGGGTCGAGCTGGTGGGCGTACATGCGGCTCTGCTGGTTCTTGGCGTAGACCGTGCCGTAACCGGTGACGTAGGAGATGTTCAGGGCGTTGCGGCCGAAGAGGAAGTCCACGCCGGTGAGCGCGGCGTCGTGGTAGCGGCGGGCGCCGGTGAGCTCCGCGGCGGTGGCCAGCACGACGATGTTGTTGAGGATGTTGCCGTTCGAGCCCCACGCCCATTTGCCGCTCGCGGGTGCGTAGGGCTGGCCGTAGGGCTGCTTGCGCTGCAGGGCGATGAGGCGTTCGGCGGCGGCGATCACGGAGAGCGTCGCGAGGGGGTCGTGGGCCTCGGTCGCCAGGTCGAGTCTGCCGAGCGCTGCCACCGAGCCCCAGTAGAAGCCGTCGGGGTCAAAAGTGCCGGGGCGCGGGGGCGGGGGTGGTCGCCGGGTGGTGATCGAGAGTTCGGCGGCGGCCCAGTAGAACTCGTCGGTGACGTCGGTGTCCGCGTACGCGCCGCCGCCTGAGGTGTCCGCGGCCGGTGCGTAGAGGGCGGGGTTGGCTTTTGCCGCTGTGTAGGCGATCTCGGCGGCGTTGAGGAGGCGGGCGGCGTACGCGGGATCGCTCTTTCGGAAGACCCGGGCCCCCTGCGCGGCGGCAGCGGCCAGGTTGAGGGTCGCCGCCGTGGACGGACGGTGCAGGGCCCGGGGTTTCGCGTCGGCCGCCGGGTCCAGGGGGAGTCCGGTCCAGCTCGTGTCGGTGATTTTGTGGTACGCCATCCCTGCCAGGGGTTGCCCGTCCGGCACCTGCATCGTGAGCAGGAAGTCGAGCTCCCAGCGGATCTCGTCGCGCAGCGCCGGGGCGTTGTTGCCGTGCTCCACCTCGGACAGCAGCTGGGCGACGGCGATCCCGCCGTTCACGACGTACTTGCCGTGGTCAGCGGCGTCGTACCAGCCGCCTGTCACGTCCCGGGTGTAGCCCGCCGGGCAGGTCCAGTTGTCCGCGAACGCCGCCGGTGGCAGGCAGGGCACCGCCGTGTCGCCCTGGTTGGGGGCGATGCCGATGTGGCCCGCGGCCCGGCCGTATCCGGGGGCGACCGAGTCGAGGATCGGCGTCCCGCTGCGCTGCGTGTAGAACAGCGTCTTGCTGTCGCGGGCCAGCTCGTCGTAGATGCCGGCGCGGATCGGGAACGGATAGCTGGTGGCGCCGTCGGCGCTGATCCGATAGTCGTCGCTTTCTCCATGAAAGCTGGTGAAATCGAGGGTCTGCACGTTCTGCCCGGAGGTCGGGTCGACACCGCGTGGTGTGGTGCGGCCGGTTCGGACGACGCGGCCGGCGGCGTCGGTGAGCTGCCAGGGCAGGGGGCCGGTCGCGTCGGTGACGAGGGTCGCGCCCTTCGGGCCGCCCGGCAGATAGCCGACCTGGTTGACGCGCATCCGGGGGCCGGTGTCCGGAACGTACGGCGGGAGCGGCTCGCCACCCGTGAGGCTGACGTCGTCGATGCAGAACGTCGTCTGCGCCTGCCCGCCGAACTGGAACCCCAGCTGCCCGTCGAGGAACTCACCCTTCCCGGTCCCGGTCAGCGTGTACGTCGTCAGCGTGCCCGGCACGGTGATGCTCGACGCCAGCACGGTCGAGTACGCGGGCGAGTTCTGCTGGAAAACCACGGTCACCGGGATCGGTACGGTCGTCCGCGCCGAGAACGTGAGCGTGTAGCCGACGCCGTTCTGGATGCGCAGGAACGGCAGCGCGAGCATGGAGTCCCACGGATTTATCGTGCCGGTCCCGGTGTCCACGCACGCCTGCCCGTCGACGGCGCGCAGCTTCCCGGAGGCGCCACCGTACGCGACCCACGGCGTGGTCGCCGTATCGAACGTGCCGTTGGTGACCTGGTCGTACGGTGCGGCGGCGTCGTGCGGTGCGGCGGCTTCGTACGGTGCGGCGGCCAGGGTCAGGCTCAGCAGGACGACTCGAAGCATGCCCTTTTAGTAAAGGAACCTTGCCACTGAGCGCTACGACCTGATCGCCCCCGATCCGAAACGATCAGAAGTGATCAGTGGTACCTGATGGACGACTTGCGCACGATCAGATCGGGCACGAGCAGCAGCCGGTTCGCCGGTCGCCGATCACCCTCACCCAGCCGCGACACGATCATCTCCACCGCCATCCGCCCGATCTGCCCCTTCGCCGGCCGCACCGCGGTCAGCGGCGGTTCCCCCAGATGCGCCGTCTCGTCGTCATAGGAGATCAGAGCCAGATCATCCGGAATATGTACGCCGTGAGCGGCCGCCGCCCGGCTCAGCGCGATGGCATCGGGGTCGCTGTGCACGATCAGGGCCGTGGTCTCCGTCAACCGGCACAGCCGTAGAACCTCGATCGCGAGCGCGGTGTCCGTACGCAGCGAATCCCGGATCTTGATCTCGGCACTGAGCCCCGCGACCGGGCACCCGAGCTCGAAGGCGTGCTCGATCAGGTCGGCGTTCGGACTCAGCGGCGTGGCGATCAGCCCGACCCGGCGATGCCCCTGCGCGGCGAGGTGCCGCAGCGCGACCTCCACCCCGGCATCGTGATCGTTGCGCACCGACTCCAGCGGCCGCGGGTTCGGCCCCCAGGCCGGCGCCGCCCGCTCCACCAGGACACACGGCACGGGCAGCGCGCCGATCCCGCTCAGGTCGTCGCGCATGTCCGGGGCGACGAGCAGACCGTCGAGGCGCTCCGCATCCATCAGCTGGGCGATCTGCCGCCGGTCCTCGGCCGGGTCGTAGCTCGATCCCCGCAACCGCAGGTCGACACCGAGCATCGCGGCGGCGGTCCGGGCGCCCGTGATGACCTGCGGCCAGAAGAAGTCCAGACTGGGCACGATCATCCCCAGCGTCAGCCGCTGGACGGGCTGGGGGCTGCGCGCCGCGTCCGGTGGCAGCATGGCGCCCCCGTGCACCCGGGTCAGCCGCTTCTCCCGGGCCAGCGTGGCGATGTCCCGCCGGATCGTGATCGGGCTGACCCGCAGCAGCACGGCCAGCTCCGTCACGCGTACGGCGCCATGCTTGTGCAGCTCCGCCAGGAGCCGCTCGCGCCGCTGCACGTTGAGGAAGTTCGCCGTGTTCACGTTTGATCCGATCTGATCGAGATTGACCACTTCATTGGCCACCCCACGCATTCCTGTTCATCGTTGTCATCCCTGCTTAACACGGGAGACGCCATGATGAAACGTGCCCTCACCCTCGCTCTCGCCGCTCTCCTCACCGTGACTGCCGCTCCTGCCCCCGCTTCCGCAGCCGCGGACCCGCTCGGCTCCACCAACGGCTTTCTCGTCGACCCGGACTCCGTCCCCAACACCTGGGTGAAGGCGAACCCGTCAGACTCGCGAGCCGCGACCATCAAGGCCCAGATCGGGAACTATCCCATCGCGAAATGGTTCACCAACTCCTCCGGCAGCATCGGCACAACGGTCGGCGCCTACGTCGGCCGCGGCGCCAACGCGGCCAAACTCCCCATCCTGGTCGCCTACAACCTCCCCGGCCGCGACGCCTGCGGCGGCCAGTCCAGCGGCGGCGCGGGCTCGGACGCGGCCTACCGCACCTGGATCGCCGCCTTCGCCGACTCCATCGGCACCCGCCCGGCGATCGTCATCATCGAACCCGACGCCTTCGGCGACTACTCCTGCATGACCGCCGCCCAGATCACCGCCCGCAACGCCCTGCTGAACTTCGCCGCGAACCAGTTCGCCACCCGCTCAACGAACACCTGGGCGTACCTGGACGCCGGCAACGCAGGCTGGGTCGCCCCGGCAACCATGGCGACCTACCTCCGCAACGCCGGCGTGGCCACCCTCCGAGGCTTCGCGGTCAACGTCTCCAACTACTACACAACGACGTCTTCCATCACCTACGCCAACAACGTCAACGCCGCCCTCGGCACAGCAAAGCCCTTCGTGATCGACACCAGCCGCAACGGCAACGGCAGCAACGGCGTCTGGTGCAACCCCGCCGGCCGCAAACTAGGCACCCACCCCCAGCTGGGCGGCGGCGCCGAAATGCTCCTCTGGATCAAAACAGTCGGCACCTCCGACGGCCTCTGCGGCACCGCCCCCACCACCCCCGCCGGCACCTTCACCCCCGACCTCGCCATGCACCTGATCTCCGGCACGTAGCAACCATCCACCTGCGCCGGGTGCGCCGTCGATCCCGTCAACACCGAGGAACGGGGCGGTGCGGGTGCCCAGCAGCGCCCCGCGCCGTCGTGGAACTGACGACGTGACACACGCTGACCCGTACCTCGTGGTGACAGAGTCGTAACTCGGTCAGATCTACAGTCGTGCCATAAGGAAGTATCCCGGGGCGCTTTCTACGTCGTACACCGACCCTTCAACAGTATTCGAGTCGAGGACCTTTCCACGCCAGGTATCGAGGTTCCAGTAACTTCGCGAAGGTCCTCTGAAAATGCGCGCTTCATAAGCCTTCAGCAGTACTACGCCATCCGAGTCGATGCTGCCGTGAACAAGCTGCTGAACATCTATTTCAGATCCGTTGTCCACATGACTTGAGTGTACGACTCCCATTACCGAGTTGCCGCGCTGAGAAAACTGCGCCGATGAGCGTGACCAGTCACCTTCCGGGTAGTCGGCAGAGACTGCCCAGTCGCCGGTGAGGAATCCGTCGTCGTCTCCAAAAACATTCGCCAATGACCGGACGTCGTCCCCGAAGCGGTTTGCGTCAAGGATGACCATCTGGATTCCAAGAGGCCCGGCTCCGTCGACCTCAATAGGCGCATCGAGGACCAGGCTGTTAAGTGCAGAATCGCTTAACTCATACTGGTTATCCCAAAGCGGAAGGCTACCATTGAAAGGGAGCCCGAGGCCGTACAGCGGGGCCTCGAGGGCATCACCATATCTGCGATCCGCCATGATCATATAGAACGAATATATTCCTGGCTCGACGTTGACCCAAAATGACTCACCTGTGGACGGGAAGATCGAGGCGCCGCCGTTGATCTCGTCGACGATGATCACCAGGTATGCCGCGACAGGGTCGAACCCATTCAATGACTCTTCGCTGAATACTTCTACGTAGACGCTCGCCTGGCGCCGTGGTGCCGCATATCTGACGGCCCGGTCAGGGCCTGTTCCTCGTGCGGCGGAGAAGGATGGCTCGACCGCATTTCTCTGATTCGTCCCTTTGGCTGAGGCTGCAGGGTCTTTCCGTGCCGAGGAGAAAGCGCTGGCGACCGTCTGCTTTCCGACCTCGCCCAGCACGGCTCCAAGAAGGGTGATCAAAACTTCAATCATGACAGCTCGGCCCCTGATCGGTGGAGAGCGCAAGGTGCGTGTGCGAAGCTTATGGAAAGAAATTCCCTCTGCAGGGTATGCCACGACTCGGCTCACATCACCTGATGCCGGCGCTGATCATGGAACAGTCGTGCATCTGACCGGACTCGCCGTCCGAACTCTCGTTGGCAGATCCGCATGCAACCGAGGTTTCAAGCTTCAGTGCAACATCCCGGCCCTCTCACTCGTAGCCTCGGGTCGTGAGGTCCGTCCCCGCCTAGAGCGCTCACTCAGAGCGACCGGTAAAAGATCGTTGCCGATCGGCGCACGGTGGCCACGGCTGGTGTGCGAGGAGTGGATCAAAAGAGTGGGGTTGGACATTGCGTTGAAATGGGGAATGGCGCAACTTTCAGTGGTGCTGGTCGTCAAACATGCGGCAAATATTCTTCAGCGCATGACATATACATTCTGGCTGGGGTGACGGATCGTGGTGGTCGCGGTGTCAGATGGCCCGCCGTCGCAACTGGCTGGGGCCCAGAACGACGAGGGCGTCGCCCGGGGCGACTTGAGCACCGGGAGACGCGGGCAGCGCGGTGACCACTCCGGCAGTCGGGGCGACCAGGTTGGTCTCCATTTTCATGGCCTCCAGGGCTACGAGCGGCTGACCGGCCGCGACCACGTCGCCGACGGCAACCGAGACCTTCCAGACGCTGGCCACGAATGGGGCGTCGATGCGGACGCCGCCCGGGGGGACAATGACCTCGGGGGCGTCGGTGACCACTGTTGCCGCGGCGGCTTCGGCGCGGTCGAATTCGCCGGCGGCTTCCCAGGCGGTGCGTTCGGCTTGGAAGGCTGTGGCCTGGGTGCGGCGGAACGCTGAGATCGAGTCGGCGTTGTCAGCCAGGAATGTCTCGTGGTCGGCGAGGGAGAACGTGCCCTCGGTGATGTCCAGCTTGCCCCGGCCGGCGGCCATGTCGGCGCGGAGGTCGAGGAGTTCCTCGGGGGAGACGGGGTACCAGCTTATGCGGTCGAAGAAGTCCAGCAGCCAGGGGTTCTGGCCGGGGGCCGGGTAGGGGCGCCAGACCTGGGTCGTACGGCCGACGAACTGGTAGCCGCCCGGGCCTTCCATGCCGTAGATGCACAGGTAGGCGCCGCCGATGCCGACCGAGTTCTCGGCGGTCCACGTGCGGGCGGGGTTGTACTTCGTGGTCACGAGGCGGTGCCGCGGATCGAGCGGGGTTGCCACCGGGGCGCCCAGGTAGACGTCGCCGAGGCCGAGAACCAGGTATTCCGCGTCGAAGACCGTGCGGAAGACGTCGTCGACGCCTTCGAGGCCGTTGATGCGGCGGATGAATTCGATGTTCCAGGGGCACCAGGGGGCGTCGTCGCGGACGCCGGCCATGTAGCGGGCGATCGCCTCGCGGGTGGCGGGGTCGTCCCAGCTCAGCGGGAGGCGAACCCGGCGGCTCGGCACGACCAGGTCGGAGACCGCGGGCAGTTCGTCCTCGATCTCGGCGAGCAGGCCGAGCAGCCGGGGGATCGGGAGCGTGCGCGGGTCGACGTGCACCTGCAGGCTGCGGATGCCCGGGGTGAGGTCGATGACGCCGGGGGTGGCCCGCGCGGTGAGGGCCTGGTGCAGGGCGTGGACGCGGGCGCGCAGGCCGAGGTCGAGCACGATGTCGCCGTACTCGATGAGCACGTTGTCGTCGCCGCTGCGCCGGTAGGTCACCGATGGCCTGCCGTCGCCGGGATCGCGGCGCAGCAGCACGCCGTCCTCGTCGGGCATGGACCAGCCACGCGGTTTTGAAATCACAGGCACAGCGACAGGTACGAACGACAGCGTGTCGCCCGGCCTTAGCTGTCCCAGTTTCCACCGGTCGGCGGTGACCACGGTGACCGGGCAGACGAAGCCACCGAGCGAGGGGCCGTCCGGGCCGAGCAGGATGGGCGTGTCGCCGGTGAAGTCCAGGGCGCCGATCGAGTACGCGTTGTCGTGGATGTTCGACGGGTGCAGCCCGGCCTCGCCGCCGTCGCGCCGCGCCCAGACCGGTTTCGGCCCGATCAGGCGGACGCCGGTGCGCGCCGAGTTGAAGTGCACCTCGAAGCGGCTCGACAGGATCTCCTTCATGTCGGCGGGCGTGAAGAAGTCCGGCGCGCCGTGCGGCCCGATCGCGACCGTGAGCTCCCAGTGCGACCCGAACTCGAGCGGCTCCACAAAAGAAGCCGGCGCGCCCCCTGAACTGCCGGTCCGCAACACGTCACCCGGCCGCAGTGCCCGCCCGCCGTGCCCGCCGAACCCACCGAGCGTGAAAGTCGCCGCCGAGCCCAGATACAACGGCACATCCAGACCACCGGCAAAGGTGACATAGGTACGCAGCCCCGCGCTGGCCGCCCCGACATCAAGCGTGGATCCGCCCGGCACCGTGAGCATCGTCCACATCGGAACGTCAACGCCGTCGACGGTGAGAGGAGCGGGTGCGCCGGTCACGCAGACAACCGTGTCGTGGGTGAACGTCAGGGCCGGCCCGGTCGCCGTACATTCCAGGCCTGGTGCGTTGTCATTGTTGCCGAGCAGCCGGTTGCCGGCGCGCAGCGAGCGGTCGTCCATCGCCCCGCTCGGCGGCACCCCGACCTGCCACAGCCCGAGCCGCCCGTCCGCGTCCTGCACGGTCGTCATCAGTCCGGGCCGGGTGACGGTGATCCGCGGCGAGGGATCGCCGACACCGTCCAACGTGGTTGTGTGATGCGTGACGCCGGCAAAAGCGGGCAGCGCCGTGATAGCCCGCAGCAGCCCCAGATTGACCTCGATGCCGTCGATACGGGTGTCGTTCAGGGCGTCGCCGAGCTTGGAAATCGCGGCGGTCCGGTCAGCGGCATGCACGATCACCTTGGCCAGCAACGGGTCGTACGCCGTGGACACCGACGTGCCCGTCTCCACCCAGCCGTCGACGCGCACGTCCGGGCCGGACGGCAGCCGTACGCCGGTGAGCCGTCCTGCACTGGGCTGGAACCCGGCCGCGGGGTCTTCCGCGTACACCCGGGCCTCGATGGCGTGCCCCCGGACAGGAAGAGAGCCGGCGGTCACAAACCCGGTCTCGCCGCCGGCCAGGCGCAGCATCCAGGCCACCAGGTCGACGCCGGTGACCGCCTCGGTGACCGGGTGCTCGACCTGCAGCCGCGCGTTGACCTCCAGGAACGAGGCCTGCTCGCGGGCCGGGTCGTAGACGAACTCGACGGTGCCGGCCGACCGGTACGACACCGACGCCGCCAGGTCGCGGGCCGCGGCGTGCAGCCGTTCACGCAGCTCCGCAGGCAGACCAGGGGCCGGTGCCTCCTCGACGACCTTCTGGTGGCGGCGTTGCAGCGAGCAGTCCCGGTCACCCAGCGACACGACAGCGCCCGTACCGTCGCCGAAGACCTGGACCTCGATGTGGCGGGCGTGCTCGACATAGCGCTCGGCGAACACCCCGGACGAGCCGAAGCTCTGAGCTGCCAGCCGGGTGACGCGTTCGTACGCGGCGCGCAGCTCGGCCTCGTCGCGGCACACGGTCATGCCGATGCCGCCGCCCCCACCGGTGGCCTTGAGCATCACCGGATACCCGATCGCGGCGACCTGCTCCACGGCGTCGTCGGCCGAGGCGAGCAGCCCGGTGCCGGGGAAGACGGGTACGCCCGCCGCGAGCGCCGCCGCCCGCGCGGTGTGCTTCTGCCCGAACACGCGTAGCTGGTCCGGGGTGGGGCCGGCGAATGCGAGCCCGGCCGCCTCGACGGCCTCCGCGAACGCCGCGTCCTCGGACAGGAAGCCGTATCCCGGGTGCACGGCGTCGGCGCCGGTCCGGCGGGCGGCGTCCAGCACGGCGGGGATCGACAGATAGCTCGCGGACGGCGCGGCCGGGCCGATCAGGACCGCCTCGTCGGCCAGGCGGGTGTGCGCGGCGCCGCGGTCGGCCTCGGAGAACACCGCGACCGTACGCAGGCCGAGCTCGCGCGCCGATCGGATGATCCGGCAGGCGATCTCGCCACGGTTGGCGATGAGAAGAGTGCTCATGCGGCCCGACTTTCTATTGACTGATCGAAAGTCAACGAGCCGGGCGTTGTCATCGCGTCTCCGGTGCGTTAAGTCGGCGTAACGCGGGTGCTGTACCTTCCCCGGCATGACTTCGCTGGGACGCCCGCGCGCCAAGGGTCCGTCGAAGTCGGGGCTCAGCACCGAGCAGGACATCCTGGTCGCTGCCGCGCGGCTGTTCTGCGAGGCGGGCTATGGCGGGGCGAGCACCCACAAGATCGCCGCGGCGGCCGGGATCAGCCAGGCCACCATGTACCACTACTTCCCCGGCAAACAGGCCATCCTGTTGCGGCTGCTGCTGGCCACGGTCCGGCCCTCGGTCACGTACGCGCTGGGGCTGGCCGGGCGCGACGAGCCCGCCGATGTCCGGCTGTGGGGGCTGTGCGCGTACGACGTGCGGCTGCTGCTCTCCGGCCGGGACAACATCGGGGCCCTGTACCTGATCCCTGAGGTCGGGGACGAGGCGTTCGCGGAGTTCCGGGCGGAGCACGCCCGGCTGTACGCCGTCTATCACGACCTGGTGACCGCCGTGACGGGCGTGGACGACGCCGCCGTCACCGGGCTGGTGTTCGGGCTCGTCGAGTCGGTCATCCTGCGCCGCCGCGCCGAGCCGGAGCTGGACGCCGACACGGTCGCCCCGGCCCTCGCCGACGCCGTCCTGCGCGTCCTGCGCGTCCCTGAGCAGCGGCTGAAGAAGTTGCGGGCACAGGCTTTTTAACGTGATCGGCCATGGGGCCGTAGTACGCCTGTAACACGGCGAGCGCTGAATGGGCCGACCGAATATCTGTCGGTCGATCGAAAGTAACGTCCTGACGGACGAGGAGCATCCATGACAGTTCCCCGTGTTGCCGATAACCTTCCGCCCTCCCTGCGTCGTGGGGTGACACGGCGCGTGCTCGCCGCCGGGCTCCTCGCCGCCACGTTCTCGCTCGCCGCCTGCGGTTCGGGCGACTCGGGCACCAAGGCCACCGGGCCCGCCGACCAGCTGCGGCTCGCGGTGTCCAGTGACCTGCCGACGCTCGACCCGTCGACCGTCTACCAGTACGAGGGCAACCAGGTCCTCACCGCCGTGTACGAAGGCCTGCTCAGCTACTCCCCGGACTCCACCGAGGCGATCGTGCCGCAGCTCGCCAGCAAGTACGACGTGTCCAAGGACGGCCTGACCTACACGTTCACCCTGCGCGACGACGTCACGTTCACCGGCGGGCGCACGATGACCTCCAAGGATGTGCAGGCCAGCTTCGAGCGGCTCGCGGACAAGAAGGTCGCGTCGCAGATGTCGTACATGGTGATGGGGGTGGCGAAGTACGCGACGCCCGACGACCACACGTTCGTGGTGACCCTGGCCGCGCCGAGCAGCTCGTTCCTGTCGCTGGTCGCGAGCCCGTTCGGCCCCAAGATCATCGACTCGGACGTGCTCACGAAGAACGCGGCCGACAGCGCGACGACATACCTGAAGGACCACACCGCCGGCACCGGCCCCTACGAGCTCACGAGCATGACCAAGGGCCAGGGCTACGAGCTGACCAGCCGCGCCGACTACTGGGGTGGCAAGCCCGGCTTCGCCAAGGTGTCGGTGAAGGTCATCGGGGACGCGGCGACCCAGCTGCTCCAGCTGCAGGGCGGTGACCTCGACATCGTCACCGGCCAGCCGGTCGCGACGCTGGACCAGTTTGCGAAGAACTCCGGCTACAAGGTCGCGGAGTACCCGACGCTGCAGAAATCGATGCTGCACCTCAAGGTCACGGGCAACCTGGCGGACGTCAAGCTGCGCGAGGCGCTGCGGGCCGCGATCGACCGGGACGCTTTCACCAAACAGATTTTCGGTACGCACGCAGCGGTCTCGACGCAGATGTACCCGGTGAAGAACGTCCCCGCCGGCACGGCGAAGGACGACTGGACCACCGACCCCACAGCGCTGACCACCCTCGCCGCGGGCAAGACGCTGACCCTCGGGTACGTCTCCGGGCACGCCCGCGACAAGCAGGCCTCCGAGGCGCTGCAGGCGAAGTGGGCCGCCGCCGGGGCGAAGGTCGAGCTGGTCGCCGTCCAGGGCAGCGACATCTACGGGCTCAGCAGCAACCTGGCCTCGGCACCGGACATGATCTACGAGACGGCGTACCCCGACTCCACGCACCCGGACACCTGGTCGCGGCTGTTCTGGTACTCCGACACGGCCAAGGGCAACGGTGCGCTGAACTATCTGGTGGGCGGCACGAAGGAAGCCGACGCGGCGATCGACGCGGGTGCCGCGGCGACCGACCAGGCCACGATCGACGCCGACTACGCCAAGGCCGGCGATCTGGTGCACGCGCAGGCTTCGTACATCACGCTCGCCGACATGAACGACTCGTTCATCATGCGCAGCGACCTGACCGGTGGCGGGCACTGGCTGCCCGCACCGCTGACGCTCGACCTGCGCACCCTCAAGCGGGCCGGTAACTGATGCGCCCGGGGGCGGTGGCGGAACAGTCGGCCGAGGTGGCCGATCCGCGTCCACGGCGGTGGCGTGTCGTACCCGGCCGGGTACGAAGCGGCTCCGCGGAGAAGATCTGTCTGTGGGTGGTGGCACTGCTGACGGTGCTGCTGCCGATCGCCGCCCGGCTGATGCCGGCCGGCGAGACGGAGATCGTGGGCGTGCCGTTCACCGCTCCCGGCGCCGGGCATCTGCTCGGCACCGACGACCAGGGCCGCGACGTGCTGTCCCGCGTCGTCATCGGGCTGTCGGCCAGCTGGTGGGGCGCGATCGCGGTCATCGCGAGCGGCGTGGTGATCGGGGCCGTGATCGGCACGGTCGCCGGGATGTCGGGCCGCTTCGTCGACACCGTGCTCATGCGGCTCACCGACGCGTTCCTGGCGCTGCCCGGCCCGCTCGTCGCGCTGCTCGTGGTGGCGGCGCTCGGCCCGAGCTTCCGTAACGTGCTCATCGCGGTCATCGTCACCTGGTGGCCCTGGTACGCCCGCATCGTCCGCGGCCAGGTGCGCGTCCTGCGCCGCCTCCCGCACGTCGACGCGGCCCGCTCGGCGGGATTCTCCACGTTCCGTGTCGTCACCCGGCACGTGTTTCCCGGCGTACTCCGCTCGGTCGTCGTCGTCGCCTCGATGGATGTCGGCGCCGTCCTCCTCGTCCTCGCCGGGCTCTCGTTCGTGGGCCTCGGCGCACCGCCGCCCGCCGCCGAGATCGGCAGCATGGCCGCGGCCGGGTTCACCTACGTCTTCAGCGCCCCCTGGGTCGCCCTGGCCCCGGCCGGCGTCCTGTTCGCGGTCGCCATGATCTCCAACTTCGCGGGTGACGCCGTGCAGGAGCGGATGGGCTGATGGGACTCCTCAAACAGATCGCGAGCCGGGTCGCGTCGATGCTCGGCGTCCTCGTGGTGCTCACGTTCGCGGTCTACTTCATCCAGCGCCAGCTGCCCTCGGACCCCGCCCGGGTCCTGGCCGGCCGGACCGCCTCCCCGGAGGCCCTCGCCGCCGCCCGCGAGCAGCTCGGCCTCGACAAGCCGTTCCTGCTCGAGTATTTCCACTATCTCGGCCGGCTCCTGCACGGCGACCTGGGCATCTCGGTTACCTCGCGCAACGAGGTGAGCAGCGACATCGGCACGTACCTGCCCGCCACGCTGGAGCTGGTGGTCGTCGCGGGCGTTCTCGCTCTGATCGGCGGGCTCATCCTCGGCGTGATCGGTGCCCGCGACGGCTGGCTCGCGGGTGCCGTCCGGTTCGTGAGCGTGGCCGGTGCGTCAGCCCCCACGTTCCTGGTCGCCATCCTGCTGCTGCTCGTCTTCTACCGCGATCTCGGCTGGCTGCCCGCCGGTGGCCGCGGCGACGCCCTCGCCGCCAGCGAACCGACCGGGTTGCGACTGATCGACAACCTCGTGCACCTCGACGGCGCCGCGCTGGCCGACACGGTCAATCACCTCGTGCTGCCCGCTCTCGTGCTCGCACTGTCCCCGGCGATGGCGATCGGGCGGGTGCTGCGCAGCTCGTTGCGCGCGACGATGGCCACCGACTTCGTGCGCTCCGCGAGCGCGAAGGGCGGCAGCTGGCCCGCCGTCGTGTGGCGCCACGGACTGCGCAACGCGCTCGGCCCGGCGCTGTCCATCGCCGGTGTCCAGGTCAGCGTCATGCTCGGCGGCTCGGTGATCATCGAGATGCTCTTCTCATGGCCGGGCCTCGGCAACTACCTGTCCGACGCGATCGCCAACTCCGACCTGTCGGCGATCGCCGGCGTCGTGATCGTGCTCGGCTTCGCGTACGTCCTCATCACGTTCGTCGTCGACACACTGCAGATCCTGATCGACCCGAGGCTGAGGGAGCCGGTATGAGCGACGCCGTCGCGCGCATCGAGAAGCTGGTCGTGCAGTTCGACCGCTCGGGTACGCCGTTCCGGGCGCTCAAGGGCGTCAGCCTCGACATCGCCCCCGGCGAGATCGTCGCGCTGGTCGGCGAGTCCGGCTCGGGCAAGACCGTACTCGGCAACTGCCTGCTCGGCCTCGTGCCCGGCGGCCACCGGACAAGGATCACCGGACGGGTCGAGGTCGGCGGGACCGACATGGTGGGCGGCCCCGAGAAGGACAAGCGACGGGTACGCCGGAACGAGCTCGGCGCCGTCTTCCAGGACCCGCTCACCTCGCTGGACCCGACCATGCGCGTCGGCAAGCAGGTCCGCGAGCGGGGCGCCACCGCGCAACGGGCCCTGGACGCGCTGACCGAATGCGGGGTGCCCGAGCCGGGGCAGCGCATCCGCTACTGGCCGCACCAGCTCTCCGGCGGCCTGCGCCAGCGGGTGAGCATCGCCGGTGCGATCACCGCCGCGGATCCCGGTGGCGTCCCCTCACTCATCGTCGCCGACGAGCCCACCACCGCGCTCGACGTCCGGGTGCAGGACCAGATCATCAAGCTGTTCGCCCGGCTCCGCGACGATCACGGCTGCTCGATCCTGCTCATCACGCACGACCTCGGTGTCGCCGCGCAGATCGCCGACCGGATCGTGGTGATGAGCGAGGGCGAGATCCGCGAGCACGGACCCACGGCGCGGGTGCTGAGGGAGCCGCAGCACGCGTACACGAAGAAGCTGCTCGAATCGCGGCTGGACATCGCCGGTCCGCTGCCGCCCGCCTCGGTCGTCGAGGCCGGCGAGCCGGTGCTGACGCTGTCCGAGGTGGTGAAGGACTTCCCGGCACCGCACAAGCGTGGCGAGAAGCGGCGCGTGCTGCACGGCGTCGACGTACGCCTCGAAGCCGGCGAATCGCTGGTGCTCGTGGGGGAGAGCGGCTGCGGCAAGTCGACCCTGCTGCGGATCGCCGCCGGTCTCGAAACCCCGACCGGCGGCCGCGCCGACGTCCCACCCGCAGCCGGCCGCCCCCAGCTCATCTTCCAGGACGCCCGGTCGTCGCTCACCCCGTGGCTCAGCATCAACAGCCAGCTCTCCGAACGGCTCGCCGCCGCCGGAGTGCCCCGCAAGGACCGTCCCGCCCGCGTCGCCGAACTGCTCGGCCAGGTCGGCCTCGACGCCCGCATGGCGGCGTCCAGACCACGCCAGCTCTCCGGCGGGCAGTGCCAGCGGGCCGCGATCGCCCGCGCCCTCGCGTCGTCACCCGGCATCCTGCTCTGCGACGAGCCGGTCAGCGCGCTCGACGCCACCCTCGCCGCCCAGGTCGTCGATCTGCTCGACGACCTGCGCCGTTCGACCGGCGTGTCGCTGCTGCTCGTCACCCACGACCTCGCCGTCGCCAAACGCATAGCCACCCGGATCGCCGTGATGACCGACGGCCGCATCGTCGAGGAAGGCCCCGTGGAACAGATCTTCGCGTCACCCGCCCACCCGTACACCAAGCAACTGCTCGAAGCGTCCCCGAGTCTCGCGGCGGTGGCATCGTGAAGTTCGACGTCGCCGGCGACCCGCTGCGCCTGCACCCGATGATCGTGGGCTACGAGCCGATCGCCGAATCCCTCTCCGTGCTCGGCGGCGACCCCGCCCGCTACCTGCTCGAACCCGTCACCGCCGCCGCGGTCGTCTACGCGGACGGCTGGGTGCTGCTCGACGCCGGCTTCAACGTGGACATCGTCCGCGATCCCGCGCGGCGTGGGGTGCACTTCAACTACGACAGCTACACGGCCGTCGTGCCGCCCGGCGACCCCCTGGCTGATCAATTGGGGGCACTCGGGCTGGCGTGGTCGCAGTTGCGCGGTTGCGCCATCTCGCACATCCACGTCGACCACACCGGCGGCCTGCGTCTGGTCCCGCCAGGCGTGCCGGTCGCGTTTCAACGCAACGAATATCAGTACGGTGCCCAGCTGACTCCCGCCCAGGCGCTCGCCCGCACGGTGGTGCAGAGCGACTTCCTCCGCGACGACCTGGACATCGTCCTCCTCGACGGCGACACCCCCCTCGCCCCCGGCCTCACCGCCCTCGACACCTCCGGCCACACCCCGGGCCACCAGTCCTTCGCGGTCACTCTGCCCTCGCGAACCGTCGTCCTCGCCTGCGACGCGGCCGACCTGCGCGGCCAGATCGTCGACGCGGTCGCCTGCGGCACCACCATGCGCCCCGAGGACGCCCCGCTGGCAGCGGCAGCAGCACGGCGATTGCGGGATCTGGACCGTACCGAAGGCACCGAGGTCTGGCCCGGGCACGACCCCGACTGGCCGTCCTGGCTCGAGCAAACCGTTCTGTAGTAAGGAGTTCCCCTCGTGACTGAGGTTCATGCCGCCCACACCACCGACCCCGTGTCTGACGCTCGCGCCTCTCACACCACGGATTCCGTGCTCGCCGCGCGGGCCGATGCGCGGGCCCGGGCCGGCGAGGTTGCTGAAGCGATGCCCTACGTGCCGGCCTCTACCTCGCCCTACTGCCCGCCGGGAGTGGCGCCGGAAAGCCTGCTGTGGGCCGAAACCGTGGCCGGCGGCGGCTACACGCACCGGTTGCTGCCGCGTGGTGCCCGGATCCGTTTCGAGGACCCGGCGGGCGACGCGTGCGCGCATGTGCTGCTCTACAACGCCCGCGAACCCGCCGAACGGCTCAACATCGCGGACACCCAGAAGATCCCCTGGCAGGCGTACGTCGGCACGGGCCACCCGTTGCTCAGCGGCGACGGCCGGGTCCTCGCCACGGTGGTCGAGGACTCATCCGGTCACCACGACGCGTTCTGCGGCACGAGCAGCCCCGAGCTCGCCCGTTCGCGTTACGGCGCCTGGCTTCCCGAGTCGGCCACCCCCGCCGGTCGCGAACTGTTCCTGCTCGCGGCGCTCAAACACGGCCTCGGTGAACGGGACCTGCCCCCGAGCGTCTCGTTCTTCCAGGGCGTGCGCGTCGCCCCGGACGGCTCCCTCGACTTCACCGGCTCGGCGGGCGCGGGCAGACACGTGGACCTGGTCGCCGAGATGCCGCTGATCGTGCTCGTGGCCAACGTGCCACACCCGATCGATCCCCGGCCCGGCTACCACGTCACGCCGTTGCGCGTTCACGCATGGGCTTCCGCGCCGACGAACGCCGGCGATCAGTTCTGGAACGCCTCCCCCGAGCGTGAACGCGCATACCTGAACACCCTCGACTACCTGACCTCGACGGGAGAACTGTCATGACCGCGCTGGTTGACGGCGAGCCGATCCTCGACGCGCACGTCGCCGAGCGGGCCGCCTGGTCCGGGATCGTGCACGCGGGTGACGTCCTCACGATCGTGGACGTCGGCGGCAACCAGTCCGCGGACACCCTCATCTACGACGCCGTGGACACTGTCGAGCGCTACGACGCGCAGCAGACGATCGCTTTCCAGCGCAACGCCTATGTGCGTACGGGCACCGTGCTGCGGTCAGGCTCCGGCCGGCCGCTCATGACCGTGGTCGGCAACGAGGTCGACCGGCAGGACACGATCGGCGGCGCGTGCAGCAAGGAGAGCAACACCCTGCGATACGGCCACCACACCCACTCCCAGCACGCCTGCCGCGAGAACTTCCTCCGCGAGGGCGCCCGCCACGGCCTCGGCGCCCGCGACCTGGTCTCGAACCTCAACTTCTTCATGAACGTCCCCGTCGAACCCGACGGCGCCCTCGGCATCGTCGACGGCATGAGCGCCCCCGGCAAACGAGTAGCCCTCCGCGCCGACCGCGACGTCCTCGTCGTCGTCTCCAACTGCCCCCAGATCAACAACCCCTGCAACGACTTCAACCCCACCCCCCTCCGCATGATCGTCACCCGCCCGGCGGCTGCATGACCGCCGCCGACCGGGTGGGCAGCCGCGGTAGCGGGGCCGGCTCGGTGAGCGCGGTCGTCCGTGATCGGATGGACGCCGCGTTGGCCCTGCTGGCCGCGGCGGACCGGCCGGAGATCTGGATCAGCCTGCGTTCCGCTGCCGACCTGACTGCCGAGGCCACGCTCATCGACGAGCGGGTGGCGGCCGGGGAACACCTGCCGCTGGCGGGGATGCTGCTCGCGGTGAAGGACAACATCGACGTGGCCGGGCTCGACACCACGGCGGGGGCGCCCAGTTACGCGTACTCTCCGGCGGTTGATGCTCCGGCTGTTGCCCGGCTGCGGGCGGCGGGGGCGATCGTGCTCGGCAAGACGAACCTCGACCAGTTCGCGACCGGTCTCGTCGGCACCCGGAGTCCGCACGGCGCGGTGCGCAACGCCTGGGACCTCACGCGCATCTCCGGCGGCTCCAGCTCGGGATCGGCCGTGGCGGTGGCGCTCGGCATCGCCGACCTGGCGCTGGGCACCGACACCGCGGGCAGCGGCCGGGTCCCCGCCGCCCTCAACGGCATCTGGGGCTTCAAGCCCACCCGCGGCCGCATCCCGGCGACCGGTGTCGTCCCGGCGTGCCGCAGCATCGACTGCGTCACCGTGTTCAGCCGCGAGCCGTCGCTGGGCCGCCTCGCCGTGGCACTGATGACCGGCCCGGACGCGGGGGACATGCTCAGCCGCCCGTTCACCGTGCCGGCCAGGCCGCCCGTGCGCCGGATCGCCGTACCCCCGGCCGATGAGCTCGGCACCCTCGCACCCGGCTGGGCCGACGCGTTCACATCGGCCATCGCCACGCTGCCCGGCGTCGAGGTGACCGAAGTCAGCATCGCCCCGCTGCTCGACGCGGCGAAACTGCTCTACGGCGGCGCGTTCGTCGCCGAGCGCTATTCCGCCGTGGGCGCGCACATCGCCGCGCACCCCGAGCTCGTCGGCACCGGCCTGGACGCGACCGTCGCCGGCATCGTCCTGGCCGGCCGCGACCCGTCCGCGGTCCAGCTCTTCGACGACCTCGAACGCCTCGACACCGCCCGCGCAGCCGCCCGCGACCTGCTCGCCGGCTACGACGCCATCCTCACCCCGACCACGACCGGCCACCCGACGCTCGCCGAGGTGGCCGCCGACCCGATCGGGGCGAACGCCGCGCTCGGCCGCTTCACCAATTACGCCAACCTGCTCGACCTCAGCGCCGTCGCCCTCCCGGCGGGGACCGTCAACGGCCTGCCGTTCGGGTTGATGCTCACCGGCGCGGCGTTCGACGACGAGCGGCTGGCCGACTTCGCCACCCTCATCTCGGACGCGTTGCGCTATCCGGCGGTCGAGCTCGCCGTTTTCGGGGCGCACCTGAGTGGACAGCCGCTCAACCACCAGCTGACGAGCGTGGGGGGACGGCTGGTGCGCGGTGTGCGTACCACTGAGGGGTATCGGATGTTCGCTCTTGCCACCACACCGCCGAAACCGGGACTGGTCCGCGTCGCCGACGGCGGCACTTCCGTCACCGGGGAGCTGTGGTCGCTGCCCGCCGCGGCGTTCGGGGCGTTCGTCGCCGCGCTACCCGCCCCGATGGCCATCGGCACCGTCGAGCTCTCCGACGGCACCGCGGTGACCGGCTTCCTGTGCGAAACCGTCGCCACCGAGGGCGCCGAGGACATCAGCGCCGCGGGCAGCTGGCCCGCCTATCTGGCGGGCCGATAGCTCAGGCATGCCGGGCCACGTGGACGGCGAACGGGTCGAGACCGACTTCGGCCCGCCGCTGGTCCATGGTCCCGGGGTCCTCGCACGGCCACGGGACGGGGGCGCCGTCGACGACGCCGGCGATCTGGGTGCCGTAGATCTGGGGCCGGCCCTCGTTGATCAGGAGCCGGTCCTGCAGCATGGCCAGCTGCGCGGTGTCGGCCTTGCCGGCCCGGACCGCTTCGGTCATCAGGGTCAGCACCCGGCGTTGCAGGTCCAGCTGCCGGTCCGCGTGCTGCGCCACCAGCCACGCCCGGCGTGCTGCCTCCTGGCCGACGAGTTCCCCGGTGGGCCACCCGTGTTCGTCGAGGATCCCGGCGAGCCGATCGCCGTTGCGTACGGTGATCCGCCGATGGGCCAGCTGCGCGGCGAAGTCATCACTGAGGGCGCCGGGCTGCAGCCGCCGGTCCTCGTCGGTCATGTCGATCAGTTCCTGCGCGAGCGCGTCATTCACCATGCCCACACCGTAGGTAACACATGGTTGGTGAACGGCGACACCCTGTGCGCGGGTAGGCGTGCGACTATCGCGAATACTTATAGAGCAGGCATGTATTGCCAGAGCATGGTTACGGCCGTTCCGCAGCGCGACTCTTTGAGGAAATACCCCTCATCGAGGAGCAGCTGTGGAACAAGTGCAGGATCTGCGGCAGAAGCTCGTGGTGGTGACCGGCGGCAGTGACGGCGTCGGGTTCGCGCTGGCGGGGCGGCTGGCGCAGGCCGGTGCCGAGCTGGTGCTTCCGGTTCGCAACCCGGCGAAGGGCGCGGCGGCCGCTGAGCGGCTGAGGTCGCAGGTCCCCGGGGCGCGGATCCGGTTGGAGACGCTCGATCTGGCGTCGCTCGAGTCGGTGGCCGGGTTCGCGGAGACGATGAACCGCGAGGGCCGGCCGATCGACATCCTCGTCAACAACGCCGGGGTGATGGCGCCGCCCGTGCGGCACACGACCAGCGACGGGTTCGAGCTCCAGTTCGGGACGAACGTTATCGGTCACTTCGCGCTCACCGGGCGGTTGCTGCCGTTGCGCGGGCCGGGCACGCGCGGGTCACCACGCTGACGAGCAGCGCGGCGCGGCAGGGGCGGATCGACTACGACGATCTGCAGGGCGACGGGAAATATGGGCCGGTCCGGGCGTACGGTCAATCCAAGCTCGGGAATTTGATCTTTGCTCTGGAGCTTGACCGGCGCAGCAAGCCGCGGGCTGGGGCATCCTCGCCCAGACCGTGGACCGCGGCGTCCTGCCCGTCCTCTACGCCGCAACAAGCCCCGAAGCCCACGGCGGCCGCCTCTACGGCCCCGACGGCCTCGGCCAGTTCACCGGCGCCCCGACCGAGCTGAAGATCTACCCGTCCGCCCGGCAACCCGCCGACCAGAAACGGCTCTGGGACGTCCTGGAGAAACTGAGCGGCACCACGTCAGGAGAATGGCAACGCGGCGATCCGATCAGGTAGCTCTACGAGGGAGTCGATCCGCAGCGTCGGTAGCCTGGCGGAGTCGGCGTCGTCCTGCTGGATGGTCGCCCACGGTCCCCGCCGGATCAGCGCTGTCCTGAAGCCCGCCAGAGCCGCCGGCCGGATGTCGTTGTCCAAGCGGTCACCCACGTACAGCGTCTCCTCCGGAGCGGCCGGCACTTCCCTTGCCAACGCCTCGAAGAAGCCCGGATCCGGTTTCGAGACACCCCAGTCGTCCGAGGTCGCGATAAAGTCGGAGGGGAGATCCAAGGACCTCAACAGGCCGCCCGCCCGAACCGTCTGATTGCCGGCGATGCCGACCCAGAAGCCGGCCGCACTGCTCCGAACATCGCGGAGAACGTGTGCCGCGGCACGCCCAGCCAGTCGGCCCAGGTGCCGTACTCCCGGGTCTCGTCGATCAGGCACTCACCGACGTCGAACACCACCGCGCGGATCATGCGCCGAGCCTGACCTGGAGGTCTCGGCGGTCAGCGGACGAAAGGAGGCGTGACCAGAATGGACCGGGCCAGGCTTGCGGAGTTTCTGCGTAGTCGGCGGGAGGCGTTGCAGCCGGAGGATGTCGGGCTGCCGCGTGGGCAGCGGCGTCGCACCGGTGGGTTGCGTCGCGAAGAGGTCGCGGTGCTGTCGGACATGTCGATCGACTACTACAACCGGCTGGAGCAGAAGCGCGGCCCGCACCCGTCGGAGCAGATGCTGGCTGCGCTGGCCCGGGGGCTGCGGTTGTCGCTGGAGGAACGCGACCATCTGTTCCAGCTCGGCGGGTACGCGGTGCCGCAGCGGGGGCGGCGCGCCGATCACGTCAATCCGGGGATGATGCGGATCATGGACGGGCTCGACGGGGCCGCGGCGCAGGTGGTCAGTCATGTGGGGGAGACGTTGCGGCAGACGCGGCTCGCGGTGGCGTTGCTCGGTGATGACAGTGTCCAGCATGCGGCGTACACCCGGGATGGGTCTGGTTCTCAGGCCGCCGAGCTGGCGGAGGCCCTGCTGGCGCGCAGTCCGGAGTTCGCCGGGCTGTGGCGTGGGCATCCGGTGTCCGGGCCGTACTGCGCGCCGAAGCGGCTCCTGCACCCGCAGGTCGGGCTGCTGGAGTTGCACTGTCAGATGCTGGTCGACCCGGATCAGTCGCAGTCGCTGGTCGTCTACACGGCGACGCCGGGCAGTGAGAGCTACGACAGGCTGGAGCTGCTTTCCGTCGTCGGGGCGGCGACCTCGCGCTGAGCGGCCGGGGCGTGCCGCAGGGCGTCGCGGGCCAGGACCTGCTGGGAGGTGATGACGGCTTCCGGGCGGCCGCGGCCGAGGAAGCTGACCGCCCAGCGCAGCAGGACCGTCACGCGGTTACGCATGCGCGGCAGGTAGTAGAGGTGGACGGCGAGCCAGCCGAGCCAGCCGATCAGCCCGGTCAGGCGTACGGGCCCCAGGTCGGCGATGGCGTAGAAGCGGGACACCGCCGCCATGTTGCCCTTGTCGAAGTAGGAGAACGGCTTGGCGGTGGACCGGCCGGCGAGGCGGCGGGCGATGGTGCGGCCGGCGTACGTGCCGCCCTGCATCGCGACCTGGGCGACGCCGGGCAGGTCGCGCAGGCTCATGGCCTCGCCCAGCACGAAGATCTCCGGGTGGCCGGGGACGGTGAGGCCGGGGCCGACGAGGATGCGCCCGGCGCGGTCGGTCTCGGCTCCGACCGAGGTGGCCAGCCGCCGGGCCAGGGTGGTGCCGGCGACGCCCGCGGCCCAGATCTTGGTCAGGGCCTCGATCCGGTCGGTGCCCTGGGCGGATTCCACCTTGACCCCGGTCTCGTCGAGGTCGACGACCTTCTCGCCGAGGCGGACCTCGACACCGATGCTGCGAAGCTTCGTGACTACGCGTTGCGACAGGCGTGCGTCGAAGGTCGGCAGGACCCGGTCGGCGGCGTCGAGGAGCACGACGCGGGCCGTACGCGGGTCGATGCGGCGGTAGCGGCCGGGCAGGGTCCGGTGGGCGATCTCGGCGATCTGCCCGGCCATCTCCACGCCCGTCGGCCCGGCGCCGACGATCACGAACGTCAGCAGACGCTGGACCTGCCGGGGGTCGGTCGCGAGCTCGGCCTCCTCGAACGCTCCGAAGATGCGGGCGCGGATCTCGAGGGCGTCGTCCATGGTCTTCAGGCTCGGGGCCCACTGGCCGTACCCGTCGTGGCCGAAGTAGGACTGGGTCGCGCCCGCCGCCAGCACCAGGGTGTCGTAGGGCACCTGGTAGCGGGTGCCGTCGGGCCCGGCCGCGGTGACCGTACGCCCCTCGGCGTCGATGTCGGTGGCCCAGCCGACGAGCACCTCGATGTTCTTCTGGTGCCTGAGCGCCTCGCGGATCGGGACGGCGACCTCGCCGGGGGAGAGGACACCGGCGGCGACCTGGTAGATCAGCGGCTCGAAGATGTGGTGGTTGGTCGCGTTGATCACCGTGACGTCGACCGGTGCCTTCCGCAGCGCCCGGGCGGCGTTGAGACCCCCGAAGCCCGCCCCGATGATGACGACCCGGTGCCGGTGGTTCTCCGTCATGTCACACGCTCCCTGTGTTTCGGTGGTCCCACATACAGGACCGCGTAGCCTCCCGAAACGTGACAGGCGCCGGTGATATCGCGCTGACCAGGGGTATTCCGCCGGCATGGACCTGACGGAAACAGCACATGCGGCCGGTCCGGGACGGCGATGGCTGCCGCGGCGGGTGGTGGCGACACCGGCGGCGTACGACCACCCGCACGGGTTGCGGATCATGCAGCGGCTCGCCGAGCGGGGACTCGAGGTCGAACGGCTGCGTGGGAACAGGCTGACCGGTGTGCGCGGTGACACGGAGCGCGAGACGTACGCCCGGGCGAAGTCGACGCTCGCAATCGTGGTCAGCCCGCCGTCACGCCGCACCCTGCAGCCGATCGCGCCGAGCGCGGACTGGCGGGTCGACCTCGCGGAGGGATGCCCGGCCCACTGCCAGTACTGCTATCTGGCGGGGTCCCTGAGCGGACCACCCGTGACCAGGGTGTACGCCGACCTCGACGACATCCTGCAAGGGCTCACGGCGTACGCCGGAACCGCGAGACGCCGCCCCGGGGAAGGCACCACCTTTGAGGCGTCCTGCTACACCGACCCGCTCGCCCTGGACCACCTCACCGGCAGCTGGCAGCGCGCCGTCGAGTTCTTCGGTGCGTGGGACGAGAACGTGCAGCTGCGCTGGACCACCAAATTCGCCGGAGTCGACGACTTCCTCGCGCTGCCGCACGCGGGCCGCACCCGGGTCCGTTTCAGCGTCAACTGCCTCCCGGTGACGACAAGATTCGAAGGCGGCACCGTACGCCTGGAGGACCGGCTCGCCGCCCTGCGCCGCCTCGCCCTCGCGGGCTACCCGGTCGGCCTGACGATCGCGCCGATCATGGCGCTACCGGACTGGCAGGAGCACTACGGCCTGCTCCTCGACGAGGTGGCCCGCTCGGTGCGCGACGTGCCCGGCCTCGACCTGACCGCCGAGCTGATCACCCACCGGTTCACGCCCGGCAGCAAAGAGGTCCTGACCGGCTGGTACCCCTTCACCCAGCTGGAGATGGACGAGACCAGCCGGGACCGCAAACACGGCAAGTTCGGAGCAGTGAAGTACGTCTACCCGCGCGCGACCATGACCGCCCTGCGTACCTGGTTCGAGCAGGAACTGGCCACCCGCATCCCGTCCTGCCGCATCCTCTACTGGACCTGAATTCAGCGCCCGAACCTCACACGATTCTGACTTCCGGTCGAGAGGCTGGCCGCCGGCCCGGGAGTGTCCCGGGCCGGACCCGACCGGGAGGCAATGGCATGCGCAGGAGTCACGTACTGGTAGCAGCGATCGCGGTGGCGGCGTTGACGGGGTGCGGATCGTCGGAGCAGGCCGATGCCCCTGTCAAGAACGATGCCAAGGTCGCCACCCTCGTCAGCGCTGCCCCCTCGGCGAAGCCGTCGCCCACGTCGCAGCGGCCCCGGGAACGCCTCGACACCACGAGCGAGGAGTACGAGGCCCTGCTCGCGCCGTACAACAAGTGCATGAAGGAGCACGGCGTCGACACGATGGAGAAGCGGAAGCTGGCCCAGGACGCAGGGGCCCGGCCCGCGACCTCGGCCGAGGAGGAGAAGTTGACGGCGGCGAGCAAGATCTGCGAGCCGCAGTACTTCCCGTTGCCGCCGTGGGAGAAGGACCCGGCGAATCCGGAGGCCCGGGACTTCGCGGTCGCCGTGGTGAAGTGCCTGAAGGAAAAGGGCGTCAAGTATGTCGAGGTCGCCGATGACGGCCTCAGCTACGCGCTCGGCGGCGACCAGAACGATGCCGCGTCGATCAGCAAGGGCATGGATCTCGCGCCCGACTGCGAGCGCGAGGTAGCCGCCAAGAAGTGACCCCGCACCGGTGCTGCGGCCGGAACCCGGCTGGTCCGGCCGCCTGCCGGCGCGATACTAGAAGATCGCCAGGGGGTTCACCGGCACACCGGTGGCGCCGCGCAGCCGAGGTGGCGCGACGGTGAGCAGGAAGGCGTAACGGCCGAGCTCGGCGCAGACCGCGGCCAGCTCCTCGACCTGGACGCCGTCGATCAGCGGCATGCCGAGCTGAGTCAGCCCGATCATGTGCAGTGGCATCGGGACCTGCGGGTCCATGGGCGGGAACGTGTCGCTGATGTCGCCGGCGTAGAGGGAGACGTCATGCCGGCGCATCCAGGTGACGGCGTCCACGGTCATGCCGGGTGCTGGTGTCCCTCCGTCCCAGGAGAACGTCCATCCACTGCGGACCACCAGGGCGTCGCCGGGTTCCACGTGCACCCCGCTGCGGGCCTCCGCGGCGTCGAGGTCGGCGGCGGTGATCGGGTGCGCGGACGGGAGACGGCTGCCGGGGGCCAGATCGAGCAGGATCCCGCGGGTGACCACGCCGTCGGCGAAGGCCGTCGTCGACCCGTGCACGACACCGCCCGGGGTCACCGCCTCGGTCAGCGGGCGACCCGGATAGACGAGCCCGCCGACCGGCATGTGCGCCAGCGCGTCGAGGTGGGTCAGCCCGGGGTGGTGCGGGTTCAGGATGAGCAGTTCTGCCATGCCCATGGGCGGGGTCCCGGTGTAGAGCAGGGCCTGCTGCACCGGCGGGGACGCCGGCGCCGGAGGGGCGAACGGTCCGCCAAGCATCGATGCCGGTTGCGTGGGCATCGCCAGGGGCACCCACCGTCCGGTGCGCGCTTCCGCGGCGGCCCTCGCGCGAACCTCGTCGGTGATCAGGTTCAGGGTGCCGAGCTCGTCGTCAGCACCCCATCGCCCCCAGTTGCTCGGGAACGCATCGCTGGCATCCTGCTTCATCGCATGACCTCACGCCGGGGGTATAAGGAAACTTATGGTCTATCAGTTACCTTACACTCCTGCCATGACGACGACACCCCCCGGCTGGAGCGGAGGGGACCCCGATGCGTTCACGGCCCTCACGCTGGTACGCACCGCCCTGTCGATGCGGCGGGTCTTCATCGCCACGCTCGCTCCCCACAGCCTGACCCCGCAGCAGTTCAACGTGCTGCTTCATCTCGTCCAGGAGCCCGGTCGCAGCCAGGCCGTCCTGGCCCGTGAGTTGATGGCCACGCCCCAGTCGGTGGGAGAGCTGCTCCGCGGCATGGAACAGCAGGGCATGATCGAGCGCACCCCACCGGCCGGGCGCGGCCGGCCGTCCGCGGTCTACGCCACGCCGGCCGGCCGTGCGCTCCTGGACGACGTCACTCCGCATGTGCTCGCTGCGTTCGCTCCGGAAGCCGTAGGGCTCGACGAGGCGTCGTACAGGAGACTCAACGGTGACCTGCACGCCATCCTGGCCGCGCTCGGAGCCTGAGCGGCCGCCGCTCCGGTGTCACACCGTGGCGAGGGCCTGGGTGGGTGTCAGGCGAGCGGCGCGCACGCAGGGGTAGACGCCCGCGAGCACGCCGACGGCCACCGCGCCGGCGACCCCGGCGACGAGGGACGACGCGGGGATCACGATCGGCCACTGCTGCCAGCTCGCGTAGCCGACGGTGGCGAGCAGGCCGAGGAGTGTGCCGGCCAGGCCGCCGATCGTGGCGAGGACGACCGATTCGGTGAGGAACTGGCCGCGGATCTGCCCTCGGGTGGCGCCGAGCGCGCGGCGCAGGCCGATCTCGGAGCGGCGTTCGAGCACGGAGACGACCATGGTGTTGGCCACTCCGATGCCACCGACTACCAGCGCGACCCCGGCGAGGGCGAGGAACAGCACCGACAGGCTGCTCTCGGTGGCGCGTTTGGCGGCGAGCGCGTCCGACGGGCGGGTGACCACGACCTGGCCCGGGCGTTCCGGGGAGATCGTCTCGGCCAGGACGCCGCGTACGGCCTCGAGCTGCGCCTCCTCGCACGCGATGTAGAGGACGGTCGGATGGCCGTCGAAGCGCAGCTCGGTGCGGGCCGTGTCCCAGCCGACCAGCACCGAGCGGTCGATGTCCGGCGACAGCGGCGTGGTGGCCAGGATGCCGATCACGGTGAACAGGCGGTCCGCGATCATCACCTGGGGGCCGGGGGTCCGGCCGGTGACCTCGGTGATGCCGAGGCGGGTGGCGGCGACCGAGCCGAGCACGACGGTGGGGAACGCGGCGGTGGCCGGGCTCAGCCACTTTCCGGAGCGGACCCGCGCGTTGATCGCGGGGAGCAGGTCGATCTGCCCGGCGAGGACGGTCAGCCCGCTGCCGTCGGTCTCGTCGGTGCGGTCGTTGCGGCGTACCCGTGTGTGGGTGTTGCCGACCGCGCTCACCGCCGTGACCGGGCCGATGCGCCGGACCATTCCCATCGCCGATTCCGGCAGTTGAGCCGGTGGGTCCTGATCCTGCACGGCCGTGGCCTGCAGTGTGTTCGTGCCCAGCGCGGTGAGGGTTTCGAGCAGTTTCGCCTGGCTGGACGCGGGGATGCCGGTCACCACGACCATCGTCGCGATGCCGACCGCGATGCCCAGCGCCGACAGGATCGCCCGCGCCGGCCGGGTCCGCAGGCCGATCAGACCCAGACCCAGAAGATCCAGGGGCGCCAGTCTGACCGTACGCACCTGAGCGCTCACTTGTTCACCAGGGGCTTACCGTCGCGGACCAGGCGGCCGTCGCGGATCTCGATCTGGCGGGGCAGCGACGCGGCGATGTCCCGGTCGTGGGTGATCAGGACGATGGTGGTGCCCTCCTCGTTGAGCCGGCGCAGGAGCCCCAGCACGGCCTGCCCGGTCGCGGTGTCGAGCGCTCCGGTGGGCTCGTCGGCGAGCACCAGCGACGGCTCGTTGACCAGCGCCCGCGCGATCGCGACGCGTTGCTTCTCGCCGCCCGACAGCTGCTGCGGGCGGTGGCCGGTGCGGTGGGCGAGACCGACCCGGGCCAGGGACTGCCGGGCGAGCTCGCGGCGCTGCCGGCGGGGAACCCCGGCGTAGAGCAGGCCGGCGGCGACGTTGTCCGTGGCGCTGAGCCCGTCGGCGAGGTGGAACTGCTGGAAGACGAAGCCGATCTCGCGGGCGCGCAGGGCGGACAGCTGCCGGTCGCTGAGCTTCGCGACGTCGTGGCCGGAGATGCGTACGGTGCCAGAGCTCGGCCGGTCGAGAGTGCCGATGATGTTGAGCAGGGTCGACTTGCCCGAGCCGGACGGGCCGACGATCGCGACGAGTTCCCCGGCGGCGATGTCGAGGGTGGCGCCGGCGAGGGCGGTGACACCGCCGGGATAGATCATGCTCACGTCGCGTACTTCCAGAACGGGTCCTTCGGTCATGAGGAGACCACCACGGCCATGCCCTCGGTGAGGCCGTCGCCGGTCAGCTCGACCCAGCCGTCGGCGAACATGCCGGTCTGCACCGCGATCAGGCCGGCCGGGCCCTGCACGGCGTAGCCACCCTCGGTGAGCGCCACGAGCGCCTCGACCGGGGCAGCGAGCACGCCTTTCGCCGAACGCCCGGGGAAGGTCACGTTCACGTCGGCGGCGTCGAGCTTGTCGAGGTCCTTCGGCTGGTCAGCGGTGACCGTCACGGTCAGCGTCGGCGGGCCGGTGCCGGCGTCACCCTCGGCGGCCAGTTTCCGGCCGACGGCGGTGACCCGGGCCTTGACCGTCTTCTCGTCGGGCAGGACCACCGTGACCTTCGCGCCCTGCTTGATCGAGCCGGCCTCGGTCAGCTGCGCGTCCACCGTGATCACCTTGCGGGTCGGGGTCACCGACATCAGGTCCGCGTTCGCCGGGGAGCCGGGCTGCACGGCCACGGCATCGACCCGGACCGCGCCGCTGAGCACCTCGACGTCACCGACCGTTATCGTCCCGGTCCGCGGCAGGCCCGCGTCGTCCTGCCAGCTCTTGATCGCGTTCTTCAACGCCGCGGTCAGCACGCCCTCGCCATCCTTCACCTCCACCGGCTTGGTGGGCGGCGGAGTAGGCGGCGTACTCGGCGGGGTGGCCGCCGCGGGCTGGGGCACGGAGACCCAGGAGCCCTCCGACGGCTGGTGGCCGATCGAGTAGCCGAGGGCTGACAGGTTCGTGGCGATGATCTTCACGTCGCGGCCGACGAGGTTCGTGCCGGTGATGTCGCGGTAGAGCGGCATGCTGCCGTAGAACAGCGTCACCGGCCGGTCGTCGGCGCGGAACAGCTGCTTGCCCCGCTTGATCGTGGCGCCGATCTGCGGCAGCCACGTCACCGTGGCCTCCTTGTGCCCGGCGAGCGGGCGTGGCGTGCCGTAACCGAGGGTCCCCGGCAGCGACATCGTCGTGGACAGGTCCTTGCGTTCGAGCTGCGCCGTCGAGGCCGCGACGGTCTGCTCCGGCTGTGGTGCCGTGGCGGCCCGGTGGCGGCTCACGAGCACGACCGCCCCGACCGCCAGCGCCACCACGACGAGACCCGCGATCAGCCACCGGGCGAACCGGCGCCGCCGCCGCGGGGGCGGTTCGGTGACGATCGGGATGAGCTCGGTGACGGCGTCTGGCAACGGAGGCATGCCGACGAGAGTGGCCGGGACTCGTTAGAAAGATGTCAGGTAACGCCGGGAATGATCTCGCGCGGGCGGGGCGGGCCTATCATCGCCGCCATGGGTGCTCAGGTCCTGGTAGCCGATGACGATCCCCGCCAGGCCGAGGTGGTGCGCCGCTACCTGACCGCCGACGGTCACACGGCCGTCGTGGTGCACGACGGGCGGGAGGCCCTCGACCAGGCCCGCCTGCTGCGCCCCGACCTCGTGGTGCTGGACGTGATGATGCCGAAGCTCGACGGGCTGCACGTGTGCCGGACGCTGCGGGCGGAGTCGGACGTGCTGGTGCTGATGCTGACCGCGCGGACCAGCGAGGAGGACCTGCTGCTCGGGCTGGAGCTCGGCGCCGACGACTACCTGACCAAGCCGTACAGCCCGCGCGAGCTGATGGCCCGGGTCCGGACCCTGCTGCGGCGGGCGTCGCGCGGGGCACCCGGGCAGGCCGTGCCCGGCGTACGCCGGATCGGGCGGATCGGTCTCGACCCCACCCGGCACCAGGTGACCGTGGACGGCGTACCCGTGGAATGCACCCGGGGTGAGTTCGCGATCCTGGCCGCCATGGCCGAGCAGCCGGAGCGCGTCTTCACCCGGGCGCAGCTGCTGCACCACACGCGCGGGATCGATCGCAGCTCCACCGAGCGCACGATCGACGTACACGTGATGAACCTGCGCCGGAAGATCGAGATCGACCCGCAGCGCCCCGCCCAGCTGCTCACCGTCTTCGGCGTCGGCTACCGGCTCACCAACGGCCTGTCCTGATGCCCAAGCGGGTGCCGTTGCGGCACAGCCTGGTGACGCGGCTGCTGGTGACGTCGGTGCTGATCGCGGTGGCGGCCATCGCGGCGACAGCCTGGCTCGCCACCACCACCGCGACCCGCGCGATCACCCAGGAACGGGGGCAGTCGCTCACCGACGACAAGGGCGTCTACGACATGCTCATCGGTTACGCGGCCACCCATGCGGACTGGTCCGGCGCCCCGGCGCTGATCGACGCGCGGGCGGCGAAGCTGGGCCGGCGGATCACCCTGATGACCGGTGACCGGGCGGTCATCGCCGACAGCGGCCCCGGCGGCCCGTCGCTGCGCAGCGCCCGCCCGTCGGCCGAGGTCGACCCGCTCGACCTGGACCTCGGCCTGACCGGGGGCACCGAGCGCATCGACGCCCGCGTCGTCGGGCCGTTCAAGGTGGCGCCCGCCGACCGGACCGTGCTGGACAAGATCGCCGACGACGAGCTGAACTGCCTGCGCAAGACGGGCCTGGACGCCAAGGTGGAGCGGCTGCCGAGCGGCCGTCCCACGATCACTCTCACCACGCCGGACCCCGCGGGTGAGGCCTCCCGATGCCGGCAGGAACTCGCCGAAGCCACCACCAAGTCCGAGGACAAGGCGCTGGTCACGCTCGGGCGGTCGGTGGCGCGCTGCCTCGGCGTGCAGAACGAGGTGGGGGTGGGGGTCCGGCCCGACTTCACCACGTACATGTACAAGGTCCCCGAGCGCGACCTGCCGAGAACCCAGGTGGCCGCGGCGCGGGAACTGATGGACGCAGGCGCCACCGGCCGGGTCAGCGGCTGCGTGGAGAAGTCGCGGCAGGCCCAGCTCCGGCCGTACGTGGCCCCGCCCGCACTGCTGTTCGTGACCAACCCGGCCACCGGCACCGACCAGACCACGTTCACCCTGTCCGGCGAGAACCGGACCCGGGTCATCGGGGTGACCGGCGCCGTCCTGCTCGCCACCATCCTCGCCACGGTCCTCGCCGGCCGCCGCCTGGTCCGGCCGCTGCGCGCGCTCACCGTGGCCGCCGACGGGCAGACCACCGCCCCGGTATCGACGCACGACGAGATCGGCCGGCTCGCCCGCGCCCTCAACGACTCGGCGAGCCGCCGGGACCGCGCGGAGGCCCAGCGGCGGGCGATGGTCAGCGATGTGGCGCACGAGCTGCGTACCCCGCTGACCAACATCCGCAGCTGGCTCGAGGCCGCCCAGGACGACCTCGCCCCGACCGACGCCCAGCTGCTCGGCCTGCTGCACGAGGAGGCCCTGCTCCTGCAGCACATCATCGACGACCTGAGCGACCTGGCCGCCGCGGACGCGGGCACCCTGCGGATCCACGCCGAGCCGACGCCGATCCGCGACGTCCTCACGCAGGTGGTGGACAGCCACCGGGGCACGGCACACGCGGCGGGGGTCTCGCTGGTCTCCCTGGTGCGCGGCGACCCGATCCTGCCCGCCGACGCCGTGCGCGTGCGCCAGCTGATCGGCAACCTCGTGTCGAACGCGATCCGCCACACCCCACCCGGCGGCACGGTCACGGTCGCGTCCCATCATGGGACGATCACCGTACGCGACACCGGCATCGGCATCGCCCCCGAGAACCTCCCGAAGATCTTCGACCGCTTCTGGCGCGCCGACGAGTCCCGCAGCAGAGCCACCGGCGGCAGCGGCCTCGGCCTGGCCATCGCCCGCAAGATCACCGAAGCCCACGGCGGCACCATCGACGTCGAGAGCGAACCGGGCCACGGCACGCTCTTCACTGTGACTCTGCCGCTCTAGCTACTTCTTCGCGGCGGCCGCTTCGCGCTCGCAGTCCGGCTCGAGTCTCATGGCCTCGACGATCGAGGCCTCGTCGTCCTGGCTCCCGCCGAGCGAATAGCTGAGGCCGTCCTCGGTCGGTTCGAGGTGCTTGACGCCCTTGGCCTTGAGGCACTTCATCACGGCGAGGTTGAAGTCGCGGGCCTCCGGGTTGGCCGGGTCCTTCTCCCACGGCGGCAGTGGTGCGTACAGCGGTTCGCAGTATCGGAACGCCGCCACCGCGGTCGTGTCCCCCTTGGACGTCGCGGGCTGGTGCGCCGCGTCACTGGCTTTCTTGAGAGTCACGGTGTTGTTGCTGGGGTTGTCGACGCCGTGTTCCTCGAGGCACTTGTACAGCGGCGTGAACAGCGCCTCGTACTCCTCGTCGGTCTCGTCGAGGCGGTGCCGGGGCCGCTCCGAGGTGGGCGAGGGGCTCGCCGCGGGGACGGCGCTGACGAGCGTGGCGACCTTGGGCGGGGCGTCGGCCTGTGTCGACGATCCGCACGCCGTCAGCGCGGTCAGCGCAATCGCGGCTACCAGTATGTGACTCCTGCGCATTGCGGTTGCTCCCTGTCCGGCCCGGGACGTTCCCAGGCCCGTCGGAAAGCCTTCCGGCGAGAAGTTAGGACTTTGTCAGATCGCCCTGCCACTGCAGCAGCAGGATGGTGGCGTCGTCCTGCAGACAGTCCTGCTGGTACTCGAGGATGGCGTGCACGAGCCGGCGCGCGGTCTCGGCAGCGGGCAGGTCGTCGGCCACGGCGCGGGTGGCGAAGTCGATCAGCCGGTCGACGCCGAACGGGTCGCCGTCCTTGCCGCGGGCCTCGGTGATGCCGTCGGTGTAGAGCAGCACCTGATCGCCGGGTTCGAGCGCTTCCTGGATCACCACCGGCGGCCGGCGGTCACCGAGGGTCACGGGCAGCGCGGTGGGGGTCGGCAGGACGGTGACGACCCGGCCGCCACGCAGCACGATGCCGCTGGGGTGCCCGGCCGAGATGACCCGCAGGATGCCGGTGTCCTGGTCGAGCTCGGCGAGCACCGCGGTGATCATGCCGGTGCGGTCGTGGTCACGGACGGCATCGTCGAGGTGGTGGTAGGTCGCGGTCAGATCCAGACCACCCCGGCGAGCATTCCGGTACGCGGCCAGCGCGATCGAAGCCAGGATCACCGCGCGCATACCCCCGGCGGAGCCGTGCCCGACGGCGTCGAACAGCGCCAGGTGGGCGGTGTCCTCGTTGACCGCGTAGTCGAAGGCGTCGCCGCCGACGTCGTAACACGGCTCGAGGATGCCGGCGATCACGACGCGGCTCGTCGCGAACGTCAGCGGGGGCAGCTGGGCCCGCAGCATCTCGGCGGCCAGCCGCATCGGCTCGCGCCGGCGCAGCCGCTCGATCGTGTCGCTGTAGAGGTCGCACGTCACCACCAGCTCACCGACCAGCGCGGCAACGGTCGCGTAGTCGTCAACCGCCTGCTCGTCCAGCGGGCCACCGGTGACGACCTGCAGGACACCCATCCGCTCGCTGCCGTCCAGCAGCGGGATCCACACCACGTGACCGCCGTGGTCGACCTCGACGACCTGTGGCCTCCCCGTGGTGTACGCGCGGCCCGCGACGGTGCCGTCGACGGCGACGGGCTCCGGTTGCGGCTCCCGGTCGCCGGGCAGCGGCAGCAGCCCCCGTTGCCGGTGATCGACGACGTAGATGACCAGTGCGGTGACACCGAGCAGGCCGGCCGCCTGCATGGCCATGGCGGAAAGATCCTCGGGGCGGGCCTGGTAGCCCTGCCGGATCAGTTGCCGGAGTGCCGCAAGAGTGCTCACGGGACCTCCTCCTCCGGCAGTGAACCGGCTGGGCGGTAGACCGGAACTCTTCCGGCAGCGAACCGGCCCGGCTGCGGACCGAATCCTCCGGCAGCGAACCGGCTTGGTTCCCGAGTGAACCAGACGGTGAACGGAACGCGAAATGAACCGTCGTCACCCGTCAATATGGTGGCCGGTGGGCACTTTTGTCCATTAGCGTGGTGGCGTGCCCGATTTTCCCCGAGCGCGGGTCGCCGCCTGCGGTGGCCTGGTCGCCTTCGTGCTCATCATCGGTGCGGGAGCCCTGGCCATCAACCGGGCAGCCGGCCGTGACGGCGTCATGGCGCAGGCCGATCCCGTTGTGCCCCCGCAGGCCGCCCTGGTGCGGACGGTCCCGCCGCTGCGGGCCGCCCCCGCCCCCGCCGGGCTGCCGAAGATCGACTACTGGGGTGCCGCCGCAGGCTTCCCCGCGGACCGCGCGTCGACGTCGGTGAGGATGGTCCTCGAGGGACTCAGCCCGCATCGGAACCTGGTCGTCTATGACGCCGAGGGCGGGCGGCCCCGGGCCGTGCTGCCGCCGAAGATCAGCGGGATGCCGGTGGTCGTCCCGATCGTGGAACGCGCCAACGGCTGGGTCGGAGTTCTGCTGCCCACGCTCAACCGGCGCGTCGGCTGGATCCCCGACGGCGGCTGGACCCCGGCGACGCTGCGCGATCAGCTGATCATGAAACTCAGCACCCACCGCCTGACCTGGCTGCGGGACGGTGCGAAACAGGGGGAGTGGAAGGTCGCCACGGGTACCGAGAACACACCGACACCCCTCGGCCGTACGTTCGTGCTGGGCCGGACCGGGACGGACGGGGCGGCGTACGCGCAGCTCGATGCTCTTGTTCTCGGCTCGATCCCGGAGAACCCCGGGGCGCTGGCACCCAGCCTGCGCGACGGCCACACCGCGATCCACGCCTGGTACCGCCCGTCGGCCCTGGGCCGCAGCACCTCGAACGGGTGCATCCGCATGTCACCCGCCGCCCAGCGAACCGTGTTGCGGCAGGTCAAGCCCGGTGTCGTCGTACACATCATCAACTGACCGTGTCGTCGGGGACGACGGTGTGCTAGCTTGGGCCCGTTGCAGTTTTGGTTTCCTTAGACGTTCTCAACGCCTGGTGGGTTACTCAACCCGCCGGGCTATCGGTGTTTCGTCGCTTTCAGGGTTCCCCGGACAGCAGCGCGGGTTCCGCACAGTGCGGAAGCCACCAGTTGGCAGGAGAAGGTTATGGCTACAGGCACCGTAAAGTGGTTCAACGGCGACAAGGGCTTCGGCTTCATCACCCAGGACGACGGGGGCTCTGACGTGTTCGCGCACTTCTCCGCCATCCAGTCCTCCGGTTTCCGGAGCCTCGAGGAGAACCAGCGCGTCGAGTTCGACGTCGCCCAGGGCGCCAAGGGCCTCCAGGCGGAGAACATTCGCCCGCTCTGATGTAAAACAGCCCAGTGACCCCCGCAACGGGGACATCGGGTGTGGTGGCGGCCGGTCGCCCCAGGTCGAGATCCGCGTTCTGCGCGTGATCTCCCAGGGGAGATCGGCCGTCTCCTTGTCCGCGTTTTCCCAGGTGGGGGCCGAGGGTAGCCGGTAATGTCCGGCTGGTGATCACCGTGCCTGCGGGGAGCAGTCTCACCCTGCGCTGCCCCGGTACGCAGGACCGCGTACTCGTCACCCTGGCCGAGGTGCGGGCCGACTTCATCGCCGAGCTGCCGCCCATTCCCGTGCTGAGCCTCGACGGCCCCGGCGTACGCAGGTTCGGCATCCTCGAACTCGTCACCACCGCCGGGCTGACCTGGGTCGAGGGTGAGCTGCGCGACGACCAGTTCCGGGTGATCGGCGACGCGCCGACGGACATCGTTCAGCGTCGCTCGGCACCCCGGCGCTCGGGCGCGCTGCCCGCCGTCGGCACCGCGCAGATCCAGACCGCCGACGGGCGTCGCCTGGTCCCCCTGACCGGCCGCGTGGAGGACATCTCGACGGTCGGCTTGCTGTTGCGCGCCATGCCGTCCCTCCCGCCCGACATCGAGCGCACGATGGTGCACGTCTCGATGCCGTGGGGGGAGTTGACCGCCACGGTCAGCACCGTCGCGCAACGCGCCGACCTGCTGCGGGGCACCTATGAGTGGATCGGCTCCTCGGACGCGGTGGAGCTGGCCGGTTTCTGCGCCCGCTGACCGCTCCTGGGCAGCTGGTCGCGCTCTTGCGCCGGGAGCTGCTCCCGCTTTTGCGCCGGGAGCTGCTCGCGCTTTTGCGGCGGCAGTTGCTCCCGAAGGGCCGCGGCTATCTCTCCCGCTGCGGCGAGCTGTTCCGGCGTGAGGGCGTCGACGAACAGCTCCCGTACCGCCCGCAGGTGCGGCACCGTCGCCGCGTGGAACGCCTCCGCACCCGCGGCCGCCAGGCTGATCTCCGCACCCCGGCTGTCGGCGGGCGTCTTCTCCCGGCGGATCAACCCTCGCCGTTCCATCCGCCCGAGGTGGTGCGACAGCCTGCTGCGCTCCCACCCGACCGTCGTGGCCAGCTCCGACGACCGCATCCGGGTCTCCGGGGCCTCGCTCAATGCCAGGAGTACGCCGTAATCGCCCGGCGACAACCCCGTATCGCTCTGCAGACGCGTGGCCACCACCGAGCGCAGGGCCTCGGTGGCCTCCAGAAAGTCGCGCCATGTCCGCAGCTCGTCACGGGTCGGCAGACGGCGCCGGGAACCGGGCATAAGAATCCACCCTTCTCTGTTTGACATGTCGATCGTATAGCTGACACGTCAATTACTGGAGGACAGTGCCATGACCGACCTCGTGATGGGTCTCGACACGTTCGGCGACGTCCCGGATGACGACTCCGGGGTGCCGCTGAGCCACGCCGCCGCGATCCGGCAGGTCATCGACGAGGCCGTGCTCGCCGACGAGCTCGGTGTCGACGTGATCGCGCTGGGGGAGCACCACCGCCCCGAATACTCGATCTCGACCCCGGAGACGGTGCTTGCCGGCATCGCCGCGCGTACCAGCCGGATCAAGCTCGCCTCCGGCGTGACCGTCCTCAGCTCCGACGACCCGGTCCGGGTTTTCCAGCGCTTCGCGACCGTCGACGCCATCTCGGGCGGCCGCGCGCAGGCGATCCTCGGCCGCGGCTCGTTCACCGAATCCTTCCCCCTCTTCGGGTACGACATGAGCGACTACGACGTCCTGTTCGAGGAGAAGCTCGACCTGTTCGTGAAGCTGCTCGACGAGAAACCCGTCACGTGGGACGGCACCACCCGAGCCGCGCTGACCGACGCCGACGTGTTCCCGAAGACCGAATCCGGCCGGCTAGACACGTGGGTCGGCGTCGGCGGGTCGCCGCAGTCGGTGGTGCGTACCGCTCGCTACGGACTGCCCCTCATGCTCGCCATCATCGGCGGAGCCCCGGAACGCTTCGCCCCGTACGTCGACCTCTACCGGCGTGCCGCTGACCAGCTCGGCACGCTCGCCCACCCCGTCGGCATGCACTCGCCCGGCTTCATCGCCGACACCGACGAGCAGGCCCGCGAGCTGTACTACCCGACGTACAAGGTGATGCGTGACCGGATCGGCGCCCTGCGCGGCTGGCCCCCGCTGCGCCGCGCGGAGTTCGACGCCGAGGTCAAGGACGGCTCCATGTACGTCGGCAGCCCCGAGACCGTGGCCCGCCGCATCGCCGCGGCGGTGAAGTCCCTGGGCGTCGGCCGCTTCGACCTCGTCTACACGGCCGGTGCACAGCCGGTCAGCGCCCGCATGCACGCCGTCGAGCTCTACGGCTCCAAGGTGATGCCCATGGTCCGCGACATGCTGGCGTGATTTTCTTTCGGACTCCCGGGCAGAAGTCCGGCGCTTTGCTCTCAGTGAGGCCGCCAGGGTTGGGTTTGCGCTGCTCAGGGCGGTAGCGTCCGTCGCTGTTGCCTAGGGAAGAGGGTGCACCGCATGTCGCGGGTGTCGCGTCGCAGTTTGCTCACGCTGGCCGCCGTGGCCGCCCTCCCGGCGGCCTGTTCGCGCCAATCGCCCGAGACGTCCGCGTTGCCCACCCCGGCGGGCTCACCGTCCGCATCGCTCGCGCCGCCGGCATCCCCGGCGGCCTCCGCGTCGGCGGTGAGCAGCCTCGGCCCCGCGGCCACCGTCACCGCCTCCCCGTCGGCGTCCGCGTCCGCCTCGGCCACCGCGTCCAAGAACGCCAAGGTCGCCCGCGACACCGGCCGGGGCGGTCCGGTGTCGCCGGCCACCGGCAAGGTCATGCTCGGCGCGTACCTCAGCCTCAGCGGCCGGTCAGCGAGCGAGAGCCTGGCATTGCGCCGCTCCCAACTCGGCCGCGACCAGCGGATCGTCCACCAGTTCTGGGCGTGGGACGAGGCAATGCCACGCACCCGCTCCAACGTCCCGTCCAGCAGCACGCTCATGATCTCCTGGCACGGCGTTGCCTGGAACAAAATCAACGGCGGCGCCTCGGACAAGCTCATCGCCGCCGCAGCCCGCAACCTCGCCGCCCAGGGCAAACCCCTCCTCGTCCGCTGGGCCTGGGAGATGAACGGCGACTGGTTCGAGTGGGGCGGCGCGAGCAACGGCAAAAACGCCGACGGGTACGTCTCCGCGTGGCGCCGCATCCACGGCATCTTCGCCGACGAGGGCGCTGACAACGTCTCCTGGGTCTGGAGCCCGAACTGGAACTCCAGCCCCGGCGACGCCTGGAACAAAATGCAGCGCTACTACCCCGGCGACGACTATGTGGACTGGGTCGGCGTCTCCGGCTACAACTTCTACAAGGAATCCCCGGCCACCCTGTTCAACCCCATCGTGAACGCCTACGGCGCGAAGAAGCCCATCATCGTCACCGAAACCGCCGCCATCGACTTCGGCGGCACCACCAAGGCCGACTGGACCGACGACCTGGCCGCCTACGCCCGCCGCACCCCCGAACTCAGCGCCATAGTCTGGTTCGACACCGACACCCACAACGACACCAACTTCCGCATAGACAGCACCACAGCGTCCCTCGCGGCCTACCGCCGAATGGCCGCGAACTCCCACTTCCAGGGCTAACCCGGCCGCAGCCCCGCCCCCGGCATCATTGCCACGAAAGCCTGTCAATACGGTTGCCCCGTGACAGATCAGCCCTCCAACGCGTACCAGCACCCCCTCGCACCCCCGGTAGACCCCTTCGACCCCCCAATGCACGACCCCAACTCCCCGCCCCCCGCCACCCAGACTCTCGGCCCCCAGAGTCTCGGCGCTCAGAGTTTCGGCGCTCACCACCCGGCCCCTCAGCTCGCCGGCACGCAGGGTTTCGGCGCCGAGCACCTTGGCGCTCAGAGTTTCGGCGCTCACCACCCCGCCCCTCAGCTCGCCGGCACGCAGAGTTTCGGCGCCGAGCACCTCGGGACCCAGCACCCCGGCTCCCTCGATGCTCCCCGCGGGCCCGGCAATGTCCCCGGCAACCGCAGCCTCACGGGCATCGTCATCGGACTGAGCGCCCTGCTCTTCATCGGCGCCGCGGTAGTGATCGTCAGCCTCTGGCACCACGACAAAACAGCGGGCCAAACCCCCGCAGCCGCGGCCACAGCCTCGTCCGCCCCGGCCCCCGCACCCCCGGCCCCCGCGCCCGCCGACCCGACAGCCTCCGACCCGGCAGCCTCCGATCCCGCGTCGTCCGACCCCACGCCGTCGGACCCCACGCCATCCGGAACCGGCTCGTCAGATTCCTCGGCCAGTGACGATGTCGCATCCTGGCCGGAGTTGCGGGCGCTGCCCGGAAGCGCCGAGGCATCACTGCGTTTCGCGAAGGACGGCCCGGAAACCAAGGTCGCGTTCGTGAACACCACCGCCGGCACCGTGAGCATCTCGTGGCTGGACACCGACGGCAAACGTGTCGAGTACGCAACCCTGAAGCCCGGCGACACCTACACCCAGAAAACCTACGTCGGCCACTTCTGGGTCGCCGCCCGCACCGACAACGCCGAGGCGATCGCAGTCTTCCAGCCGACAACCCACCCCTGCCGAGCCATCATCCGCTGACCCCCGCCCGCCCACCCGTACCGCCCTCCACCCGACCTGACATGATCATCTATATGTCCACAACTCCGACGAACGATCTCACAGCACCACCGATCACCCGTCCGCAACGATCGGCCTGGCTTCCCCGCTCCGGAGGAGCAACAGCAGTCCTGTGCGTCACCGCGCTCATCGCCGCACTGCCCGCGCTGTACTTCGTGTTCCTGGCCTTCGCCTCGTTCCTGTGCATGAGTGACTCGTGCTCGAACACGAACATGCTCTACTCCGTCCCCTTCGCACTGGCCGCGGTCCTGCTGGCACTGTCCCCGTTCGCCGCGGTCCGGCTCTACCAAGGAAAGTGGGCAGCCGCTCCCCAGCTGCGCCTGGCCGCGGTCCTGGCCGCGGTCCTGGCTGCGGACGTCCTGATCGTGGGCGGACTCATGACGCTGTTCATGTGGTACCTCTCCTCCTAGGCCTCACCGAGCCCGCTTGGTGTGAGCCAGGCCGATTGGTGTGGCCGAGCCGGTTGCTGGAGCCGAGCCCGCTTGGTGTGAGCCAGGCCGGTTGGTGTGAGCCAGGCCGTTTGGCGCGACCGAGCCGGTTGCTGGAGCCGAGCCGGGTTGGTGTGGCTGAACCCGTTTGGTGTGGCCGAGCCCGGTTGTATGGCCGGGCCCGGCTGGCGTGGCCAAGCATGATGGGCGTGGGCGGGCATGGTGGGCGGGCGGGGCGTTGGGAGCGATGGTCATGGTCCGATTCGCCGTAGGGTGATCGTGGTCAGTTCGGTCGGCGTGGTGGTGGTGTTGCCGCGGCAGGAGTACGAGTCGGGCAGGGCGAAGTCCCCGGCCTCCGGGACCAGGGAAGCCCCGCCCGGCTCGCTCAGCGTCGCCGTGACGGCGGGCTCGGCCAGCTCCATCCGGCCGTGCCGCGCATCCAGCCGCCACCGGATGGTCCCCGCCCCCGAATATGCGACCGTCCCGATGGTCTGCGCGCCTGAGTGCGCCACCGCCGAGACGGTCTCCGAGCCAAGATAGAGCGTCGCCGCGCCGTCGCCGGTGAACGACCAGATCGCACCTCGGCGTTCGACCCAGGCAACCGTCGCATCCCGCAGCAACGCGGGCTGCAGATGTGGCACCTCGGCCCAGAACCCGACCAGGCACGCGTCGATCGCAGTCACCGTGCGCGGCCCAGGCCACCCGGCTGCCGGTATCGCCGCAGCCAGCACGAGCAAGCTTCCGGCCGCAAGACACCACGCGCCAACGGCCCGGTCTCGCAACCGGTCGAGCTCCCGCGTGATCACCGCCCGGAACCGTGCCCGGTCGGTCCGGAACAGAATGACCAGCCCTACATCGAGCCGCACACAGGGCCGCCAGGGCAACCCGAAAGCCCGGCCCTCCGATGTGTACGCATACGGCGCCAGCACCCACGCCGGCTCCCGCCCGGGCCCGGCCAACCCGGCCAACCCGGCCAATTCCGCCCCGAGTCCCTCCGGCACCTGATCGCTGCCCCGCAGCATCCACCACGGATGCAGCGCGGCAACCCCCACCACCATGGCAACGCCGACGATCATGACCCGAGCGACCCAGCTGACCAAACCGTCGACGACCGGCGTGATGCAGTCGCGGAAAGCATCGCCGGGCAGCGTCGAACACTGCTCCCGGACCGCCACCAGTGCAGCCGCATGCGAGGGCACCGCACCATAGGACAGCAGCGCGAGAACGGCGCAGATCCCAGCACCGCCGACGATCCGGACCACCCACCACCTCACGCCGCGCCGTCCAGCCACAACGCCCCACCCTGAAATGCCCCGCCCCACAACGCCGGCCCCGCGATCGCGTCGGCGAGCCGGAGCGCCCGCCCCGGCGCCCACCGCCCAGCGCCGGTCAGCACCTCAACGATGATCGAATGAACCCGAACATCCCCCGACAGCAGCCGCCCTGCCCCGCCGAGCCCTGCCCCATCGAGCCCTGCCCCGCCGAGATCCAGGCCCCTGAAACCCGGACCGCCGGGTCGCAGCGCAACCTCGATCAGGTGGTCCGAGATCATCCGGGCGGCCTCCAGCATGAGCGTGGTGAACGGCACGTCCGCACCGCCGAGCGCCCGCTCCCGATCCCGGAAGTAGGCCCGGGCCAGCACCCGGAACAGGTCACGCTCAGACTCCACTCCGGCCCGCTTGATGAGCGCCTCGGCCAGCCTCGATATCGCGCGTGAGTCCACCACCGGTTCCAGCACAGGGCACCCTCCCGGTTACCCGGCGGCCCGACCGCCGGAACGACTTGGGCTATCATTCGAACATAT
>NZ_BOMN01000116.1 GCF_016862215.1 Winogradskya humida
CCTAACAAAGTCCTACTAGGACTACCGCAGAATCCACGGCGGACTGCTCGTGCTGGGGGGTGAAGGTCGCCGCGTCCACGGTCTGGGAGATTCTCCACCAGGCGGGTATCAATCTGGCACCCGAGCGCGCCAACAGTACGGGTGCGAAATAGAAGTTCGCATTATGCTGCAGATAATTCCACAATTATTTGCACCCTTGACGGGTTGATGAGGTCATCACCCAGTGCCCGCAGAGAAACTGCCCCTCGACCCGATCGAAACTCCATCCGGACCCTTTCTTCTGAATCGTGAACCACTAACCAAGGACCCGCATCCTGCAACTCAGTCTCAAAAATTGCATTATCAAGTTTCGAAGGCGGGGACCCCTTCCACACTTCTACTTCAACCAACCCATCGACGGCTGGAGCCACGCCAAAAATGACTGAATTTCCTTCTTGATACCAGTTCGACGAATCAGCATCCCAATCGGAGATATCGTCCTCTGCAGTCAAATCACGTACCAACAGAGCCCCATGAGATATTTTCGCCTTAAATGAAACTAACAAATCAGCCATCAAAAACCTTTCGCCGCGTTTCTTTTGATGCTACTTACAACGCCGCCCTGTATCCGAGCACAGGTCAGGCAATGTGGATAAGCAGTCTGCTGTGGCAACTTGATACCCACGTCGAAGATCTTAGTTGCCGGCTGATGATCAGGAATCCAGTCCCCCTCCCGTGTACCGGGGGTCTTGGCCGTACATGTGTGGCACCCGTTCTTGTCGCCGACTACGTTGATTAAATCCCGCACGAAGGGGTCGTCGATGTCGCCGTCCACGAGCGCAACGCCCTCCCGCGCGTAGGGTCCGGCGCCGAGAGTGAGATCACATTTCTGGCTAGGCGTTGCATTGTGGACAAGTACCGGGGTGTCACCGGGACGTACGAAATAGGCATGAATGTCATCGACGGTCAGGTCGTACATCACACTTGAGCCGACCCGATCCCGCACTTCGACAACCTCAGGAACAGCTCCGCCGGTCGACTGCAGGGCGTCGCCAGCGACAAGGCCCGCAGCAGGCGCCCATTCATCAACAGCCGATTTCAACAGCGGATGATTTGCGGTGGTGTACAGAACAGCTTCGCCCACCTCCCCCTTGATGCTCACGTCCGTGAAATAGTGATCCAAGTTTACGTGAGTAGCAGTGATCTCTTCAGTAGCTTCGGCTCCTGTTCCCGCGTCGTACGTGACAACTTTCTCACCGACCCGGATGTCCTCGATGGCTTTGTACGAGCCATCGGCCATCAGAACCATCGTACCGGCCGCAAAGCTGTGCTGCTCGAAGGTAATCGCGCAGCTAGCACCTTCCTCAACCGCTTGAAGAGCTTTGCGGCTCTTTTTGTATTCGTCGAAGGCTTTCCAGAGCTCGGTGCCGATTGATTTGGCCCGTTTGTATAGGTCGTCGAGTTTGTCGAGTTTGTTCCAGTAGCGGGCGACGAGTTTGCCGACTGCGCCGCCGACGACCATGCTGACGATGTTCATCAGGGTGGAGACGCAGCCCCCGATGTCGCCCTTGGTGAAGCAGTCGATGGCGTCGGTGATGCCGAGTTCGTCGGCTACGAACTTGATGAGTTCGCGGCCGACCTTCTCGATCATTTCCTGGGCCTTCTGGGCCTCGCTCTTGGCTTTCTTGACCTCGGGCGAGGTGTTGTCGCCGGTGCTGGCAACCGTGCTGGTGCCGCTACTACCGCTGCTGCCGCTGTCTCCGCTGCTGCCCGAGCTGGAGTTGTCGTCATCCCCACTGCAGCCGCCGCAACCATCGTTGTCGCCCTCGACCTCGTGGTAGTCGCCGTTGGTGTCGACGAAGTCGGCGCCGTCGCCGCAGTTGTCGTCGGAGCAGAACTTCAGGCCGCTGGGGTCGCTGAAGGTGACGGGGCTGTTGTTCGCGTAGGCGTACGCGTTCATCCGCTGTGGGTCGGTTACGTCGATGACCGGGTCAACCGAGATGAATCTGCCTGTCACCGGGTCGTATTCTCTGGCCCCCAGATGGGTCAGCCCGGTGGTGCTGTCTTTGGTTCCGCCGACGAAGCCGCGTTCGCCGACCCATTGGGCAGCGGTCGGCTGGACGCCGCGTTCCCCACCGAAGGGGGTGGAGCGGCGTAGGACGATGTCGCCGGTGACAGCGTCAACAGCGGCTTCGCCGGTGCCGTTGCGGTCAGCGATCTGCCACTGCATGCCCTTGGCGGATCGGACCGCGACCACGCCGCCCGGCAGGCCGTAGTAACGAGTGTCGCTGAGGACACCCGTGGTGGTGTCGATGCGCAGTTCCATGCTGGGCAGGTAGAGCGTGGTCGCCTTCGGCTCTTTGCGGAGCAGGCGTTCACCCGTCGGCCCGTACACGTAGCTGGTTTTGGTGCCGTCCGCCGCGGTGGCTGAGGCGAGGTGGCCTTCGGCGTCCCAGGTGAGGGTCTGGTCTTCGCCTGCCTCGCTGCGTTTGGTGGTGTTGCCGGACGCGTCGTACTCGTAGCGCCAGAGTTTCTGGGCTCCGGACGAGGCCGTTTCGGTCAGCTGGGACAGTTCGTGGCCGTCAGGGTAGTCGTATTTCTTGGAGGAGGCGGGGGTGTCGCCGGCCGCGTGGACGGTCTCGGTGAGGCGGTTGCCGCTGCCGTCGTAGGTGTACGAGTGGTGGTACGGCGCCACACCGCCGACGGTGTCCGCGGCGCATGGGTTGTCGCCGGTGGTCCCGGTTGAGAACGCGTCCGTCATCCGGTTCAGGTAGTCGTACGCGAAGCATTGGGTGTCGATCTGGCCTGTTGCCGGGGTGTTCTCGATCGACAGGACATTGCCGGCGGGGTCGTATTTGAACTGCTGGTTGACGTCGTTCGCCGGGCGGTCGGGGACAGGGTTGGTGGGCGTGGTGTATGCCTCCCGGGTGACCTTGCTGGTGAGCAGCCGCCGGGTGCCGCGTTCGTAGGCCATCGACACCTGTGTGGTGCGCTGACCGGCGTTGAGTTTGACGTCGGTCACCTCGCCGGTGGGGTCGTAGGCGATACTGGTGACCATGGGGTTCTTGGCCGTGCTGACGGTCTTGACCCGCTGAAGGTTGTCATAGGTGTAAGCGACGGCTTCAGCGGTCAGCCCACCGGTGACTGTCGGTGTGCCGTAGGACTGCAGCGTGCCGTCGGTGTTGTACGCGGTGAAGAAGGAGTACGTGCCGGACAGGCCGCTGCCGGCGTCGGCCGGGATGACGTAACGGGTCTCGAGCGGACGGTAGAAGTCGTCCATCGTCATCACGGCGGAGGCGTACTGCTGGTTGTTGACGAACCGGGTCGAGATGTAGGGCTGGCCCTTCGCTTTGACGTCCCAGGTCTGCTTGGTCAGCGGGGTCCGGACGGTGCCGGCGACTTCGTAGGTGGCCGTGACCCGGCCGAGGTCGTCGTACTCCGTCTCGATCTTGCGGTGCCGGGCGTCCTCGGTGGACAGCAGGCGGCCTGCGGTGTCGTAGGCGAAGGTGCCGGTGCCGCTGTCCGGGTCGGTCGCGCTGATCCTCTGCCCGGCCTGGTTGTACGCGTACGACCAGACGTCCTGGTCCGGGTCGGTGACCGTCGCGAGCTGCCCCGCCGCGGTGTATGTGTACTTGGTGGTGTCGTGCGCGCCGCTGGGCTTGCCCGACGCCGGGTTGGTCTTGAACTGCCACTGCTCAGTGACCTGACCACGCGCGTCCGTGATAGTGGCGGTGGCGACGCCGCCCTGGGGTGGCTGGACGTAGGTGCGGTCACCGCCGTAGTAGGTGCGGCTGCGCCACTTCTCCTGACCGGCGACGAAGGTGATCGTGTCGGTGACCCGGTCGAGACCGTCGTAGAGATAGCCGGTCGACAGGTCGGGGTCGTTGCGGTTGGTGAGCAGCAGTTCGCTGGAGGGGCTACCGGTGACCCAGCGGGCCTCGCCCATCCGGTCGACCTCGCCGGTGGACGTGTACCAGGTGTCGGCCACCATCCGGCCGTCCGGACCCTCGCCCTGAACCTGCCGGGGTCGCAGGAAGCCGTCGAAGATCTGCCATTCGGAGCTCCAAACACCGGTCGTGTTACCGGCGCGCTCGGTCCGTACGGCGGCGGGTTTGCCGTTGCCCGTGACGTAGGTGTATTTGATGCTGGGGTCGCCGCTCGACTTGCGGTTCGGGAGCCAGACGCTGGTCAGCCGGCCGAGTTTGTCGTACGCCATCTCGGTCAGCTTGTTGTTCCAGTCGTACTGCTTGGTGGGCATCCCCAGGCCCGGGTCGTACTCCGTGACGGCCGCGAACTCCACGGGGGTCTGCGCGGCGATCGTCATCTTCGGGCTGAACTCGGTCTTCTTCGTGGTCCGCCCGTTGGTCTCGACATATTCGAGGCGGGACTCGGTGCCGCCGGCGTCGCGGCCCCAGGTAGGCCGCCCGTACGCGTCGTACTTGCTTTCCGAGAACGTCTGGTACGTCGCCGTGGTGCCGTTGTGGCTCTTCAGCTTCTCGGTCTTGGTGACCAGGCCGCGTGTCGGGGCGGCGCCGAGAGCACCGTTGTCGAAGTAGGTGCGTGCGTCGGAGATCAGCTGCGTCGCCCGGTTCGGGGTGGTCGCGCACGGCACCGCGACGGTTTCGACCTCGGCGATGAGGGTGCGGATGTTGGTGGCGGTGTTGTCCGCGTACGTGGTCCGGCTGCACCGTTCGTCGCCGGTCTTGGTCACGTCGCCCTGGTCCTCGACCTGCGTGACCCGGCCGACCGGGTAGGCCGCGTCACCGTCGTACGCCGTGACCGTCTTCGTCTCGTGCCAGCCCCCGGCCTCGAGCGCGGTGAAGTTGCGCTTGGTCTCGGGGCGCACCAGATAGGCCCGCCGGGTGCCGAAGGAGCGCGTCTGCGCGGCGGTCTGCTTACGCCACGACGTGGTGGTCTCCTTGCTGACCACAGCGCCCGCGGCGTCGAGCACGTCGGTCTCGTACTCGAGCCCGGCCGCTTCGTCGTAGTCGGTGTACTTCGTGCCGGTGGAGTCCTCCACCGTCACCGACCGGGTGCCGCCGTCCGGGTTCTTGTCGCCGTCCATGCCCTGCAGGTAGAAGTGCCGCGACCGGGTTCGGACCGCATTGTCGTCGCCCTTGGTGACCAGCACGCTGGCGTAGCCGCGCCATTCGTTCCACGTCTGGTATTTCGCCTCGGTCATGCCGTCGGGGTCCGGGTACCGCCAGGCCGCGTCACCCTCATACGTGTAGAAAGTGACCATGTCCGGTGGCAGGGCGGTGCCAGGGGCGACGGTGGTGAGGTCGGTTTCGCGGACGGCGGCGACGACGTACTTGTGGAACCAGTCGGTGACCACTTCCTCGACACCGGCGCCGTGCCACTTGACCGGGAAGCACCGCTTGGTGCTCTTGCCCTCGTCGGGTACGGAATCCGCGCTGCAGTTGGCTTTCGCGTACTCGATGTCGATCTGCGAACCGGAGTCGGAGTAGACGGTGCCGAGCCGTGGCCGGACCATCTTGCCGAGCATGTCGTTGCCGCCGGGCTTGAGGATGCGGTTGGGCAGTTGCAGCGCGTCCAGGCGTACGGACGCCGACTTCAAGGCCGTCCCGCCGCCGTAGACGCCTTCCTCGGTGATGGTGTGCAACCAGAGCGAGCTACTGCCGTCACCGTTGTCCGTGAACAGGTGATCCAGGGTGTACCGGTCCACCGGCGTCCACGTGGTGGCGCCGTTGCGGACCTGGGTGGTGACCGTCGTCAGCCGTTTGCGGGTGAAGAACGTCGGGGTCGCCTGGTCGATCGTGCACTTGGCCCCTGCCGCGCAGATGCGGTCGAACGGTACGTCCGGCCACGCGCTCTGGGTGTCCTTGTTCAGGGTGCCGGACTTGCATGCGGCGACCGCCACATCGCAACGCTCGGCGACGGCGAAGTCGACCCGCGTGGCGGCGGCTGTGGTGTAGACGGAGCCGGCGCGCAGGCCGTACTCGATGTGGTCGAGGTAGCCGCCCCGGTCGTACTCGGTGCCGGCGACGTCGATCTTGCGGCCCAGGGCGTACGAGTTTTTTTCGGGCGTGTAGTAGTAGGTCATCACATTGCCGTGGCGATCGAGCGCGTAGTCGAGGTTCCAGCGCCAGGCCTGCTGGCACTTGGCGTTGGCGAACGTGGCGTTGTAGCAGGGCTCGGCCGGCGCGACGGTGTCTGACGGCAGTTTGTCGTCGGCGTTCTCCTTGTCGTCGCCGTAGACGGGGACGGTCCAGACCGACTTGGTCTCGACCTTGCCCGTGCTCCAGCCGGGCAGCTGATTGAGGCCGAAGAAGTACTGGATGCCGTCGGTGGTGGTCAGCTTCCAGTGCTCACCCTTGCCGGCACCGGTCCCCTCGTCGCGGTTGGTGGCACCGGACAGCTTCTCGATCTTCGAACCGTCGTCGCTTGCCAGCCGCCAGGTGTCGCCGCTGCGGACGAGCTCGCTGGACTTGCCGTTGAGGGAGAGCACCGCGTTGTCGTATGCCCAGCAGAGGTCGCCGACCTCCTTGTGACCGTCGTCGGCGCACGACTTGTACCGGCGCTCGACGTATCCCGGTTCGTAGCTGAACCCTTCACCGACCCAGGAGCCCTGGTTGTTGGTGATGGAGGTACGCCCATCGATTGTCTGGGAGTTGTAGCCGAAGCTGACGCCGGGGCCGAATCCACCGGGCGCCGACGGCGAGTTCACCGGGAACGACCAGTTGAACGCGCCGGACGATGGCGTGACGCTCCAGGTCGACGTCGGAGACAGCGGCGTGGCGGCAAAGCTGCCCTGGGCCGAGCTCTCGGTCGCGGTCACCGCCACGAGCGAACTCGCCGCTGCGACCGGCACCTCGGCGGTCAGCGTCCGGGCTTCGCTGTCGTTGACCGCCGCGAGCCGGACCGGCGCGCACGCCTGTGTCTCAGGCGTAGTGAGCGCACATTCGGGAAGGCTCACCAGCGTCAGGCGGGCACCAAAGTTGGCACTGCCTGCTGATGAGTACGCAGCGTAGTCGACGGTCAGCCGCACGGTTCCCGCCGCGGCGGGCGTCAGGCGCATGACCGGGCCGTCGACCTTGACGCGTACCGAGGTCTCATGGTCGTAGGTCCGCAGTTTTGCCTTTACCGGCGTCGTTTTCGCCGCGCGGGCGGTGACCGGGGTGACGGTCACCTCCCTCTCCCCCGCCGCCGGCCAGACGGGTGCGGGCGTGGGTTTGCGCGCCATGGCGAGCGCCCGGTCCGGCAGGTCGGTACGGCCGGAAGGGGCTTTCACCGCCTTGGCCGGTTTGCCGGTGGCGGCCGGTGCCGGTAGCGGAACCGGGCTCGCCTGGGCTTCGGGCGGATCGGCCTGCAGGAAGGTGCTGGTGACGACGAGAGCGGTCAGGAAGCCGAGTGCGCGGCGCACACGGACACGTCTGTGGGGGGACATCGTTACTCCTCCGGGAAGCAACCGGGCGGGACGTCAGAGGCTGGGTTGTTCCTGGCGGTTCGCCATGAGGGCAACGGTGGTGGCATCGGTGATGCCGGAGTACACGCGGACGTCGTCGATCACACCGGCGAAGTACTCGCCGTAGGTGCCACCGACCATGGCGCGGCCCAGTTGCAGGGCACCGCCCGCGTTGAGGATCGCCGCCGGTTCGGCGGGCTCTACCTGTGCCAGTTGACCGTCCACGTAGAACGACAGCTCCTTGGTGAACGCGTTGTAGACCAGCGCGAGGTGCTGCCCGTCCTGCGAGTCGTTCACGTAGTGGGTGGTGTCAGTGATCGTGGTCGTCTGGTCAGCCGGAGGGGCGGCCACGTCAGTCTGTGGCATGACCAGTTCCCAGAGGCCCCCATCGACTGGGGTGCACCGGATGCGGAACCCGCTGGTCTTGGTGGCGGCCTGGGAGATCACTGTCATGTTCTGCGCGCAGCCCGCGGAGGGGATACGGACTCGGGCGGAGACTGTGAAGCTCCCGCTCATCGGTACCACTGCGGCGTTGGTCCGGGCCCGGTCGTCGATCCCGTCGAGTACCAGTTCACCTGCGCCCACCAGAGCGGTGTCAGCGAATGGGTCGTTGGCCAGGTCCGGGATGTTGATCCGGGCGTCGCCCTCGAGGTAGAGGTCGCGGACGGTGTTGCCGTCGTACTCGATGCTGCGTTTGTCGGTGGTGGTCGCGTTGAGGGGCCAGTAGCCGAGCCGGACCGGCCGGAGTTTGGCCATCATCGAAGCCTCGCGGATCGACACGATGCGGTCGTAGACGGCGACGTCGGACAGCTCACCGTTCCACCAGTCCCGGTATCCGCCCTTGTCGAGCAGGCGACCGATCTGCACGGCGCCGCGGGACTTCCATGCAGTGCGGTTCTGGACGACGTTCTGCCCGACGCCGTTGACGATCAGCCGCATCGAGTTCACTTCCTCGTCGAACACCCCAACGAGATGGGTCCACTCATTGGTGCGCGCGGGAGTGTCGCTCGTCGACGTCCAGACACCGAGGGTATTGACGTCCAGGTAGGGCACCTCGAACGACCATTTGCCGCTGCTGGCGTCATAACCGAGGGTGAATCCAGGCTCACCGGTGCCGTCCTGACTGACGGCCGTGTGATCAACGGTGAGGTCGTTGAGCTTGACCCAGGCAGCCACCGAGAAGGAACCGCTGGTGTCGATCAGAGCGTTGGTGTTCGACTCCAAATAGCCGTCCGAGGCACCGCTGAACCGGGCAGCCCGGTCCCGGGTGCATTCCCCCAGGGCGGCCGCGCAACCGGGACCGGGGACACCCAGGGTGACACCGGGCTTGACGGCCAGCGGGTGGTCGCCGCCGGTGTCGGCCGCAGTGGTCGCACCGGCTTGGTCAGTGAGCTGCCATTCGCCGACGCCCTTACGAGTCGCGGTGGTGAAACGGCAGTTACTTTCCGACGAGTTACCGGCGGCGTCGTACGCCACCACGTTGACAACGTGCTCGCCGGCGACGTCCGCCTTGAACCGCATGCTGACCGGTCCACCCGGATTGACGGTGGTGCCGTCAGCCTTTCGGGGCACCAGGTCAGTGGTCGGCGCGGTATCGAATCCGTAGCGGTAGCGAACCGTGTCGGTACCCGAGCTGTCGAACGTGAACGTGGAGTACATGCCCGCGTACTTACGAACCTCGTCGTCGGGGGCGCAGGCGCTAGTCTTCTCGGCCGCGTCGAGGGGCAGAAAGTCCGGCGAATCGATGTCGGCGGCCGGGGGCGCCTTGGTGTCCATCAAGTATTCGCACGCCGGAGAGCTGTAACCGCCGTACCAGCCGTCGTCGTCCTGCGCGCGGACCTTCCAGCTGACCACCGTGTTCTGCGGTAGCCCGGTGGGGGTCATCTGCAACCGAGCCTTGCCATCACCGGCCTTGTACGCGGTGGTGACGGTCTTCGATCCGCCGGACCAGGTGAACAGGACCTCGGCCCGGACCTCTTCCTTGTGGGCAGCGGCGTGGTCGGGGTCGGAGACGTACATGTAGAAGGTCGGCGAGTCCGGGACGATCGGCCGGCTGGTGCCGCTGCGGCAGGTGCCGCCGGGCGATGAGGTCAGCTTGGCGATGGCCGGTGTGTTCGGCGCCCGGTTGTAGGTGAGTTCCAGCTGGCCGTTGCCGCAGAAGCGTTTCCAGGCCGTGGTGTCACCCTCGTCGGACGCACGCATCCCGAAGGTCAGGCTCTTACCGGTGTAGCTGTCGCCCATCGCGCTTTTGACGTCGAAACGCACGTTCTGATCGCCGTCAGCGCAGCTGCTGCGGGTGCCGGTCGGCGAGGCCGTATCGAGAGTGCCATCCGAGGCGGGCTGATTGCTCCACGTCGTGGACTTGCTGATGCCTGATTTGGCCTTGAAGAGCTGGACAGCTCGCGCCGAACTGCTGGCGGTGTGCGTCATGGTGACGGCGAACTGCGCGGAGAGGACGTCCTTGCCCAGATAGGGCGTCGGGACGGTGTAAAACAGCCGCTTGACGTCTGTGCCGTCGCAGCCGCCGTACTCGACGGGGCATTTACCGACGCCCTCGTCGGATTTCTTGTCAAACGACCAGTACGACTCGCTGGGGTAGCCCTTGGCGACCATCGTGTAGGCCGAGCGTTTCGCGGTCGCCCATACCGGATCGATATAGACCGGGTAGGTCGTCCCCGGATCGGCAAGCATCCCCGCGTCGGGTGTCAGGCTGACCGTGGTCGCGGTGATGTCGACGTCCACGGGAACCTCGGAAGACGGGTTCGGTGCGGCTTCCTCCGGAGCGGCCGGAGTGGGGTCGACCTTCTTGGCGGCGGACCGGGCCGCCGCGGTGGTGGCCGGTTCGTCGGAGGCCCACATGCTCGGTCGCGATGCCTCGAAGACGACGCCGCCGGTGTTGTCCATAGCATCGACGCCACCTTCGGGCGTCTCCCGAAGGTTGATCCCGGAGGTGGTCAGACCGAACGCGATCTTCTGCACCTGCGGGTTTTGAGCGGCTTCCGCACTCTTGATGACGAGCACGTGTGAGAACGCGTCCGGGCTGACATTGATCACCAGGTCCACATCCGGCAGTACCTCGGGGTAGGTCGCCTGGGCACCCTCGAACGTCGGCTTTGGCAGCTCACCCGGCCATTCGAGACTGAAGGTCTGGCCGGCCCGCTGGGCGGTGAGCAGCGGACCGCTGCCCCCACCGGACAGTCGCAGCCCGTACGTCGCGGCGCGCGGGCCGAGCGACCCGTCGCTCGCCTTGACCAGAGTGGCATCGACCGCTATCCACTTGCCGTCGCGGACGACCCGGACCGGCCGCGTGTGTTCGATCGCGAGCATGGTGCCCTCGGGCTTGGCGTAAACCGTACGGCTCTCGTCGCGCAGATCGCCAACTTCCACCCGCTGCCCGATCTGGGCGGCGAGGTCGATGGCGTCCTGCTCGTGCTGGCGCATCGGCTCAGTGCCGGTCTCCGCCACCGGCAGCATCTCTGGCGCAGGCTGCGGCACGTCCCGCCGAGCTGGGGTTGGCACGGCGGCTATGCCCAGCACCAGCAGCGCGGCAAGGCCCGCCGCCAGTCCGGTGCGTCGATTGCTGGCGGCCGACCTCACCCGCAGATCCTTCCCCGTGCCGAATTCATCGAGATTCTTGCTGCGTACGCGCATCAAGCCACCGCCGCCCCGAACGAGACGCCGGCGGGGATGCCGCCCGCGTTCGCGGTGTACGTCTGGGCCGGCACCGCGAGGCCTTGCGCCAGATCTGCCCACTTGACAGCGAAAACCTTGCCGCCGTCGCGGTAGGGGCTGGCGACATACAGATAGGTACGGGAGACACCGAAGTAACCGCCGAGCAGTTCCTGGAAGCCCGGTGCACCGCCGATCGATCCGGTGCGACGGGCCACCGTCACGTCAGCCGGGGTCACGGGGGTGACCGCACCCGCAAACACGCTGACCGACCCGGCATCCAGGACGCTTCCGACGTCCTCACCCGGCGAACCAACCGCCAACTGCACAGTCTGCGCCGTGGAAACCTCGCCCGGTTTGGTATTGACCAGCCGCACCACATCACCGAAGTAGTCGCCGTCCTCGATGTCGTCCGCGACACCGGCAGACGCCTGCGAGAGCGAGTCGATGCGGGTCGCACCAGTCGCGGTGACGAGGAAGCGGTGGACCAGACCGGCATCGGACAAACCATTGACCTCGGTGCCAGGCGCACCAACCGCGAGGATCGAAGTCACCGTCCCGGCGGCCGCACCCGGTGCGCGGTACGGGGCAAGCGACACGGACTTACCGAAGTTGTCATTGGCCTTCGGCGTGTTCCCGATCTGGGCAGCGTTCTCCCCGACCACGGCAACCTGCTTCAGCAGCCCGCTGACGATGTCGTGGGTGAAGACGTTCACCACACCGGCCCAGACCACGTCCGCCAGCGCTTCCCCGGGAGACCCGACTGCCACGTGGTAAGGCGAGGCGGAGACCGAGAAACCGACCCGGTCGTCAGCCTCCGGTACGCCGCTGATTCCGTGTCCGGAGTAGAGGTTCACGACGGTGGTGTTGCGCAGGTACAGCGCCATTCCGGCACCGGGGGCGGAGGAGATGTCCGCGCCCGGCACGCCCATGACCACGAACGGATCACCAGCAGGTGTATTGCCTGCCGCCAGTGAGTACCCGAACCAGTCGTCCGCGTCGTTGTGATCCTCCCAGCCCGTGCCGAGAGCCTCGATGAAGGTGCCCGCCGAGCCCGTGGACAGCCCGGTCGGCGCGCCGTAGAGCACCACAACCGCACCAGCCGCGGCGTCGGTTGTGGTGCCTTCGAACGGCGCGGAAACCGCAAGATCTGCACAGCCGTCTTTGTTGGCGTCGTAGGAGGCCAGGGCGAAACCGAACTGGTCGCCGGCCTCGGGGCCCCCGGGCACACCGGAGATGCCTTGCGAGAGCACCTGCACCGTGCCGGTTCCGCCGTACACGATGGTGACCGTGCCGGCCCGCGCCTGCCTGCCGACCAGAGCGTCCGGGTCGCCTATGGCGACATCGCTGATGCCGTCACCGTTGAAGTCCGAATCCGCTCCAGCCGTGCAGCCCGCTACCGCCGGCGCCAGCGCGGCAGCCGCTGCTGCCTGTTCCTTGGTGCGGAGTGCAGTCTCAGTGGTGGCATTCGTGTTGGATGACGAGCCAGTAACGGCCGCGACGGAACGCCGGATCGGGTTGCGCTCTTTGCTGAACGCCAGGTCACCCCCGAACACTGCACCGGCGCCAAGCGCCAGGACCGCGATCCCCGCTATCAATGTGCGCCGCCTTGCAGCGGACACAGTTCTCCCCGTGAAGCGACCGAAAGTCACCCGGCATCCCCGTTCTGTTACTAGCCCGGTGAACCGTAAGGGTCACGATCCGAACAGCACAACGCACAGGCAGTAAGCAACCGGGGAAGCAAGACCACCCAATGTGGATCAACCTCTTCTTGATCTTGCAGGTCAATGCATCGAAGCAGTGCCATACATCAGTGCGGCACGACGTCGACGGACAGAGCAAAATCAACCGAAAGGATGAGCTACTGCTAGCCCGAACGGCGAGCAGTAACTACGCCGACTTGCGAACTCGAGAGTCAGCCCCCGCCCCGTCACTTTCCGCTCCTCACACTGAGCCCGAGCGGTTCCACGCGGGATGCGAGAACGTCGACCTCGCAGCCCAGGAGCGAACAGGTTGCAGCCGTGTACGGCGAGCCATCGGATGCTGAGGGGAACGTCGGGGGACATCCAGGCGCAGACCGCAGCCGGGTCTGCCGCTGGGTCTCGGCACGCCGTCGGTCAACCCGGGATCCTTCGCCCGCTAGCGTCAGCCAATATCATAGGTAACTATCGATACAAATGGTGGAGGAGCATGACTCTGACGACGGAGCTGGCCGATCGGGAGTCACCGGCGTCCCGGTTCCTCCATGATTCATTTCCGGCAAGGGATGCCCTTGTCGCTGTCTGGAACGCGCAGATACAGCGACTGCCTCCGGTCGCCACAGTCCCTGATGGTGGTCTGCGGGCTGCGATCGGTGGCGCCATCGAGTGGGCCATCGGTCTCGACTTGGCCGACACAGTCCCCTATGCCGATGTCTTCGACATGGTGGCCCACGAGGAAGCCGCACGTGTCCTACAAAATGCTGGCCTCCAACACGTCATCGGAAGCAGCGTCAACGGTGAGCTTGGTGAGTGGCAACGGCCAGCGTCATGGACGCCATCTGCACCCGCGTCCGAACTCCTCCGTGATGCGTGGATGCTCTGTCAGTACTCGGGCATTCTGCGAAGGCTGCGACACCCGGACCGTGAACAATTCCGGCAGTCCTACCACCTGTGGTTGGCCATGTTCGGCAGCCAAGGCCCAGGTCCCGACGTTCGAGAGGCGTTGGAAACGCTCTGGCACACCTACGTCACCCGCGGCCAGCCGAGCATGGCGCGGCTGGGCGGGCCGCGAGTCATCCGCCCGGTCTTCGACGAGGCGTTCGCGATCGGTGATCTCATCCTCGGCGGCGCCCTGGTCGACGTCAAAACCTACCCGGAACCAGCCCCGTCGATGGGGGCCTTCGTCGACCAACTCCTGGGCTACGTGTTGTGTGATGTCGAGGACCACTTCAATCTCCGGTCGATCGGCATCTATCTGGCCTGGCAGGGAAAACTCCTACACCTGCCACTGGACATAGCGCTGAGCCTTGCGTCAGGTCAGACCAATTTCGACCTGCACACAGCCCGGCGAATCTTCCAGCAGCGGATTGTTCCGGCCGTGGAGCGAAGCCGCTTCTACAAGTACGGCAGCAGTACACCGACCCGCGACCAGCAGTGACAGCCGCAACCGTGTGCGGCTCCCGCGCTGCTCGAGTGAGAACTCGTGGGTCCGTTCCAGCAGAACTACCAAGAGTTGATCGACCAAGCGAGGATCCGCTTGACCGGCGAGATTGAGCTCCGCCGAAAACCATGAAAGCCAATGATCGAATGCTCGGATTTCGGCACGAGCGTGCGTCGGGCCGCCCTGGACGCGCGTAACGCCGCGTAACAGCTCGCCGCCGGCCTCCACGCGCGGTCGGCGGCAGAAGCGGACGGTTCGAGCTGCAATACCAGGATCAGGCATCGTCCAAAACACCGTGCAAGCGAACGCCTGACGCGGTCTCGTTGAAAGTTCACCCGGACGCACATGAAGGCCGTAGGCTGCGGGCTTATGGGCTTCGGCATCGGAATCGGCCCCAGCTGGGCGCGAGTTCGCGTAAGCACTCGCGGCGTCGGAATGAGCGCTGGGCCACGCCTCGCACGTGTACACATCAGTAACCGCGGAATCGGTGTCAGTACAGGTGTCGGGCCGTTCTCGGCTTGGACCAATGCTAGATATCCCCGCCTAAACCGGATTACGGTTGGTGGCTCCAGTGGCACCCGCTATCTATCCGAACCCATGTACAACCCTCACGCCGTCGAGATGGCAGACGTGACGGGGCTTGATGCTCTTGCTCTGACGCCAACAGGATCAGATGACTTGGTTATCCAGTTAAATGCCGCCGACAAGTTTCCGAAGTGGACGTTATTGGCCGTGCTATCGGTCATGCTGCTCACTTTCGGGATCATCGACCTCACCGACGATGGGATGGCAACTCATCTCATCATGCTAGTTCTTGCGGCCCTTTCGATTGCCTTAACGGTTTTCCTCTACCGGAAGGAGAGCGTCGAGCATCTTGTGCCGGTCGAATACAAGCTGGAGGGGAGGATCCCAATATGGGCAGCTGAGATGGAGCGGACGTGGGTCTCGCTGCGCCAACTCGGAGGTGCCTGGCGCATCGTTGAGTCAGGTCGCGTGCAAACCCTGCATCAGCACAAGACGAATGCAGGCGCCTCTCATCTGATTCGCCGTGTTGGCACGTCGTTCAGTACGGATCAACCAAAGGTCCTAGTCGCCAACATTACCGTTCCTTCCGTTCGTAGTGGCCATACGACGCTCTACTTCCTGCCAGATCGCGTCCTCGTTCGAACAGGTCGGAGGTGGACCGATGTTGGATACCAGCACCTTCAAGTGGACGGTCACCCTCAGCGTTTTATCGAGGAGGAGAGCCCACCCCGGGATGCCCAGCAAGTGGGAACTACTTGGAAATACGTCAATAAGAAAGGTGGCCCTGATCGACGTTTCAACAACAATCGCCAGTTGCCTATCATGCTGTACGGGCGCGTGACTCTCTCAAGTCCTCATGGGCTTTCTTGGATACTCGACCTCTCGGTCACAGCAGTGGCCGACTCGCTCGCATCCTGCTTGAATAGCCGCCCCAACTGAGGTTGGCAAGGATCGATTAAACGCGACTTTCATCAACACCCGGACTCGGGATTCCGCCTAATCTGCTCAGCATTTCCCATCAGCGCTGCAGTCGACGAAAATGGGGCACCGGACGCGCTCTCATCGGCATGAGCGTGCGTCGAACTGGTCCCGACGTGCGTCACGCCGCGTGATGGCCACCGCCGACCGCCCCCGGCCCGCGGCAGATCCGTGCGCTCCGTTACTCAAAAGACAGCTAAAGGCCGCAATCCTGCTGGCTCGTTAGCCGGCCAAGTCGTTAATCATGCCGAAGATGCCGGTGATGGTGCCGATGATCCCGGTAAGCGTGGCGAAGATCGCTGGCCCCCCTGAGAGCATGCCTCTGGTCTTATTACGCCAGCTCTGCGCCCACCAGACGCCCTTCAACTTCTGAAATTTGTGCTGCCGGATGTGGCAACCTAATAGCATGCCGCCAGAGTTGTTTCGGCAGTAGTCGACCTCGCCAGCCCGCTGGGTGATGCGGTTGATGGCGGCGCAGGTGGCCGGGGCTTGGAAGAGGATGTAGAGAACGAGCACGCCGGTGAGTACGGCGTAGGTAGCTGGTCCAGCTGCGTCGTTGACGACCGAAATGATCAGGATGGCGGCTACGGCGTAGCCCCAATAGCGCCAGAGTTTGGTCTTCGCTCGACTCGCCATCCACGCAGGGTATCGATTCGTTTACTGTAGGCACAGACTTGTACTTCTGGCTCCGTTGGTGTTCCCCTCCGCGCAGCAGGCGGTCGCGAGCGAGGCCATCGCACGCTTCGACAGGTGGTTCACGAGTTCTCCGGACGAGTGCACTCAACTCGGCTACTTATCTACTGGTGGCACGACCGCTGCCCGGCCAGGCATGGTCGAGGTGACCGGCGGAGTCGCTCTCATTTCGGCTGCCCACCGTAGGTTTGGTGTGGCTCTCATCTGGCGTGCGTCCTGCCGGTCACCGCGGCGCGGAGAGGCTCAAGAGGGGTATGCCCAGCTCGAAGTAGCGGTGCCCTCCTCGCCGACACCACCGTCGGTTCGAGGGAAGGAAGGCCAGATGGCGCAGGTCATCATCGGCGTGGACCCGCACAAGCGTTCCGCCACCATCGAGATCATCAACGACCGGGAAGTGACTGTCGGGCAGGGCCGGTTCGCGACCGACCGCGAGGGCTACAAGGCGATGCTCGCGGCGGGTCGCAAGCACCCAGATCGGTTCTGGGCCGTCGAAGGATGCAGCGGCATCGGGCGCCACGTCGCCCAGCGCCTGGTCGCCGACGGCGAAACCGTGATCGATGGGCCGGCGTCTGGCGCTTCGGCGGCGACATCGCCCGACTCGCAACCGCCATACGCGCCGGCGACGACGACACCGTGGTAGCGCTGCTGCGCTCCAGCGAACAGGTCGAGTTCATCGAGTCACCCGACGCCTGCCTAAGACCGACATCCTCACCGCGCTGCAGACCGTTGCCGAAGCTGCCGCCCACGGCGACGCAGAGGCAGCACTCCGCGGCCTCGACGTCCACCGGCTGCTCTGCGCCCACCGCCGAGGCCCATACGGCGTCGCCCACTGGAACACCGAAATCGAAAGTTGGCTCCCCGCGAATCAACTCACCGGCCTCGGCCACCCACTTCTCATCACCGCCAACGACTACGACGCAGGCCTGTACAACGGCGACACCGGCGTCATCATCAACACCCCCGACGGCCTACGCGCGGCGTTCACCCGAGGCGGCGAGACCATCCTGATCCACCCATCCCGCCTGTCCGAAGCCCAACCCCTGTACGCCATGACCGTTCACCGCAGCCAGGGCAGCCAGTTCAACCGGGTCTCCATCCTGCTACCGCCAGCCACCTCACCACTGCTGACCCGCGAGTTGTTCTACACCGCAGCAACCCGGGCCACAACCAGCCTGCGGATCGTGGGGAGCGAGGACGCCGTACGAGCAGCGGTCACCCGGCCGATAGCTCGAGCTAGCGGCCTGCGAGACAGCCTCGCCATCCCGACATAGCAGCCTCCGGCTCCGCGCTGCTCGTCTCGAAGCCGAGGATCTCCCTCTAAAAGACGACGCCGAGGAACCTAACAGCGCAGCCGCGGCACACCGAATCCATGATCAACTGCGCGCCGTCCGTCTGAACACGGCAGTAGCGGCAATAACGAAACGATGCCCGGCGGCGGCGTTCGGCCTCGTGGATCGCCTCGCTGAGAGTGACGCCGTCCTGCGTCTGGTACCGGTCTTGGACCGCCAAAATCTTCGCTGGCTTCAGGTAGGTTGGGCTGCTAGGTAGACCACCGACAAGCATCGGAATGGCAACGCAGACGTCGGCGTCACCCACGCCAACCATGACTTGCACAGGTTCGCCGGCGGAGAACCATCTACGGTCGGGTTCCGTCTCCTCGGTGGGCCAGAAAAGATCACGCCAGTCGCCTTCGACACGATGCCAGTACGCCCCGATGTTGGCCATCAGAGCAGCTGGATCCGCCCGCAACAGTCCAGCGAGAATCTCCGTATCGTCGGATGCTGTCATGCCTCTCCCCTGGAACCCGCACCCAGATCGACCCAGACTGCCGTTCCACCGACGGCCCGTTGAACGGCGTCCGGACTTTGGGCATTGCCCGCCGCGCCTGGTCTCGGGTGAAGGTGCTGAGGACCAGCTTCGCTCATACACAACCTCTATGTCCGATGGTTCTCCCGACTGGCGTCAACTGGGACCAGGTGGTGTCGAATCATCCTCAGCCTAGGCGTTTCGGGAACTGTTCAGATGCCGTTCCACGTGCACCTCGTACGAGCGCAGCGTGGTCGGGCTGATCCTCGTGCGGGTGGTCAACCAGTACCGCAGCCACCGCTGCATCGTCCAGCCTTCAGCGGTGACCGTGCCACCGTCGCCGAGCAGGGCGTCCCGGGCGGCGATCGCCTCACGTCGAGTCAGGTAGCCGCCACGGCGCAGCCGCTCGCGCCGGCCCGGCAAGACCGGCACGGCACAATCGAAATACCAGCTCCTATAGCCCCGCTCCGCCAACTGCGGACACGCCGAACTCAGCAGCCGTCCCTTCTCCGACGATCGACATCCGCACTGTTTGAACACTCCACCACTCATCGCCACGCCTCCCTCGACCGGATATCTCAACCATGAGCCAGATCGGTACGCCAAGGGCCACCAGGTCACTCCGACGTGGAGCCCGGACAGGGCAAACGCCGCATCACTCACCGCAGCCAGCCAGCACGCGGATCGCGGCAGATCCGGGCGGTCGACACTGACTGACCGTGGGCTGCGGGCGTGCCAGTCGAGTGTGGCCTTGCCGGACGACGTCGATTCGATGGTCTGCCGCGTGACCATCAAAGGTCCGTATGCCTGACGCCGCGGATCGTCAGTTCGCAGCGGGTCGCGGCGCTCCCAGCACGCCGAGGCCGCGCTCTGCTCCGGCGCGTACCTGAAGCTCGGTGTCGGCGAGCAGCGACAGCAGGGCATCGGCTGCCATCGCCGAGTGATCGGTGCCGACAGCCAGGTGGCCGATCGTCTCGCCCAGCGCTGACCGGACGCTCACGTCAGGATCCTGGATCAGCCGTGCCAGGTGCTCGACGGCAGCCGCGTCAGCGAACCAGCGCAGATCCAGTACCGCAGATCGCCGGGTCCAAGCGTCCGGGTCGTTCAGGGCGGACAGCACCAGCTCGTAGGCGCGCCGGTCACTCTTGAGGCTCGACAGCGCGCCAAGCGCATCTTGACGGATCTTCGGATCGGGATCGGCCAGCGCGTGCCGCAACAGTTCCACATCGCTGGCCTGGATGACGTAGCCGAGGGCCCACAGCCCGGCGCTGCGCAGCTCGCGATGGCCGGTGGCTATGAACGACAGAACGGTGGGTCGGCACGCAGGCGGGTCTGTCTCCATGATATCGGCCAGCCATGCGCAGAAATTGTCGAGTTCGTTACCCCGCATGGGACGGGCGAAGGCGCGCAGCAGTAGCGGGAACGCGGCAACCCCGCGAAGGCCAGCCAGGATGTAGACCATGAGATCCCGGCCGTACCAGTCCTCCTCGTCGAGATACCGTTCGAGTGCGGCCTGCACGGGCGGGATCAACGAGCGGTCTCCGCTCATCGCAAGCTGGCGCACGGCCGGCCACGGGTCGCCATTCAGCGTCTTGACGTGACGAAACACCTCAGCAAGCGTCATCTGCACCCCCTCTCGAGTGGTCCGACGAAAGATCGTCGCCACACGTGGAGCTTCACGCCGATCATGCCATCCGAACGATCACGCTCCGACCCGACAGCTGCGTTCGGCGTCACCAGCTGGCCCCATGCGCGCACATCGGCAGATCCGTGCACGCGAGCATCAGCGTGACGGGGACGCACAGTGACCGGCGCACAGACGGGCACGCGATGCCCGCGGCAGTCCGGCGGTTTGCCGGAGGCACGCGGGAAGGGGCAGCGAGCCGGTCGCGGCCCGTGCGAGACGCTTGATGCGGCGCCGGCTCCTGGCAGCTCCTGGCAGCAACCAGCCAACCAACCAACGCCGCCGAGACCTCTACAATCCAACCGCCTCGCCCGTATACGACAACGCCGAATCGCTGTCCGCCACCCCGACGATCTCGGCGGTGGTTCACCCCGTGGTGTTATCAGCACCCATGTCCGGGTGGGCCTACGGCCCCGATGCCGCCGACCCTGCGATCGATGTGTGATCCATGCGTGATCGACAGCCCTGGCGTGAGGCGTCACACGACAGCATTACCCGACACTCGGAAATTGCGTACGCGCAGGTGAGGTGGCATATTTTGACACAGGGCGGCAATTCCTAACATTGGCCGACATGAATAGCAGCGGACTCTTAATCCGCGGGTTGTAGGTTCAAGTCCTACGCGGCGCACCAAGCATCACCAGGGCGTATAGCTTTCAAGCTATACGCCCTGAGTCTTTGTGGGGCGTCGTCAACGCTGAGCACAGCAACCGACCGGGCCGGCCGCCGCAGGCTGAAGTGAGCTTCAGGATTGCGGGGCCTGCGGCTGGCAGTATGGCCTGGTGCGGCTGCTGATTGTGGAAGATGAGCGCGAGCTGGCCGAGTCTCTGCGGCGCGGATTGACTGCGGAGGGTTACACAGTCGATGTGGCTCATGACGGGAGCATCGGGCTCGAACTTGCCTTGAGCGAGGGCTATCAGGCGATCATCCTGGATCTGATGCTGCCGCGGTTGAACGGCTATCAGGTGTGTGCTCGGCTGCGGGAGTCGCGGGTGGGTACGCCGGTTCTGGTCCTGACCGCCAAGGACGGTGAGTACGACGAGGCGGAGGCGCTGGACACCGGGGCGGACGACTATCTGACGAAGCCCTTCTCGTACGTCGTCCTGCTGGCTCGCGTGCGGGCGCTGCTACGCCGGGGTGGCGAGCCCAGGCCGGCGCTGCTGAAGGTTGGTGATCTGGTCGTCGATCAGGCGCGGCGGGTCTGTTCGCGCGGGCCCACGCCGATCACGCTGACCGCCAAGCAGTTCTCGGTCCTGGCCTGCCTGGCGCGCCGGGCCAACACCGTGGTGAGCAAGGGGGAGATTCTCGACGAGGTGTGGGATGCGGCCTACGAGGGCGATCTGAACATCGTCGAGGTCTACATCCGGGCACTGCGTCGCAGCATCGACGTGCCGTTCGGCCTGATGAGCATCCAGACGATCCGCGGCGCCGGCTACCGGCTGGTCGACGCGCGTGCCTAGGCCTCAGCTGCCGGTACGGGTCCGTGCGGCGGCCGCGGCGGCGCTGGCGGCCGCGTTGTGCCTCGGGGGCGGGGCGCTCTGGCTGCGCCATGTGATCTACGTGAACAGCGTGGCGGGGTCCCTCGCGACCGCGCAGTCACAGGCCCGGGCCATCGCGTCGACCTATGACACGCCTGCGGCGAGGATCAACGCGGACGGGGGCACGCTGGCGAACAGCCGGGGGGACTGTGATGTCGAGAAGGATCCTGCGCGCTGTGCGTACGACAGATGGTATGAATTTCCCTATTTCGGCTTGGGCATCAGCTTCGCGGTGGTCGACGAGCGCGGCAAGCTGCTGCTTGCGCAGAATCAGCTGGCTTATTACGTACGGGAAAGTGGTCTGACTTTCCCCGCCATCCCACCCGAGCCGGCCGAGGACTCCTTCGGCCGCGTCGACGTTGTCCTGCGACCTGCCCGCAGCGGCGCACAAGGGCAGTTCGACGGTCGCGAGGTCACCCTGGTGACCTACAACGTCAGCCCGTCGGGCGCGACCGTCTACATGCTCCTCTCTCCGCTCGACGCGGAGGTCGCCGTGGCCCCCGTCGACCGCTGGCTCCGCCGTGGTCTCCCGCTCGCCGTACTGTTCGTCGCCGCGGTCGCCTGGTGGGCCGCGGGACGCGCGCTGCGCCCGGTCGAGCGGATGCGCGACGAGCTGGCGCGCATCACCGCCGCGGACATGAGCAGCCGGGTGCCCCAGCCGCGTACCGGCGACGAGATCGCCCGGCTGGCCGTCACCATGAACGAGACCCTCGACCGGCTCGCCGACGCGGCCGAAAGGCAGCGCCGATTCGTCGCCGACGCGGCGCACGAGCTGCGCAGCCCCCTTGCCGGCTTGCGGAACATCGCCGAGGTCGCCGCCACACACGGCGGCACTGTCGACCCGGAGGTCCTGCGGGCCGGCACCGAGCGGTTGCAGCGGCTCACCGACGACCTGCTGGTGCTCGCGCGCCTGGAGCGGACGGCACCGGCTCGCGGGAAGCCGGTCGACGTCGCCGCGATCGCAGAGGAACTGGTCGGCGAGCGACGCTATCGGGTGCCGCCGGACGAGCGGTTCGTCGTGGTGGCCGGTGAGCCCGCACTGGTGATCGGGCGCGAGGAGGAACTGGCCAGGATGCTGGGAAACCTTCTGGAGAACGCCTCCCGGTACGCGCTGGACCGCATCACCGTGACCGTCGCGGAGACCGAGCCCGGCCTCGTTCGCGTGGAGGTCCGGGACGACGGCCCCGGGATCCCGCAGGCCGATCGGGAACGGGTTTTCGAACGGTTCGCTCGGGTCGACGAGGCTCGCGATCGCCGGCACGGCGGTGCCGGTCTGGGCCTGGCGATCGCCCGGGACATCGCCGTACGCCACGGTGGCCGGCTCTACGCGGCCGACACCACCAGCGGCGCCAGCCTCGTCGCGGAGCTGCCGCGAGCACCGCGTACCTGAAGCATTTTAAGGTTGCTTCAGTGGCGGTTCAGCCGCGGTGCTCGACTCTCCCCGCATGTCCGCAACCGCTGTCCGTGCCCCGGCTGGCACCGCGCAGGCCACCGCAGCACCGTACCTGCTGGCCGCAGCACTGTTCTTCGCCTACGCGTCCTGGTCGGTACACCGGCATCTGCGACTGGAGACCAGCGGCTACGACCTGGGCATCTTCGAACAGGCGGTACGCGGCTACGCACACTTCGGCGCCCCTGAGGCGACGATCAAGGCGCCCGGCTTCAACCTGCTCGGCGACCACTTCCATCCGATCCTCGTCGTGCTCGCCCCGCTGTACCGGCTCTTCCCGAGCCCGATCACGCTGCTGGCCGCGCAGGCCGCCCTGATCGCCGCGTCGTCGATACCGATCACCCGGCTCGCCCTCCGCATCGGGGGCCGGACAGCCGCGGTGAGCGCCGGGGTGGCGTACGGGATGTCGTGGGGTTTGCAGTCGGCCGTTGATTTCGACTTTCACGAGGTCGCCTTCGCCGTTCCGCTGCTGGCGTTCGGCCTGACCGCGCTCGTCGAGCGGCGCTTGATCGCGGCCGTCGCGTGGACGCTGCCGCTCATCGCGGTGAAGGAGGACCTACCCGCGACGGTGGCGGTGATCGGCCTGCTGGTGGCGCTGCGTGGACGGCGACGTCTCGGCGCTGCGACGATCCTGATCGCGATCTGCTCCGGTCTCGTCATCGTCGGCGCGATCCTGCCGGCGCTGAATTCCGCGCACGTCTACCCGTACGCCGAAAGTGCGGCCCTCAACGGCCAGGACCCGCTGCACCGCCTGCTCCTGCCCGCCGTCAAGCTGCACACCCTGCTGTGGCTCCTCGCACCGACGCTGTTCCTCGCGCTGCGCTCACCGCTGCTCCTCGCCGCGGTGCCGACGCTGGCATGGCGGTTCTGGTCGACGAACCCGCTCTACTGGGGCACCGCCTTCCAGTACAGCGCCATCCTGATGCCAATCGTGTTCGTCGCCTTTCTCGACGCGCTCACCACGACGGGAACCGGACGCCGTGCGCGGGCGGCGATCCACGCCACCTGTGTGATCGCGGTTGCTGCGACGGTGCTGACTCACCTGCCACTACGCGGCCTCCTCAGCACCGGCACCTGGGCCACCAGCCCCGAGGCCCGGCAGGTACGCGTGACGCTGGCCCGCATACCGGACAACGCACAGGTCGCCGCTGACAACCGGCTCGCGCCGCAGCTCACCTCCCGCTGCACCGTCTACTTGTTCCCCGTGTACCCGCAGGGCGACGTCCGACCCGAGTGGGTCGCAGTCACCGACCCGCCGGACACCACCATGGCGACGCCCGTGACGATGGCTGCCGCCCTCGACCGCCTACCCGGTTACGGGTACCAGGTCGCGCTGCGAACCAGCGACGTCACCATCTTCCATCGCAGCGACGCCAAGCTCCCGGCCGACACTCACGGCGTCGGCCGGCAGCTTGCACTCAGCAGGCCAGGGCCTTCACTTCCAGCACGACGTCCTCAGTTCGGGGCTTCTTGGCATCGCACTGCATGATGCCTGTTCGAGACTGTTCCCAGGAGCGGGCGACACCGCTGGTCGCCTCAGCACCACAGCGGTAAGTGAAGCTGGCCTCTACCCGCCGGACGGACTCGAACGCCACCATCGCCCCGGCTCCGTCGACAGTGAACTGGCCATTCGTCTCTCCGCTCGGGGAGGTCTCGCCGATCTGTGCGGCATCGGGTCCCACCCGCTTGGCGAATTCGGCGAAGATGCGCGCCTCATCGACGGCACCGGCCGCTTCCACTGCGGGCGTCACCTCGCGGACGGGTCTCAACTGGGCGGGGAATGTCCCGCCGCCCGAGCCGTTGACCCGCGTCACGTCGGACACCTCGGTCACCACGACCGTACGAACCAGAGGCCCGAAGGAAACAGCTCCGTCACCACAGGCACCAGCGGTCAGCGCTGTCGCCGGCCGTCGACTCACAGGCGCGGACGAGCTCACCGAGCCAGCAGCGTCCGGCTCGGTGCAGGCTGCCAGAGCCACGACACCCATCGCCGTGCAGAGGACGAGAGCTGACCTGGAGCATGTGGTCCTTCCTCTACCGCCAGGGCCATCACCAGGACTGTGCGGTGGCCGGCCGGGCCGCGGTGGCTGATCCGAAGGCACAACTGCGCGCTCACGCTGTACCGGGAGGTCGGCGACCGCTACTACGAGCCCGACCCCCTGATCAAGCTGGGCGAGACCCACCGCGCGACAGGCGACCTGGACGCCGCCCGGGACGCCTGGGAGGACGCGCTGGCCATCCTCGACGACATCGGCCGCCCCGAGGCCGACGCGGTCCGCGCCGACCTCGCCACCCTCGGTTCGACGCGACAGCCGGAATCGATCGACTGAACGGCGCCTGGATACCGCGATGGACCTTCAATACGGTGAATAAAACCAGGTCGCCGTCGGCAAAGGGGTTGCCATGGGCCTGTTCATTCTCGGCGCGATCGCGGCTCTGTTCATCGGGATGAAGTTCGCGCGTCTCCTGGACGGCAGTCGCTCCGCCCGAGCCGACCACCAGAAGGCCAAGGGCGGGCTACCGGGCGCCCGGAAGAAGGCGTACGGCAAGACGTTCGAGTTCGTCCGGTTCGCCGCGGTCATCGCCCTGGCGTTGATCGCCGTGGTGTACGGCTGGGTCCGCAGCGAGGGTTGAGCGCCATTCCTCCCGCGCTACATTCCCGTCAAGGCCGTGCCGCCGGTCGCCGAGCACCAATTCGCAGATACGCGCTTCCTGCTCGGCGGTGAAGGCGGTGCAAGGGTCATTCATGCAACGTTCCGATCACCAGGTTCGGGTCCTGCTGGGTGAGATAGGCGGCGCTGGGCACGAGGATCGTGCGGCCACGGACGGCGACGGAGGTGGGGTTGGAGAGTCCGTCTGCGGCGGTGAGCAGCACCTGCGCGCGGCCGTGATCGACAAGGACGACCTCGCTGCCGGTGTTGAGCGCCGCGACGATCTCCTGGCCGCGACCGGTGAACTCGAAGTCGTCGATGCCGGCCAGGCCGGTGGCCACGACGCGGACCGGGCCGCCGCCGGTCGGGAGGCGCAGGATGGTGCCCTTGTCGAGGTTGGAGACGTACACCGCGCCGTCGCGAACCTTGACACCGTTGACGCCGAGCAGGCCGTCGGCGGCCAGCACGGGGCCGGAACTGATGGTGCGCACCCGGCCCGCCGGTGACACGGCGTAGACGGCTCCCAGGACCGAGTCGCTCACGTACAGCGTGCCGGTGGCGGGATCCTGCGCCATGCCGTTGGGCAGTCCGTCAGCGGGGAGCGCGGCGATGCGCCGGGGCGTACCACCCTCGGTGAACTTCCAGATGCCGGTCTCGGCGGCGGAGCCGGTGGCGTAGGCGACGTAGAAGGTCCGGCCGTCGCGGACCAGGCCGGTGACCAGCGGGAACCCGAGCACGGGGGTCACCGCACCCGGGTCCGCCGGTGCGGGCAGGGTGGCCAGGACGGTGATGGCCCCGCGGGCATCGACACGGGCGACCTGGCGGCTGCCGGCGAAGGTCACATCGACACTGCCGTGGTGGTCCAGGACGATGTTCTCCGGCATCTGCCCGGCGGCAAGATTGAAATGTACGGCGACCCGCGCATCGGTCACGGAAGCGCGGCTGACCGACGCGACTGCGGGTACGCCGGCGACGGCGGGCACGCCGGACACGACAGAGCTGCTCAGGATGCCGGCGAGGGCCGCGGCGATGACGAACCGACGGCTGAGGATGTTGTTCACGAGCTTTTCTCCTGGTTCGGAGGATTCCGGTGCGGTTGTTGTCCGCTGACGGATCACAGGTAACGCCCGATCCGATGCCGGGAACCAGCCCGCCTTGTGCCTACCCCTCGCAGGGTCAGGCTGTGGGCGCACCGGCCCCGCATACTCGGACTGTGAGCACGATCGAATGGCCGTTGGGCGAGGCCCTGCAGGCATGGCGCGCCCGGGTGACCCCCGAGGACGTGGGACTGGCCACCTATGGCGACCGGCGCCGGGTCACCGGGCTGCGCCGAGAGGAGCTCGGCCTGCTGGCGGGCGTGAGCGCCTCGTACTACACCCGGCTCGAACAGGGGCAGTCCCGCAACGCCTCGGCGGAGATCCTCGACGCGATCGCGCGGGCTCTGCGGCTGAACGAGGCCGAGCGCGCACACCTGCATGCGCTGGCCGCCGCCGGACACACCAGGCAGGGAGCCCAGCCGCCGCCCGTCGAGCAGGTGGATCCGGCCCTCGCCGATCTCCTGGCGGTGCTCGGCGACGTGCCGGCCGTCGTGCTCGGGCGGCGTACCGACGTCCTCGCCTGGAATGCAGCCGGGCATGCGCTCCTCGGTCTCGACCTCGCCCGCGAAGCGCCGGCCGATCCAGGCAACCGGCCGAACATGGCCGAACTTGTCTTCCTCGACGCCTACCAACGCGACCTGTACGTCGACTGGGCCGCTAAGGCCCGGGCCGTTGTCGGCAACATGCGGCTCGTCGTCGGCCTGCATCCGAACGACGCGGTGCTGGCCACGCTGATCGGCAGGCTCTCCATGAGAAGTGCCGAATTCGCCGGGCTGTGGGCTGACCACAGCGTGCAGCCGTGCGCCACCACGGACTACGACCTGCACCATCCCCTCGTGGGGCGGCTGACCACGACGCAGCAGTCACTGCGCTCCCTCAGCAGCCCGGACCAGATCCTCGTCACCTGCACCGCACCCGCAGGCTCGCCGTCGGCCGAAGCCCTGGCCCTGCTGGCCCTGATCACCGCCGACAACAAGCCGCAGTCGTAGCTGCGCGGTCAGCCGAGGCTGGCCCTGCCCTGTCGCCAATAACCGCGAAAGGCGACATGCGATCTGGGTACGCCGTGAGCGCCGACAAGGTGCCTGCGGATGCTCGTGGCCAACGACGACTCCCCCGCCGTCCAGGCGTAGAACGGCCCTGACCGCAGCGGCGTGCCCGTGACGGCCTGCAGGGCGAGGCTGCCCGGTGCGAGGCCCGGATCGTTGCGGGGCAGCCATTGGATGCGGCTGCCCTGCGGTGCGGTGATGTCGTCGCGGATGTCGCTGTCGCTGGGGATCTCGAGGTAGACGTCGGCGGGCAGAGCGGCGGTGGAGCGTTCCAGGATCGCGACGATCGCCGGCAGTGCGCTTTCGTCACCGGCCAGCAACTGCCATTCGGCGTCCGGTTGAGGCACGTAGCCGCACCCCTCGTCGAGGAAAGCGACCCTGTCGCCGGGCTTGGCCGACAGCGCCCACGCGGTGCCGGGAGCGGCCGGCCGATCGGCGGTGGCGGCTTCCTGGTGGACGGCCACCTCGATGTCGAACGCGGATATCTCCGGCCGGAACCGCCGAATGGTGTACGACCTGACCCGTGGACGCCGCCGGGCCGGTTGGAGAGCGTTCTGGATCATCCATCGCTCGCTGGCCGGCAGCGCTACCTCGTCCTGCCCGGGACCGGCGAAGAAGAGCCGGCCCCACTGGTCGAACCCCTGCTGTTCCAGGTGGCGGACGTCGTCTCCGCCCAGCGTGACGCGCATGAAATGCGGGCTGATCTCCTCGCGGGCGATGACGGTCAGCGCCAGCATCCGCCGGTGACGAGGACGGCGATACCGGTTCGTCAGCTCACCAAGGCTGTTCATCGGCCCATCCTTGGCCGGCCGAGGGGGATGCGACCACCGGTAAGCTGCCGTCTTATGCCGGAAGCCCGCCACACTTTCCCGCCGTCGGACGACCTGCACGGGGAGACCCCGAGCGGCGCGGGCTGGCTTCCGCACGGCTTCCAGCTCGCGCCCCATTCACACCCTGAGGGGCAATTGGTGTACGCCGCCGCGGGTGCCCTGGCCACGACCACCGACCGGGGCACCTGGGTGGCACCGGCCAACCGGGTGACCTGGACGCCGCCGGGGTTCCGGCATTCGCATCGCTTCTACGGCGAGACCGATGTCCGGCTCATCGCGATTCCGGCCGAACGCTGCGGCGACCTGGTGGCGCACCCGGGCGTCTTCGCGGTCGATCCCCTGTTGCGCGAGGTCCTGCTGGCTCTGACCGACCGGCCCGAGACGCGCCCCGGCGCCCACGACCGGTTGTGTGCCGTCATCATCGACGAACTCACCAAGGTCCCCGAGGAGTCCCTGCACCTGCCGGAGCCTCGCGACGACCGGCTGCAGAAGGTGACCGATCTGCTGCACGAGAACCCCGCCCGCTCGTCAACGCTGCACGAGCTGGGCCGCATCGCCGGGGCGAGCGAGCGCACCCTGAGCCGGCTCTTCCACGCCGAGCTGAGCATGAGCTTCCACCGGTGGCGCACCGTCCTGCGCGTCCAGCACGGCCTGATCCACCTCACCGACGGCCGCTCCGTCACCGAGACCGCGGCGCTGTGCGGATGGCTGAACCCGACCAGCTTCATCGAGGCGTTCACCGAGGTCGTCGGTCAGACGCCGGGTCGCTATCAGGCGCAACACGGCTTGGCGGGTTCCCGGTAATTGCCGTCCAGTTAACGGTGGTCGGCGGTCGGCGCGGCAATCAGAGTGGAGGTCAACGCGCCGCACCACGTCATGGAGGCTGGACTTGATGATCGAAACCACCGTCGTCATCGTCGGAGCCGGGGTCGCCGGGCTCACGCTCGGCAACTTCCTGCTCCGCAACGATGTCAGCTGCATCGTCCTGGAGAAGAACACCCGCGAATACGTCGAACAGCGCCAGCGTGCCGGGACGGTCGACGCTCGCGGCGTACGCATGTATCGCGCCTGGGGTCTTGGCGAGGTGCTGAACGGCGACCCACTGCCCGAAGTCGCCGGCGGCTTCTGGATCGACGGCGAGGAGTTGCCGATCGAATTCGACGACGAGGACACCAACGACAGCATCCTCTGCCCGCAGCAGGTTCTCGTCCGCAACCTCACCGATGCCTTCCTGCGCGACGGCGGAGACCTTCGCTTCCAGGCCGCCGACGTCACCCTGGCCGACCTCACCACCGACGTCCCCCTCGTGCGATATGTCGACACCGACGGCTCGGCACAGGTCATCCGCGCCGGCTTCGTCGCCGGTTGCGACGGCGACCGGGGCGTCACCAGGGCATCCATCCCCGACGGGATCCTGACCCGCTACTCCCACGAGTACGGCTACGCGTGGCTCAGCGTCCTCGCCGCGGTGCCGGGAACCTCGTCGGGCATGGCCATCCACTCGCGTGGCCTCGCCGGCCTGATCCCGCGCGGGGCGAACGCCAGCCGCATCTACCTCCAGATCCCCTTGACCTCCACTGTGGAGCAGTGGCCGGACGAACGGATCTGGAACGAGCTCGAAGCCCGGTACGGTTCCGCCCGGCAGACCGGCCCGATCATCGAGAAGCGGATCGTGCCCCTGCGCAGCGTGGTCTACGAGCCCATGCGGTACGGCAGGCTGTACCTGCTCGGGGACGCCGCGCACATCGTGCCGCCGATGAGCGCGAAAGGCATCAACCTCGCCCTCAACGATGCCGAGACGTTCGCCCGCGCCGTGATCCAGCAGGTCCGCAACGACGACGCGGGCCTGCTCGACAGCTACTCCGACGACTGCCTGGGCCACATCTGGAACTACCAGGCCTTCGCCGCCTGGATCACCGACACCATGCACGACGCCGGTGACACGTCCTACGCGGGAGAATTCCGCAAGAAGATCGCCCGGGCGGAACTGCAGCGTCAGTTCGCCTCGCCCGCCGCGAACCGGCTCTTCGCCGAGCTCACCTCCGGCGTGAACTGAAGTCCACCATTCGTACAGTCCACTAAGGATCCCGGCCATGGCAGGGTGAGGTGTACGACGGGGGGTGCGGATATGGATCTGCTGAGTGGGACCGGTGCACTCGTGGTGATCACCACGCTGATCGTCAGCGTGCTGCTGTGCGTGATCGCCGGGGACCGCGTGGACGCCTTCCTGCGCCTGACCGGGCCGGTGATCGCCGCGGGCGTGGTAGCGATCTACGGCTGCGCGGCGCTGCTCCTGGCGGCTCCGGCTGACCTTCTCAGCGGCAACCCCGGCAGCAGCGGCGCGGCCTGGACGACACTGCTGATCGCGCTGGCAGTAGCCCTGTTGCTGGCACGCCGTTTCCGCTCGCACAGCCGGGAACCCCTGCTCGCCGTCGCGGGCCGGGCGCTGATCCTGCTGGTCTGCTGCTCGGGTGCGAGATATCTCGCCCGTCTCGCGGGTTTCCCGGTCGACGCGTTCTGGACGGCGGCCGCGGTCTCCTTGGCCGCGCTGATGTTGACCGTCGCCGCGTTCGAGTTCATCCGCCGGCCGGGAGTCCTGCACCTCGTCGTGCGGGCGTTCGTGCTGCTGTCGGCGACCGGGTTGGTGGCGGCCTGGGCGATAGCGAACCACGTCCCGGTGTACGCGGATCCGCGTACGGCCTCGCCGCGGACGCTCTGGGTGATGCTGCTCGTCGAGCCGCTGGGCGCCCTCGCCATCCTCCTGCTGGCGATCGCGACGGTCCGCCACTTCGCGCCCGCCCTGCTGCCCGACAGCAGGCGGACGCCGATGGCGGGAGAGATCTGGAACGCCTTCGTGACGTTCGACAGCGGCGACGACGAGGGCAAGGACCGGCCGGTGCTGGTGCTGCGTGGCGGTGGCGATCAGGCCACGATCCTGAAGATCACCAGCCAGGACAAGAGCCGCTTCGCCGGCTACCTGCCGCTGCCCCGCAACCGGTGCCGGGCGGTGCTGACCAAGGACAGCTGGCTCGAGCTGAACCCGATGCCGCTGCCCGCGGAGTCCTTCCGCTCGTACCGGGGCCGCTGCCCGGCCTGGGTCCTGGCCGAGGTCCGCCGGCGTGACCTGCTCCCGGCGGGCTTCGGGGCGGGCCGGGTGCGCAGCTGGCTGACCGCCGTCCGGGCCCGCTGACCACCGTCAGGCGCGGCCGCACAGGGCGTTCTGGATGAGCTTGTCGGCCGCACGTTGCTGCTGTAGTTGGTGCTCCAGCGTGTCTCCGAGCGCGGTCGACATGGACACCACCGCACTTCGCCGGCCGTCGTCGGTGACGCCGGTGCCGGTGATGAAACCGGCGTCGCCGCCGTCGTGGCCCCAGTAGAAACCGCCGCACGGCAGCGGACGACGGGCGAGGCCGAGCCCGTACTGTCCATGGGGCCAGATCTGTTCGATGTCGGCGCTGACCGGCACTGTTCTTTTCATGTCGGCCAGTTGCGCCGGTCGCAGAAGTCCGCCGCTCAGCAGCGTACGGAAAAATTGGGTCCAGATCTTTGGTGCTGGAAATGACGGAGTCCGGGTCGCCGGAGACCTGTTCGGTGACATCTGTCAGCTCGCCGGTCCCGAAGAGTTGGTACGCCTGCGCGTGCGGCCCCGGCAGGCCCGCCGACGTTCCCGGGAACGTCGTGTCGTGCAGGCCGAGTGGCCGGACTATCCGGTCTTCGGTCTCCTCGCGCAGGGACCGGCCGGTGACCCGTTCGATGATCATCGCGACCAGGATGAAACCGGTATTGGAGTAGTGCCAGCCCGATACCAGGGGGTGGTTCATCGCCCGCGCCACGAGCTGCTCTCGGGTGTAGACGTCGTAGCGTTGCTCAAGGTATTCCGCCGGCGTCGTGTATCCGGGCAGGTCATCGGTGATGCCGCTGGTGTTCTGCAGGAGCTGGCGCACGGTGATCCGGCTCCCGTCGTAGCCGTCGCCGCGCACGACGCCGGGTAGCCACCGCTCGACGGTGTCGTCGAGGGACAGCCTGCGTTCCCCGACCAGCTGCAGCGCGACGACGGCCTCGAACGCCTTGTGGGTGCTCGCGATCCGGAACCGTCCATCGGACATCATCGGCCGGCCGGTGGCGAGGTCGGCGACGCCGCTGGTTGCTGTGTGGTGCCGCCCGTCGGAGGTGGTGACCCGGGCCTGCACGCCGGTCACCCCGAGTGCGTGGAGGGCGTCGGCGTCGCGTTCCACCCCGGCGCCGGTGAGGGCCACGATCACGACCATCGCTATTACGCTGTTCAGTCCCATGCCGTCCGACGCTATGAGGTGCGGCGGCGGCAGACGATACAGCTGGCTGTAGTGCCACGGCGGTGACCGCCGGGCAGACTCGACGCCATGTCACGCGGGCGGTGGTCTCAGGTGTGGCGCGGCGGGATCTACCTTCTGGGATCGCTGGTGTCCGGGATCGTCACGGTGCTCGCGCTGCCCCTGCTGTGCGCTCCGCGGTTTGCTCTACTGTGGGCAGACAAGCATCGCGACCGCGCCAGTCGTCTTCTCGGTACGCCACCGGCGGCACGCGCCGATACGACCACGCGCCGCGCTCTGCTCTGGCTTCCGGTGAACGCCGTGACCGGGGTGGCGCTCGGTCTGCTCGCGCTGCTGTGCGTGGGCAACGTCGTCGTCGCCACGATCGCCACCCCGCTGTGGTGGGCGTTCACCTTCGAGGAACGGCCACGGCTGTTCATCGACATCGCGGTGACCGGCTGGACCACCGCGCTCACGCTCGGCCCGCTGCAGATCGTCCTGCTGGCCGCGCTGGCTTTTCCTCGGCTTCCCACCGATCGCTCGTACGCACGCGCGGATCTGCCTGGTCGTGTTGTCGCGCTCGACAGCCGAGGAGCTCACCGAACGGGTCGCCGTGCTGACCCGCACCCGGGCGGACGTGCTCGACGCCCACGGCGCGGAACTGCGCCGCATCGAGCGCGACCTGCACGACGGCACCCAGGCCCGGCTGGTGTCGATCGCGATGCGGCTGGCCGTCGCCCGGCAGGTGCTGACCGACGATCCCCGTGACGAACAGTTTCTGGGAGAACTTCTTCGCGATGCCCACGAAGGAACCGAAGAGGCCATGACCGAACTCCGCGACGTCATCCGTAGCGTCTATCCCCCGATCCTCGCCGACCGTGGGCTGGCCGGTGCGCTGACCGCGGTGACCACCCGCTGCGGCGTACCGACCCGGCTGGACATCGGTGATCTCGGCCGGGTGCCGGCGGCGGTGGAGGCCGTCGTCTACTTCGCCGTCGCCGAGTCGCTCACCAATGTCGCCAGACACAGCCGGGCGACCGCGGCGGGTGCACGGGTGAGCCGTACGGCAGACCGGTTGTCCGCAGTGATCACCGACAACGGCATCGGCAGCGCCGATCAGCGGCGGGGAACCGGTCTGGCCGGGATCCGCCGCCGGATTCTCGCCCTCGACGGCACCATCACCATCAACAGCCCGCCCGGTGGGCCCACGACCATCACGATGGAGCTGCCATGCGGGTTGTGATCGCTGAGGACAACGTGCTGCTGTCCACCGGCCTGGAGCTGCTCCTCGGCCGCTACAACTGCCAGGTGGCAGCCGTCGTCGACAACGCGGCGGACTTCCTCACCGCGGTGCGGGACCACCAACCCGACGTCACCATCGTCGACGTCCGGCTGCCGCCGTCATTCCGGGACGAGGGCATCCGAGCCGCCCTGCGAGCCCGTCGCGAACACCCCGGCCTGCCGATCCTGGTGCTTTCTCAGTACGTCGAGCAGCAGTACGCCGCCGAACTGCTCGCCACCACCGGCGGCGGCATCGGCTACCTCCTCAAGGACCGCGTCAGCCGGGTGGAGGAGTTCGTCGACGCCCTGCACCGCGTCGCCGCCGGTGGCACAGCGATGGACCCCGAGGTCATCGCCCAGCTGGTCCAGCACGCCGGCGACCCGATCGCCACCCTCACCGCCCGCGAACGCGAAGTGCTCGCCCTGATGGCGCAGGGCCGCGACAACACCACCATCGGCCACCGGCTCCACATCACCGACAACGCGGTCCACAAACACATCGGCAACATCTTCGCCAAACTCGGCCTCGCCATCACCGACACCGGCCACCGCCGCGTCCTCGCCGTCCTCACCCACCTCAACGCGGCCGGCACCAGCCCCTAACCGAGAAGCGCCGCAAGCGGATCCGAGTCAACCGGCTCCTCAAAGACAACCCCACTCGCCATGGCCACAAGCATCGCCCGGTACTGCGGCCCATGCTCCGCGAACGGCGTGGACACCTCAATCGTCGCAAGCTTGTCCCCCTGCGGCGACGGCACGAACGCCTCCAGCTGCCACACCGGCGACTCCACCCCCTCGGCCAGCACGTGCTGCCCCGGGATCGCGGGAGCCGGCATCAGCGTGACGCGCTCAAAGAACAGCGCCGGCCCGTTGGGTAGGTCGACCAGGTCCGTCTGACCCGCTTCGCCCGCGCCGGCCTTGGCTTCGAGCAGATCTTTGAGTACGAGCCGCGGGTTGTTCTCCTCGGGAAACTCCAGCAGCGTCACGACCAGCGATGAGGTGATCAGCTGGTCGTTGAGGGCGGAGCGGTGCCGCCCGACGCCACAGTAGACGGCCCGGCGCTCCGCCAGCGTCTCCAGGAAGACCTGCAAGGAGGACAGGACCGTGTCGCCGGCTTCGCGGATGTTCGGCGGGCCGAGCTCGGTTACCAGCTTGCCGACGGCCTCGACGGTCTCCGCGATGCCGGTCAGCGGCAGTGCCGCATATCCCTGCGGGATCTCCACCCACACCCCGGCCTGTTCGACAGGATCAGTCATCTCCGCCACCGACCAGCCCCTGTCCCGTGGCAAAGCTCTTCTTGGCCATGCCGACGGTCTTGTTGATCACGTTCAACGCCCCCGGTACAGCGTCCACGTTTTTCATGGCCAACGGCACTGCCGCCGTGATCTTCTCGATGACGATGGGCACCTCCGGCACGACCTTGGCGACGTTTTTCATCACGAAGCCCGGATCCTTGGCGGCCTCACTGACGATCTGTGTGATCGACTTGGCGCCTCGGACTCCGTCGACAACAACCTCGCCGCCCTTCGCCACCTTGCCCACCGCACCAACGCCCGGGACCAGCCCGATGACGTCCCCACCGAGCTGGATGGCCGAGCCCCAGTTGCCCTTGAAATCACCGTGGAGCATCTCCCCCAGATCCTGTCGGACCTTGGGGTTGGCAATGGTTGTCGCGAGCGCACCGACCCCGGCGACCGCGGACACGGCAAACGCGATGACATCGATCGGCGGCGGCGTGACAAGCGCGATGAGGCCGGCGACTGCCGAGATCGTGCTGAGCACCGAGTGAATTTCGTCGAGGTGGTCCTCCACCCAGGAGGCGGCCCCGACCACGCCGTCCAGGATGTCGTCACCGAGCTGGCTCAGCAGGCCTTTGCTGGGTGCGAACTTGGCGGCTTCCTTCAGCAGGTCGGCCACCTTGCTGGCGGCCGCATCCCATTCGTCGTGCAGCTGTTGCGCCAGCTTGCGGAGGTGCGCGAGCACGTCCAGGGCCATGTCAAGGTCGGTGTTCGCGTCGCGCAACACCATGGTGGCTCGGTCCAGCCTCTGCTGCGCGTTCTGCAGTTCGGCCTCGTTGTCGAAATACTGCCCGGCGAGATTCAGGTCCGGGCTGGCCGCCGCCGACTGCTGCTTGTTCTCCGCAGCGGTGACGTCCCGCTGCGCGTCGGCGGCCTGCCGTTCGAGATCGGCGGCCCGTTCCTGATAGCCGTCGAGGCTCGTGCTCCAGCCCCGCAGCGCGTTGACAGCGGTGTTGAGCGACTGGTTGGCCTTGGACAGATCCTCGATGAGCGTCGAGTTCAGGTGTGCGCGGAACGCGTCACCGGCAGCGCCCTGCCAGACCCCCGAGTTGTCGTTCCGCAAGCTGTTCATCAGGTCGTTCGCCTGCAGCATCGAGGACGAGGCCCGGGAGATCTTCTGCTGCATCACCGAGACGCTCGCGGTCGAACCCGGGGCCGGATCAAACCCCAGATTCGGGTACGCCGTAGTGGCACCCAATGTCGTTTCCTCCCCGTGAGTCTTTGTTACTTAGGGCGACGCGTTATCCGGTCGCCCGGTCGATAGAGGATCGCGACGCCGGCCCACGGCGCCTTACGCGCGGGCTTGTTCGGCTCGTCGGCGAACCAGGCGCGGTACATGTCCAGGTATGCGTAATCGACAGGTTGCCCGGCGGGTGGCAGCCTGTCGGCCTGACCGGTACGCAGCAGCTCAATCGCCTTGATCTGGGGAAAAACGGTGCTCCACGGGCTTTTGGCGAAGCGGATCGTGTCCGGCGACCCGCCGAACGGCCGGTAGGCCACCAACGATGTGGGATCGCCGGCGATTTCGAGCGCGCCACCCGGTTCGTGCAGCAGATCGTCCTCCACGTCGGGCTTACCCCACATCGAATAGTGGAACGACGGCGCGCTCAGCTCACCGATCGGCGCCCCGGTGTACGGATCGAGCAGCTGAAACACATCCACGGACCGCGCCCAGTGGTACGAATCCCACAGGCTCAGGCTGATGAGGTATTTCCACCCGGTCTGCTCGGCCTGCCAGCGCCCGAAGCGATAGTTCACCCGCTGCCACGGATAGGCCGCGAGCAATGAATAAGTATCGCGGGCCTGCTTGAGGATCCGCTTCTGCTTGGACCCGCCGCCTGCCGCCGCGGCCTCGAGCACGTCCAGCTCGGCAATCTTCGCCGCGCGCAGATTTCCGTCGGTGAGGGCGGAACCGGGGCGGATGGGGTCGGCTGGGGTCATGTCAGCGGCCGGTGGTGGTGAAGCCGCTGGAGAACTGGTTGATCAGGATCAGGGGCTCCTTGAGTTTGTCCACCGCGTCACCGATGGCCTGGTCCGCGCCTGAGTAGAGGCCCTGCACCTGCTGGACCGCGGTGGTGGTCTCGTCGACGGCCTTGCCCAGTTCCTTGGAGCCCTGTTCCCAGCTTGTCTGGAAGTCCTCGGCGGCCGAGTTCAGCTTGTCGTTGCCCAGCCGGGTGTCGTTTCCGGACAACAGTTTCGGCAGGTCGGCCAGCTGTTGGTGGGCGTCCCGGAGTGTTGTCACGTACTTCGACAGGACACCCATCTCCACCTGGAAGAAATCGCTCATCGACAACCACCCCGCCCGCCGTGATCTTCAAGTCGGCGAGACGATATCAGGACAACCTATGCCTGCGTTGCCCCTGAACTGGCGAAACTGTGGAGGCGGTGACAGAGGGTTCTACCGTGGCTACCTATGCGGGCGATGATGCAGGACCGTTATGGGTTTCCCGGCACGTTGCGGCTTCGGGAGGTCGGGCGGCCCGCGGTGGGTGACGGTGACGTTTTGGTACGGGTGCGCGCGGCTTGCGTACATCCGGATGTTTGGCATGTGGTCAGTGGGCGACCGTATGTGCTGCGGGTGATGGGCAGTGGGGTCCGGCGGCCGAAGGACCGCATTCCTGGCACTGATTTTGCCGGGGTGGTGGCGGAACTGGGGCGTGGCGTCACCGATCTGGCAGTCGGGGATGAGGTTTTCGGGGAGAGCCTGCGTGGCTTTTCGTGGCGCAACGGGGGCGCTTTTGCCGAGTACGCCTCCGTTGCGCGCGATTCGCTGGCACGTAAACCGGCGGGTGTGACTTTTGAGCAGGCCGCGACTGTGCCGACAACCGGATACATCACGCTGGTGAACGTTCCCGCCGAACGGTTGCGGCCCGGCGCCCGGGTGCTGGTAAACGGCGCGGGTGGGGGTGTCGGGGCCATCGCCGTGCAGCTCGCCAAGGCGAGTGGGGCGCACGTGACCGCCGTCGATCAGGGCCGTAAGTCGGGGCTGCTGCGTGGGCTCGGCGCCGACCGAGTCGTCGATTACGCCATTGACGACTTCACCCAGGGAACCTATAGGTACGACCTGATTGTCGACGTTCCGGGCAATCATCCGTTCGCCGCGATCCGCCGCGTGCTCGCTCCGGACGGGCTCTACGTGCTGATCGGGCACGATGATTTCGGTCGTGCCGGGCACCGGTGGCTGGGAAGTCTGCCACGCTTCGGGAGGCTCGCCGTGCAGTCTTTGCGCAACCGGCAGTTGCCCCGGCCCACCCGGGCCGGGCTGGGCAAGAAGGAGGCGATGGGCGTGCTGCGTGATCTCCTGGAGTCGGGGCGGCTCACGCCCGTTGTCGACCGGGCGTTTCCGCTCGCCGAAGCCGAGGCTGCGATGGGCTACCTGATTTCCGGCGAGCCCGTGGGCCGAGTGGTTCTGACCGTCTGAGGGGGCACGGCGTGGAAGCGAAGATGAAGCGGTGCCCGCGGTGCGGCCACCCGACCCGGGCCGACCGGATGGTGAAGGGTTTCGGCAGGGACTGCGCCGTGCAACTCGGCCTGGTCGGCAGGTCGGTGGACATCGGGCATGTTGGCCCCGACCTGCTCGACATGCTCGACGCGGAACCCGAGGATTCCTGCGACGGCTGGGATCGCTGAACGCTCAGGCGCCGGGCCGGACCAGCGGCAGGAGGATCGTGTCGACGATCTCCTCGATGGCGTCGTCCGGGAGCGGGGACAGGGTCATCAGGACGTGATGGCGCAGCAGGTCGAACGGCAGTGATCTGACGCGTGCCGTGAGCTTCGCAGGGTCCGCTTCGCCACGTTCGACCGCGCGGTCGTACGCGCTGTCGAGTGCCGTGCGGGCGCCGCTGATGATCACGTCGCGCAGGTCGGCGAGGCTGCTCCCGGTCTCCTGGTAGTAGCCGCTGAGCTGGACGCCGAGCACCGTGGCGAAGTCGACCCGGGTCTCGTTGGCGGTCCTGAGCAGGGCTGTCACGTCGCCGCGCAGGCTGCCCGTGTCCGGTGCGGGGCGGGGCACGCGGGTGCTCGCGTGGGCGACCGCGGCGCGCAGGAGCTCGTGCTTGGTCGTCCAGCGGCGGTTCAGCACCGGCCTGCTCGTGCCGGCGCGGGCGGCGACCGCTTCGAAGGTGAATCCCGCGTACCCGTTCTCGACCAGCTCCTGCCATGCCGCGTCGAGCAGGGCCGCTTCGAGCTCGGCACCGCGGCGACGGCTCGGCGCATGGGGATCCTGAGGATGCACAACTGCATCTTACCGTGCTTTGCTTAGGATGCACTGCCGCATCTTAAGGAGTGGTTCATGGCCGAGAACTCAGGCCTCACCCGTACCGCGATCGCCGTGATCGCGGGCGGGCTGGCCGTCATCTTCGACACCACGATCGTCAGCGTCGCCCTGCACGATCTCGCGACCGACCTGCACGTTCCGCTCGGCACGATCCAGTGGGTGAGCACCGCGTACCTGCTGGCCCTGTTCGTCACGATCCCGGTCGCCGGCTGGGCGCAGACCCGGATCGGCGGCAAAAGACTCTGGCTCATCGCCCTGTCGGTCTTCCTCGCAGGCTCGGTGGCCTGCGCGTTCGCCTGGGACGCCGCCAGCCTGATCGGGTTCCGGGTGGTGCAGGGCATCGGCGGCGGCATCATGTTGCCGCTGATGTCGACGCTGCTCATGCAGGCCGCACACGGGCGCAACCTCGGGCGGGTCATGTCACTGGTCAGCCTCCCCGCGGCGCTCGGCCCGATCCTCGGGCCGGTGATCGGCGGGCTGGTGCTCGGGTACGCCGACTGGCGGTGGCTGTTCCTGATCAACGTCCCGCTCGGCGCGGTCGGGATCGTGTGCGCGGTTCTACTGTTGCCGGCGGGCGAGCCTGGGCGGCGTACCCGGCTGGACGGTCTGGGCCTCTTGCTCCTGTCGCCTGGTGTGGTCGCGCTGATCTACGGACTGTCGAACGTCAGCCACTCGGGCGGATGGCGCCGGGGCGACGTCGTGGTCCCGCTCATCACCGGGCTCGCGCTGGTCGCGGGCTTCGCAATTCACGCCGTACGCCGTGACGACGCACCACTGGTCGACGTCCGGCTCTTCCGCCACCGCGCATTGACCTCGGCGTCCTCGCTGCTCTTCCTCTCCGGAGCCTCGCTCTACGGCACGATGCTGTTGTTGCCGCTGTACTGGCAGCAGGTGCACGGCACCGACGCGCTCGGCGCCGGACTGATGCTCGTCCCGCAGGGAATCGGCACGCTGCTGAGCCGCACCCTCGCCGGCCGGCTCACCGATCGCATCGGCGGCCGATGGGTGGCGATGACCGGCTTCATCGTCATCGGCATCGCACTCGTACCGTTCGCGACCGCGTCGACGAGCACGCATCAAGCGGTCCTGCTCGGAGCGCTGTTCGTGCAGGGACTCGGCATGGGTGCCGCGTCGATCCCCCTGATGAGCGTCGCCTTCCAGGGACTCGAACGCGCGGAGGTACCGCATGCCAGCATCATCACCCGCATCGCGCAACAGGTCGGCGGCTCGTTCGGTGTCGCGCTGCTCGCGGTGATCCTGCAGCAGTCGCTGGCTTCTGGAAACGCACCCGACGCGTTCGATGTGGCATTCCGGTGGGCCATCGGCTTCACCGCCGTCGCGGTGCTCCTGACCACCTTCCTGCCTCGACCCAGTGTGAAAGTTTCGGAACCTTCACCGACTCTGGTTGCCGCAAAATGATCGACTTTGATTGCAAAATTACCTGCTAGATGTCGCTACGAAACTATCGGACATCTCCCGGAATTCAGTCATTGACGTTCGTCACATTCACCACCACCATGAAGGCAGCGATATTTATCGATGCATCTGACGGAAGGTGAATCCCCATGACCAGATCGGTTCTCCGCAGCGCGCTGGCCGTCGGCGCGGCGGGGCTGCTGGCAGCCGCCGGGGTCGTGTTCCTGGCACCCACGGCCGGCGCCCTCGCCACCTGCTCCAACGGATATGTGGGGCTCACGTACGACGACGGTCCGAACGCGAGCAACACCACCACGTTGCTCAACACGCTGCGGTCGAACAACGTGCGCGCGACGCTCTTCAACATCGGTCAGAACGCCGCGGCGAACCCCTCCCTGGTCGCCGCCGAGGCCGCGGCCGGCATGTGGGTGGCCAACCACAGTTACACCCACCCGCACATGCTGACACTGAGCGCGGCACAGATGACTTCCGAGCTTTCGCGTACGCAGTCCGCGATCCAGAACGCAGGCGGCGGCACTCCCAAACTGTTCCGCCCGCCGTACGGCGAGACGAACGCGACGCTCGCAGCGGCGGCCTCAGCCCTCGGCCTGCGCACGGTCACCTGGGACGTGGACTCGCAGGACTGGAACGGCGCCAGCACCGCCCAGATCGTGCAGGCGGCGAGCACCCTCACCAACGGTCAGCTCATCCTGATGCACGACCAGTACGCCACGACGATCGCCGCCATCCCGCAGATCGTGTCCGGCCTGACCAGCCGCGGTCTCTGCGCCGGCATGATCTCGCCCACGACGGGCCGCGCCGTGGCACCGGACGGCACCACCAACCCGACCACTTCCCCGCCGCCGGCCGGCTCCTGCACCGCGACCTACGCCGACGGTCAGAGCTGGACGGACCGCTTCAACGGCCAGGTGACGGTGACGGGCGCGACGAACTGGACGGTCACCGTGACCGTGCACTCGCCCCAGAAGATCATCGCTACCTGGAACGCCGCGGTCAGCTGGGACAGCAGCGGCAATGTGATGACCGCGAAGCCGAACGGGAGCGGCAACACCTTCGGCTTCACCATCCAGCACGGTGGCAATCTGGCCCGGCCGGACCTCACCTGCCGGACCTGAACCTCCGCTTGCCCTTGACCGTCCGATTGCCCTTGACCCTCCGCTTGCCCTTGACCCTCCGCCCGGGGAGCGTGCGGTCCGGACCTTTGCGGGTCCGGGCCGCCGTGCCGGGCGTCGCGTTAGGTTGTGTGCAATTTAGTTGTGCACAACTAAATTGCACACAACCTAACGCCGCCTATGACGCCGGTCTGACCTTGGACCGCTGGATCAGCAGGCTCTCCATCGCATCGGCGGGAAGCGGGCGCGAGTAGTGGTAGCCCTGGCCGGCGTCATAGCCGAGCAGGGTGAGTTCGTTGGCCTGCGCTGCTGTCTCGATGCCCTCCGCGACCGTGACCATGTGCAGGGCCCGGGCGAGGCGCAGCACCGCTTCGGCGACCGCGGAGCCCTCAGGTTCGCCGTTGAGCTCGGCGACGAAGCAGCGGTCGAGTTTGAGGATGTCGACCGGCAGACGGGTGAGGTACCGCAGCGACGAGTAGCCGGTGCCGAAGTCGTCCACCGCGATGCGGATACCCAGCGAGCGGATGTCCTCGAGCACCGCCACCGCATCGGTGCCGTGGACCAGCGCACTCTCGGTCAGCTCCAGGACGAGGTCGCGCGGGTTCAGGCCGGTGGCGGCGACCCGGGCGCGGATCTGGTCGACCAGGTCGGGCTGGATGAGCTGCCGGGGCGACAGGTTGACGCTCAGATGCAGGTGCCGGCCGAGGTCACGCTGCCAGCCGCGGACCTGAGCGGCCGCCTGGTCAATCACCCACAAGCCGATCTGCTCGATAGAGCCGGTGCGTTCGGCGACGGCGATGAAACGGTCGGGCGAGATCATGCCGAGCACCGGGTGCTCCCAGCGGACCAGCGCCTCGACTCCGCTGATCTCACCGGTGGCAAGCTCGATCAGCGGCTGGTAGTGCACGCGCAACTGGCCGGCGGTTACCGCGGCGGCGAGGTCGGTCTCGAACACGTCGTCTGCGGCCGCGACGTCCTCGAGCTCCGCGTGCCACAGCTGGATGCCGTTGCGGCCGCCGCGCTTGGCGACGTACATCGCCATGTCGGCACGGTGCCGGACGGTGGCGGCGTCGACGCCCGTCTCCGTCATGGCCACGCCCACGCTGGCGTTGATCCGGATGTCGACGTCACCGATCCGGGTCGGTTCCGCGGCGGCGTCGAGGATGCGCCGCGCCACGGCGATGGCCTGGTCGGTGCTTCCGGGCCGGTCGAGGACGATGACGAACTCGTCGCCGCCGACACGGGCGGCGACGTCGGTTGCGCGTACGGTCCGCTTGAGGATTGCAGCGAAAGCCGCCAGCAGAGCGTCACCAGCCTCGTGTCCGCGTGTGTCGTTGATCTTCTTGAAGCCGTCCAGATCGATCAGCAGAATCGCGGACGTCGCCCCTTCCTGCTGCTGCCGGCGGCACGCGGCAGCCAGCGCGGCATCAGCGGAAATGCGGTTCGCGAGCCCGGTCAGATGGTCGTGCACGACCAGCCGGTGGTTCTCGCGCAACGCGATGACCTGTCGCAGCACCACCGCACCGGTCATCACGATCACGCCCGCGGCCAGCCCACTCCACGGGTAGATCTCACCCTCTTGCCAGGCCGCGACGAACAGCATGGTGTACCCGGCGAGCAGCGCCGCATAGGGCAGGTAGGCGACCCCGGACCGGGACTCCTCCGGCGGGATGTCGCTGCCGGCATCGGGATTCCTGACATGTACGCCCGCCGCGAGCGCCATGATCAGGTCGCCAGCGTTGAGAACTAGCGCCAACGGGGTGGTCCACGCCATCGGCCCCTGCATCAGGATGTCGTGGGCGTAGATCACATCGCTGACGAGGAACGCCGCGAGCCCGGCCAGGAAAATCGGAAGCGGCCCGCGAAACGACGCCACCCCGTTGCGCATCAGCAGCGCGCACAGTCCGAAGATCAACACCAGGTCGGCGATGGGGAACCCGATCACGGTCAGCGCGTCCAGTCCCGCCTGCCGCGTCGTCACAGCCGGGCCGAGCTGGAAATACCACGAAATCACGAACCCACCACCGACAACCGTCGCGATGTCGGCGGCGAACCGGGTCCGCTGCTGCCCGGACAACGGCCGCATCGGGAACATCAGAATCCCCACCAGCAGCAGCGCACCCCACACCAGCCGGCAGATCAGCACCGCCATGATCGACCAGAGCGGCAGACCGTCGTAGAGCACGGCGACGACAACAGCCAAGGGCTGCGGCGCCAGCAGCACGGTGAAAGCAATCGCGATCCACCGCCAGGGGCGTCGCGCGGCCGCCGGGCCCTTGCACGCGGCGATCCACGCCATCACGGTGGCGATCAGCGACGTCACCAGGAACGACCGGAAGAAGTCCGCGTTCGCCTCGGCCCCCTGCGGCTGCGTGACAACCCGGGCACTCGACACGAAGAGCCCGAACAGCAGGACAACACTCAGCGCCCAGGTGCCCTTCGTAAACCTCACGGATCCCTCATCGGCAGACTCACGCCCATCATGAACATCGAGACACCGCCGGTGCGCGTACCGGTTTCTGCCTGCCCGTTGGGCCCGAACCGAAGACCGGGATAGACGATTGACACTCCATCGATTATTGTCATCACCGACGCCGTTGCGAGTTCTTCCCCCGTGGAATTCGCAACGGCGTCCTTATGTCCGGAGCTGGTTGTCCGGAGCAGGCTGTCCGAGGCTGGCTGTCCGAGGCTGGCTGTCCGAGGTCGCGGCTTGCTTTCGCTGATGATGCGACTGGACCAGCGCTCGCCTGGACCAGCGCTCACCTGGGCCGGTCTGCCGCTGTCGGCTCTACCGCTCGCTTCTGGCAGGAGGGCCGCTTACGCCAGCGGACTTCAGCGCTGACGTCGCCAACGTGCTGCGCGGGCTTGCCGCTCCCAATCCGCTCCCGAACTTGGACATGCAAACGGCAGAGCCCCTGACCGCTTTCGCGGTCAGGGGCTCTGACCTGGACTTACTTTGGGGTGACCGACGGGACTTGAACCCGCGACCCCCGGGACCACAACCCGGTGCTCTACCAGCTGAGCTACGACCACCATGCCACCATCGCGAAGTTGCCTCCGCAGCGTGCGCCGGATAAGCATAGCGGCACACCCCGGCACCCCGTCGAGCGGGTTACCCCGCCTCCCGCTTCGGCAGGCTGGCGGGACTTACAGCCTGGCAGGTCTTACAGCTCGGCGGCGATGGCGCGGGCCTGGTCGACGTCGGGGCCCGGCAGCGGGACGAAGACCGTGCGCCGGTAATACTCGAGCTCGCGGATGCTCTCGCGGATGTCGGCGAGCGCCCGGTGCGCGAGACCCTTCTGCGGCTGGCCGAAGTACACCCGCGGGTACCAGCGGCGGGCCAGCTCCTTGATCGACGAGACATCGATCATCCGGTAGTGCAGGAAGTCGTCCAGCACAGGCATGTCGCGCGCCAGGAAACCCCGGTCGGTGGCGATGCTGTTACCGCAGAGGGGCGCAGTCCGCGGGTTGGGGACATATTCCTTCACGTACGCGAGGACAGCCGCCTCAGCCTCCGCCATCGTCACAGTCGAGCGCCGCACCTCTTCGGTGAGGCCGGACTTCGCGTGCATGTTGCGCACGATCTCCGGCATCCCGTCCAGCGCGGCATCGTCAGCGTGGATGACGAGGTCGACGCCGTCACCGAGCACATTGAGATCAGGATCAGTCACCAGAGCGGCGACCTCGATCAGCGCGTCCTTGCCAAGATCGAGACCGGTCATCTCACAGTCGATCCACACCAGAAGATCAGCCACGCTCCCAGCCTACGCGCTGACCGAACACGGCGCTGAGCCGTCCACGCGTACACACCTGATCGGGATCCGCACCCCACTCAGCGCTAATAGCCGTGAATTGTCCGGATTAAGACTATGACTACCTACTTTGCCACCCAGGGCCTAAACTGGTCTTAACGGACGAAGCCCCCTTCGGTAACTCCGTTCCCCCGGTAAAGGGCCCTTCGCGTCGGCAGCGCGAGGGGCCCTTCGGCGTACAAAACCGGGGCGCGCAGCGAAAAGAAAAATGGCCGCGCACCGGAAAACCGGTCCGCGGCCACCCCCAGATCCCACAATCAGTCCTTGTCAGCGCCCCGCCCACGCCGAGGCGGCCGCGTCATCTTGATCTGCGCCTCCTCCGCCTCCCCCTCAGGCAACGGAAGCCCCGCAGCAGTCATCCCCTTACGCCGCCGGCGCGCCGCCCCACCACCCAGCAACTCGGCCACCTCAGCCTTGTAGTTGCCCAGCAGCGACCCCGCCCGGCGAGCCTCCGGAGCCTTCTCGCCCGGGCGCTCCCCTGCCGCGTCCTGGGCCCTGGGCCCTGGGGTTTCGGGGGCCGTCTCGAGCTTGGGCTCGGTCTTGATCTCCGGGCTTCGCTCAGTCCGGGCGGTATCCGTCTCGCCGTCCTTGGTGGTGCTGGGCTGGGTCCGCTGACCCGCGATACGGGTCTCTGTCTTCGCCGCCGTCGCGCTCTGCTCAGTCTTCTCGGTCGGGCCGGTGGGACTTCCCTCGCCTCTGGCAGCTCCGATCGTGCGCCCCGGCGAACCCTGGCCGGCTGGAACGGGCTGACGCTGAGGTTCCGCGGGGCGCGCAGGGCCGGGCACCGCAGGCCTGGCAGGCGAAGTCACAGGCCCTGCGGGAGCGGGTCCAGCGGGCGCGGGCGCTGCGGGCGCGGGCGCTACGGGCGCGGGCGCTACGGGCGCGGGCGCTACGGGCGCAGGTCCAGCAGGCGCGGGCGCTGCGGGCGCGGGCGCTGCGGGCGCAGGTCCAGCAGGCGCAGGTCCAGCAGGCGCAGGTCCAGCAGGCGCAGGTCCGGCAGGCGCAGGTCCGGCAGGCGCAGGCACTGCGGACGCAGGCACTGCGGGCGCGGGCGCTGCAGGCGCTGGGCCGGACGGGGCGGAGGTCGCGGGTGCGGGACCGGTAGGAGCCAGGCCAGCAGATGCGGGGCTGGCTGGCGCGGAGGTCGCGGGCGCAGGGGTCGCGGGCGCGGGACTGGTTGGTGCCGGGCCCGTGGATGCGGAAGTCGCAGGTGCTGAGGTGGGTGAACCCGGATCGGCCTTGGCCGAGTTGTCCTTCGCCAGGGTGGCGGGGATTGACGGCTCCGGTCGAGCGGGTGATGACGTCGCTGCCTTGAGGGAGCGCGGCGCGTCGGGGGTGTCTGGCTTCGGCTCGGCTGGGTTGGTGGTGGATGCGGTCGGCTTGGTGGCGGCGGGGGTTGGCTGCGGGTTCGGAGCGCCGGGGGTGAGACCGACGCGGGGGGAGTCGGCGCGGGTCAGGCCGTTTGCTGCCCAGGCGTTCGAGGGCGGGCCTCCGAACAGGGCGTTGCGAGGCGTCATGCCGGACGGGCGTGAAGTCTTGGTGACTGTTGTGCCGCTGGTCGGGGCCTGCGTCGGGGCCGTCGTCGCGGCGGGATTGCCGGTAGGGCCTGTCGGCTCGATCTCGGATTTCGGCGCTGCATGTTCGGTATGAACCACCGGGATGGTGGAGGATTCCGGGCGCTTTGCCGCTGTGGTCGGCGCGGTCTCGGGTGTGGCATCGATGCTCGCCGCCTTGGGGGCGGAAGGTGCGGTTAGGGCATTCGCCGGCTTCGCTGTGGCCGGAAAAGTCGGCGCGCCTGACGCCTTCGATACCGCTGGGACCACCGAGGGCTGGGATGCCGCCACCGGTGCGAGCTTGGTTGTCGCCGCCGGAGCCACCGCGGGCTGCGAAGCCGCCGGAGCCACCGCGGGCTTGGGTGCCGCCGGAGCCGGAGCGCGGTCAGGCGTCGGCGGAGTAACCGCGGGCCGGGATGTCGGAGACGTCGAGGTCGCCGCGGAACTCGATGTGGGAGCTGGTGCGGAGGCTGTTGAGGGCTTTGAGTTCGGCGCTGTCGGCTGGGTGGGCATCGCCTTGGAGGTGGCGGACGGGGGCGGGGTGGTTGTGGGCTGCTGCTGGTTCGGGGCGGGGATGGCCGGAACCGTCAGGCCTACCACCACCACGTCGTAGCCCTCTGGCACCTCGGACGCTGCCTTGGCCGGAGCGATGGATGGTTGGGCTGCAGGCTTCGGGGCCGCCGGGCGGGTCGCAGCATCGGCAGATGGGCCGGTTGCAGGCGCGGGAACAGGCTTGGCGGCGGAAACAGGAGCCGGGTTGACGATGGATCCAGCCGTAGGTGACGAGGACGACGTAGCCGCAGACACGGTTGCCGGAACGGCCCCGGAGCCAGCTGCCGTCTCGACAGCCGCGCCGGTCTTGGACCCAGCAGCCGGAAGCGTCCCGGAACCGGGCGTCGAGCCAGCCTTGTTCCCCACAGCCGGAACTGCGGCGGGACCGGTCGCCGAGCCGGGCTTGGCAGCCGCGGGCGGAACGGTCGCGGGACCGGACGCTGAGCCGGGTTTGGCGTCGGTGGGTGACGGGGCTTTGGGTTTTTGGGCGGCGGCGATGGCTGCGGCGGCTCGGGCCTGGGTTTCGCGGGAGCGGGCGGCGGCGGTTTCGGCTACCCAGGCTCCGACGGCTGAGGCTTCGAAGATGGGGAGGTCGGTGGGCTGGGGAGACGTGCGGCGGCGGGTGGTGGCGCGGCCGAAGAAGGGTTCGGTGGATTCGGGGGTGGGGCGGACCGGGACGAGTTTGATGGGTTCGCCGGGGGCGGCTGCGGGGGTGGATTGGTCCGGGCCGGAAGGCTGGGTTGGTGCCGTGGAGAGAGGAGCCGCGGCCGAGGGCGACCCGGAAGGCTGGGTCGTTGCAGGCAGGTGGGTGGAGCCCGAGGCCTGGGTGGGGGCGACGGCGGTGGGGGCGACGGCGACCACGGAGGCCGGTGCTGGGGTGGTCGGGGCCGGGGTGGTCAGAGCGGGGGTGGTCAGGGCGGGGGTGGTCGGCATGGGGAGGGCTTCGGACTGGGCCGGGGTGTGGTGGGCGGGGGGCCAGGTCAGGGATGGGGGGCGGGTTCGGGACTGGGTGTCGGCGAGGGTTCGGGGGCGGTGGGTGGCTGAGTGGCGGCCTCCTCCGGTGCGGCTCAGGGGGAGGGGGGCTCCGATGGCCTGCATGAGGTCGGGGACCTGGCTGGGTTCGACGACGTAGACCACTTCGCGGCGGCGGGCGGGCCAGCCGAGGGTGATCATGCCGGACATGACCAGGAGGGTGCCGAGGATGAGCAGGGCCCAGGTGGTCTGGTTGAGCCAGCCGGGGCTGAGGGCCGCCGTTGTCTGCAGGCGTACGCCGGGCTGGGCCGCGGCGTTCATGATGATGAGGCTGTAGTCGGTGTCGCGGAAGTCGGCCGGGTTCCAGTCGAGGGCTCCCGTGCCGGCGGCGAGCCAGAACGTCTCGCGGGTCGGCAGGGTCTCCGGGGCGCGGGTGCCCGGGACCAGACTGCTGGTCACGGGGAGGGCGCCGGTGCCGAGGTCGATCGACGAGACCGTGATGCGGGGGATGTCCGCCAGGTAGGTGGCCGCCTTCGCCTTCGGGGCGAGGCCGATGAAGGCCGGGGCGTCCGACGAGGTGGCGGTGATGCGCAGTTTCGAGTCGCCGAAGCGGGCGAACGGGGCGTCGTCGCCGAGCAGGGTGTCGACGTCGTCGATCACCACGGCGTACCCGGAGGTCGCCACCCGCTGCATTCCTGCGCTGAACGCACCGCCCGCGTCGCGGTGCTGCATGGCGGCCCAGAGGGCACCGCCTGCGAGCAGCGCCGGAAGTCCAGCGGTGAGCAACAGCATGCCGAGGATCGTGCGGAATACCCGCATCGCGATCTCCCCCTTCTCGACGGTACTGGGCAGACCATACAGAGCAATTAACACCAAAATGGATAAACCGCTAGTTAGCCCGCTAATGGGGTCGCGGAGGGGGTTAAGGCACGGGAGGCGCTGGAGTTAGCGCGGGAAGGGAGCAAAAAAACGGGGCCGGCCCGAGTGGGCCGGCCCCGGAAGGAGGGAAGAGCGTCAGGCGATCTTCACCGTCATGGTCAGCGTCGACTGGTCGATGTCACTGGTGCGGACGGTGAACTTGAACGTCCAGTCGCCCGCGGCCGGGAGGGCGATGTCACCCACGGCGTGGAAGTCCGTGATGCGCAGGAGCGGGACCTCGATCGGTTCGATGCCCTTGGCGGGCAGGGCGGCCGTGGCGGTCCACTCGACGACGGGCAGCGGCTTGTTGTCCAGCGTGTACGCGTACAGATGCAGAGAATTGTTGCCGACCGTTGCCGGGAAGACGTCGACCTGGAGCGACACATTGGCGTCCGCGACGGTCTGGGTGACCGTCGTGGTCGTTGTCGCTGTCTCCGCGGCGGCGGCTGTGCGCGGCGGCGGGATCTGGACCAGGGCTGCCGTGACGCCCAGCACGACGGCGGTTACGGCGAGTTCCGCGAGGACAACGCGGCGCAGGGTGCGGGGGCCGGTTTCGGCCGAGCGGTTGCGGACAAGCTTTCGCGAGTACGCCGCCACGCCGATCACCACGGCCGCCAGCGCGATCTTCACGAGGATGAGCCGGCCGTACGTGCTGTCGTAGAGGCCCTTGAACGACGCGACCTCGATGAGCGCCTGCACCGAGCCGGCCACGATCAGCGCGGCGACCGCGGTTGCTGCCCAGCGGGACCAGATCGGGAGGATCGCACCGAGTTCGCGCTCGTTGGCGTTGCGCAGCAGGAAGCCGGCCAGCATCACCAGGCCGCCGAGCCACACCGACATCGAGGCCAGGTGGATCGCGTCGACGACCACGGAGACGCCGGCGACCGGAGACGCCGTCGGGTGGCCGGTCAGGGGCCAGGTGGCCAGGGCTCCCACACCGAGCACGCCGAGCAGGGCCAGGTCGGCCTTGGACTCGCCGCCCGATCCGCGCAGCAGTGGGCGCAGCAGGAACGCCGAGGCGATGACCACGCCGAGGCGGACCAGCATGACCGCGCCGAACGTGCTGCCGAGGACGTCCTGCAGGTCGGTGAGGCTCGCGCCGAACAGGCCGGTGCCGGTTGTGTACGGCGCCTGCAGCCAGATCGCGAGGACGGTGCTGCCCAGGACGAGGCCGAGCCCGGTCCAGACGAGCCGGGCCGGGCCGACTCGGGAGAGGCGGTGCGGCCAGAGCAGCGCCAGGACGAGAACCGGTCCGACGAGCAGGACCAGGCCGGCGTACCCGAGGTATTTGCCGACCGGGATCAGGGCGCGGACGACCGGATCGACCGATTCGGCACCTGCCTGTTCCGACGGAGGCGTCGACGCCGCGCCGACCGAGTAGGTGATGCTGCCCGCGACCGGGTGACTGTCGGCGGAGACGACCCGGTAGCTCACCAGATAGGTGCCGCGGCCACCGCCGGAGCGCAGCGGGATGGTGACAGTGCTGCCGCTGGATTGGGGTTCGCCCTGGTCGGCACGGGTGCTGTCCGGGGCCAGGACCTGGATCTTGCCGGAGATCAGCTGCACCGATTCGCTGAAGGTGAGCGTGATCTTGTTGGGCGCGTCGGGGACGATCGTCCCGTTTCCCGGGTCGCTGGCCACCAGGGCGGCGTGCGCGCTGGCCGGGGCTGCGGGTCCCAGAAGTGCGCAGACGAGCCCGAAGAGCAGCCCGGCGAGGGCTGCGGCTGCCCGGCGTCGATCAACGGTCATGCAGGCAATGCTCCCCGATGCGCTCCATACCGCAAAAAAGTGGTCGCACTCGCGGGTCAAAACGCTGCCCGCGTACCATCTGCCGGTGTGACAGCGAGCGACCCACTCACCGCGCTCGCCCTCCGGGCGCGGGAAGGCGACACCGCCGCGCAGGCTGCCCTCGTCCGGGGGACCCAGGCCGAGGTGTGGCGCTTCACCGCAGCGCTGGTCGACCCCGGCGCCGCCGACGACCTGACCCAGGAGACGTTCCTGCGGGCGTTCCGGTCGCTGCCCGGGTTCGAGGCGCGCGCGGGCATCCGTACCTGGCTGCTCGGCATCGCCCGGCGCACCTGCGCCGACCACCTGCGTGCGGTGGTCCGCCGGCGGCGGCTGGACGCGCGGCTCGCCGCGCAGGTCTGGACCGACAATCCCCACCATCCCGATCCGGCATACCGGCTCGGGGCGGCCGATCTGCTCGGCCGGCTCTCCGACGAGCGGCGGACCGCGTTCGTGCTCACCCAGGTGCTCGGCCTGTCGTATGCCGAGGCTGCCGAGGTCGAGGACGTGCCCGTGGGGACGATCCGCTCGCGGGTGGCGCGGGCCCGGGAAGAGCTGGTCACTGCGGTCGCGCAGGCACAAGCAAGCTGAATACAGGTCCAAAGACCCGTCACACAGCAAACCCCCAGGCGGTATGACGGAACCTTGCGGCGCCCAGCGCCGACTAAGGGGGCGTGAGCATGGAGACCGGGCAACAGGCCCGCAGGACCACGGTGCTGCCGTGGATCTCGACCGTCGCACGCCTCGGCCTCGCGGCCGTGTGGCTGATCGCGGGCGGCCTCAAGATCGGTGACCTGGCGGCTTCCGGGCGTGCGGTGAACGCGTACCAGATCTTCCCGTACGACGTCGCGAAGGTCATCGGGGCCGCCCAGCCGTTCCTGGAGATCGCCCTCGGGTTGCTGCTGCTGGTGGGGCTGGCCGTGCGGCTGAGCGCGGGCATCTCGGCGGCGTTCCTGCTGATCTTCATCGCGGGAATCGTGTCGGCATGGTCGCGCGGGCTGGCGATCGACTGCGGTTGTTTCAGCTCCGGTGGTGAGCTGGGTGCCGGGGCCAGCCCGGTCTACGGCTGGGACATCGCCCGCGACGCCGGTTTCCTCGTGCTCGCCGGGTTCCTGCTGTGGTGGCCGCGGACCCGTTATTCCATGGACGGCGTTCTGATGGGGGACGAGCAGTGAGCAAAGCCACGAAGGACCGGGCCGCACAGGCGAAGCGCATCGTCGCGGAGCAGAAAGCGAAGGAGCGGCGCCGGGTAGTGACGCTCTGGACCTCCGTCGCCGTCGTAGCGGTGCTGGTCATTGCGGGCCTGGTCGGTTGGGGGATCTTCGCCGGCCAGGAAAAGGACAACGCGGGAAGTGTGACGACACCACCGACCGCGGTTGACGGGGGCACCGCCTTCGCCCGCGGCGAGGGACCCGTGACGATCGATATCTACGAGGACTTCATGTGCCCGATCTGTCACGAATTCGAGGATGCGGCGGGCCCGACGATCACGCAGCTCGTCGACGCGAAGAAGGTGACGGTCAACTACCACCCGATCGCGATCCTCGACCGTTACTCGACGACGGAGTATTCGACCCGGTCGGCGGCAGCGGCAGCCGCGGCGGCGCAGGGCGGGAAGTTCTACGAGTACCACGAGACGCTGTTCGCGAATCAGCCCGAGGAAGGCAGCGCCGGGCTCGACAACGCCAAACTGATCGAGCTGGGCAAGGACGTGGGGCTGACCGACCAGGCGTTCGCCGACGCGATCACCAACAAGACGTACACGGGATGGGCGACCAAGGTGACCGACACGGCCTCCGGGAGCGGCGTCACGGGCACCCCGACCGTGCTCGTCGCCGGCAAGAAGCTGGACAACCCGTCGGCGCAGGCATTGACCGCCGCGGTGGAGGCGGCCGCGGCGTGAGGCGTACTGCCCTGTTTCTCGTGGTGCTGGCCGGTGCGCTGCTCGCGCCGGCCGGCCCCGCCTTCGCCCACGGTGGCGACGCGCCCGACGCCACCTCCTATAGAACAGATGTGTCAGGTCTGAGCGAGAGGATTCCGGGCCTGACCGTGCGAGCGGTCGAGGCGGGCGCGCGGCTCGAACTCGTCAACAACACCGGCAAGACCGTCGAGATCCTCGGTTACCAGGACGAGCCCTATCTCGAGGTACGCCCGGACGGCGTCTACCAGAACGTCAACTCCCCGGCGACGTACACCAACGCGACGCTGGACGGCGACTCACCCGTACCGTCGAATGCCGATCCCACCGCGCCCCCGCAGTGGCAGAAAGTCTCCGGCGAACCCACCGTGCGGTGGCACGACCAGCGCACCCACTGGCTCTCCCCCGGTCTGCCGCCGCAGGCGCAGGCCGATCCGTCCCGGGCGCACAACCTGCGGGACTGGGCCGTGCCGCTGCGTCAGGGCGCGCACACGTTCACCGTCAACGGCACGCTCACCTGGGAACCACCGCCCGCTGCCTGGCTCTGGTGGGTCGCTGCGGTCGCCCTCGCCGCCGGGATCACGGCGCTCGCACTGCGGTCGGCACGCTGGGTGGGGCCCGTCGCGCTCCTCACCGGCACAATCGGCTTCGCGTACGCCGTGACGCGCGCAGCTCTCGGCGTCAGCGGACAGGCACCGGCGATCGTGGCGTCGGCGATCGCGATCGTGGCGGGCGTGTTCGCGCTCTCCGGGCGTACCCCCTTCCTGGTATTGCTCGGGGGCGCAGCCGTCGCCATCTTCGGCGGCCTGGGGGACGTCGGGGTTTTCAAGCAGGCAGTGGTCAACTTCCCCGGGCCGGGCTGGCTGTCCCGGGCGGCCGTGCTGATCGCGATAGGCGCCGGAACGGGCCTGGCCGCCGCCGGGGTGCTGCGCCTGCGAGCCGCCCCACCAGCACCGGCACCGGCGGCCCGGATATCTTCGGACGCATGACTGAGCGTCTTACCCCGGGTGATCCGGCCCCCGAATTCACCCTGCCCACCGACAACGGCGACACCCTGACGCTGAAGGACCTGCGCGGCCGCAAGGTCATCCTGTACGTGTACCCGGCCGCGATGACCCCCGGCTGCACCACCCAGGCGTGCGATTTCCGCGACAACCTCGCCTCGCTGCAGTCCGCCGGGTACGAGGTCGTCGGCATCTCCCCCGACAAGCCCGCCAAGCTGGCGAAGTTCCGCGAGAACGACGCGATCACGTTCCCCCTGGTCAGCGACGAGGACAAGAGCGTGCTCACGGCGTACGGCGCGTTCGGGGAGAAGCAGCTCTACGGAAAAACGGTCACCGGCGTCATCCGCTCCACCTTCGTCATCGACGAGAACGGCGCGATCGAGAAGGCGCTCTACAACGTCAAGGCCACCGGGCACGTCGCCAAACTGCGCCGGGATCTCGGTATCGACTGATTTTCCCGTCTGATTTTTCCGGTAGTTCCCGCGGATTCTGGACGCGGGTGCCGATAAGAGCGGTGACCCCCAGCTTCCCGGGAGACCGCCGATGCCGACTGCCGCCAAGCTCCGTATGAGTGGGTTCCGTTTGGGCGGGCTCACCGTTTCACAGAAGCTCTTCGCCAGCTTCGGAATCCTGAGCCTGCTGGTCGTCGGTGTCGGCAGCACCGGCCTGATCGAGCTGCGCAGCGCCAACGCCCAGCTCGACACCATGTACGAACGCAACCTGCAGTCCACGGCCCGCCTCGGCGAGGTCCGCGCCGACGTCCAGCAGGCCACGTCACTCGCCGACAAACTGATCGTGCGCTCGCCGCTGACCGACGTCAGCGACGTGCAGACCGCCATCAAACGGCTCGACGACCAGATCGACAGCACGTGGAAGGCGTACCTGGCGAAACCCGCCGCGGGCACCGACGCGGACCGGGCGGCCTTCGCCGCCGGGCTCGCCAACTATCGCAAGGTGCGCGACGAGCAACTCGTCCCCGCCGCGAAACTGAACAGCCTGAGCACGTTCCTCGGCGTCATGAACAACTTCATCGACCCGCTGACCAGCAAAATCACGGTCGCGCTCAACAACCTCGCCGGCATCGAGGACAAAGCCGCCGCCCGTCAGCAGACCCGCGCCAGCAACAACGCCATGGTCGCCATGCTGATCACCGCGGCCCTGGTCGCCGCCGCGCTGGCCTTCGCCATCGTCATCGCCATCGTGGTCAGCCGCGCCATCTCCCGCCCGCTGCGCCAGACCGTCACCGTGCTCGAAGGCCTCGCCGAAGGCCGCCTCGACCAGCGCCTCACTGTCCGCGGCCGCGACGAGGTGGGCCGCATGGCCGAAGCCCTCAACACCGCCCTCGACCGGCTCACCGCCACCATGCGCAACATCGGCACCAACGTGACCACCCTCGCCACCTCCTCCGAGGAACTCACCGCGGTCGCCGGCCAGATGAACTCCTCTGCGGCCCGCTCCGCCAGCCGCGCCCAGGCCGTCACCAATGCTTCCGAAGAGATCAGCCGCAACATCAGCACGGTCTCCGCCGGCGCCGACGAAATCGGCAGCTCCATCACCGAGATCGCCCGCAGCACCTCCAGCGCCGCCGAAGTCGCCGGCCAGGCCGTCCGCATCTCCGGCGAGGCCGGAGCCATTCTCCGCAAGCTCGGCGAATCCTCCGCCGAAATCGTCTCCGTCATCAAAATCATCACCGGCATCGCCGAACAGACCAACCTCCTCGCCCTCAACGCCACCATCGAAGCCGCCCGCGCCGGCGACGCGGGCAAAGGCTTCGCGGTCGTCGCCGGCGAGGTCAAAGAACTGGCCCAGGAAACAGCAAGAGCCACCGAAGATATCCGTACGCGCGTCAGCGCCATCCAGACCGACTCCTCAGCAGCCGTGTCAGCGATCTCCGAAATCGGCGCGGTCATCGACCAGATCAACGCCACCCAGAGCGCCATCGCCGCCGCCGTCGAAGAACAGACAGCCACCACCAACGAAATGGGCCGAAACGTCGGCGAGGTCGCAGCCGGCTCCACCGACATCACCGCCAACGTCGCCGAGGTCGCCGAAGCCGCCGCGGAAACCACCCAGGCCGCCGCCGGCACCGCCGCGGCCGCCGACGACCTGGCCCGCGTCGCCCACGAACTCCAGCAGAGCCTGGCGGGATTCCGCTACTGAACCACCCTCGGTAAGGGCCACCGACCCACGGCGGCTGTCACGCGGCCTGGATCCGCGAGGCGGCCGCCGTGCCGCTTTTGGCATTGCAGATGCGTCCCCATGTAGGTACGTTGGACTCATGGCGAAAGCCCGCTACACCCTGGAAATCCTCATCGAAGCCGTCACCGCCTCAACCTCCATAGCCGGGGTCATGCGCCACCTCGGCCTCCCGCAGAACGGCGGCTCGCACGCCCACCTGCGCAAGCGAATCGATCAGCTCGGCATCGACACGTCGCACTTCCTTGGCCAGGCACACGCCCGCGGCCAGCAGCCCGGCAACCGCCGTCGCCCCGAGGAGGTAATGGTCATGAGATCCATGACAGCAAAGCGGGAAGTCCCTAGGATCCTCCGGCGAGCGCTAATCGAATCGGGCCGTCTGTACCAGTGCACCGAATGCGGGATCGAGCCCACCTGGAACGGACGTCCACTGACGCTGCAGGTTGATCACATCGATGGTTGCCCCTGGGACTGCCGTCCGGAGAACCTGCGCTTTCTCTGCCCCAACTGCCACAGCCAGACCGACACTTTCGCCGGACGACACCGCCTCAGGGCAACCTCGGCGCGCGACCCGATGGTGGCCGTCGACAGCGCTGGCGACCCTGTTCGGGCAGCGCCTCTCGAGCCCTTGGACGCTGCAGGGCGGCAAGAGGTGGTGGAGCGCGTGATGAACGGAGAGCTACGACCATACGAAGCCGCACACAAACTGGGCTGCAGCAGGCATTTCGTCTACAAGCTGGTTGCGCGCCTACGCGAACGCGGATCGCTCTCCACGGCCGCCAATCGGCGCCTGCCCGTGCCCAAGAAAGGGCGGACTGCCATCGTCGCGTTCGCTCTCGACCACCCTGAGCTTGGAGCCGGACGAATCGCGGCCGAATTCAACCAGCGCACGGCCGACCCCATCGATGTCACGCCCGTGATGGTCGCGCGCATCCTGACCAGCGTCGGTCTCGCCACTCGGATCGACCGGGAAGCGGCGAAGCTTCGAAGCCTTTCGACGCAGCCGACCATCATCCAGAAAATGGCCCGACCAGAGAGCATGGCAATCTCGGACAGGCCTTAGAATGAGCGATGTAGGGGCCGTAGCCCAACGGTAGAGGCCCGCGGTTTAGGTCCGCGCCAGTGCGGGTTCGAATCCCGTCGGCCCTACTTCTGCAACCCAGGTCACCTTCAGCCCCCGTCCTCGGCGGGGGCTGAAGATGGCTCGGGACGATGGGCGGATGGCGCTGTCGTTCGTGGTTGATCCTGTGTTGAGCTCGGCTCTGCGGGATGAGGTTGTTCAGCTGTGGGTTGATGTCACCAATGCCGGCGGGGCTGTGGGGTTTGTGGGTCCGGTCACCGCTGATGAGGTTCGGCCGGTGGCGGAGGCGGCCTTCGCGGGGGTTGAGTCCGGGATTGATCGGCTGGTTGTCGGGATCGACGACGCGCGGGTGGTGGCTCTTCTCTTCGTTGTTGACAACCGGTTCGGGTTGAAGGCGCATTGGCGTGTGGTCAAGCGGGTGATGGTCGTGCCCGGGAGTCAGGGGCTCGGGTATGGGGCCGCGCTGATGCGGCAGGCCGCGGATGTGGGGCGGGCGCTGGGGTTGGACGGGTTGCAGGTGACCGTGCGGGACGGGCACGGGCTGGACGGCTTTTATCGCAAGGTGGGGTATCGCGAGGTGGGGCGCGTGCCGGGGGCTCTGCGGATCGGGCCGGGTGATGATCGGGATGAGTTGTTCATGTGGCTCGACCTGCGTTGACCGCTTTTTCCCCTGTGGATAACCGGCTACGAGGCATCGATCCACTTTGGTAATCTCGCCGCACTCATCGGCCGTCTGTGCCGGTCGGGTTTCGGGGAGTGACGATGAACCATGCCAGAAGGGCCCTTTTCACCGCGGTGGTGACCGCGTTGGGCTCTGCCGTCGTTGTCGCCGGGGTTGCCGATCCAGCCCTGGCGGTGAATTCCACCGGGGCCGCGCTGACCGCGTGGACCTACACCGATTCCGCTCAGCCCGGCGCCACGGCGGTCAACCCGTCCGGTGACGCCCCGATCGGTTCCGTTGATGATGCCGCCGGGGTGCGGCACACGCAGCGGGCGTACTTCACCTATGACCTGCGGCCGTTCCAGGGCACGGTGTTGTCACAGGCGAATTTCTACAGCACCGAGCGGTCGGTGGCGGACTGTTCGCGTACGGCTCCGGTTGAGGTTTGGCGCACTGGGCCGGTCACCGCCGCGACGAGCTGGCAGAATCCGCCGGCCGAGGTGGATCTGGTCAACCAGACCAGTCTGGGCAAGGGTGCGATCGCGTGCCCGGGTGCCTATCTCGGGGTTGACGTGCTCGCGCAGATCGTGGCGGCGGTCGGGCGCCAGGATCCGAGCATCACGTTCGAGGTTCGGGTTGCCGCCGGTTCGGAGGCTGATCCCGGGGTGCGCCGCGCGTTCCGGCAGTTCAGTCTGAGCGTGTGGGCCAATCATCTGCCGACGGTCAGCAATCTGCGGATGGTGGATCCGGATCGGCCCTGCGGGACGCTCGAGGAGCATCCGTCGGCGGGGAAGTCCACGAAGGTCCGTGCCACGCCTTTCGATGCTGACGGCGGTGGGACTCCGCGGGTCATGTTCGCGTTCTGGCCGGTCGACCATCCGGAGCAGCGTTCCGAGACGGCGTCCGAGGTTCTTTATCTGAACGGTTTCGCTGACGGCACGGTTGTCGCCTGGGCCGCGCAGGCCCGGGACGCCGACGACGCGGGGCCGTGGAGCGAGCCTTGTTATCTGACCGTCGACACCACCCCACCGACCGTTCCGGTTGTCTCTTCGAAGAAGTACTCCGTTGCGGAGTATCCGGGTTCCGGTGGGCCGGGCGTGGCGGGCACGTTCGTTGCCGACTCGCTAGGTGATCTGGACGTCGCCGGATTCTCTTACCGCACCAGGGATCAGAACGGTGGGGTGCTGGTGCCGATCGATCATCCCGGTGGTCGTGGGAAGTTCGCCTTCACGCCGGGCACATACGGGCCTCAGGAGCTTTACGTCTCGGCTTACGACGCGGCCGGTAACCGGGGTGCGGAGCAGCTCTACAAATTCTGGGTGCGCAACTCCACGCCGTTCGCGGCGGTGACTGTCGGCGGGGTGGGGCTGCCGAGTCAGATCGTCCTGCGGTCGGGCTCCCCGGACGTGACGTCCTACGACTACGCCGTGGACGGCGGGGCTGTGACGACCCTGCCTGCGACGGCCGGCGTGGCGCGCGGTGAGCTGACCTTCACGACGGTGGGAACGCACACCATCGTGTCGCATTCGTATGTGGGCAAGCGGCCGGCCGGTGCCAACACGGAGTCCATCGCCGTTTCCGACGGGCCGGGCATCGTGTCCGCCGAGTTCGGGTCCGGCACGAGCCCGGTGTCGGGGAATCAGGGCGGCTTTACGTTTTCGCCGCGGTCGGTGGGTGTTGAGGCGTACCACTACGTGATCGAGGACGGCGAGGGTGTGGTTGACGAGGGCCGCATCGGGGCGGGGTCGGGCGGCAGCGTGGCGTTGCCGTGGACGCCGGAGCGGGGCGGGTATTTCACGCTGACGGTGCGGTCGGTTGTTGCGGACGGCTCCGAGTCGCAGGAGTCCGTGTTGTCGTTCCAGGTCATCGATGCTCGCCCCACGGTGATCTCGTGGGCGGACGCGGATTCCGGGGTCGGGGTTCCGGTGGTCGTAGAGATGTGGAGTGACGTGCCGGGGGTTACCGGCTTTGTGTACACCTTCGACGGTGGTGCGGAGCGGAGCCTCGACGAGGGCAGTTACAGCTCTGTGCGGGTGGTTCCGCAGCATGGTGGCGCGAGCAGTCTGACTGTGCGGGCGAAGCGGGCGGACGGCACGTTGTCACCGGCGACCACCATCGAGATCGTGCTGCCGGATTCGCCGGTGGTGACGGTGCGCGGGCCGTACGGTCCGGTTCCGGTTGCCGGGCGTGAGACCACGGCGACGTTCACGCCGGCATCGCCCGGGGTGGCTTCGTACAGGTACTTCTGGGGTGATGACAGCGGCAGCGCGCAGACCGTCGACGCGGCGGCTGACGGTTCGGCGAGCATCACCTGGCAACCCGCCGAGCCGGGAGTGCTGACGCTGAACGTGACCGAGGTCCGCACCGACGGCACCGTGTCGCAGCCGCGCCGGTTGGTCTTCCGGGTGGAGGACCCGAAGGTCGAGGTCTGGGCCACGTGGGACGACTGGTCGCCGAGCGGGGGTTCGGGGCAGTCCGGCTGGTTCTCGTTCTCCGGGAGCACGAGCTGGTTGAACGACGTCACCGCGAACTATCTGTGGCGGGTCGGGGACGGTCCGGTGCAGGAGCTCGCGCAGGCGACGGATACGTACACCACCGATGTGATGTGGGTTCCGGATCGCAGCGGGCCGTTCACGCTTTTCGTGCAGCGGGAGTTCACCGACGGCGCGCTGGGGCCGGTCACCGAGTACCACTTCCTGGTAGGCGAGTGAACTGGTAGGCGAGTGAACCGGCCGGCGAGTGAACTGGCCGGCGAGTGAACTGGCCGGCGAGTGAACTGGCCGGCGAGTAAATGAGTGAGCCCCGGCGCGGAAGGCGCCGGGGCTCATCGGTTCAGTGGCAGGTCAGCAATGATTCGCGGCAGCGAGCGCCAGGTCCTGCTCGACGGCGGCGTCCGTGGTCGGTTCCGCGGCCGGGGAGGTCGGCGAGGCCGGAGCTGCCGATGAAACGCTGGCGGACGGTGAGACCGAGGGCGACGGCGAGGGGGACACCGAGGGGGACGGCGACGCGGACTTCTTGGTCTTCGCGGCGGTCTTTGCGGACCTGGCGACGGTTGTCGAGCCGCCGGCGAAGCGTACGGATGACTCCTGCTTGACGCCTGGCTCGAGTTTGATGCCCGTGGCAGTGGCGGTGTTGCCGTAGATGTCGGTCATCTTGATCTGGAACGGGCCGCTGCCGGCGCCGCTGGCGATCTCCCACGCGTTGTAGTCCTGGTGGTCGGCGCTCGTGAAGCTGCCGCCCGAGCCCTTGACCTGCACCGACTTGATCGGGTTCGCGTGGTTGTCGATGAAGATCGCGAACCAGAACTGCGACGAGCCGTCCTTGAACTCGATGTTCAGCGGGCCGGGTGTGGCGGCGTTCGGGACCGCCTTGTAGGTGATCGGGATGATGCCCTGCACCTCGTCGCCGATCTTCTTGAACGCGGTGCGGCTCAGGTCCAGATGCCCGGGCTCGCACTCGGGGCAGCGGTCGAAGACCTTGACCCGGACCTTGCCCTTGGGGCCGGTGACGTCGAGGTAGCTGCCGCAGGAGGTCGCGCCCGAGTACTCGTCGTTGCCGAGGGCGACGTAAAGGTCGTCGGCCGGCGGGTCGAGCGAGCAGTTTCCCTGCGAGCCCGCGAGGTCGTAGAACGTCGCTTTGCCCGACTGCTTGGCGGTGGTCGGCGGGGCCGCGCACGCGCCGCCGCCGTTCTGCAACAGCAGGGCGACACCGAGCACCCCGGCCAGCAGGACCGCACCACCCGTCGCGAGCCAGCGGGAGCTGGGGAGCCAGCGAGGGCGGGGGTAGCGATGAGCAGAGGTCACGATGAGTCATCCTTCGCGGCCGTTCACCGCCGGGCAACTCCTCTAAGCGGAGCTTAAGACTGCGTCCCCCAGTCGGATGACTTTCGTCTCACCTGGAGTGATGTCGGGGATGAGGTTCAGGCCGAAGAGGAGCCGGCCGTTGACGCGGCGCAGTCGGCCGAGCGTACGCAGAGGCTCGCCGCCTTTCACCCCGGTCTCCTGGTCGATGGTGGTGACCATGCAGCGGCCGGAGGCCTCGGCCGCACGGAACGTGACGTCGCCGATGCGGATCCGGCCGCCGAGCCAGTCGTCCTCGATCCAGGCGGGCGCTCCGGTGAGGACGAGGTTCGCCCGGAACCGGGTCATCGGCACGCCGACGTCCAGGGCCGCGAGGGAGGCGTCGTTGGTGAGCAGCACGGGGAAGCCGTCGGCGAAGTTGACCCGGTCGCTGGGCAGGGCGTTGTTCTGGATCGGCCGGGCGGTGGGGTCGGACAGCCACGCGAGCTGCACGGGGCGGCCGAGGAAGTCGCTCAGGAACGCGGCGGATTCCTCGGAGGCGAGGCGCGCGGTGACCGCGGGCTTGGAGCTGAAGACCCGCAGCGTGATCTTCGGGCCGTCGGCGGGTTCTGCGGCGAGGTGACCGTTGAGCGCCACTCCCCCGGGCCACGGCACGGCATGCAGCTGGGTGAGCAGCGGCGCCTGGCGCTGGGTGACGCCGACACCGTCGGTGTCGATGATCATCCAGCGCCGGTCACCGGCCAGACCCCACGGCTCGATCACGGCCTCGTCGTGGTCGAGGCGGTGACAACCCTTGACGGGGTACGTGTGCAGCGACGCGATCCGCATCCGTTCAGCCTCGCACGCGCGCGCCGTTCCCGGCGCCCGGCCGCTCGACCCTGGCCGGATTGCCCCTGATCAGCTGGTCATGGGTGCCCCGACGGGCAGCGACGGCGGACCGTTCCACCGCCGCGTTGCCATCCTCGATGCGGTCGCGCAGGCGTTGCAGGGCGAGCCGCCGGTTCGCGGTGAAGTAGCGCTCCTCGTCGGCGACCACCACGAACCCGGTCGGGCGGTGGGTGGCCCGGACCGCGGTGCTGGCCTTGTTGCGGTGCTGACCGCCGGGGCCGCCGGTGCGGACGGGCACCACGTCGACGTCACCCTCGTCGAACGTCGCGGCGGGTGCCGTTTCCCCTTGCCGTTCCGCGACGACGTACCAGTTCTTCCGGCCGTGCCCGGGGCGGTAAGGGCTGGCTGCCTGCCAGCACAGCGTCCCGGTCCACGACTCGGTGAAGGCGACAGCCCCGCGGCCCGAGATTTCGAGCAGGGCCGAAAGATGCGTGCCCGGCTTCGGACCGGGCACTGACTCCAGCCTCCGTACGCTCACCGCACATGAAGCCGCCTCGCTCTCGAGCCGCCGGAGCAGCTCGGTCACCGCCCACGCGCACTCCGCAGGGCCGCGCCCCGCTGACAGCAGCAGCACACCGACCTCGGTCATCGCCGTTTCTCCCTGCCGTCGCGGGTGTGCGGCGTCTTGTAGGTGACCAGCGGGACGGTGGTGCAGATCGGCGTCGCGAGGTCGTGGTCGACGAGGTCGCCGATGACCTGTTCGATCCGCTTGTACGCCGTCGGCGCCTCCTCGAACAGCAGCTGCCGGTCGCCGCAGACCACGTGCGATCCCAGCGGCGTACGCCGGAGCTCCTCGACGGTGTGCTTCGCGAGCCCACGCTTGAGCGCGTCGGCGCGGGACATCTTGCGCCCGGCACCGTGGGCGACCGAGTAGTTGGCGTCCGCTCCGGCGTGCCCGGCGACGAGGTAGGAACGGGTGCCGCGCGTCCCGGCGATCAGAACGTCCCGGCCGTCCCCCCGCGCCGCGCCTTTGCGGTGCAGGTATTCGCCGCCGTTCTCAACGACGAGGTTGTGACATTCGTCGACGAGCGCGTCACCGAGCTGGGCGCCGAGCGCGTCGGCCACCCGTTCGGCGATCATCCGCCGGTTGAGCGAGCCCCACCGCACGGCTGCGTCGTGCGCGGCGAGGTAGGCACCCGGGTCAGCGGCGGGTCCGGCGCCGTGCACCTCGGTGTGCGAGCGCAGGATGCGTTCACCGAGCCCTCGGGATCCGCTGTGCACGATGAGGACGAGGTCATCCGCGGCGATCCCGAGCCGTTCGGCGTGCGCGGGCTCGAGCACGTCCCCGATCCTGGCCAGCTCCACGAAGTGGTTGCCGCGGCCGACCGTACCGAAACCATCGGTGTAACCGCCGAGCTCCTCGGCGTTGTACTCGCTGGGATCCGGTTCGGCGTCGAGGTTGGGGAACTTGCGTGCGAGCCGTTCCGGCACCACCTTGCGCAGCCCGAACGGGTAGACGGCGATGCCGCACCCGATGTCGGAGCCGACCAGGTGGGGGTAGAGCACCGTCGACAGCATCGCACCGCCGATGGGTGCGCCTTTACCGGGATGCAGATCGGGCATACCTGCTACATGGAGCATGCCGTCGAGCGCGGCGACCTGCCGGCACTGCTCGAGGGCGGACGATTCGATCCAGCTACCCGGCGACGCGAACACCGTGACAGTGGCGCCACCGGACAAAAGGGATGGCATGGGGTAGGGCATGACGATGACGTTCCTCTGGGGTTCCGGCGCGGCCATCAGGGCACGCGCGGGCACAACACCCTCGAACGGGGTGCGGACACGGAGTGGTTCGTCAGTACGTCATGGCCACGACGATAGAGCAGATGATCGCGGTTGCCATCCGATTTATGCGCGGCCGGCCTCTCGCAGTCACCAAGCGGCCGGCCTTCTCGCGCTCACGAAAAGGCCGGCCGGCTGCGCAGGTCAGTTGGCCGGGACCTGCTTCATCTCGCCGACGAGGGCGCGGGCGAGGATGGCCGACGAGAACGTGACCGTGCCGGCCTTGATGCCGTCCGCGTCGTCCGTCGTGCGGACGGAGCGCTGGCCCAGGAACGTGTAGTCCTTCTTGTCGAAGATCAGCTCCACGCGGTTGCCGATCTCGTCGACACGGGCCAGCGCGATGCCGTGCCGGCCGGACGCGTCGACGGCATCATCGACGACCAGCACGCCCGGGATCTTCGCGGCGGCGCGGTAGAGGGCCGGGTAGAGCGCGGCAGGCGGGTAGCTCTCGCCGAGCAGGTCGCCGATCGTGGTGAAGGCTTCGCTGTCCGGGCCGTTACCCATGCCCTTGGTCTCCGTGTGGATCTGGGCGAGCAACGCGTCCGGGTCGGTGGTGAGTGCGGCGAGGAAGTTGTAGGACGGCCCGTTCAGCGTCCCGCCGCCGGGACCGTCGAGGGTTTCCCCGCCGGCCTTCTGGTCGACGCCGCTCTGGATGAGCCAGCCCCTCGTGCCGTCGAGGGAATTCCACGTCTCCCGGTCCGACACCGTCGAGACCTGCTTCTCCTCACCGTTGTCGGCGTTGCCGCGGATGAAGATGTTGGTGCTCTTGCTGTTGATGTAGACCCAGTCGCCGGTCGGGGCCACGCCTTCCTTACGGGTCGCGGCCACCAGGACCATCCGGTTGACGAGCTGGTTCACGCCGTTCGGGGAGCCCGCGTCCGGGTCGGCGAACTGCGCCGGTTCGGTGATGGCCGCGGGTGCGGAGTCACCGCCGCGCTGGGTCACGACGACGCCGGTGACGCCGGCGGCCAGCAGGGCCAGCGCGGGCAGGGCGAAGGCGGGGCGCAGGAAGAACGACCGCCGCGGCGTACGCGTACGGGTGCTGTCGTCGATCTGGGTCATCAGGCGCTCCTTGTGGAACTCGTGACGGCCGGGCGGCAGATCGAACGAGGGAGGTACGGGGTGCTCGCTCATCGGGTTCCTTCCGCGTGCCGGGCCGTGGTGAGGTGGTCGCCTTTTACCTGTCGATCGGGGCCGGGGAGTTCCCTGCGAATTTTGTCGCGGGCCCGGGAGAGCCGGGAGCGGACGGTCCCGATCGGGATGCCGAGCGCCTCGGCCGCGGACGCGTAGTCGAGTTCCTCCCACACGCAGAGGGTGAAGACCTCGCGGTCGGCCCGGGGCAGGGCGGCGAGGATGGCCATCGCGGCAGCGAGGCGGCGGCCGTCGTCGATCCTGCTGTCGGTCGCGCCCGCGTGATCGGGAACGACCTGCTCGAGGCGCGTGCAGGCGAGTGCCGCGGCCCGGTAGCGACGATCACCGCGGCGCAGGTTGCGGGTGATGTTGGTGGCGATGCCGAGCAGCCAGGGCCGCAGCGAGCCGCCGTCGGGGTCGACCCGCCCGCGCAGGTTCCACGCCTGCAGGAACGTCGCCGAGACCACGTCGTCGGCCAGCGCCCAGTCCGCGGTCAGCCGGAAACCGTGGTTGTAGACCGCCCGGGCGTACCGGTCGAACAGCTGGGCGAACGCGTCACGATCACCGGCCCGGACGAGGGCGCGCAGATCTGTCGTCATGTGATGGTTCTGTCCGGCACGACGTCCCGAGTTCCTATGAGCTGGGTCACGAGCGCCTCCGGTTCACGAGTCAGCGTAGATCGAGTTCACGGGCGTTTCTGTTCGGGTCCCGGTCCGTTTTCCTGGTGGCACCCCTAGCGCGCTGAAAGTTTTTATGCATAGTCTGCTTACGTGAATGACGGTGCGGTCAGGACGGTTGAGCGGGTGCTCGACCTCTTCCAGGGCGCCCGGCTCACGCCGACGCAGCGGCGGATCGCGCACAGCCTGGTGCAGCACGGGCCGTCCGCGGCGTATCTGTCGGCGGCCGAGGTCGCCGAGCTGGCCGGGGTGAGTCAGCCGTCGGTGACCCGCTTCGCGATGGCGCTGGGATATGCGGGTTACCCCGCGCTGCGCCGGGAGCTGCGCGCGCTGGTCGCTGTGCCGGCCGCCCCGCCCGTCACCGGGGAAAATCCGATGCAACGGGCGCTGCGCGCGGAAACCGGACACCTCGATCGGGTCGCCGACGACCTGGGGCAGCTTTCTACCGTACGCAGAGCAGCCGCACTTCTTGCCGCAACGAGGCCGCTGCCGGTGCTGGGCCTGCGCGCCGCCGCACCGCTCGCGGCGTACTTCGGGTATTTCGCTTCGAAGGTCCTTCCCGATGTGCGGGTGCTCGACGACGGCGGGACCGCGTTGCTCGACCGGCTCGATCAGGCATGTGCGGCCGGTGCGAGCGCGATACTGGTGATCGCGCTCCCGCGGTATCCGCGCGAGACCCTCGACGCGCTGCGTGAAGCGAGGACGCTGGGGCTCGGTGTGGTCGCGCTGACCGACTCGGCGGTCAGCCCGGCCGCCGAGCACGCCGACGTGGTGCTGGCCGCGCCGGTCGGCACCCAGCTCGTGTTCGACCTGCACACCGCGCCGATGGCGATGGCCATGGTGCTGCTGCAGGCGGTCTGCGACGCCGCGCCCGAGCAGGCGCAGCGCCGGTTGGAAGAGTTCGAGGCGACGGCCGCTCGCCGTCACATTTTCGAAGCCTGAAGGAGCCGGGATGCCAGGGGTAGTCGCACCGCGCGGCACTGCGTACACCGCCAAGGGGTGGCCGCAAGAGGCCGCCAAGCGGATGCTCATGAACAACCTCGACCCGGCGGTGGCCGAGCGTCCCGAGGATCTCGTGGTCTACGGCGGCACCGGGCGTGCGGCGCGCGACTGGCCGTCGTTCCATGCGATCGTCCGGGAGCTGGACGAGCTGCGCGACGACGAGACGCTGCTCGTGCAGTCGGGCAAGCCGGTCGGCGTCCTGCGTACCCATGAATGGGCTCCCAGGGTTTTGATCGCCAACTCGAACCTCGTGGGTGACTGGGCGACGTGGCCCGAGTTCCGCCGGTTAGAGAAGCTCGGCCTGACGATGTACGGGCAGATGACCGCGGGATCGTGGATCTACATCGGCACCCAGGGCATCCTGCAGGGCACCTACGAGACGTTCGCCGCGATCGCCGCCAAGCGGTACGGCGGTGACCTGGCCGGCACGTTGACGCTGACCGCGGGCTGCGGCGGGATGGGTGGCGCGCAGCCGCTCGCGGTGACGATGAACGGCGGTGTCTGCCTGATCGTCGACATCGACGAGACGCGGCTGCGGCGACGGGTGGAGCAGCGTTACCTCGACGTCGTCGCCGGCAACCTGGACGAGGCCGTGCGGATCGCCGAGACCGCGAAGCGCGAACGCCGCGCAATGTCGGTAGGAGTAGTGGGCAATGCAGCCCTTGTCTTCCCTGAGCTGCTGATCCGTGGCGTCGACATCGACATCGTGACGGATCAGACCAGCGCGCACGACCCGCTCTCCTACGTCCCCGTCGGTGTGGAGCTCGCCGATGCTGCCGAGCTCGCGCGCACCAAGCCGGAGGAGTACACGGACCGGGCGCGCGGGAGCATGGCCAAGCACGTCGCGGCGATGGTCGGCTTCCTGGACGCGGGTGCCGAAGTGTTCGACTACGGCAACTCGATCCGCGGTGAGGCGCAGCTGGCCGGTTACACGCGCGCATTCGACTTTCCCGGCTTCGTGCCTGCGTACATCCGGCCGTTGTTCGCCGAGGGTAAGGGCCCGTTCCGCTGGGCCGCGCTGTCCGGCGACCCTGCCGACATCGCGAAGACCGACCGTGCGGTCCTCGATCTGTTCCCGGAGAACGAGCCGCTCGCCCGCTGGATCAAACTGGCCGGGGAGCGCGTCGCGTTCCAGGGACTGCCCGCGCGCATCTGCTGGCTCGGTTATGGCGAGCGCGACAAGGCCGGCGTCCGCTTCAACGACATGGTGGCGAGCGGCGAGCTGTCCGCGCCGATCGTGATCGGCCGTGACCACCTCGACTCCGGCTCGGTGGCGTCGCCCTACCGGGAGACCGAGGCGATGCTCGACGGTTCCGACGCGATCGCCGACTGGCCGCTGCTCAACGCGATGGTCAACACCGCGAGCGGCGCGAGCTGGGTGTCGATCCACCACGGCGGCGGCGTCGGCATCGGCCGGTCCATCCACGCCGGGCAGGTCTGCGTCGCGGACGGCACCGCGCTGGCCGGCCAGAAGATCGAGCGCGTGCTCACCAACGACCCGGCCACCGGCGTCCTGCGGCACGTCGACGCGGGCTACGAATCCGCCGCCGCGAGCGGCGTCCACATCCCCATGGCGGGCAAATGACCGCGGCCTTCGAACAGCTCTGGCAGGAGATCGCGCCCATCGGCCGCGACCCCAAGGGCGGCTATTTACGGTACGCCCTGAGCACGCCGGAACTGGTGTTGCGTGACTGGTTCCGTAACCAGGCGGCACGCCGCGACATGGACGTCTCCGAGGACGGCAACGGCAACCTGTTCGCCTGGTGGGGGCAGTCATGGGGACACGACGCGGTCATCACCGGATCGCACTTCGACTCGGTGCCGCACGGCGGGGGCTACGACGGGCCCCTCGGTATCGTCAGCGCGTTCCTCGCCGTCGACGCCCTGCGCGAACGCGGTGTCACGCCGGACAAGCCGATCGGGATCGCGGCGTTCGTCGAGGAGGAGGGCGGCCGGTTCGGCGTGCCGTGCCTCGGTTCGCGGCTCATCACCGGCGCGATCACACCCAAGAAGGCCGCGAAGCTGCGCGATGCCGACGGGGTGACGTTCGGGGAGGCGCTCGGCGTACGCCCCGCCGGTGCACTGCCGGACCTGATGGGCCGGATGTCAGCGGTTGTCGAGCTGCACATCGAGCAGGGCCGGGCACTGGCCGACCTCGACGCACCCGTCGGAGTCGCGAGCGCGATCTGGCCGCACGGACGGTGGCGGATGGACTTCACCGGCTCGGGTGACCACGCGGGCACCACCCGGATGGCCGACCGCCACGACCCGATGCTCACCTTCGCCTACACGGTGCTGGCGGCGAACAAGGAGGCACGGCTCTCCGGCGCCCACGCCACCATCGCCCGGGTGCTCGTGGAACCCAACGCCACCAACGCGATCCCGTCCCTGGTCCGGGGCTGGCTCGACGCGCGCGCCGAGGACACCGCGACGCTGGACCGGCTGGTCGAGGCGGTCCTCAAACGCGCCCACGACCGCGCGGAACGCGACGGCACGACGGTTGTCGTCGAACCCGAGTCGAACTCCCCGCAGGTCACCTTTGACACGACGCTCGCCTCGCGACTGTCCGGCATCCTCGGCGATGCCCCGATCCTGCCGACGGGCGCGGGTCACGACGCGGGTGTGCTGTCGGCACACGTACCGACCGCGATGCTCTTCGTCCGCAACCCGACCGGGGTCTCCCACTCCCCCGCCGAACACGCGCCGGACAAGGACTGCGCGGCCGGCGTCAAGGCCCTGGCCACCGTGCTCGATCACCTCTCCCGCAAGGATTCGCGGTGAGCTATTTCGCCGACTTCGCATGGGTCGGCGGCCGGGTGGAACGCAATGTCGCCATCGAGGTCGGCGAAGGGCGCTTCACCTCCGTGACAGCCGGGGCCGCGCCGGCCGGGACCCGGCTGCGCGGCCTCGTCCTTCCGGGATTCGCGAACGCGCACTCGCACGCTTTTCACCGGGCGCTACGCGGCCGGACGCACGACGATCGCGGCAGTTTCTGGACGTGGCGCGAGCGGATGTACGCGGTCGCCGCGCGGCTCGACCCCGACAGTTACTACGCGCTGGCGCGGGCCGTCTACGGCGAGATGGCGCTGGCCGGGATCACCTCCGTGGGCGAATTCCACTACCTGCACCACGGGCCGGACGGCACGCCCTACGCCGATCCCAACGCCATGGGAAACGCGCTGATCGCGGCCGCCGAGGACGCCGGCATCCGGATCACACTGCTGGACACGCTCTACCTGACGTCCAGTGTGGACGGCAGGCCGTTGGAAGGAGTGCAGCGGCGTTTCGGCGACGGCGATGTCGACCGGTGGCATTCCCGGAGATCGGCGTTGGCTTCCCAGTCTCCGCACGCGATCGTCGGCGCTGCCCTGCATTCCGTACGGGCCGTTCCCGCAACCGCGCTCGCCTCGTGCACGGGGATCGCACCACTGCACATTCACCTCTCCGAGCAACGCGCGGAGAACGAACAGTGCCGCGCGGTTCACGGCTGCACCCCGGCCGAACTGCTGGACCGGCACGGCCTGCTCGGGCCGGGCACCACCGCGGTGCACGCCACTCATCTCACCGGCGGCGACATCAAGCTGCTCGGCAACTCGGGCACCGGCGTCTGCGTCTGCCCCACGACCGAACGTGACCTGGCGGACGGCATCGGCCCGGCCCGCGCCCTGGCCGACGCGGGTTCTCCGCTCAGCCTCGGCAGCGACAGCCACGCGGTCATCGACCCGTTCGAGGAGGCCCGCGGACTCGAACTCGACGAACGCCTCGCCACCGAACGCCGCGGACATTTCACTCCCGCCGAGCTGATCCGCGCCGCGACAGCGCATGCGGTGCTGGGCTGGCAGGACGCCGGCGAGATCGCGGTGGGCAAGCGAGCGGATCTGGTCGCGGTCTCCCTCAACTCCGTACGCACAGCGGGCAGCGACCCCACTGGTCTCGTCTATGCCGCCACCAACGCCGACGTCACCGACGTGATCGTCGACGGACGCGCAGTTGTCACCGACCGGCACCACACGAACTTCGACGTTGCCCCCGCGCTCCGGGCGGTCCTCCTATGAGCTTGCTTCTCACGAACATCGGTGAACTCGTTACGCAGGATGATGCGGTCGGAATCGTGCACGATGCGGCCGTTGTTGTCGACGGCGAGCGGATCGTCTGGGTCGGGCCGGCGGCAGCGGCACCGGCGGCTGACGAGCGGATCGACGCCGCCGGGCGCGCGGTGATTCCCGGGTTCGTCGACAGCCACGCCCATCTCGTCTTCGCCGGGGACCGGGCGGCGGAGTTCGCCGCGCGCATGGCCGGCGAGTCCTACACCGGCGGCGGCATCCGGACGACGGTCGCCGCGACCCGGTCCGCCGGCGACGACGTCCTGCACGCCGGGGCCGAACGGCTCGTGCACGAGATGCGGCGGCAGGGCACCACCACTGTCGAGATCAAGAGTGGGTACGGGCTCAGCGTCGCCGAGGAAGCCCGCAGCCTGCGGATCGCCGGGCGGCTGACCGCCGAGACGACGTTCCTGGGCGCCCACGTCGTACCCGTCGAATATCAGGACCGGCCCGACGACTACGTGGCGCTGGTGGCCGGGCCGATGCTCGAGGCCGCCGCGCCCCACGCCCGCTGGATCGACGTCTTCTGCGAACGCGGCGCCTTCGACGGCGACCAGGCTCGCGAAATTCTCCAGGCCGGCGCGCGGGCCGGGCTCGGGTTGCGGATCCACGCCAACCAGCTGACCGCCGGGCCGGGTGTGCGGATCGCGGTCGAACTGGGTGCCGCGAGCGCCGACCACTGCACGCATCTCAGTGACGCCGACGTGGACGCGCTCGCCGGTTCGGACACCGTCGCCACGTTGCTTCCCGGTGCCGAGTTCTCGACGCGGTCGCCGTACCCGGATGCGCGGCGGTTGCTCGACGCCGGCGTAGTTGTCGCGCTCGCCACCGACTGCAATCCCGGGTCGTCGTACACGTCGTCGATGCCGTTCTGCTTGGCTCTCGGCGTACGCGAGATGGGTCTGTCTCCCGCTGAGGCGTTGTGGGCAGCGACCGCAGGTGGTGCCCGGGCCCTGCGCCGCGACGACCTCGGGGTGATCCGGCCCGGAGCGCGGGCCGACCTGGTCCTGCTCGACGCCCCCTCCTACCTGCACCTGGCCTACCGGCCCGGAGTTCCCCTGATCAGCACAGTTCTGCACGACGGAGTGCCGTTATGAAGGTCATAGTCCAGTCCACCGGAGTCACCCCCGCCGACGTCGTCGCGGTCGCACGCCACGACGCGCGGGTCGAGATCGCCGAGGCAGCCGTCGCCGCCATGGCACGCAGCCGCGACATCGTCGACGGGATCGAGGCGTCCGGGCGCCCGGTCTACGGCGTGTCCACCGGTTTCGGCGCCCTCGCGAACACGTCCATCGCCCCCGAGCGCCGCGCCGAGTTGCAGCACGCGCTGATCCGCTCACACGCTGCGGGAGTGGGTGCGCCCATGCCGCGCGAGGTGGTGCGGGCGATGATGCTGCTGCGCGTACGGTCGCTGGCATTAGGTCTTTCCGGGGTACGCCCGAAGCTCGCGCAGGGCCTCGTCGACCTGCTCAACCACGACATAACGCCGTGGGTGCCGGAACACGGCTCGCTGGGCGCCTCCGGCGACCTCGCCCCGTTGGCACACTGCGCGCTGGTGCTGCTCGGCGAGGGCTGGGTGCTCGGCAAGGATGGCTCGCGCGCTGACGCCGCGCAGGCCCTGCACACCGCCGGTCTCACCCCGCTCGAGCTCGCCTCCAAGGAGGGGCTCGCGCTCATCAACGGCACCGACGGCATGCTCGGCATGCTGCTGCTCGCGATCGCGGACGCGGAACACCTCTTCGCGATGGCCGACGTGACCGCGGCGCTCGCCATCGAGGCGATGCTCGGCTCCGAACGGCCGTTCCTCCCCGAGCTGCACGAGATCCGCCCCCACCCCGGACAGGCCGCGTCGGCGGCGAACATCCACCGGCTGCTGCAGAACTCGTCCATCATGGACTCCCACCGCGACGACCTCGCCCACGCCGTGCAGGACGCCTACTCGATGCGGTGCGCGCCGCAGGTCGCCGGTGCAGCCCGCGACACCCTCGAGTTCGTACGCGTGACGGCCGCGCGGGAACTCGTCTCGGTGGTCGACAACCCGGTGGTGCTCCGCGACGGACGGGTCGAATCGACGGGCAACTTCCACGGGGCACCGCTCGGCTTCGCCGCCGACTTCCTCGCCATCGCCGCGGCCGAGGTCGGTGCGATCTCGGAACGCCGCGTCGACCGCCTCCTCGACGTGACCCGCTCCCGCTCCCTGCCGCCGTTCCTCTCCCCCGACGCCGGCGTCAACTCGGGACTGATGATCGCGCAGTACACCGCCGCGGGCATCGTCGCGGAGAACCGGCGGCTCGCCTCACCCGCGTCGGTGGACTCGTTGCCGACCAGTGGCATGCAGGAGGACCACGTGTCCATGGGCTGGGCCGCGACGAAGAAGCTGCGGACCGTGCTCGACAACCTGACCAGCCTGCTTGCGGTTGAGCTGCTGTCGGGCGTACGCGGAATCCAGCTGCGCGCCCCCCTTTCACCCTCACCCGCAGGCCTCGCGGCAGTCTCGCTTGTGGAGGTTTTCGCGGGCGCCCCGGGACCGGACGTCTTCCTCGCCCCGGTAATGGAACAGGCCCGGACAGTGGTGAGCGGACCCGAGTTGCGCGCCCGGATCGAGTCCTCAATCGGGCCACTGAGCTGACGGGCCGCTGAGCTGACCGGGCCATCGAGTTTGATCGGGCCGCTGGGCTGATCGGGCCGCTGGGTTGATCGGGCCGCTGGGCTGATCGGGCCGCTGGGTCAGAAGTCCTCGGCGGTCCGCACCACGATGACGCGGTCGGCGAGTTCCTTGTCCTTGAACGAGCGCGCCAGATAGATCCAGCCCTGGTCGACGGCGACCGCGTCTGCGTGCCCGGCAACTGTCGCCAGTTCGCCATCGGGGCGGACCCGCAGCACCTCGGTCTCCCGTTCGCGCTGCTCCTTCGAACGGATCAGCAGTTCGCGCTGCTTGTCCGTCACGTCCCCGGTCCAGTCGAACGACTCGGGCAGGGAACTGTACCGATCGCTTATACCGACCAGATAGACATTGTTGGCGTTGTCGGTGACCATGCCGGCACCGACCACGTCGACGCTCGCCTCCGTGGCGGCCCCGCGATCCTGGAACGGCCACTCGGGCGGCGACGACCGGTCCACGTCCGCACCGAGAACCTTGTGCGCGGTGCCGTCGCGGCGAACGACGACAACACTGCGCCTGGTGGCCGCGACGTAGACATTTCCGTCCGGCGCGACTGCCAAAGGCATGGTCAGGACATTGTCGGCGGCGGCAACCTTCGTCCCCGGCGTACCGTCTGGGAAGCCCGTCAGAGTGCGGGCCTGCGCCCATTCAGCTTCCTTGAGACCCGCCAGGTCCCGGCCGAAAACGGTCTTGAGCTTGCCGGTGCCGAAGGTGCGGACGAGGTCGTGCGTCACCGGCTCGGAGCGCTGCTCGGCGAAGTAGACGTCCCCGCCCGGATCGACCGCGACACCGCGGACAGCGCGAATCTCCGCCTTTTCCCGCGTCACCCCATCGGCGGCGAGCTTCGCCCTGGCAGTGCCCGCACCCAGCGTGCGCCCGGCCGACCCGTCGGACCGGATCTCCCAGACACCGCCGGCGCCGTCCCACAGCCCGACCAGCACCTCGCCGTCCGGCCCGGTCGTGACCTGGCTGATCTGCTCGGGCTTGAGACCGGCCACCGGAACATGGCTGAGCCGGCCGTCCGCCACCGTCCACATCGTCAGCTTGAGATCCTCCGCGGTGAGAACGTGCAGAACGCCACCGCTACCCATGACCATGTCAACGAGCCGGCCATCGATCGCAGCATCCGCGGCGACCCCGCCGTCCGACTCTCCGCCACCGGCAACAACTTCGACGAACTGCGCATCATCCGGAAAATCACACCCGCCCACGGCCAGCAGCAAAGTCGCCACCGCCCCGATCCCCCGTAGCCTCACGCGCAGGATCGTAGGCTGCCCGCGCATCCCGGCCACAGCCCCGAACAGCCGCTCATTCCCAGCCCTCGGGCCCTTCTTCCCGCCCGGCATCGCATGCGTCATCCCCGACCAGGCACCACTTCGGCCCGGATTTCAACCATCCGTCCGCTTTCACAGCCAGACTTCCCATCGCCCATCGCCCATCGGCCATCGCCCATCGGCCATCGGTCCGTGCCGGGCCATCGGTCCGTGCCGGGCCATCGGTCCGTGCCGGGCCACCGGTCCGTGCCGGGCCACCGGTCCGTGCCGGG
>NZ_BOMN01000117.1 GCF_016862215.1 Winogradskya humida
CGGTCCGTGCCGGGCCATCGGTCCGTGCCGGGCCACCGGTCCGTGCCGGGCCACCGGTCCGTGCCGGGCCACCGGTCCGTGCCGGGCCACCCTCACCCGTGCGCCCGCGTTGACCCGCCGCGCCGGTTCCAATGAGGCACACTCGGCCCGCGCTGGTTGTGCACCGGGATGCCCGGCCCGCGGCGGTTCCAGTCGAGGCCGGCCTGTCAGCGCGGTAGTTCTTTGGCGATCACCTTGGAGAGCTCGCGGAACGCCTTGCCCCGGTGGCTGATCGCGTCCTTCTCCGCGGGGCTCAGCTCAGCGTTGGTGCGGTTCTGACCGTCACCCAGGAAGATCGGGTCGTAGCCGAAGCCGCCCGTGCCCCGGCGGGAGCGCAGAATGCGGCCGGGCTGCTTGCCCTCGACAAGGTGCTCGCGGCCGTTGGGCAGGACGAGGGCTGCCGCGCAGACGAACGAGCCGCCGCGGTGTTCGTCGGGGACGTCGCCGATCTGCGCCAGGACCAGGTCGAGGTTGGCCTGGTCCTCGCCGTGGGCGCCGGACCAGCGGGCGCTGAAGACGCCCGGCATGCCGTTGAGGGCGTCGACCGCGAGGCCGGAGTCGTCGGCCACCGTGGGCAGCCCGGTGCGCGACGCCCCCTCGCGGGCCTTGATGAGGGCGTTCTCCCCGAACGTCAGGCCCGTCTCCGGCACGTCCGGGTAGTCAGGGAACTCGCCGAGGCCGACCAGCTCGATGCCGCCGGTGCCGAGCGCGAGGTCGAGGATGCGCTGGAGCTCGACCAGCTTCTTCTTGTTCGCCGTGGCGAGCAGCAGGCGGGCCGTCATGACGCCAGTGCCTTCTGCTGGGCCGCGGCGAGCTCGTTGCAGCCGAGGACGCCCAGGTCGAGCAGGGCATCCAGCTGGTCGCGGCGGAACACGTTGGCCTCGCCGGTGCCCTGAACCTCGACGAAGTCCCCCTCGCCGGTGCAGACCACGTTCATGTCGACCTCGGCGGCGACGTCCTCGTCATACATGAGGTCGAGACGGGCCTGGCCGTCGATGATGCCGACGCTGACCGCCTGAATGGAGCGGTGCAGCACGTTGGCGGGCTTGCCGGCCAGGGCCTTGCGGTCCGCGAGCCAGCCGACCGCGTCGTGCAGCGCCACGTAGGCGCCCGTGATGGCGGCGGTGCGGGTGCCGCCGTCGGCCTGCAGCACGTCACAGTCGAGGACGATGGAATTCTCGCCGAGGGCCTTGAGGTCGATGCAGGCCCGCAGGCTGCGCCCGATCAGGCGGGAGATCTCCTGGGTGCGGCCGCCGACCTTGCCCTTGACGCTCTCGCGGTCGCCACGGGTGTTGGTCGCCCGCGGGAGCATGGCGTATTCAGCGGTGAGCCAGCCCAGGCCGGAGCCTTTACGCCAGCGCGGCACACCCTCGGTGACGCTGGCGGTGCAGAGCACGCGGGTGTTGCCGAACTCGACCAGCACCGATCCCTCGGGATGGATGCTCCACCGGCGCGTGAGGGTCACGGGACGGAGTTGGTCCGGCTCTCGGCCGTCGGGACGCGACATGGCCAAGAGCCTAGGCGGAACGGGAGCACTTCGCGTCGCCGGGTGCCAGCCCTGTGGATAACTCGCCCCGACCGGATGACCCTGCCTGTGGACAACCCAAGGTTCGATCATCGGCCGCTGATAGACCTGACCCAACCTTTTGAGAGGCGGGCAAGGATGCTCAGATCAACGCTGGTGGGACTGCTCGGATCACTCGCTGGCAGCCGTCGCCCAGACGTCGGTGGCGGCGGCGACCACAGCGGGCACGGCTGGACGCAGATGGCGAACCGTCTGGCGGGTCACCTTCGCCGATGGCAGCGACGTTGTCTGGGCACCATGGGCGCGCAGGAAACCGTCGACGGCCTGCGGCCATCCGAAAAGCTCCGCCCGGGCCCGGGCGGCTGCGCGGCGTTCGCCCTCCGGACGCTCCATAAGCTTGCGGACACCCTCCGCGAACGCTTCGGGGGTTCCGCGCACCGCAAGACCGGCCTGACCGACGACCTCGGGAAGGGCGCTGGCGTCGTTGACGACCACGGGAGTGCCGCAGGCGAGCGCCTCGAGGGCGGCGAGGCCGAACGTTTCGACCGGCCCCGGCGCAACCGCAACGTCAGCGCTGGCAAGGAGAGCCGCGACGTCATCACGGTCGGAGATGTGCCCGGCGAACCGCACGGGAAGCCGCGCCGACCGGTAAGCAAGCGCCGCACGACGCGAGCCGTCACCGGCGATCACGAGCACGGCAGGGGCCTTGCTCGCACGCAGCGCGGCGATCGTGTCGACAGCGAGCTCGGGGCGCTTGTCCGCGGAAAGACGGCTGCAGAAGACAACCAGCAACTCGTCGGGGCGGGCATATCGGTCGCGGACCGCAGGGTCACGACGGCTCGGGTGAAACTGCCGAAGGTTGACCCCGAGCGGGATCTCCGTCAGGTTGGGCACCCCAAGACGGCGAAACTCCGCGGCGGCAAACGCGGTGGTGCAGACGATCTGGTCGAAGGTCTCGGCCGTGCGCCTGTTCAGCCGGTCCGCGAGGGTCTCGCGCTGGGGCATGCCCCAGACTCCGAGCAGCCCGGCAAGGCTCTCGTGGGAGACCATCATCGAGCCGACGCCGGCCTCCCGGGCCCACCGGCCGGTCCAGCGCAGCGTGGAGCGGTCGGAGACCTCGAGGCGGTCCGGTGCCAGGTCTTCCAGCACCTTGGTCAGCTCGCGCCGGCTTGCCAGTACCCGGTAGCCCCCGGTGCGAGGAACCCGGTGACCGGGCAGAGTGATCACACGGCCCTGCTCGGTGATCTCGTCGGAACGTTCCCGTCCCGGCACGATCAGGATCGGCTCGTGACCGGCGCGGAGATAACCCTCGCCGAGGTGGCGTAGGGCGGTCCGCAGGCCGCCGGAACGGGGGGAGACGAAGTTCGCCAGTCGGACGATGCGCAGTCCACGCCCGCCTACTGATCGACCGGTCATGCAGGGCACTCCAAGGTCACAATCGATTCCGATGGTGCGCTCGTGCCGTCCCCTCGGCAAGCTCACAGATCGTAGCGGGCACCCGGACGGACTACCTCCACCGGACCCGCGTACGCCGCACACGCGGCCTCCACAGTAGATGCCTCGGAGCCCCAGGCGGGTACCAAATGGGTCAAGAGTAGACGGCCCACGTCGGCCTTGGTCGCGGCCTCACCGGCCTCGCCGCCGGTCAGGTGCAGGTCGGGAGGGTTGGGGCGGCCATCAAGGTAACTCGCCTCACAGAGGAACAGATCCGCTCCCTGTGCGAGGCGCAGCAACGGATCGCAGGGGGCCGTGTCCGAGGAGTAAGCAAGAACGCTCCCGTTGTGCTCCACGCGCACACCGTAGGTCTCGATCGGATGGTTGACCCGGTCGGCGGTGACGGTGAAGGGGCCGATCGGAAAGGTGCCGGGCTGCAGTCCGTAGAACGTGTAGACGTCGTCGACGGGCTCCGCCTCGGAGCTGTAGGCCGCGGAGATCCGCTCGGCCGCACCCATCGGTGCGTAGACGGGCAGCGGCGGCAACGGCCCCGCGGGGTCGTAACGGCGAACCACTACATAGGTGCACGCGTCGAGCATGTGATCGCAGTGGAGGTGAGTGATGAGGATGGCGTCGATCGCGTCGATGCCGGCATAACGCTGAAGCGCCGAAAGCGAGCCCGAACCGAAGTCGATGAGGAGCCGGAAACCCTCGGCCTCAACGAGGTAGGCGGAACAGGCCGACTCGGGACCGGGAAAACTGCCGGCACAGCCGAGAACGGTCAGTCGCATGCGGGTCCCTCTGGTTCACGCTGGGTCGTCCACGAGGCCGCCGACCGATCCCTGACGAAGTGCGCGGACCAGTCAATCACGCTGCGCAGCCTACGCCGGGATCAGCACGTCACGTAAACGTCTGATCGATTTGTCGCTAAATCGACAACCTATGTCACAGGCCACGTGAGCTGGGTCATTTTCGGTCGCGTTACGCCTCGTGAGTCGTATCCGTTGCACACGGTAAGGGGACAACAGGCGGACAAAAGGGAGGGGTAAATCGTGACGGCCACGGACGTGGACAAAACGACAGCTACTCGGGAGGTGACCGCCCCGGAAGTAGTTCCGTTCGGCTGGGAAGCCACCCGGCAGGTCGCCCGGGAGCTGGGTGACGACGAGGCCCGGTTCCGGTTCCCGGCGGCCGACGACCCGACCCCGGGCACCCGTCGTCTGCTGAGCATGTCGCTCTACGCGTCGATGCTGGGCCTGGGCGGCGTGGGAGTGGGCGTCCGAGGGCTGGTTTCGCAGTTCGGCGGTGGCGTCCCCGCCTGGTACACATGGGTGCTGGCCGTCCTGGGAATGGTCAGCGTCGCACTCGCGGTCGGCGCATTCCTCTCCATCCACCGCCGCTGGCTGCCCTGGGTCCTCCTGGTCGCCGCAGCCCTTCCATTGGCCGCCGACGTCATGCTGGCCGTCGCCTACTGAACCATCCCACGACGCCTGCGGAAACAGTCGCCCAGCAAGTCCGCAGCAGAACAATCAAAGGCGCCCATGAGCCGGGGCGGAGAAAAACAAAGCCGTTCCAGAACCCGCACACATGTACGCACACGCCGCGAACAGCCGTCCTCAAAGGAAACGAGAACCACCCTCATCCAACGGGTTCCATCGATGCGGGTCGAGGGCGACTGCAAGGTGTCGGGAACGACTGCGGCGCGGCTGCCGCGCTCGGGAACAAACAGTTTCCCGGGCAGCATGCGCATGGGAAGAAGCCCTTTTCAGAAATCGCTCACGCATGCGAATTGGCGGCTCTTCACACGTGAGGGTTCAGTCGCTGGCCGGACGGCTTCTGGCGCGTCAGTCCGGGGCAGGTGTCCAGGTCTTCCGAGGACGGCGGCTCCTGAGCCGCCCATCGGGAAGACCTCGACATGCCTGGCGCTACTTTCGACCGGTCTGACCTGACCACGTTCTGCTGCCTGAATGCTTACCCGCTCAGTTCGGTCAACGGCGCACCTGATAACGCAGGTGAAGCACCCTGTCGTCCTGAATCACCACGTCAGGATCCTCCAACAGGTGCTGCGCGTGGACCGACCCGAAGTAGCGTTGCCGGACCCGAACACGACGGGTACGACGTCCATGCGCACCTCGTCGACCAGGCCCCCGGCAAGCACCTGACCACCGACGTCGCCGGCCGCGACCTCGACCAGTCGGTCACCGGCAAGCTCCTGCGCCCTGGCCACTGCCGCCTCGACGCCGTCGACGAAGTGAAACGGTGCCCCGGGGTCCCAGCCCTCAGGCGCCGGCCGGTGCGTCACGACGACCACGTGGTCGATCCCGCTCGGCGGTTTCCCATCCCAGCCATCCGTCTGGTCGAAGACGTGCCGGCCGGCGACTGTCACCCCGATCTGGTCCCAGTACGGCCGGATGTAGTCGTAGGACGTCTGCGACACCTTCAGCACGCCGCTCTCATCCAACGGGACGTCACCGCTGGTCAACCAGTCAAACAGCGGTCCAGGCTGGTCATTCTCGTCCGCGACGAAGCCGTCCACCGACACCGAGCTGTACATGACCACCTTGCCCACAGGGCTCTCCTCTGCTTTAGGGTGCCCCCAAATTAGCGTGCCCCGAACTGCCGCTCTTGTAAGAAATCAATCGGCCGGCAGCGGCCAAGCATCCACCACGTGCGCACGGACGGGCCTTGCGAGGGGACACCTGCCGGAACCGGGGCCGGGCGCTGGGCACACCTGCCCCGCGCTGGGGACACCTGCCCCGCACTTGGGACGCCGCTGCCGAGAATCCCGCCCGCACGGGCCGGCAGTTGCCGAGATAGACGGACAGTCAGCCGGGCGGACAGTCAGCCGGGCGGACAGTCAGCCGGGCGGACAGTCAGCCTGCGGAGAGTCAGCCGGGCGGACAGGAGGGGAGGAGCACAGGCAGGCGACCGTGCTCCGAGCAGCCGAGCAGCCGGGCAGGCGAGCAGCCGGGCAGGCGAGCAGCCGGGCAGGCGAGCAGGCGAGCAGGCGAGCAGGCGGACAAGCCGGCAAGCGGCCAGGCAGGCAGGCGCGTTGAAGCGGGAAAGCGGCCAGCCGGGCGGGCAGGCGGGCAGGCGGGGAGCCGGGCAAGCGGGCCAGCGGCCAGGCGGGCAAGCGGCCAGGCGGGCAAGCGGCCAGGCGGGCAAGCCGGCAAGCGGCCAGGCAGGCAGGCGCGTTGAAGCGGGAAGGCGGCCGGCCCGGCGGGCAGAAAGGCAGCGGAAGGGCAGGCCAAGCGGGTACGAAGCCGGATAGGCCAAGCGGGCGGGCCAGACGCCGGGGGAAGTGGGAAGGCGGCCGGGAAGGAAGGCAGGCGGCCGGGTAGGGAATTTGGGGCGGGGAAGCGGGAAGGTCTGGGGAAACGGGGCGACCCTTGACAGGCCGCCCCGCTGTGCAGCTTGGGGTGCTACGCCCAGAGTTGGCCTTCGAGGGCCTCTTCGGCGTCGGTGAGGGTACCGCCGTAGGCGCCCGTGGACAGGTATTTCCAGCCGCCGTCGCAGATGACGAAGGCGACGTCGGCGCGTTTTCCGGCTTTGACCGCTTCGTGGGCGACTGCGAGGGCGGCGTGCAGGATGGCGCCGCTGGAGAAGCCGGCGAAGATGCCTTCTACGTCTACGAGTTGGCGGGTGCGGAGGACTGCGTCTCGGGTGCTTACCGAGAAGCGGCGGTTGAGGACCGTGGCGTCGTAGAGTTCGGGGACGTAGCCTTCGTCGATGTTTCGGAGGCCGTAGACGATTTCGCCGTAGCGGGGTTCCGCGGCGACGATTTGGATGTCCTCTACTTTTTCGCGGAGGTAGCGGCCTGTGCCCATGAGGGTGCCGGTGGTTCCCAGGCCTGCCACGAAGTGGGTGATCGTGGGCAGATCATGCAGGAGTTCCGGGCCGGTTGTCTCGTAGTGGGCTCGGGCGTTGGCGGCGTTGCCGTACTGGAAGAGCATGACCCAGTCGGGGTGTTCCGCGGCGATCTGCTTGGCGACGGCGACGGCCTGGTTGGAGCCGCCGGCGGCTGGGGAGAAGATGATCTCGGCGCCGTACATGCGGAGGAGCTGGATGCGTTCCGAGGAGACGTTCTCGGGCATGACGCAGACCAGGCGGTAGCCGCGGAGTTTGGCGACCATGGCCAGGGAGATGCCCGTGTTTCCGCTGGTCGGCTCGAGGATGGTGTCGCCGGGGCGCAGGCGGCCCGACTCCTCCGCCTCGCGCACCATGTAGAGCGCGGGGCGGTCCTTGATGCTGCCGGTCGGGTTGCGGTCCTCGAGTTTGGCCCAGAGCCGCACCGGCGGCGCCCCCTCGGGCACCGTCGGTGACAAGCGGGGCAGGCCGACGAGCGGCGTGCCCCCGCAGGCGTCCAGCAGGCTCTCGTAGCGAGCCATGGTGATTACCGTCCGAAGAACGCGGCTGCGGCGGCGAAGCCGAGCGCGCCACCGGCCACGGCCGGGAGGATGGTGATCGAGTCGCCGTCGTTCAGCTTGGCGTCGAGGGCGCCGAGGAAGCGGACGTCCTCGTCGTTGACGTAGATGTTGACGAAGCGGTGCAGGCCGCCCTCGGGGGTGATGAGCCGCCCCTTGAGGCCGGAGTGCTTGGCGTCCAGGTCGTCGAGCAGGCCGGACAGGGTGTCGCCGGCGCCTTCGACGATCTTCGAGCCGCCGGTGTAGCTGCGCAGGATCGTCGGAACGCGAACTTCGATAGCCATGGCTGTGATGCTCCTAGCGAAAGAGTGAGTCGAAAGATGTTCGGATATCGGTCGGGGACGAGTCGCTCAGCGACACTCGTAATAGACCGATGCCGGGCTCTGCCCGAACATGTACGACTGGACGGCGTCCCCGTCCGCACTCGCGCTCACGCGTCTACCGTCGCATCCACGATGTTGACCTTTTCCTCGGTCACCACGCCGTCCACGATGCGGAACGAGCGGATTTCCTCGGAGTCGGGCTCACGGGTCGAGACCAGCAGGTAGTGCGCGCCCGGCTCGCCGGCGAACGAGACATCCGTGCGGGACGGGTAGGCCTCGGTGGCGGTGTGCGAGTGGTAGATGACGACCGGTTCCTCGTCGCTGTCGTCCATCTCGCGCCAGACGCGCAGGTGCTCCATCGAGTCGAACTCGTAGAACGTCATCGAACGTGCCGCGTTGTCCATGGCGATGTGCCTCGTGGGGAGGTCACTGCCGATCGCTCCGGCGACCACGCCGCAGGCCTCGTCGGGGTGGTCCCGGCGGGCGTGGGCGACGATCGCGTCGACGATCGCGCTGTCGATGGTCAGCACGCTGTTCACATTACCGTGACAACCCGCATCCCTGGGCGTGGCAGTCCTCACGCCCGCCACAGCGAACGAGACGCTCGCCAAAACCGATGAAACGCTCGAAGAGCGGACAAAAAACACCGGCGTAAGGACCGGGCGCAGGGGTAGACCTTTATGTATGAAGCAACGCAGCATCGGAAATGTCCAGGTCGGCGCCATCGGACTCGGTGGCATGCCGATGTCCATCGAAGGGCGGCCCGACACCGACCGGTCCGTGCGGACCATCCACGCGGCCCTCGACGCCGGCGTGACCCTGATCGACACCGCCGACGCCTATCACCTCGGCGCTGACGAGGTCGGGCACAACGAGTCGCTGATCGCGCAGGCGCTGGCCAGCTACGGCGGCGACGCTTCGGGCGTACTCGTGGCAACAAAGGGTGGGCACCTGCGGCCGGGAGATGGGTCGTGGACCGTTGACGGTTCCCGCGCTCACCTGCGCGAAGCGGTCGAAGGTTCGCTCAAGCGCCTCGGCGTCGAGGCGATCGGCCTCTACCAGTTCCACCGGCCCGACCCGAACACGCCCTACGCGGAGTCGGTCGCCACGATCGGCGAGCTGCTCGACGAGGGCAAGATCCAGATGGCCGGCATCTCGAACGCCGACCCGCAGCAGATCCGGCAGGCGCAGGAGATCCTCGGCGGGCGCCTGGTCTCGGTGCAGAACCAGTTCTCGCCCGCGTTCCGGTCCTCGGAGCCGGAACTGGACCTCTGTGACGAGCTCGGTATCGCCTTCCTGCCCTGGTCACCGCTGGGTGGCATCGGCAAGGCCGGCAAGCTGGGCGAGAGCGGCGGCCAGAGCGAGTTCGCCCGGATCGCCCGGCTGCACGGGGTCAGCCCGCAGCAGCTCACGCTCGCCTGGATGCTCGCGAAGAGCTCCGTGGTGATCCCGATCCCGGGGGCGAGCCGCCCCGAGTCGATCACCGACTCGGCGCGGGCCACCGAACTCACCCTCTCGGATGAGGAAGTCGCCGCCCTGAACGCTGCCTGAGGAAGTTTCTGAACGCTGCCTAAGGGCTAAGGGCTAAGGGCTAAGGGTTAAGGCAGCTCAGGCAGGGAGTTCAGCAGGGATTCCTGCAGATAGCCCAGGTACGCGTAAACGGACAGCTGGAACACGCGGCTGGAGGCCGGATCGTCGACCACAGCCGCGTCCAACTCCTCACCGAGGTCCGTGTCGGGCTTGATGTCGAGGCGGGTGCCCATGGCAAGCCGCGCGTCGTTGATCGCGCGGAGCCACGCTTCCGCCTCCTCGCCGTCGAGCCGCACCTCGCCGGGGCCGTCGTCGGGCAGGGCGGCCAGGATGGCGCCCGCCGTGTCGATCTTGCCCGTCTTGAGGTCACCCTCGGTGTAGAGGCGGAATTCGGCGGAGTCGTCCGGGCGGTCCGGGTAGATGTCGGGGAAGAGCCTGCCGACCACGGGGTCGGTGTGGTCGAAGCCGTCCATCAGCAGCCCGACGACCTCGCCGGCCACCTTGCGCAACACCCGTACCTCGTCCACGGCGAAGGTGGCCACACATTGGTTGCCATTGCGCCGGAACATCAGTCGATCACCCGCCCCGAATCCGTCACAAGAATCATCACGCCTTGTCCACCGTTGCCCACAGACCGTAGCCATGAAGCTGCGAAGCGTCCATCTCCATGCGCTCACGGGCGCCGGTCGACACGACCGCCTTGCCCTTGTGGTGGACATCCAGCATCAACAGCTCGGCTTGGTCCCGGCTGTAACCGAAGAGTTTCTGAAACACCCACGTCACGTAAGACATGAGGTTGACCGGATCGTCCCAGACGATGGTCACCCACGGCCGATCATCGGCCGGTACCTCCTCGATGTCCGGCGTCTCGACGGGAGCGACCTGAGGCAACGCCATGCACCCATCGTGCCACGCCCGCCGGGAAGAAGAACCGACCGCCGAGCGATGACGGGGCCGGAGAAAGGGTGTAAGGCCGGAGCCCGGGCCGGCCCCGCCAGGCGCGGCCCGGGCACGTCCGCACCGGCACTGCAAAAAGTAATGGCCGCTCAAGGGGTCAGACAGGGGGAGTTTTACTCACTGCTGTCGACTTCTTTACTCATTCCCCATCGGCGCGCTGGGAGGGCTCCAAAGGTGATACATCTCGATATCATGTCGCCGTGGAGCACTGGGACTTCGTCGGCCGCGCCGACGAGTTGTCCCGCCTGCGGACGGTCGCGGCGAGCCCCGCCGAGCGCGGCCTGATCCTCAGCGGCGCGGCCGGCATCGGCAAGAGCCGTCTTCTGCACGAGGCGGTCGCGACCCTGCCGGCGAGCCGGTGGGCGGTTCACCGTGCCTCCGCCAACATCGCGAGCTCGGGGCTGCCGTTCGGCGGGCTGGCCCAGATCCTGCCCGCCGACCCGCCGGCCGGGCTCTCCCCCGCCGGGCTGCTGCGGTGGGCGGTCGACCGGCTCCAGCAGGACGCCGCGGGCCGGCCGATCGTGCTCGCCGTCGACGATGCCCACCTGCTCGACGCGCCGTCGGCCGCGCTGACACACCTGCTGGTCCGGGAGGGTGCGACCCTGCTCGGCACGTTGCGCATGTCGGAGCCCGTACCCTCGCCGATCAGCGCATTATGGACCGAGGGCCTGGTGGCGCATGCCGAGCTGGCGCCGCTGACCGACGCGGACTCGCAGGCGCTGCTCACCGCGCTGGTCGGGGGCGCGGTCGAGGGCGGGTCGGCGCAACGGCTCGGCCGCCTCGGTGGCGGCAACCCCCTGCTGCTGCGTGAGTTGGTCATGGCCGCGATGGGTGGCGGCGAGCTCGAGCAGGCGTACGGTTTCTGGCGCTGGACAGGCCGCCTCTCGCTCGCGCCGAGCCTGGCGGAGCTGGTGGACGCGCGGATCGGTGGGTTGACTCCGGGCGTACGGGACGTCCTGGAGCTTGTGGCTTTTGGCGAACCGATCGGGCTGGCGCTGTTGCTCCGGGCAGCGGCCCCCGCGGATGTCGAAGCGGCGGAGGAGCGGGGGCTGATCCGTGTTGTCGAGGACGAGCGCCGCCACGGGGTGCGGCTGGCCCATCCGCTCTACGGCGAGGTGGTGCGGCGGCGGTGCCCCGTCACACGGGCGCGGCGACTGCAGGCGACGCTGGCCGATCTGATCGAGAGTTCAGGTTCGCGGCGCCGCAACGACCTGCTGCGGGTGGCGGTGCTCAGGCTCGACTCGGGCACGGCCCAGGACGGCGCGCTGCTGCTCGACGCGGCGGCGCAGGCGTTCGCGGGTTTCGACATCGACCTCGCCCGCCGGCTCTCCGCGGCCGCGCACGATGCCGGGGCGGGCTATCCGGCCGCGGAGCTGCTGGCCACCGCCCTGCTCTTCGCCGACCAGCCGGAGCGGGCCCTCGCCGTGCTCGACGCGACCCCGGATGGTGGCGTCCGCTGGATCCACGCGCGCGCGGCCGTGGAGTTCTTCGGGCTGGGGCGCCCGCAGGCCGCTGAGACGCTCGCCGCGGCCAAGCCCGCGGATCCGGGTGGCGCGGCCCGGCTGCGAGCTTTCGAGTCGTTCGTCCGGCTCCAGCTCAACGAGCTTGAGCGGGCCCGTGAGCTGGCCCTCGGCGTGCTCGCCGAGCCGGCAGCGTGCAGCGCGGCCCACTCGCTGGCGCACTGCGTGCTCGCGTTCCTCGCGGGGGCCGCCGGCGATTTCAGCAGAGCCCGCGAGCTGATCGGCACGGTCGTCGAGCGCACCGCGGAATGGCGGCGCGAAGACCCGACCGTGCAGTACGCCCTCCAGATGGCCGAGGGCACACTGCTCAGCGTCGCGATGGATCTGCCGGCGATCGACCGGGTCCTGACCGCGGAGTTCGCCGGGCTGGCACAGGCAGGCGGTTTCGGCTTCGGCTCGGGCTGGGTCTCGCTGCTGCAGGCCCAGGCGGCGTGGCTGCGCGGGCGCACCGACGAAGCACTGCGCGCGACCGAGCAGGCGTGCGCCGCGCTCGCGCCGACCCGCGTCTACGACGGCAGCGCCCACTATGCCCGCGCGAACATCGCGGCGATCCGTGGTGACGTCATGCTCGCGGAGGCCGAGTTACGCGACGCCGACCACGCCGCGGACGGCACGGTCGGGCTCTACTACCACTGGCGGGAGCAGGCGCGGGCGGCCACGCTGGCCTGCGCGGGTGAGATCGACGCGGCCGTGCGGGTCCTGCTCGCCGTGGCCGATCGGCTGCGTTCCGACGGGTTTCACGGTCACGAGTTGCTGGCCCGCTACGACCTGGTCCGGATGGGCCGCCCGGAGCTCGCCGGGCAGCGCATGGGCGAGCTGGGCGCGACGGTCGGCGGGCGGGCGACCCCGCTGCTGGTGCGGCACGCGCGGGCCGGCGAGGACGGCGAGGCGCATCTCACTCTGGCGCGGGAGTTCGCCGTCCTGGGCTATCAGGTCTTCGCCGCGGAGGCAGCCGCCGGCGCGGTGCGAATCTTCCGTGCGGCGCGGGATCCACGTGCCCTGGCGGCGAGCACGCTGCTCGCCGATGTGCTGGGGCGCTGCGACGCGATACGTACTCCCGCCCTGGTGGCGGTCCAGCCTGCACTCACCGTGCGCGAGAGGCAGGTCGCGGAGCTCGCCGCCGGCGGCGTCCGGAGCCGGGAGATCGCCGACCGCCTGTTCCTGTCACCACGCACGGTGGAGAACCATCTACAGCGCGTCTATACGAAGCTCGGTGTGAACGGCAGGAATGAACTCGCACCAGCATTGCGTCTGCTCCCGCAATAGGGTGGGTGGGTGAACGACTTCGCCCCCGCCATGCTGACCGACCAGTACGAGCTGACCATGGTCAGCGCGGCCCTCCAGGACGGCACGGCCGATCGCCGCAGCGTCTTCGAGGTGTTCGCGCGGCGCCTGCCCACCGGCCGCCGCTACGGCGTCGCGGCGGGGCAGGGCCGGTTGATCGAGCTGATCCGCGAGTTCCGCTTCCACGAACGTGACGTGGATTTCCTGCGCAAGGCCGGCATCGTCGACGAGACCACGGCGGCCTGGCTCACGGATTACCGCTTCACAGGCGACATCGACGGGTACGCCGAGGGCGAACTGTTCTTCCCCGGCTCGCCGATCCTGACGGTGTCCGGGGGCTTCGCCGAGTGCGTGGTGCTCGAGACGCTGATCCTGTCGGTGCTCAACCACGACAGCGCTATCGCATCGGCGGCCGCACGGATGGTCACGGCGGCCCGGGGGCGGCCGATCATAGAGATGGGCTCCCGGCGTACGCATGAGGAGGCCGCAGTGGCAGCCGCCCGCGCCTCCTACCTCGCGGGTTTCGCCTCGACCTCGAATCTCGCCGCAGGCGGCCGTTACGGCATCCCGACCACGGGCACCTCCGCCCACGCGTTCACGCTGCTGCACGACGACGAGCCGGCCGCGTTCGCCTCGCAGGTCGCGGCGCTCGGCAAGAACACCACGCTGCTGGTCGACACGTACGACATCGCCCAGGGCATCCGCAACGCCATCGCCGTCGCCGGTCCCGATCTGCGCGCGATCCGCATCGACTCGGGCGACCTGTCGGTGCTCGCCCAGCACTCCCGCGAGCTGCTCGACTCGCTCGGCGCCACCGAGACCAAGATCGTGGTCTCCGGCGACATGGACGAGTACGCGATCTCGTCGCTCGCCGCCGAGCCGGTCGACATGTACGGCGCGGGCACCGCGGTGGTCACCGGTTCGGGCGCGCCGACCGCCGGCCTGGTCTACAAGCTGGTCGAGGTCGAGGGACGCGCGGTCGTCAAGCGCTCCGAGAACAAGGCGACCGTCGGCGGCCGCAAGACCGCGATCCGCCGGCACAAGCCGACCGGCACCGCGACCGAGGAGATCGTGGTCTCCCAGGGCGTGCCGGATCACCACGCCAACGACCGCCTGTTGCAGCGCTCGTTCATCGCCGGCGGCGAGCCGGCCCCGCTCGCGACGCTGGCCGAGTCCCGCGAGCACCTGCGCCAGTGCCTGATCTCCATCCCGTGGGAGGGCCTGAAGCTCTCGGCCGGCGACCCGGCCATTCCAGTAACCGTGGTCCCCACCGCCTGAGAGGGTTGCCGAGCATGTCCAAGGCTCTGATCATCGTCGACGTTCAGAACGACTTCTGCGAGGGTGGTTCCCTGGCGGTCCAGGGCGGTGCGAGCGTCGCCGCGGCGATCTCGCAGGCGCTGACCGACCCGGATAGCGGCTGGGACCACGTCGTGGCGACGAAGGATTTCCACATCGACCCGGGCGCGCACTTCAGCACGACGCCGGACTACGTCGACTCGTGGCCCGTGCACTGCGTGGCCGGCACACCCGGATCGGACTTCCACCCCGCCCTGGCGACGTCCCGGGTCGAGGCCGTGTTCCACAAGGGCGAATACGAGGCCGCCTACTCCGGGTTCGAGGGTCACACCGACGCGGGCCTCGGGCTGACCGACTGGCTCAAGACCCACGGCGTGACGACGGTCGAGGTCGTCGGCATCGCCACGGATCACTGCGTGCGGGCGACGGCGCTGGACGCGAAAGCCGCGGGCTTCGAGACGACAGTGCTGCTCGGCATGACCGCCGGCGTCGCGGAAGCGACCACGGCGGCCGCGCTCGACCAACTCGCCCGGGCCGGGGTGGAGACCACTACTGCAGGATGAACTCCTCGCCCAGCAGTTCGCGCAGCCGGGTGAGGGAGCGCATGCTCTGCATCTTCACGACGGACGCCGAGACACCGAGGATCTCGGCGACCGTGTCGACGCTCTGATCCTCCCAGTGCCGCAGCACCACGATGGCCTGATCCCGCACCGGCAGCGTGGCCAGTGCCCGCATCAGCGTGACGTGCAGCTCGGCGGTGGGCGTCCCCGCTCCGGGCCGGTCCGGGAGCTCGGCGAGCACCACCTCGGAGTCACTGCGCCGCTTCTTCTGGTCAAAGACGGCGTTCATCAGTACGCGGCGGCTGTAGGCCTCAAGGTTCGCCGTGCGCCAGATCCGGGCCCAGGACGCGTACATCTTCGCCAGCGTCAGCTGAGTGAGGTCCTGGGCCAGATGCCAATCCCGGCACATGAGGTACGCCGTCCGCCGCAGACGCGGCGTCGCAGCCCCCACAAACGCGGCGAACTCGGCGTCCCGCTCCTTCACTTGCCCGTCCCCGGGCACATCCCGCCGACAATGTCCTGGACCCCGGGCTGGTTCTGGTAAACGGCCAGTAAATCGGGATAGTGCGAGGCCTGCGTCATCGTCAACCGGAACGACTCGGGCAGCGACTCGGGCCCCACCGACTGCACAAAATCGGGGCTGTCCTTCCACAACTCCTTGAACTTGACGTACGCGGCCTCGCGGCTCTCGAATTCGAGGTTCCGCACCGTCGGATCGGCCTGGAGTCCCGAGTCGATGGCAGCGCGCTGAGCATCGGTGACGTCGTATGTGAGGAAAATGGAAACGTCAGTGACGTTCTGCCGCGTCGTCCAGTCACATTCAGGACGAGCCTTCGCCATAGCCGCGGCGGCAGCCGGCACCGTCAACGGCACATCCCCGTTTTCGGGACCCGGCACCACATTTACCAGCACCAATGCCCCTACCAGCGCCGCAGCAGCCGACCCGCCGACCAGGAACTGCCGTCGCCGCCGGATCCGCCGACCGGCACCCATCGCCGTCAGCGTCAGATCACCGGGTGGTGGCAACGGTTCGCCCTCGAGTGCCCGGTCGAACAATTCCTTGAGGTTCTGTTCCACAGCTTCGCTCCTGGTCTCCGGCAGCTTCCTCTCTCTAAGACCGGTCGGACAACCGGATCGGTCACACCCTTTGCGAGGATGCACCGATGGAACGTGCCAAGCAGCTCTGGCAGGAACTGGCCCGGGTCCCGGTGACCTTCGGCGACTCGGGCGTCGAAGTAGTCGTCTCCCCGACGTCCGCGCTGTGCCCGCCCGGCTGGGCCGGCATCGTCAGCCTCGGAGAAGCCGCGATCGCCACCACCCCCGACGAGGACTCCGCACGGATCCTGCGGCAAGCACTCGACGGGCTCCCGGCCGCGGCCATGACCGACCCGTCCTTGCTGCCGGTTCTCGACGTCCTCGGCCCGGCGACCCTGGCCTACTGCGACACTGCGAGCTTCCGTCCCGCAGTAACCGACGGCGTCGAATCCATCCCCGGCGACCTCCTGGGAGGTCTTCTCGCCGAGGTGCCCGCGGACGACGCCGACGAGGCAGGCCTGGAGGAGATCACCTCGCCGGCCTTCGTCCTTCGCGCCGGAACCACCATCGTGGCAGCCGCCGGTTACCGTCGCTGGCCGCGTGAAACCGCGCACCTCAGCGTGCTGACGGCCCCGGAACATCGTCGGCGGGGGTTCGCTCGCTCTGTCGCCTCAGCAGCGGTATCGCATGCATTGGCCGCCGGACTCCTGCCTCAGTGGCGGGCGCGTCCGGAGCCATCCCGCCGCGTCGCCCGGGCGCTCGGCTTCCAGGAGTGGGGCTCCCAGCTCAGCATCCGGCTCACCAACCCCGGCCGCCCTTAGTGCCTTTTTATAACTGAGGCCGGGCTGCGGCGGGCCCAGTTATGAAAAAGGCCCTAGACCGCGGCCTCCTCGGCGAGCTCGGACCTTTCGGGGGCCGGGGTGTCGGGAGGCGCGGCGCGGCGGCGGGAGATCTCGATGGGCAGGACCACTATCGCGACCAGGAGGCCCACGCCTCCCACGGCGGCGAAGCCCCAGGCCGGGGAGAGCGTGTCCATGACGATGCCGGAGAGGGGTGCGCCGAGGGCGACGCCCACGGTCAGCGAGGAGTTGTGCCAGCCCATGGCCTCGCCGCGGGCGGCCGCCGGGGTCAGGCGGCTCACCGCTGCGGCGGTCGCGGTGATGGTGGGCGCGCAGAGGGCTCCGGCGGGGAGGAGGAGCAGCCCGAGGAGCCACCAGTGGCCGCCGGCGAGGCCGACCGGGATGGTCAGCAGGGCCATGGGGGCCAGCAGGAGCAGGGGTGGCAGGCCGCGGCGGACGGTGCCGTAGGCGAAGCCGCCGAGCAGCGAGAAGACCGCCCACATCGTGAGGACGGCGCCGGTCCAGGTGACCTCGCCGGAGTGCTGGAGGACTGCGACGACGGCGACGTCGGTGCCGCTGAGGACGAGGGTGGCCGCGCTGCTGATGGCGAAGACCGCGATCAGCTCGGCGCGCAGCCAGGAGCGGCGGGTGACCCGCTCCCCGGTCGAGATCGGTGCCTCGTCGTGGCCGCGGATGGGTGGGTTGAGCAGGAAGAGGCCGACGCCGGAGAGCAGGATGCCGGCGCCGACCGCGAGCATCGCCACGCGGGGGCCGGCCGTCGTGGAGACGAGGACGCCGAGTGCCGGGCCGGTCATGAACGAGAGCTCGGTCGTGATCGAATCCAGCGCGAACGCAGGCAGCCGGTGTGACGGGGGTGTCAGGGCCGCGATCGACTGCCGGGCGATGGAGAACGCGGGCAGCGTCAGGAAACCGCCGACCAGCGCCGCGATGAGCAGGGCCCAGTAGGGGAAGACCTGCGCCGACGTCCAGAACGTGACCTCGGCGACGGTGGTGAGCACCAGGACGGGCCGCAGCCCGCGCCGGTCGGTGATCCGGCCCATGAACGGCGCGCCGAACGAACTGCCGACAGTGAACGCGGCACCGACCAGCCCCGCCGCGCCGTAGCCCAGTCCGAGATCCTGGGTGACGTGCAGCGTGAGCGTGACCGAGCCGGCCGTGATCGGTATCCGTGCCAGCGTCGCCACTGCCAGCAACGACTTGATCCCGCGCAACGCCAACGTTTCGCGGTAAGGCGTCAACATCATGAGCGGTCCTCACCTCCGCCCGACAGTCTGCCGGAGGGGTACGACAAAACCGCAGGCGGGACCGCCACCGGGCAGCAAAAAGCCCGGCCCGGTCGCGAGGACCGGGCCGGGCTCAGGAAAGCGGGGTTACTTCTTCTTGCGGTCGCTCAGGTCTTCCTTGTACGTCGCGCCGCCGTCCGATTCCGCGGTGAGCGGGCGGGCGCCGCCTTCCGGGGGGCCGGCGATCGACTGTTCGCCCGCTGCGAGCTCGGGGAACTTGGCGTCGAAGGCCGGGCGCTCCGAGCGGATGCGGGGCATCTTGTCAAAGTTGCGCAGCGGCGGCGGGGAGGACGTGGCCCACTCGAGCGAGTTGCCGGCGCCCCAGGGGTCGTCGACCGTGACGAGCTGGCCGACCTTGTAGGACTTCCAGACGTTGTAGATGAACGGCAGCGTCGACGCGCCCAGGACGAACGAACCGATCGTCGAGAACGTGTTGAGGAACGTGAAGCCATCGCTGGGCAGGTAATCGGCGTAGCGGCGGGGCATGCCCTCCGCGCCGAGCCAGTGCTGCACCAGGAACGTCGCGTGGAAGCCGATGAACGTCAGCCAGAAGTGGATCTTGCCGAGGCGCTCGTCGAGCATCCTGCCGAACATCTTCGGGAACCAGAAGTAGATGCCCGAGAACACCGCGAACACGATCGTGCCGAAGAGCACGTAGTGGAAGTGCGCGATGACGAAGTACGAGTCGGACACGTGGAAGTCGATCGGCGGAGCGGCGAGCAGGACGCCGGAGAGACCACCGAAGAGGAACGTGACCAGGAAGCCGATCGCGAACATCATCGGCGTCTCGAAGCTGATCTGGCCGCGCCACATGGTGCCGATCCACACGAAGAACTTCATGCCGGTCGGTACCGCGATGAGGAAGCTCAGGAAGCTGAAGAATGGCAGCAGCACCTGGCCGGTGACGAACATGTGGTGTGCCCACACGCTCATCGACAGGGCCGCGATCGCCAGGGTCGCGCCGACCAGGCCCTTGTAGCCGAAGACGGGCTTGCGGCTGAAGACCGGGATGACCTCGGTGATGATGCCGAAGAACGGCAGCGCGACGATGTAGACCTCGGGGTGGCCGAAGAACCAGAAGAGGTGCTGCCACAGCATCGGGCCGCCGGTTTCCACGTCGAAGACGTGGGCGCCGAGGACACGGTCGGCGGCGAGTGCGAACAGGGCCGCCGCGAAGAACGGGAAGACCATGATCACGAGGAGCATCGTCACCAGGATGTTCCAGGTGAAGATCGGCATGCGGAACATCGTCATGCCGGGCGCCCGGAGCGTGATCACGGTGGTGATGATGTTGACGCCACCGAGGATCGTGCCGAGGCCTGAGATGGCGAGGCCGACGACCCACATGTTGCCGCCGACACCCGGCGAGTGCAGCGAGTCGCTGAGCGGCGTGTAGGCGAACCAACCGAAGTCAGCCGCACCGCCCGGCGTCAGGAACCCGCTGATGGTGATCGTGCCGCCGAACAGGTAGAGCCAGTACGCGAACGCGTTGAGCCGAGGGAACGACACGTCGGGCGCGCCGATCTGGATCGGCACCAGGAAGTTCGCGAAGGCGAACACGATCGGTGTGGCGAAGAACAACAGCATGATCGTGCCGTGCATCGTGAACAGCTGGTTGTACTGCTCGGGCGACAGGAACTGCATGCCCGGGCGGGCCAGCTCCGTGCGCATGAGCAGGGCCATCAGGCCGCCCAGCATGTAGAACACGAACGCGGTGATCATGTACATGATCCCGATCTGCTTCGCGTCCGTGGTCCGCAGGATCCGCGCGAGGGCCGAGCCCTTGACCTGCTGCCTGACCGGCCACGGCCGCGTCACGATCGGCTTAGGCGCAACGGTCGTCACGGATAGCCTCCGGTGTCTCGTTCGTCCCACTGCGTACACCCGAGTGAAAGGCGTACCTCGCAGGCAGAATAGTCCCCCGCCGACCCCCGGCGGGCGCGGGGTGACCAAAGAGCACCCTTGGTCTAGAAGGGCTCCACCAGCGCCCGGTAGTGATCCGAGAAGATCCTTTGGCCCCGCCCCCGCAGCATAGGGTCGCGCTCGGAGGGCGGCACGTCCCGGGTGCGATCCCGCTCGTGGGTCTGCTCCCGTACCAGGTCACAGCGTTGCCGCCGACGATCTTCGTACGCACTGAGCGCCGAGCGCACATCCCCGCCCGACTGCTTCAGCACCTCGCCGAGCACGACCGCGTCCTCGAGCGCCATCGCCGCGCCCTGGGCGAGCGTGGGCGCGGTGGCGTGTGCAGCGTCACCGACGAGCAGCACCGAGCCCTTGGTGTAGCTGTCCATCACGACCTCGTCGGTCCGGGCGACCTGGACCTTCTCGATCGCGGCGAGGATCGCGGGCACGCACCCTCCGAAGTCGCCGAACAGCTCCCGCAGGCGGGCGCGGGGGTCGGCGGGGTTCTCGACGCCGGGCTCAGCCGTCTCGTCGGCGTAGCAGTAGAGGCGGCGGCCACCCATCGGCATCGCCACGAACTGGGAGCGCTGTCCGAGCAGGGCCGTCCAGTCGCTGAGCGGCGGCCCGCCGTTGACCACGCTGCGGTAGACGATCTGGCCGGTCGGCACCGCGGCACCGCCGAGCCCGACCTTGCCGCGGATCATCGATTTCCGTCCGTCGGCACCGACGACCAGGTCATACTCGGCTACGGACCCGTCGCCGAACTGGACCTTGACCGCGCCGTCGACGAGGTCCAGGTCACGCACGGCAGTGTCGTAGCGGACCGCACCACCGACGCTGGTGAGCAGCACCTGCTGCAGGTCGGCGCGGGACAGTGCGCGCGATTCGCCGACACCGGCCCAGAGCGCGGCGACGTCCATCTCGAACAGTTCCTGGCCCTGGGAATCCTGGAACACCTGCCGGAAGATCAGGTCACCGAGCGGCCGCAGGGGCGCGTCGAGACCGAGCACGCGCAGCGCACGAGCCGCGTTGCCGGGCAGGTAGATACCGGCTCCGGGGACCATGGTCGCCGGGAGTTCTTCCACCACGTCGGGCCGGAATCCCGCGATCCGCAGGCCTCTTGCCGCCGCGAGACCACTGATTCCGGCGCCGACGACAAGGATCCGCAAGGTCATCGCAGCAACGCCTCCGAGGGTCTTCGATACGCGCCGGAGCCAAGACACTACCGGCCGCCACCGGGGCGGGGAACCCGTGACGCCGGACCCGTCCGATTTGTTCAAGACGGACGCCGCCCGGCGTTCGTAGCGTCACCGGCATGGCACCTACTTTCAATGCGATCGGCCTCACCGTTGCCGACCTGGGCAAGTCGCTGGCTTTCTACCGCCTGCTCGGCCTGGACCTCCCTGCCGACGCGGACAACGCACCCCACGCCGAGGCTCCCCTGCCGGGCGGCAACCGGCTGATGTGGGACCAGGGCGGGAAAAGCAAGATCAACCTGGCCTTCGCCTGCGCGGACCCGGCGGAGGTGGACGACACCCATGCCGCCCTGGTCAAGGCGGGATACGAGTCTCATCAGGAGCCGTGGGACGCCCCTTGGGGACAGCGGTATGCCGTCGTGCTCGATCCGGACGGTAACGGCGTGGACCTGTACGCGCCCTCTACCTCATGACGAGCTTCCCCAGCGGCACGCCGGCCAGCGCTTTCACGTCACGTGACAGGTGGGCCTGGTCGGCGTAGCCCGCCGTCACCGCGACGTCGGCGAACGGGCTCCCGCCCCGGGCCAGCGCCACCGCCCGTTGCAGCCGCATGATCCGGACCAGCGTCTTCGTCGCGTACCCAAAGGATGTCCTGGTGCGTCTTTGCAGGTGGCGCGTGCTGAGGCCGCAGGAATCGGCGATCGCGGGGACCGGCAGCCCGGCCCGTGCCCCGGCAGCGACCCCGACCATCGCCCGGTCGGGGGTCTGCCAGCGGCGACGCGCGAACTCCTCAAGCGCGTCCATCGGGTCGGCTGCCTCGGCGAGCGGGCGCACCTCGGCGGCGGGCAGCAGGTCGGCGAGGGGCACCTGACGGTCGGTCAGCTCGTCGGCCGGGACCCCGAGAATGCCCGGCCCCACCCCGTCGGCGAAGCGCAGCGCGAAGAAGCGACTGCCCGCCGCGGTGGGCACGACCTGGGCCGTCGTGTCGGGACCCGCGACGTAGACCGCGCCGTCCTGCCAGATCACGTCGAGACAGCCGTCGGGCAGGATCCGGCCGGGCGGGGTGCCCGGTGGCACCACGCTGCGCCAGGCGATCACGTGCGGAAGGGCGGAGGGCCGTTCGCGGTACATGGACCGACCTTGGCACGGGGGTACGACATCCGCGCGAATGACATCCGTGTAGTTCGGGCGGACAATCGATGGATGGTCGACCAGCTCGAGGAGTACCGGCGCCGGCGCGATGCCCGGCGGACGCCGGAGCCGATACCCGCAACCGCTGGGGAGAAGACCACCGGGAACAGGTTCGTCATCCAGCAGCATCACGCCCGCAGCCTGCACTGGGACGTGCGGCTCGAGCACGACGGCGTGCTCGCCTCGTTCGCCGTCCCGCGCGGGCTCCCCCGCGACCGGGCCCGCAACAATTTGGCCAGACGCACCGAGGATCACCCGCTGGAATACCTCGACTTCGCCGGTGAGATCCCGGCCGGTGAGTACGGCGGCGGCCGGATGACCATCCACGATCGGGGCACCTACCAGCTCGACAAGTGGCGTGACGACGAGATCAGCGTCACTTTCCACGGCGAACGCACCTCGGGCCGCTACGTCTTCTTCCGGACCGACGGAGCTCCGCCGACCGATGGTCCAGGCGCGGGTAGCGGCACAGCCTGGATGGTGCGGCGGATGGATCCGGTCGAGCCGGGATGGCAGAGCATGCCCGAGGCCGTCGAACCCATGCTCGCGACGGCAGCCGCCGGCTTACCGCCTGACGACGAGGACTGGGGGTACGAGCTGAGCTGGGCCGGTCGCCGCACACTGGCCTATGTATCCGGCGGCCGGGTGCGGCTCACCGACGCGGACGGCGTGGACGTGACCTCGTGGTATCCGGAGCTCCGGCCGCTCGGGGCAGCACTGGCACCGACCGAGGCCGTGCTCGACGGGGAGATCGTCGCCTTCGACGGCGCCACTGTGTCCGCGGACCGCCTGGCTCTGCGCCGGGAGCCGCGTGACTCCGGGGCGGCGAAGCGGGCCGCGGAGCGTACGCCGATCCACTTCCTGGTCTATGACCTGCTCTGGCTGGAAGGACATTCCACGGTCGAGTTCCTCCGGTACGCACAGCGCCGCGAGTTGCTGGAGGGGCTGAATCTGACCGGGGCGAACTGGCAGACCCCGCCGTACTTTCCGGGCGGCGGCGAGTTCGCCCTGGAAGCGGCCGCCGCCCAGGGTCTCGGTGGCGTTGTCGCGAAGCGGCTGGATTCGCCTTACCTACCCGGCCGGCGCAGCCGCCTTTGGATGCTGATCGGCTGAATGGGTCCTTACCGATAGGCCGTTCAGTCGAACATGGCTATTTTCAGCCGATCCCCGGCGGGTGAAACGCGGCCCCGGCCAAGATCGCCTCTGACCTGGGCGGGAACGGGAAGACGTACGCCCTGACCTGGGCCGCTCCGCAAGATCCCCGGCCGGTCGGAACCCGCGTGCACATTCCTGATCCGGGTCTCTGAACGGCTCATATTCCTCATGCGAGGCGTGCGTCACCCGATCAAGGGTGTTTGCCCGGTCCCGCGGCGGAAAGGTCTATAAGTAGATGCGCAGCCCGATGCCTTATCCGCCCGCTCTAGTGATTCCGGACATGTCTGCAGATCTTTGGAATTCCGCCTCGTCCGTCCTCGACGTCAACTGGTCAGACGACCACATGGTCCCGTCTCGCCGCCTCTACCCTCATCAATGGAGCTGGGACGCCGCCTTCATCGCCATCGGTCTCGCCTATGTGAACCCGTCGCGAGCCTGGCGTGACCTGCGCAGCCTCTTCGAAGCACAGTGGCCCGACGGCCGCGTGCCGCACATCGTGTTCGACCCCCGCACCGCGGAGGGCGACTACTTCCCGGGCCCCGGCTTCTGGAACGTCCCCGCCTACAACGGGCGCGCCGCCCGCGGCAGCACCGGGCTCGTCCAGCCGCCGCTGCACGCGATCGCCGCGTGGGAGGTCTACCGGCGCGCCGCGGCGCACGGTGCGGCTGCGGCCCACGAGGCCGGCGACGAGCTCAAGTGGCTCTACCCCCGCCTGGTCGCCCAGCAGGAATACCTGAGCCGGCGCCGCGACGCCGCAGGTGAGGGCCTCGCCAGCATCGTGCACCCCTGGGAGTCGGGGCTGGACAACAGCCCGTCCTGGGACACCGCGATGTCGGCGGTCCCCGCCGACATGGGGCTCCTCACGCGGTACACGCGCCGGGACCTCGAGGTCGCCGACGCCTCGCACCGGCCGCTGGACATCGACTACGCCCGCTACCTGGGGCTGGTCCTGAACTACCGGGACGGCGGTTACTCCGACACCGCCCTCGCCCAGCGGCACGACTTCGTGGTCGAGTGCCCGTCGTTCAACGCGATCCTGGCCGCTGCCGAGCTGGCGCTGGTGCACATCGCCGAGGTCGTCGGCGCGGACCCGGAGGTGCACCGCGAGCGGGCACAGCGGATCACGGCGGCGATCTCGAAGCATCTGTGGGACCCGCAGACGCGGACATTCCGGTCACGTGACGTGCGTACCAAGACCCTCAGTCCGGCCCGGTGCGTCAACGGCCTGGTGCCGCTGATCCTGCCCGACCTGCCCGACCACCAGGCCGCCGCCATCATGGCGGAGGCCGCGTCGGAACGGTTCGGCCTGCCCGAGGCCACCGGCCTGCCGGTGCCGAGCTACGACCGGACGGCGACGGACTTCGACACACTGCGCTACTGGCGTGGACCGATCTGGATCAACGTCAACTGGCTGCTGCGCCGCGGCATGCTCGTCCACGGGTACCGCGGCGAGGCCGAGGACCTGCGCATGGCGATGATCCGGCTCATCCACCGCTCCGGGCACTACGAGTACTTCCACCCGGTCACCGGCGAGGGCATCGGTGCGCCGACGTTCAGCTGGACGGCGGCGCTCTCGCTCGACCTGCTGGCCGACCGGTCCGTCCCCGCGTACGCACGAGCGGCCTGAAATCCCGCCGGGCCCATCGGCCCGGCGGGAAATACCGGATTAGAAGGCTTCGGCTTCGAGCGTGGTGTCGGAGCCGTGGCCGGTGTGCACCACCGTGGTCGGCGGCAGCGCGAACAGCCGCTCGCGGATCGACTTCTCGATGGTCGGCCGGTCGCTGTACGAACGACCGGTCGCCCCCGGGCCGCCCTGGAACAGGGTGTCGCCGGTGAACACGGCGCCGAGCTCAGCGGCGTACAGACAAACTGCTCCTGGGCTGTGACCCGGGGTGTGCAGAACCGTGAGCGTCGCACCGCCCGCCGGGATCTCCTGGCCGTCGCTGAGTGCAGCGGGCATCGGCAGGCCGGGGTGCGTCAGCTTCCACAGCACCTCCTCGGCGGGGTGCAGCAACAGCGGCGCGCTGGTGCGCTCGGCGAGCTCGGGCGCGACCCGGACGTGATCGTCGTGCGCGTGGGTGAGCACGATGGCGGTGACCTTGCGACCCGCCACCACCTCGAGGATCGCGTCCACCGAGTGCGGCGCGTCGATGACCACGCACTCGGCGTCGTCCCCGACCACCCAGACGTTGTTGTCGACGTCGAACGTCTCGCCGTCGAGCGAGAACGTGCCGCTGGTGACCGCGTGATCGACCCGGGCCGCCATCAGAAGATCACGACCGAGCGCAGCACGCCGCCGCCGTGCATCTTGGCGAAGGCCTCCTCGACCTGGTCCAGGCGGATCTCCTCGGTGACGAACGCGTCGAGGTCGAGCCGGCCCTGCTTGTAGAGCTCGGTCAGCATCGGGAAGTCCCGGGTCGGCAGGCAGTCGCCGTACCAGCTGCTCTTCAGCGCACCGCCGCGGCCGAAGACGTCGGCCAGCGGCAGCTCGATCGTCATGTCCGGGGTCGGCACGCCGACCAGCACCACCGTGCCGGCCAGGTCACGGGCGTAGAACGCCTGCTTGTACGTCTCCGGGTGACCGACCGCCTCGATGACGACGTCCGCGCCGTTGCCACCGGTCAGCGCCTGCACCTCGGCGACGACGTCCTTGCCCCGCGCGTTGATCGTGTGGGTGGCGCCGAACTTGCGGGCCCACTCCAGCTTCTGGTCGTCGGTGTCGATCGCGATGATCGTCGTGGCGCCGGCCAGCGCCGCACCCGCGACCGCACCGTCGCCGACCCCGCCACAGCCGATGACCGCGACCGAGTCACCGCGGGTCACCCCGCCGGTGTTGATCGACGCGCCGATCCCCGCCATGACGCCGCAACCCAGCAGCCCCACGGCCGCGGGCCGGGCCTCCGGGTCGACCTTCGTGCACTGCCCCGCCGCGACCAGGGTCTTCTCCACGAACGCCCCGATGCCGAGCGCGGGCGACAGCTCGGTGCCGTCCTCCAGCGTCATCTTCTGGGTCGCGTTGTGGGTGTTGAAGCAGTACCACGGCTTGCCTTTGCGGCAGGCGCGGCAGTCACCGCAGACCGCCCGCCAGTTCAGGACGACAAAATCGCCCGGGGCGACCTCGGTCACCCCGGCACCGACGGACTCCACGATCCCCGCGGCCTCATGGCCGAGCAGGAACGGGTAGTCGTCGTTGATCCCGCCCTCGCGGTAATGCAGGTCGGTGTGACAGACCCCGCAGGCCTGCACCTTCACGACGGCTTCGCCGGGACCCGGGTCCGGCACGATGATCGTGGTGACCTCGACGGGGGCACCCTTGGCGCGGGAGATGACTCCGTTGACTCGCTGGCTCATATGCACAACCTTGCCATCCGAACCTGGGATCTAGGGTGGGCGGGTGACCTTCGCCCGACGCGTACTCCTGCTGGTCCTGGCACTGCTCCTCGTGCCCGCACCCGCGCTCGCAGACCCACCGGCGCGCCTCGCCACCCAGGTGACCGACGCGACGGGCGCACTCGGCAGCGGCCGCGGCTCGGTCGACTCCGCGCTGGCCGCCTTGCAGAAATCGACCGGCATCCAGCTCTTCGTCGTTTTCGTCGACTCCTTCGACGGCACCGCCGCCCAGACGTGGACGGACCAGACCGCCCAGCTCAGCGATCTGGGAGACCGCGACGCTCTGCTCGCGGTCGCCACCGGTGACCGGGCGTACGCGTATTCGTTCCCCGACGACTCCCGCATCACCGACGACGAACTCGCCGACGTCGCGTCCCAGGACATCGAGCCGGCTCTGGCCAAGAGCGACTGGGACGGTGCCGTTGTCGCGGCCGCCTCGGGCTATGAGGACGCGGCCGGCGCCGGTGGCAGCGGTTCCGGCGTCTGGATCGTTGTGCTCCTCGCCGTGATCATCATCGGCGCCCTGATCTGGGTCTTTCTTCGTCGTCGCCGGCGCGCCCCGGCTCCCGCTTCGCCGGGTTGGACGGGATCTGCTGGGCCGGGTGGGCCGGGTGGGCCTATTGGCGCGGGTGGGCAGGCTGGTGCGGGTGGGCCCGGTGGACAGGTTGGGCCTGCTGGGCCAACGACTGAGGCTTTGACAGCTGAGGCGAATGCGCTGCTCATCGAGCTGGACGACGACCTCCGCGAGAGTGAGAGCGAGCTTTCCCTGGCGAGCGCGCAGTACGGCACGGGTGAGACCGCCCGGTTCCGGACGGCGCTGGAGGCCTCCCGCCAGGACGTGGCGGAGGCGTTCCGGCTGCGGATGACGCTGGAGGACACCCCCGCACCCGACGAGCCCGCGCGGCGGCAGATCCTGGGCGAGATCATCGCCCGGTGCAAGGCCGCCGACGAGCGCCTGGACGCCGAATCGGAAGCATTCGACCGGCTCCGCGACCTGGAAGGCAGGGCCGATCAGGCCGCCACGGAGGTCGAGGCACGCAAGCTGGCCGTGGAGGGCACGCTCCCTGCGGCGGCAACAGCACTTCAAAATCTCATTGATCAGTACGCGGGCCAGACCGTCAACGCCATCTCCAGCAACATCGACCAGGCCCGCGAACGCCTCCAGTTCACCGCCACAGCGATCGACCAGGCGCGCGCCGCCCTCGCCGCTGCGCCTACCCCTACCTCTCCTACTGCTCCCACTTCTTCCACCGAGTCGACATCTTCGACCGTTCCGGGTGGCAATCGGGCGGAGGCTGCGCTGGCCGTGCGGGCGGCGGAACAGGCTGTTTCCCAGGCCGAGCAACTTGTCGCGGCCGTGCACCGGGCGGCCGACGACGTGGTGACGGCCCGCACCGCCGCGGACGCCCTCATCTCCGAACTGGAATCGGAGATCGCCACAGCACACTCCCTACCCACACAGGCTGGCCTCACCGCCGCCGTCACGGGGGCGGAGACGGCGCTCTCTTCGGTGCGTACGCAGCTTTCCTCGCCCAGGACCGACCCCGTGCAGGCGGTCGCCACGTTGCAGTCCGCTGACGGCGTCCTCGACCGGGCTCTTGCGAACGCACAGGACGCGGCCGAACGATCCGCCCGCAACCAGGCCCTGCTCAACCAGGCCCTCCCGGTGGCCAGGGCCGAAGTCGCGGCCGCGACCGACTTCATCTCCACCCGGCGCGGAGCGGTCGACGCGGGCGCCCGCGGATCGTTGTCAGAGGCCCAACGCCACCTGGCCCTGGCTGAATCCCTCGCCCCGTCCGACCCGGCCACCGCCCTGAACCACGCCCAGCAAGCCCAGAGCCTCGCCTCTTCCGCAACCCGATCCGCCCACGCCGATGTGCAGTCCTGGTCCGGCGGCGGCGGTGGGTTCAGCGGCGGCGGGCCGGGTTATGGCGGTCAGCGCGGTGGCTTCGACGCGGGCTCGTTCGCGGGCGCGGTCCTCGGCGGCATCCTCGCCGGCGGCGGAGGCGGCAGGTCGCACGGAGGGGGCTGGTCAGGCGGCGGTTTCGGCGGCAGCTCGACCCGCGGCCGTCGCACCGGCGGTGGCGGAGGCGGCGGGGGTGGCGGCGGCCGTCGTGGCGGCGGTGGGCGCTTCTGACCCGGTCAAACGCACGGCGGCCGGTCGGCAGCTTCACCCGCGGCCCTGTCCAGGCGGGCAACCGCAGAGCACCGATGACCGGCTGTCGGCGAGACGATCCTGCCGATGGGCGGGACCGTTCTGCGGGCGGTTAGTGAAGGTCGGGCGTCGCTATCGTGTGGCCGTGGACGACGAAGCTGAGTTGCACGCGGCGCTCGATCTGGCGGTCCGGGACGCGGCTGGGGCGTGGCGCTTCATAGCGATGTTCGCCGAGCGGTACGCGACTCCGCTGGTTGCGCAGGACGGTTACGGAGATGAGGAGCTTCGGGCCGCCGCGGCGGCGCTGGGCTTCGGATTTCCGGAGGCGCTGCTGGTGGCGTACCGGATGATTGGTCGGCGTCGTGATCTGACCCGCAGGCAGGACGTCCTGCTCAGCCCCGATCGGGTGTACGTCGATTACACCGGCGGGGTGCTGGTCTTCCGGGTGGAGAACCAGAACGTCGTCCAGTGGGGAATCCCGCTGTCAGCGATCGCGGAGCCCGACCCGCCGGTGCTGCTGCGCCTGGAGTCCGGCTGGCGTCCTTATCTCGACCGCGTCTCGCTGGCCTGTGTAGAGATGGTTCTGTCGGAGTGGATGCTGGCCGATGAACCGGCGGACAACCGGGAGCTTGACGACGAGGCCGTCGCGACGCTGGAGCGGCGGTTCCGGCGGTTACCGATGCCGGATTACGTGCTCTGGGCCGATCCCGATGGGAAACCGATGCGGTGGTTCAGCGGTCTGGGCGCGATTCTGCGGGAGGACGCAGGCCATTGGCTCTGGGTCCGGGCGGACAACGCCGGGGCGGTCGCGGCGGTGCGGCAGGCGCTGCCTGGTGACTGGCTGATGGTCGAGGACTAACGGGGCTCTTCGGGGGTGTCGAGGAGGGCTTCGCAGAGTTTGGTCAGCTGGCGTACCTGAGGGGTGGTCAGGCGGTCGAAGACCAGCTGCTGGACCGACTCGGCGTGGCCGGGTGCGGCCTCGACGACCTTGGCGTAACCGTCCTCGGTGAGGACGGCGATCTGGACGCGGCCGTCTTCCGGGTCCCGTTCGCGGCGGACCCAGCCCTGGGCCTCCAGGCGGGCGACCACGTGGGAGAGGCGAGAGAGGGAGGCGCTGGCCCTTTTGGCGAGGCGGCTCATCGGGAGGCGGCGGTCGTCGCGTTCCGAGAGGGTCGACAGGACGAGGTAGCCCATGTGGGTGAGGCCGGCGTCCCGCTGGAGCTGGCCCTCGAGGGCGGCCGGGACCTTGACGAGCACCTCGACCAGTTTGCGCCACGCCTGTTGCTGCTCGTCGGTCAACCACCGCGGCTCGTCCATGGCAGCAGGTTAGTAAGCGCCGGGCAGGCCGTGTTGCACGGGGCTCCCACGCCTCAGGCAAACAACGGGCAAACAACGGAGCCGGTCGATCGACTTTCTTGAAGCGTCAAGAGTAAGGTTCGGCCCGGCTCAACCCCTCGTCACGGCGCTGGGGCCGGCTGGCTGGGGGGCCACAGCCGGCCCCGGCACCGTGACGCCCGGCCATGATCAGCCCGGCCGCGATAAGCCCGGGCCATAGTCAGCTCAGCCGGGATCAGCTCGCCGGCGGCTCGTCCTTGCCGGCTTCTTCGAGCTTGTCGGCCTCTTCCTTGGTCTTGTGAACGGCGCCGTCAGCGTGCTCCGGCGGCCCGTAGACCGTGTAGAGGACGAGCGGGTTGGGGCCGTCGTTCACGAAGTTGTGCTTGTGGCCGGCGGGCACCACCACGAGGTCACCCTGGGCGACCTTGCGGGTCTGGCCGCTCACCTTGGCCTCGCCGACGCCGCTCACGAACGTGAGGATCTGGTCCACCTCGTGGACCTCCTCGCCGATCTCGCCACCCGGCGGGATCGTCATGACGACGAGCTGGGTGTGTTTCCCCGTCCACAGCACCTGGCGGAAGTCGGGGTTCTTCTCGGCAATCGTGGCGATCGTGTAGTGCTCCATGCCGATCACATACCCGTAACCGGGCCCGCACAATCAGGGATTGCGTGATCGCAAGCGGGTGCCCGCGCCGAGGGACGCGACCGGTGCCGGCTTGCCGATCAGGTAACCCTGGACGAAGTCGACGCCGAACTCGCGCAGCATCCGCAGGGTGGGCTCGTCCTGGACGTACTCGGCGACGGTGTGGATGCCGTACGCCTGGCAGACCTGGACCAGCGCCTGCACGAGCACCTGGTCCTGGGGGTTGTTGACCAGGTCGCGCACGTACTCCCCGTCGATCTTGACCAGGTCGATCGGGAAGAGTCGCAGGTAGCGGAACGACGCGTAGCCGGAGCCGAAGTCGTCGAGCGCGAGCTGGCAGCCGAGGTCGCGGATGCGGTCGGCGAAGATGCGCGCTTCGCTCAGGTTGCCGATCAGCGCGGTCTCCGTGATCTCGAACGTCAGCTGCTCGGCGTTCACGGCGTACCGATCAAAAAGGGCCTCGACCTCCGCGGTCAGGCGCGGATCCCCGACCGTACGCCCGGAGAGGTTGATCTGGAACGCGTGTGTGGGCAGGGAGGCCGCGAGATCGAGCGCGTGCTCGACCACCCACAGGTCGATGTCGTAGACGGCGTCGAGGCGTTCGGCGGTGTCGAGCACCTGGATCGGCGACTGGGGCGTGCCGTTCTCGTCGATCACGCGTAACAGCAGCTCGTGGCGGAGAACCCGGTTGGTCTGGAGCTCGAGGATCGGCTGCGCGTAGAGGGTGAACCGGTCGGTGCCGACCGCCGCGGCGACCCGGGTGCGGTAGGAGCCCTGACGGTCCTTGGCCGGCACCGGGTCGGGCACGAGCGTGACGGGGCGATCCGACTCGCGGGCCTGCCGCCACGCGTGCTCGGCGTCGATCAGCAGGTCGTGGCTGCCCGCCTCGCTCTCTGGCCGGAATCGGACAAGACCGGCCCAGGCGCGCGCGTGCACCCACGCCTCGGGCAGCACGAACGGCTGGGTGCGGATCGCCTCGACGAAAAGATCCGCCTGGCGGCGGGCCATGGCCCAGGACGCCCCGGGCAGCAGGATCGCGATCTCGTTCGGACCGGCGCGGCCCAGGAGGTTGTCGGGCTGGGCAATACCTTCGAGTACGCGCGCAGCCCGGTGCAGCAGCTCGGCATCGTCCCTGCGCACGCCGTCGGTGCGGTCCGGCTCGACCCGCACGACCAGGACCGCGCCGCCACCCTTGCTCTGCGCCTTGTCGACCGCGTCGGCGAAGCGCGCACGGGTGAGCAGGCCAGTGTCGGGATCGGGATCGATGATCGAGGACTGCACCGTCTCGCCGCGGCGGGAGAGCCGGGCGACCTCGCGGCGGGCGCGCTCGCGCACGGAGACGTCGCGCAGCGCGCCGCGGATGCCGCTGATGGCACCGTCGCGACCGGCGATCGGCTCGAGCCGGCAGTCGACGTCGAACCAGCCGCCGTCGGCGCGCAGCAGACGCACCGTGGTGCTGGCCGCCTCGCGGGCCGTCCACGCGCGGGTGATCGAGCCGAGCGCCTTGGCGTGGTCGTCGCGGTGCACGTAGCGGGCCAGGAGCTCCCGGGTGACCTTGGAGCTGTCGGCGGGCGTGCGGCCGAGCAGGGCCGCCAGGCCGTCGGACCAGACCACCCGATCCCCATCGGCCATATAGAGGAACCAGACCTCACCGTCCACGGGTGTGCGCGCCTCGGGCAGATGGGCGGGCGTCGGACCCGAGTTGGGGCTCAGCCTCGGACGCCGGGAGAGGCGGTCGCGCAGGGCGCGCGGACGCGGAAAACGCTCGTCGGGTGCCGTCATACGTCGCCGCCACCTCCCCTCCCGAGTGAACGATGCCCCCGCCCTATTACGACCCGTCACCGGTCGATGTAACAGGGGGCTTTCGCCCCAATGTTTTCGCACCTGGCCCCAGAACACAAAGAACAGGCTGTTCTCCGCCGATCAGAGCGTGAATTTAGCCGATCGGATGACGGTCTTGCTGCACTGAGCAACCGTGTGCTTACCCAGAGATCCATGACGGACAGTTACTGCGAGTGGTGACAGTGGAACCAAGAGCAACCACCTCACTCGTGATCTTGCGGAGGGCCTCCGCGGTCGTGATCGGTAAGCGGTGGATATGGTGGCGGTCCGGGCACAGAGTCGATGACAGAACAGACGTCAGCGAGGACGACGCATGGGCATCATTCGGGACATGCAGCGCGCGCAAGCGACGCAGGCCGCCGCTGACCAGCGCGGCAACACCGCCGCCGCGCAGCAGCGCCAGCTGATCCGGCGCAACGCCGACCTGGCGATCGCCGCCGCCCAGCAGGCCGCCGCCGACGCGGACCGCCGGCGCGAGCACCGCCGGCTCTACGCGGAGGCACGCACGGCTGACGCCGCCGCCGCGAACGCCGACCTGCGCGCCCGGCTCACCGATCTCGACACGCTGCTGCTGTCCACACTGGACGTCGACGACCACATCGATCTCGACCGGTTCAAGAAGCCGATCAAGGTGCAGCCCTTCGACCCGGGCCCGCTGGGCCGGCCCGTGCCGGAGCCGTCGTGGCCGAGCTACGAGCCGCCGGAGCCCCGCGGCGTCGGCAAGATCCTCGGCGGGGAGCGGCTGCACGCGCAGCAGGTGGCCGCGGCCCGGCGCGCGTTCGAGCAGGCCAAGGCGCAGTGGGCGGAGCGCGAGCAGCGGCGTGAACGCCAGCTCGCCGCGCGCCACGCGCAGTACGAGGACTACAAGCAGCGGCACGAGGCGAAGCTGCTCGCGTACAACGCCGAGGTCGACCGGTTCGCCAAGGCGTTCGCGAGCGCCGACCCCGAGTCGGTGGTCGAGTACTTCGCGATGGTGCTCGGCAACTCCGTCTACCCGGATGACTTCCCGCAGCACTTCCGGCTCGCGTACCTCCCGAAGCAGCAGCATCTGCTCATCGAATATCACCTGCCGCCCGTCGAGGTGATCCCGGTGATCAAGGATTACCGCTACGACCGGGTCCGCGACGACCTGCTCGCCTCTCCCCGCGACGAGAACGAGATCCGCCGCCGCTACGCCGAGATCATCGCCATGGTCGCGCTGCGCACCGTGCACGAGGTCGTCGAGGCGGACCGCGGTGGTCTCGTGGGGAAAGTCCTCTTCAACGGTATCGTCGATACGATCGATAGGAGAACGGGGCAATTCGTGCGCCCGTGCCTGGTCTCGGTCGCCACCGATCGGGACACCTTCGCGGCGATCAAGCTGCGCCGCGTCGACCCGGTCGCCTGTCTCAAACACCTACAGGGCGATCTCTCGGGTACGCCCGATCAGCTCGACGGCGTACGCCCCGTCCTCGAATTCGACCGCGAGTCGGACAACGACTTCACCCAGGAGTTCAACGTCCTGCGTGACATCGACGAGCGCCCCAACCTGGTCTCCATGCCGGCCGCGGAATGGGAGCAGACGATCGCCGACCTCTTCTGCGCCATGGGCCTGTCGATGGGCACGGCCAAGGACGGGCGGTGGCTGGCCTCCGACCCCCGCCCGCTCTTCGGGGGCCCGGTGGTCATCCACGCCGTACGAGGTCAGGTCGACGTCGCGACGGCTTCCGCGGTCGCCGCCGAGGTCATCGAGGCGGGGGCGACCAAGGGCATCCTGGTCGCCACGGACGGCTTCCACCCGGCGATCCAGGACGAGCTGACCGGCCGGCCGATCGAGTTGCTCGACGGGCCGGCCCTGCTCAACCTGCTCGCCGAGCACGCCGGCATCAAGGCGCGGATCGAATCGGATGACCGGTCGTAGCGTCGACGTGCGCGGGCACCTCGTCGTGGCGGTCGCCGACCGTCACGGTCCCGGTCGGCTCGAACATCAGGATGGCCGCGCCGCCGGGTGAGGCCGGCTTGTGCTCGGTGCCGCGCGGGACCGTGAAGACGTCGCCCGTACGCAGGACAACCGTGCGGTCCCGCAGCGCGATCTCGAACTCACCATCGAGCACGAGGAAGAACTCGTCGGTGTGGTCGTGCGCGTGCCAGACGTGCTCGCCCTGCACCTTCGCCACCCGCACGTCGTAGTCGTTGACGCTGGTCACGATGCGCGGGCTCCACGGCGTGTCGAACGTCGCCAGGGCCGCGGTCAGGGAGATCGGTTCGCTCATGCTTTGAGATTGGCGGTTTTATCAGTACGCCGTGAGTGCTAGAAATCGCGTATGCCGCAAGAATCCTTGCACCGCGTAGTGGTCCTGGTCGACGAGAACTCGAACCCGTTCGAGCTGGGCTGTGCGACCGAGGTCTTCGGCCTGCACCGCCCCGAGCTGGGCCGCGACCTCTACGACTTCCGCCTCTGCGCGGCCGGTCCGATGACCCGCATGCGCGACGGCTTCTTCACCCTGACCGGCGTCGCCCCGCTGACCGAGGTCGACCGGGCGGACACGGTGATCGTCCCGAACCGCCCGGATGTCGAGGTCCCCCGCCGCCCCCAGGTCCTGGACGCGATCCGCCGGGCCCACGCCCGCGGCGCCCGCCTGATCGGTTTCTGCAGCGGCGCCTTCACCCTGGCCGAAGCCGGCGTCCTCGACGGCCGCCGCGCCACCGCCCACTGGCAGTGGGCGGACGCCTTCCGCGAACGGTTCCCGCAGGTCGAGCTGGAGCAGGACGTCCTGTTCGTGGATGACGGCGACATCCTCACCGCAGCCGGCAGCGCGGCCGCCCTCGACCTTGGCCTGCACGTGGTCCGCCGCGACCACGGCGCCGAGATCGCCAGCGCGGTGAGCCGCCGCCTGGTCTTCGCCGCCCACCGCGACGGCGGCCAGCGCCAGTTCATCGAACGCCCGATCCCCGACATCCCGGACCATTCCCTGGCACCGCTGCTGGCCTGGGCGCAGCAGAACCTGGACCAGCCGCTGACCATCCGGGACCTCGCCGACCAGGCCGCGACCAGCCAGGCGACCCTGCACCGCCGCTTCCGCACGGAACTAGGCACCACTCCCCTGGCCTGGCTGACCGGCGAACGCCTGACCCTCGCCCGCCGCCTGATCGAACGCGGTGAAGCCCGCCTCGACGTCGTCGCCCGCCGCAGCGGCCTCGGCACGGCAACCAACCTACGCTCCCTGATGCGCCGCGAGACCGGCCTCACCCCGACCCAGTACCGCCTGCGCTTCGGCGTGAACCCGCTCGCGGGTCGCGGGCAAAAGCAGGTGTGAGCATTTCTGATGAGGTTCCCGTCGGCCGGCCAATGGACCATGGTCCGGGCGCACGATGACCGCCGTGTACCTGTCGGCTGACACAACCAGCGATGTCTATCTCTGCGTCGACGATCGGTACACTCCGCAGAGAACACCCGCGCAGATCCGGACGATCGACCTCGACGGCAGGACCGCATACCTGGCCGACACCGGGCCGGCAACCGGGACCGCGACCGGGCAGCCGACGTCGGTGCTGAGTTGGCAACGCCGTCTGCGGGCGTTCAAGGACAACACGATCCTCACCCTCGCCGACCCCGCCTCCACTGCCACGCTCAGCGTCAGTCTCGTGCCCCACCCCACCTACCTGGACGGCCTGCAACAGATTCGTATCGGTGCCCGCCGCGGCGAGATCATCCGGACCTCCGACGGCTGGTTACTGCAGGTGGAGCCGGCGGACGGCCGGGCGTTCCAGCTGCAGGCGCCGGCTCAGCTGAACCTCGACCATGTCATAGCCATCGCCGAGCAGGTCAGCGTTCGACCGGAGTGACTCCCAGTTCGTCGATGCGTTGCCAGAGGGGGCGTAGGGCGGCTTCCGGTTCGCGGTTGAAGATGCTGCCGCGGATCCTGACGAAGACGCAGTTGCCCACCCGCTCCAGGACGGCCTGCCTGCGCATGTCGCGTTCCCACTGCTCCGGGCCCTGGTACGCGTCCCCGTCGCATTCGATCGCGAGACGGCGGCCGTCCGGGGCGTTGAGGATGAAGTCGATGCGGTAGCCGCCGATGGCGTACTGGACGATCGGGTCGAAGCCTCGTCGGGTCAGGCGGCGCAGCACCTCGGCCTCGAAGTCGTTCTCGGGTTTTCCTGCCGGCGATGACGATGTGCCGAGGTTCTGCGCGTAGTTGAGCAGCAGGGCGCGGGCGTCGTCGGCGTTCAGGGAGGCGGCGCGTACCGAGTGGAAGATCCAGAGCTGGTCACGGGCGCGGGAGGCGGCGACGTTGACGCGGCGGTGGTATTCGCGCTTGGTGAAGGCCGCGAGCCGGCCGTCGTTGTCGGAGACCACCATGGACACGAGGACCACGTCGCGTTCGTCGCCCTGGAACGTGTACGCGTCGCCCACGCGCAGGCGGCGGGCCTCCATCTCGTCCTCGCCGATGGTCTCGCGGAGCTTGGCGAGCAGGTAGTTCGCCTGGCCGCTCGTGCTGAGGAGGCTGATCACGCCGAGCGTGCGACCGGCGTAGGCAGGGTCCGCGACGATACGCGCGATCCGGTCGGCCAGCGCGTCCGCCTCGGGCACGTTGACGTCGCCGAACGGGGGAAGCGGACGGCGTACGCCGTCCGGGATGAACTGCGTGCGTACGGGATCAAGTGCCGGACGGTCCGCACGCAGCGGCTGGATCTTCCCGTCGTAGTAATGGCGTGAGGAGAAGCTGATGATCTGCGGGACGCAGCGGAAGTGTTCGGTGAGCAGGATGCGTTCCGGTGAGCGCCGCACCGCGTGGTCGTAGAGCGACGACTCCGGGTCGAAGTGCTCGGCTGACGGGACGTCGCGCAGGTGGCTGTTGATCAGGCCGGTGACCGCGCCGACAAAGCCGAGCTGCGGGCCGATCTGCTGGTCGTCGCCGACCACCACGGCCCGTTCGGCGAGCGACAGCACGGGGAGCGAGAACAGGTCCGCCTGCGAAGCCTCGTCCACGATCACCACGTCGAAGTGCGCGCCGCCCGCGAACTGTTCGATCGCCCGGTCCACGGACATGACCCAGACGGGTACGGCTTCGACCGCTGATTCCATCGCCCGTTGCGCGTGCGCCTGCCAGGCCGCGGCGCTGCGCCCGGTCCCCTTGCCGATCTTGCGCAAGGCGGTGGTCCAGTCGGCGAGCGCGGCCCGGCGCCGATCGTCGAGCGACCGCGCAACCTCCAGCCACGCCGACGCCACCACGAGGTCACCCGTGAGCCTGCGAATCTTGTCGCGTCCCTGTTCGACGCGGCGGTTCAGCACGGCCGGGTCGACCGCGCCGACCACCTGGTCGAACCACGTCTGCACCTGCCGCCACCGCCAGGCCCGCAGGCACGCGGCACCGGAGACGGCCGGCACCGATCCGGCGTCCACCTGCCCGGCCCATATCGGCGCCATTTCGGCAAGCCTGGCATGCAAAGCCAGATACCGGTTCACCTCATCGCGCAGGGCAAGCAGCCGCCGGGTTTCGGCCAGCGCTTCGTCCCAGCCGTCAAGGGTGCGCCAGGCCGCGGCGAGCTGCGGCCACGGCGCGAGACCGTCGGCCACCGCGCGGTCGGCGTCGTCCAGCCGATCAAGTTCGAAGACCACGGGCGCGTCGTCCAGCAGGGTCTCGATCTCCGCGAGCCGGGCAGGATCAAGATCAAGTTCTTCCTGGGGTACGAGCGAAGCCAAGCGACCGGACAGCTCAGGCCACTCCCGCGCATCCCATCCGAGCGACTGAGCCGCCTCAGCGAGCAGGCCACCGGCCCACACCTCCGGATCGCCCTCGCGCGGCGGAATGCCGAGCCGCTGCACCCATTCCGCCCAGTGCTCGCCGAGCCGGCGCTGAGCCTGCTGCCGCCGCACCCACGCCATGGCAACGTCGACGTCCGCCACGGTTCGCAGCGGTTCGTCGTCCACGCGTACGTCCTCGGCGAGTTTGAACAGTGCGGCCTGGAGCAGCCGGTTGACACCCTTGCCGGCGGTGAACCGGGATCGCAGCTCACCAAGACCGGCCATAAGCCGTTTGGGTTCCGCGGCGAGCTGCTTCGGGACGGCGACGCGGTGGCCCGCGAGTGTTCGCGTCAGGTCAGCGAGCGACTGCTGCAGCGACTCGGTGGCGGTCACGTGATCGGCCCAGACCGTCGCCCAGTGCGGATCGGCGAGCAGTCGTCCGAGCCGGTCGGTCCAGGTGCCCGCGCGACGGTTCAGCCAGGCGACCGCGTCGCGGAGTCCGTCGAGGAGAGCGGTCAGGGATTCGGGGCCCAGGGTGCGTACCGAATAAGGGTCAACACCGGCCGACGCCAGGCGCGACACCCGCTGCGAGGCCGCCGCCCGATCAGCCCGGTCCTGTTTTGCCCGCGCCGCATCGGGCAGCGCCGCGACGTCCGGCAACTGCCGCACCGACGCCGCACGATCCGCGGGATTGAGCCGCCCGGCGAGCGCGAGCAACTCGCCGAACTCCTCCTCGGCAAGCGGCGGAACACCCTGACCGACCGCGTCCGGGATGCCGCCGCTGGTTGCCGCATGCTCGCGGAGCCACGCCCCGGCCTCCGCGGGTGACAGCGCGGCGTCGTCGATGCGGTAGGTTGCCGACTCGTTCTCGGCGATCGCGCGCAGACCGCCGAGCGCCTGAGCCAGATCACCCTCGGCCTCCTCCAGGCGATGCGTCAACCGCTCGACCCTGCGGGCCTCCGCGGCTTTGTCGAGCGTGGCGGCCCGGTCGGACAACTCACGCGCGGCGAGCTGCAACTGCACAAGCTGATCGGTGGTACGCCCGAGCACGGCAAGACACAACGCCCGCACCTCTTCCGGCAGCCCGTCGCGGAGCACCCGCAACGGATCCTCCTTCTGCGCGACGACCAGCACACGCTTCCCGTTCGCCATCAGATGACAGATCAGGTTGCGGATCGTGTGCGTCTTCCCCGTCCCGGGCGGCCCCTGCACCGCAACATTGCGATGCTGCGCCAACCGCCGCGCAATCGACTCCTGCGCCTCGTTCGTGGGCAACGGCATGAGCAGCCGCTCCCCGACCCGCTCCCAGTCCCCGGGCCGATCATCAGGCATCCGCAACTTGCTCGGCTCGTGCGCCACGATCGCGGACAGCGCCCCGATGCTCGCCGTATCCCCGGCCAGCAACCGATCGCGAAGGCTCTCCAAAAACCCGCGCAGCAGCCGCTGCTTCGGCCGCGCGAACAGCACACTCGTATCGACGATGTGCGGCCGCGTGCCGCCGCCCTTGGTGTTGCCCTGGTCCGGGTCCACGATCAGCTTGTCGTAGCCGAGCCGGCCGAGCGCACGCTCGAAGAACTCACGCCGGTCCAGGTCGTTCCACAGGTCGACCTCCAGGGTCCCGGCCGGTCCGGCCAGCGCGAGCAACTGGCCGAGATACCGTTCGTCGAGCCCCGCCAGCGCATCGGTCTGCAACCGCGACGGCCCCTGCGGCGAGACGGTGATCAGAGAGCGGTCCGGCTCATACCCGATCAACACCGGCGTCGCGACCAGCGGATACCGCACCCGCTCCCCGTCGATGACGGTCTCCAGGATCCCGTGCCCCCAGACGAGCTCGGTGGTCGCCGCCGCCATGTCGATCTGATGCATCCGATCGAACAACTGCCGATGCACGGTCCGCGTCTGCTCCGCAGCCCGGCTCCGCCCCACCCACGGCCGCCAAACCTCCTCCCGCCAGGCCTCGAACCCGTCACCCGGTTCCTCCGCCGGAGACAGCTCCAGCTCCAGCTCCGGCTCCAGCTCCGGCTCTTCGGGAGCGCTGAACTCGGGCCTATCGGCTCTATCGGCTCTTTCGGCGGGAGGGAGCTCGTTGAGGCGGCGGCGGAGTTCGGCGGGGACCGGGGGTGAGCCCGGCAGATCGGGCAAACCGACCCGCAGCCAGGTCGTGCCGTCGGGGGCCGGGCCGACCTCGCACTCCGGGTGCGCGGGCAATTTGTCCAACCAGTGCGCGTCCCCGGGGACCGTGCGGGCGGGGCGCTCCATGTGGGCGCGCACGGCGAGCAGGTAGTCAGCGACGGAGACAGCCCTGTCCCGGATGACGGTGGGTGACTCCAGCTGCGGCTCGGGCATTCTTCGCAGGTTATCCCTTGCGGTCTCGTCCGGGGCAGCGCCGCACACACCGCGACCGTTAATGTCGGCCCCACCCATCTATCCGACGGGGGAACAGTGTCCGCGAGCTTTGCCGCCGACCCGAACGATCCGCTGGTCAGCACTGACTTTGTCGGCTGGTGGCGGCGCAGTTTCGCGCTTCTGCCCGCGACCTGGAAACCGCTCGCCCTGATCAACGGCATCGTGGCCGCCGCCGGCACGATCGTCAGCGTGCCCGCGCTGGTGCAGTTCGGCGTCACGCAGCGGCAGATCGAGGACGAGCTCGCGCGGCGCGGCCCCGGCGCGGACATCGACCTCCAGCCGTACCTTTCCGGTTTCGGCGCGGTGTTCGCCCTGATCCCGGTCACCGGCCTGCTCTACCTCATCGGCTCCCTCTTCTCGGTCGCCGTGGTCCTGGCTGCGGCAACCGGCCACACCACCAACCTGCGACCCGCCCCGACCGGCGCGGCCCAGACCAGCCCTGCCCAGACCGGCACGGCCCAAACCAGCCCGGCCCTGATCCGAATCGCCCTGACCAGCGCGACCCGCCGCCTTCCGGCCCTGGTCGGCTGGTCGATCCTCGCGTTCGTCCTGGGCGTCGTGGCGTTCGGTTTGTGCTTCCTGCCGGTCATCTACGTCGGCGCGGTCCTGACAGTGCTCCCCGTCGTGGTCCTCGTGGAGCGGACGAACGCGATCGGCCGCTGCTTCACCCTCTTCCACGCGGACTTCGGCGTCGCGATCTCCCGGGTCTCCACCATCGGCGGCCTCACCGTCGCGGGCGGCCTCGTCACCGAGCTCCTCGACCTCGTCGCCGCGGCAGTCTTCTCCGGCACGACCAGCACCGGCTACGCGATAACCGCGGCCGTCCTGCAGGGCATCTTCTGGTTCGCCGCCGGCATCGTCCTGACCCCGCTCCTGCTCACCGCGTACGCCGACATGCGCGCCCGCCACGAACCGTTCGCCACCGCAACCCTCACCCCGTGACCCACCACCCGCCACGCCGTCGACCACGCTGGTGAGGGCGGCCGGATCGGCCTAGCGTTCTTCGGGGTCGCGCCCCTGGGCGGATCTGCCGCCGTCGACAGGGATGATCGCGCCGGTGATGAAGCTCGCGGCGTCGGAGAGCAGAAACGCCACCGCGTCCGCGACCTCGGTAGCCCGCCCGAGCCGTCCGAGCGGCTGCAACAGCGCAATCTCCCGGGCGAATTCCTCCCCGTGCGCGTCGGACCGCGACGTGGCGACAGAACCCAGAGCAACCGCATTTACGCGTACGCCCCGGGGCCCGTAATCAACCGCAAGCGCCCGGGTGAGCCCTTCCACAGCCGCTTTCGCGGTGGCGTAAGCAAGCGCACCGCGCACAGCCCGCTGCCCCTGATGCGACGAAACGTTGACGATCGCCGGGCACCCCGCCCCGATCGCCGCCGCACTGCCCACGATGACCGGGTTGAGGTTGCGCCCGATCAGCGAGGCGACGCGCAGCGGGTCCTCATGCAGCCACGCGTCCTCGAAGATGGCGGCGTTGTTGACCCACCCGGTCAACGGCTCCCCCACCGCAGCAGCCCGGGCGGCAACCGCGGGATCCGACGCGTCGCCGATCACCGGCACGATCCGGTCCTGACCGGACGCCCATGCCAGCGTCGACGCGTCGAGCTCGATGACCGCCACGTGCCCACCGCCCGCGACGAGCCGTTCCACGATTGCCCGCCCGATCCCACGCCCGCCACCTGTGACGACATACCAGCTCATACCGTGAATCTACGCAGGATGCCCGTGTACGCCTTGGGCGGCGGCTGCGCGTACTCGGAACGTGCGGAAGTGCGCAGTCCCAGCGTGACCAGCGACTGCGCGAAGAGGGTTGCGGCGGCGACGCCGTCCACGACCGGGACGCCGAGCGCCGCCGACACCTTCTCGGCGAGGTCCGCCATGCCCGCGCAGCCGAGCACGAGCACGTCGGAGTCGTCGTCGTGCAGGGCGGTGCGGCCGAGGGCGACGACCCGGTCCAGCACGTCGGGGTCCTTGTCCAGCTCGAGCACCGGGATGTCGCAGGCGTGGACGCCGCGGCACGGGGAGCCGTAGCGCGTGGCGAGTTCGTGCGCTCGTCCGCGCGTACGGTCAAGAGTGGTGACCACGCTGAAACCGCGACCGAGCAGTGCCGCGGCGTGCATCGCCGCTTCTGCGATGCCGACGACCGGACCGTGCGCAAGCTCGCGGGCCGCATCCAGGCCGGGGTCGCCGAAGCAGGCGATCACGTACGCGTCGACGCCCTCGGTCTCGCCGCGGGCGATCTCGGTGAGGATGCCGGGAACGCTGAGCGCCTCGTCGTAGTGGCTCTCGATGGAGGCCGGTCCCATGCTGGGATTGACCGCGTCGAGGCGGGTGCCCGGACCGGCGACGGCCCGGGCACTCTCCTCGATCTTCGCGGTCATCGCCGCCGTGGTGTTGGGGTTGATGACCCGGAGAAACATCAAACAGCGACCGTGTCGGTGGCCGGCTCAACCGGAGTTGACGTGCGCCACTGGTTCGCGGTCATCAACAGGTAGCTGACGAAGCCGAGGCCCATACCGATGAACCAGCTGTACTGGGCGGTGGTGTGCATGCCCGGGCCGCCGCTCCAGAGCACCGGCACCATGGCGACGACCGCGCCGATCGCCGTGGCGATGATGGCCGGCGGGTTGTAGCCCTTGCGGTACCAGTAGCGGCCCTCGGGCGCCATGGTGAACAGGTCGTCCACGACCACCTGCTGCTTCTTGACCAGGTAGTAGTCGGCGATCAGCACTCCGAACAGCGGGCCGATGAAGGCGCCGAGCGTCTCCAGCGTGTAGTGGATGACGTCCGGGTTGTTGTAGAGGTTCCACGGGGTGATCAGCACCGATCCGACCGCCGCGATCATGCCGCCGGCGCGCCAGCTGATCTTCTGCGGGCTGACGTTCGAGAAGTCGAACGCGGGTGAGATGAAGTTCGCGACGATGTTGATGCCGATCGTGGCGATGCTGAAGGTGAGCGCGCCGAGCACGATCGCGAACGTGCTGTCGATGCGGGCGACCGTCGCGACCGGGTCGGTGATGAGCTCGCCGAAGACCGGGATGGTCAGCGACGAGGTGATGACGACCAGGAGCGAGAAGGCCAGGAAGTTCACGGGCAGGCCGAGCACGTTGCCGGTCTTGACCGCCTTGAACGACTTGCCGTAGCGGGAGAAGTCCCCGAAGTTCAGCATCGGGCCGGAGAAGTACGACACGACCAGGGCGATCGCGCCGAGCATGATCGGGATGGCGTCGGCACCCTTGTACTTCACCTCGCCGAGGCTGAGGTTGATGTGCCCCCACCCGGCCTTGTAGATGAGGTATCCGGCGAGCGCGATCATCACGACGTAGACGGCCGGGCCGCAGAAGTCGATGAACCGGCGGATCGTCTCCATGCCCGTCCAGAAGACCGCGGCCTGCAGGACCCAGAGCACCGCGTACGAACACCAGCCGAGCAGCGGCAGCCCGAGGAAGCCGTACTGGTTGACATCCGCGTACGGCGCCAGGTCCGGGAACAGCTTCAGCACCACGACGTCGAGCGCGGCGCTGGCCAGGTAGGTCTGGATGCCGTACCAGGCGACGGCGATCGCGCCGCGGATGATGGCCGGCACGTTGGCGCCGAGCACCCCGAAGACCGTGCGGCAGATGACCGGGTAGGGCACCCCGGCCTGCTGGCTCGGCTTGGCGACCAGGTTGCAGAAGAAGTAGACGATGGTGATGCCGACGAGCAGCGAGACCAGCACCTGCCAGCTCGACAGCCCGAGCGCGAACAGCGAACCCGCGGTCACGTACCCGCCGACGCTGTGCACATCGGACATCCAGAACGCGAAGATGTTGTACGAGCCCCACGTCTGCTTCTTCAGCGGCGCGAGATCCTCGTTGGTCAACCGTGGGTCGTATCCGGGCTTGATGAGGCCGGCGCCGACCGGCATTCCGGCGGCCTCGACGAGATCGTTGTTTGTCATGCCCACTCCTGGGGTCGAGCGGCTGAGTTGCAGCTCAACCTAGGAATGGCCTGTTTCGATTCGATGAGCGGAGATATATATCTATGAGGATTGGTGGAACAGACCGGTGTCCTGGGGCAGACGGGAGATGTAGGACTGCAGCCGCCGATGGTGCGCACCGCACACCTCGATGAGCGCGTCGGCGTCACGCGAGATGAAGGCCGCGAGCATCACGTCATGGTCGCCGTGCAACAACGCCCGTTCGGCGGCGTCGAGGTGCGACATGGGTTGCAGCGGCTCGGTCATGTTCCAGGCCGTGCTCAGCATGTGCAGCAGCCGGTGCATCGCGCACGGTTGGATCAGCGCCAGATGAAAACGCCGGCTCTCCCGGTGATGCGCGCGACCGTCACCGGCGACAACCGCCTCGCTCAGCGCGGCATGCGCGGCCCGAGCAGCATCGTCGTCGCGCGCACCTGCCAGCCCGACAGCAACACGCATCGCCGCGGTCTCCAACGCCTCGCGCACCAGATAGATCTCGCCGAACTCGCCCGGCGTCATCATGGCCACCCGATACCCGGTGTGCGCGCGATGGTCGACCAGACCTTCCCCGATCAACGTCATCAGGGCTTCGCGTACGGGTATGCGGCTCACCCCGAACGAAGCCGCGACGCCGTCCACGGGGATGGGGGAACCCGGAGGCACCTCACCGTCGAGGATGCAGCGGCGCAGCTCGTTGAGGATCTCGGTCTGCGAGGAGCCCTCCGGCCGGGCACTCAGCCGGGACAGCAACACGGATCGAACGCGCGGGTTGGGCATGACCCCTCCCAAGGAAGAACCCATGCCCGACGATATTCCCGCCGCGTTATCGCCGTGTTACTCGCTGTCCACGAAAGCTGCTCACGGAAACTGCAGTCGCCTGGGCCGGGGGATGACCGGGGGCGGCAGCGGCAGGTCGTCCAGATGGCTCCAGTTGAGCGCGCCGTTGTCCGTGGACTTGATCTCGCCGAGGCAGGCGCGGAGCAGACCGAGGTGCGGCGCTCCCGCGTACCCGGCGATCACCACCTCCGGGGCCGGATCGATGCCGGCGATCGCGGCACAGATCTTGGCCACCTCCCGTTCGTCGACCGCGTCCAGCGGCAGCGGCGCCTCCACCTGCGATCGGCGCCAGGGCGGGCCGAAGCGGCGGAGCAACTCGCGGGCGAGCCGGCCGAACGAGCGGTCCACCGCGGCGTCACGCATGGAGTCGCGGGCGGACTGGCCGTAGCACCACGGCACCACCACGTGCCCGTTGATGACCACGAGCTGGTAGACCGACCGCGGGATGCTGATGATCTCGGCTCCGGGCAGCGTGCCCAGGAAGAGCACGAGCTCCTCGTACGGGAGCGGCCACCGGGGGTTGGCCAGCACTCGCTCCGTGGTTTGGGTCATCGAAGGATGGGCGTTGACCTCACGCTCGATCGCCGTGCTCAACGCCTCGGGAACCCGGGTCCAGATCTCGGCGGCGACCTTGTCGCCGAACTGCTCGACAACCCAGTCGCTAGGACCGACCAGAACGTCGGGACGCATTCCACCACCACCGTCCGTGTCGCTGGCGCTACGTCTGGCTAGAAGAGTTCCACCATCGGAGATCGACTGGAAGGGTCTTCTACCGAGATCTCAAAAACGTCCATGAATGAAAACCGGCAGGACGGGCAAACCGTTGCCGCGACGTTGGAGCAGCAGGTCCGTGACTCGCGAAACGTGCAACTTGCAGGGCGAACCGCTCCCGCAAGTTGCACGTCGGCTCGCGAATCAGTCCTCTATTTGACAGTGAATCGCATCCATATTTCGAGATGGTGACCGACCTGCAAACATCAACGGACAGTGATCGACTGATGCGGACCCGCTGGCCGGCACAGCCCGGGTTGATAAGGTCCCGGCGTGACACGGTTCCGGCGCCTCTTGCCGGTCGCACTCGCCCTCGCGGCGCTCGTGTGCGGCGGGGTGCTGATCGTGCGGGCAAGCGCCCTGCGCGTACGCGATGCTGAACAAACAATCCGCACGGCCCTGGACAATCAGGGGTCTGCCCTGCTGCGCGGCGACCGCAGCGGTTGGTTGCGCGAGGTGGACGCCTCACTCTGGCCGGAAATGATCCGTCTGTACGCCAACCTGCGCGGTTTTGAGTTGTCCAGCTGGATCCCGCGCACCACCAGCGTGTCCGGCACCGGATCCGTGTGGCATGCGTCGGTGCAGGCCCGCGTCTGTTTTGCGGGCGCACACTGCCGTCGCGACCCCGACTCGTACGTTCCCCTCGGCGACGTGCTCACCGCGTCGACAACCTGGCGCATCACCGCGGGCCACGCGACCCTGACCGCGTTCGCCCAGCAGTCCACCCCGGCAATGCCTGCCGCGGTCCCGTGGAAGTCAGCGGCACTCACCTTCGCCACAGGCGCCCGCGTGATCGTCGCCGCCTCGGACGACTCGGTGCGACCGTCAACCTGGCTGGCAGCAGCGGACCGCGCAGCCCAGGCAGCCGACCGTTACGCGCTCTCCTCCCCCCGGCCCGGCAAATACCTGATCTACCTCGCAGCCTCCGGCGAATGGGAAACAGCCATCGGCGACGACCGCGAAGCCGAAGCCTTCGTCGACCGGACTAGCAAGGAAACCGCGTTCACCGTCGTCGACGCCGCCGAACCCTCCGACGAACGCCTCCTGCGCCACGAACTCGGCCACGTCGCCACCCTGCTCGGCACCCTGGGCGGCCACGCCGACTGGGCGATCGAGGGCATGGCGGAATACATCGCCTGGGAACAAACCCCGATGACCGCCTACCGCCTGACGTCGGCAGCCCGCAACCACATCACGCGTACGGGCTGGAAGGGCCGCCTCGACCTCGACTGGTCAACGGACCCCACCGACCGCGTGGGTTTCTACGCGATGGCCTACCTGGCCTTCCGCTGCCTCGGCGCCACCTACGGCGACCGAAAACTCCTGTCCTTCTTCGCCACCGTCGTCCGCGAAGGCCGCACCCCGGCGGAAGCGGCCCCGCCGACCCTGGGCGCCCCCTGGCCCGAGATCCAATCCACCTGCGCCCCGAAAATCCGCTCCTGGCTCGCGCTGCATTAGTGTCTGGCACGGCACAACTTTGTTGCGAGGTGCCCCGCTCCACAGCGGGGAGAATCGGGAAGCCGGTGCAATTCCGGCACGGGCCCGCCGCGGTAACCGGGAAGCTGCCGCCCACGCGCACACGCGCAGCCACTGGCTCACCAGCTGGGAAGGCGGGCGGTGAGGTGACGATCCGGAAGTCCGAAGACCGGCCTCGCAGACGCACGCCCCGGCCCGACGCCGGGGCCCTCAGCGCAGCGGGAGCCTGCCCATGGACCTCTACGAAACCATCCACCGCCGCCGCGACGTCCGAGGCCAGTTCACCGGAGCCCCCATCCCGGCCCCCACCCTCGAAAAAATCCTCACGGCCGCCCACGCCGCCCCCAGCGTCGGCCTCACCCAACCCTGGGACTTCATCCTCATCAAAGATAAAGGAATCAAAACCGCCTTCCACACCCACGTCCAGCAGGAAAGAAAAACCTTCGAATCAACCCTCGACGCCCCCACCGCCAAACGCTTCGCCACCATCAAAATCGACGGCATCCTCGAATCAACCCTCTCCCTCGCCGTAACCTACGACCCCACCCGAGGAAGCCCCGCAGTCCTCGGCCGCCACGCCATCGCCGACGCCGGCCTCTACTCCGTCTGCCTGGCCATCCAAAACCTCTGGCTCGCCGCCACCGCCGAAAACCTGGGCATCGGCTGGGTCTCCTTCTACCGCGAAGACTTCCTCACCCAGTTGCTGGACATCCCCACCGGCATCCGCCCGGTCGCCTGGCTCTGCCTAGGCCCGGTCACCCACCTCGAGAAAACCCCCGACCTGGAAAGGCACGGCTGGCGAACCCGCCGCCCCCTGTCCAAAGCCCTCCACGAGGATCGCTGGACATCCAGCTGACCAGATGAGCCGGCGCAGCCTCCCAGCCGCGCCGGCTCCGCGGTAGCGGCGCGACCACGACCGTGCCCAGGGCACCGGCTCTCCGAGGCAGTACGACCGCGACCGTGCAAGGGCGCCGCTTTCAGCATCGGGATTCAGCTCCCCGTGGTTGACCTCAACTGTTGTTCACTTTTTACGGTGCCGGCATGAAGGATTACTCCGAGGCCGAACTCGCCCGCCAGCCCATCGGCTATTGGAGCGGGGAGGCGTATCGCATCATTGTCGGGCGGATCAGGGCCGCGTTGGCGGAGGAACAGCTCACCCAGCCGCACTGGTGGATGTTGAACCACGTGTCCGGGGCGCCCGGGGAGTGGGGGCGCGTGGCGCTTGCCGAACGGTTGCGGCGCTTCGACGACCTCGGCATCAGCTTCGACGACGTGTTCGATGACCTCGTGGGTCGCGGGTGGATGGTCGACACGGGTGCCACTCTCACCCTGACCGAGGACGGTCTAGCGGGGCTGGCGCGCGCGCGTGAACGCAACGCTCGCGTGCATGAGCAGACCCATCAGGGCATAACGACCGCCGAGTACGCCGCGGCGCTGACCGTGCTTCGACGCATGATCGACAACCTGGGCGGTGACAGCGACCTACCCTGATCTGGGGAGGGCCGCCAGGTGGGCGAGCATTGCCTGGTTGGCCTCCCAGCCGTCCGGGAACTTCACCGGGACTCCCAGGTGGACCGGCTCCGTTGACGGGTGGGCGTCGAGGAGGTCGGCAATTCCCTCGCGGGCCACCACTACACAGGCGTGGCGGTGGCGGGAGGTCAGGACGCAGAGGCGGCCCGATTCGAGGTGGAAGGCGGTGGCGTCGCGGCGACCGGACAGGGGGTGCAGGACGACGGTCAGGTCGTACTCGCGACCCTGGAGGCGGTTGGCGGTGTCGACGGTGATGTCCTGGGCTTGGGGTGGCAGGAAGGCTCGGATGGCGGCGACCTGGTCGCGGTGGGCGGCGCCGATGGCGATGCGGTCGGCGGTCAGGGGGCGGGTGCCCGCTTCGGAGTGCGAGACGCCGTCGCGGGCGAGGGCCCGGGTGGCGATCAGGGCGCAGGCCGCGGCGGCTTCGGCGTCGGTGCGCACGGTGAAGCGGGCGGGGAGCTCGTGCAGGCCCCAGCCCGAGGCCGCAGCGGTGTCGAGCACTTCGTCGATCGGCGACGCTGCGACCGTACTGAAAGAGAGAGATCTGTCGGACGGACCGGTGCCGGACCGGAAGCCGGTGAAAGGGTAGAAAGCCTTGGCCACCACCGGGGCCGCGGAGGCCGGGAGGCGCCAGGAGACCGGGAGGCGGTGGACCGGGAGCTCGGGGTTGTGGCGCAGCAGCACGGCGACGGCGCTCTGCATCGGGTCCCAGGACAGGCCGGTCCAGCGGTCGACCTCGACGGTGGAGAACGGGTCGAGCTGACCGGGGTCGCCGACGAACAACGCCCGCTCGAAGCGGGGTGCCACGCGGAGCAGGGCGTCGGAGCGCATCTGGTAGGCCTCGTCGACGATCGCCCAGGGCCAGGTGCCGTCGGTGACCGTCGCCCATTTCGCGGCGGTGCCGATCGTCACGACGGCGCCGCCCAGGTCGGGCACCTTGGCGCCGACCCGGCAGGACGGGTGCGCGCGGACCCGCTCGGTCGCGGCGTAGTCCACCGCGGAGAGCCGGCCGATGCCGAGCCCGGGATGCTTGTCGCCGAGCCGTTCGATGAGATCGTCGACCTGCTCGTTGGTCTGCGCCACGATCATCAGCGGCGTGCCGGTGGCGGCGAGCACGCCGGCAGCACGCACGACCAGGGTGCTCTTGCCCGCGCCCGGCGGCGAGTCGACCACGATGCCACGATGCACCGACGTCGCCAGATCATCGAGCACGGCGTCGACGATCCGCGTCGCCTCGGCGCCGGGGCTCTCCATCGTCTGCGTCACGGGACCACCGTATCCGTGTCCTCTGACATTTTTTGATTCACCTGGAGTGAGACAACGCGCACGGATCAGCCATGATCGGCGGCACCCGGCTACTTTGAGTGAATGACCGTATTCACGGCGACCGAGGCTTCGGACGACGGTGTCTACCGGCCCATCCTCCGTTCCCGCCGGGGCGAGCTCACCGCCCTGCACCACCTCGACGCGACCGCCGCGCGCCGGGTCATGCCGATCATCGAACTAGGCAGCGGCGACCGGCTTCCGCAGCTCATCAAGCAGGTGCCACCCCGGACCGGGGCGATCGGGGTCGACCTGGGCGCCATCCCGGACCCCGCCGACCCGCTCACGTCGCCGCCGCTCGACCTCGCCGAGGAGCTGGCCGGGCTCGGGGTGGCGATGCTGCCGGTGCTCCGGGCGTACGACAGTCCTCGCCGCCTGGTGGAGCACGGCCTGGCCGCGCGCATGCACCTCAAGCGTGCTGTCCTGCGGCTTCAGCCGCATGTGGACGCCCGCAACCCGGCCGGGGCCACCAGCACAACCGACCGTCTGCTCACCGGTTCCGGGCTCGACCCCGAACATGTCGACCTGGTGATCGACCTCGCCGAGACGGCCTGCGCCGCGCATGCGGACCGTTTCGAGGAGCGCGCCCGGCACGTGCTGCGGTGGGCGCGTGATCAGCCATGGCGTTCGGTCACGGTCGCGGCGGGGGCGATGCCGGCCAACCTCGACGACCTGCCGACCGACGAGGCGGTCACGGTCGGACGTCTGGACGCCCAGGTGTGGGCACGGCTCTGTGAGCCGGGCGTCGGCTATTCGGACTACGGCGTGACCTCTCCCGTACGCCGAAATGGCGCCCACCATCGCCAACTGCCAACTCTGCGTTACACGGCGGACCGGGACTGGTGGATCTATCGCTGGGCCCGCCGCGGCGGCCGGAGCGACGACCGCTGCCACGACCTGTGCCGGACGCTGGTCGACTCGCCGCACTGGCCCGCGACCGGCTCGCACTTCTCGTGGGGTGACGCCCAGATTGCTCGCCAGGCGAGGAGTGCACGGGGTGCCGGCAGCTCGGCCAGCTGGGTGGCCTGGGGCACGTCCCACCACATCGCTCACGTCCTGCGGGGCCTCGCCTGAGTCAGCCCATCTTCCAGGAGGCGGCCACGTCCTTGAGCGGGTAGACGAAGACGATGTCTCCCTTCTTGCTCGGCACGTCGAACAGGATGGACGACGTGTACGTGCGCCCGGCCGAGAGCCGCCGGAAGAACCCGCTGTATTCGTCGGGGGGTATGCAGGACCCGCCGTAGGCCGAAGGCAGCCAGGAACCATCGGGCTCCTGGAACCGGAAAGCGAACTCGCTGACGTCCGGCTCGCCCTCGAGCACCTTGAGTTTCAGCTGGACCATCAGGAATCCGCCGTGCTCGGGCTTGGGCGAATATGCGTCGCAGGCGGTCTTGCGGAACTTCCCCGCCTTGACGGTGATCTCGAACTTCGAGTTGTCCTCACCCGTCATCACGAAGCCCTGCCCGTTGGCGAGCCGCTGCGGCCCGAACCGCGCCCGAGCCGGGTCAGGAGAAGCGGACGGCGTCTTGGGAGGCTGCGACCGCGACACCGTGGCGCCGTTGTTGCCGCGGGAGATGGTGACCGTGGCGTCCTCGGACACGTCCTGCCCGTAGGTCCGGACGCTGAGCACGACAACCGCGGCGACCCCGAGCAACAGAAGCACGATTCCGCCGGCGAAGTAGGCCGTGACCCAGCCCTTCCCCAGCTTGCGCGACCCCCGGCCGATCCGGACGGGCTTGATCGCAGCCGCGGGGACCGGAGCTGTCGTCAACTCGCCGGGCATGCTCGAGCCCGGATCCACGCGCGGGGTCAGCCAATCCGTCACGCCGGCACCGGGGAACGACCGCGCGGGAGCGGGCGCCACCGATTCGTCGAGCTGCAGATCGGCTGGGTTGCCCAGGGCCGGGTCGGGGCGCTCGGCACCGGCGTGGCCCACATCGGACCGCTCGCCGGTCGTTGCGACTCCGGCCCCGGCCCAGGGGTCGGCTGCCTCGTTCTGCGCATCATTCGCATTGTCCACGGCACCATCGCCCCGCGGCGGCAGCGTGTCGTCGAGCGGCCGGACGGACTCGGTGCCCTCCCTCAACGAGCCATCCCGGGGCGTGGCAACGTCGTGCGGCTTCTTCGTCACGGCGACTGTCCTCCTCGGTCGGTGCGGGGTGCGGCTGGAGCGGCTGATGAGAGGGCAGCATAAGCGGGATCGAGAAACCTTCGCGACCCGCCTGTGGACAACGCGAACCGTCGTGCCAGCCTGTGGATAACTTCCGCGAAAACCTTCGAACACTCGTACACTTGTTCGAATGAAGGTCAATTACGCACCCGCCCTCAGCGCCGCCCTCGCCTACGCCCGGCACGGCATCCCCGTCCTGCCGGTGCACACACCCGGCCCGGGCAGCACCTGCTCCTGCGAGCGGCCGGAGTGCGACCGCCCCGGCAAGCATCCCCGCCTGCGGCACGGCCTGACCGACGCCAGCATCGACCCCCACCGGATAGAGATGTGGTGGCTGCGCTGGCCCGATGCGAATGTCGGCCTCCGCACGGGATTCGCGATGGACGTCGCCGACGTCGACTCCCCGCTCGGCTGGCACGGCCTGCGCCACCTCCTCGGCGGCGCGATGCCACCGGGGCCCCAGGTCCGCACGGGCGGCGGCGGCTGGCACTTCTGGTTCCCACCCCTTGGGCACGGTAACCGCGTCCGCCTTCTCCCCGGAGTCGACTGGCGCGGCATCGGGGGCTACGTGGTGGCCCCACCATCCCGCCACGCGTCGGGCGCCACCTACCACTGGGTGGTGCGCCCGAATGCCGAGCTGCCCACCGCGCCGGCAGCGTTGGAGGAGCTGATCGCAGGCCCCGAGCCTCCATCCCGAAGTCCACTCATCCACCACCGGTCTCCAGCTCAGGGCGGATCAGCCGAGGCGGCCGCTTGGGGGACGGATGCGGGCGGCGACAATCCGAAGCGGAATCACAGCGTCGACACGGATGGCCGACCTGATGCTCTCGACCGGGTCGGCCACCACGGCAACGAGTCAACCGGGCGGCTGACGATCGCGCACCCCGACCGATACGCGGCGGTCGCCGTCGCAGCCGAGACCGACCGGGTCGCCCGAGCACCGGTGGGCACGAGGAACGACACCCTGAACCGAGCGGCGTTCGCCCTGGGGCGCCTGGTCGGTGCCGGCCTGCTCGACGCCGCCACAGTCGTGCGAGATCTGACCGCGGCAGCGGCATGGTCGGGCCTGGGACAGGCGGAGACCATGCGGACGATCCGCTCCGGACTGAGCGCGGGCCGCCGCACACCGCTTTCCGATCGGGCTCCCGTTGCGGCGCCCCTCACCGCCGACGGCCGGCACACCCGACCACCGCAGGAACGCACCGACAGCCAGCTCGCCCGGCCACCGCGCGAACGCGCCGACGACCGGCTCGCCCAGCCACCGCGCGAACGACCCGGCCCGCAGGGACAACAACTCCGCGGGGCCTCCCGGGAAAGGTGGGAAAACCACGCAGAAAGCGCGCAGGATCGCGTGGCGTAGTTCGTGCGTTACCGCCAGGATAGGGACGTGACCGATCGAGAGACGCCGAAGTCTTACCACGTGGAGATGAGCCTGCCCGTCGGACGCGACGAGGTCTGGGACGCCGTTACGCAGCCTGGCGTGCTGCGGCAATGGTTCGGGTGGGACTACGACGAGTTGGACGCCGAGATCCAGCACATCTTTGTGAACGAGGCGACGCTCCGGGCCCCCGAACGCATGGGATGGGCCGACGGTTCCTATCTGGAGGTGATCGGCGACGACGACAACACTCTGGTGCGGGCAGTGCGAGAAGGATCCTCCGCCGAGCCCGAGCGGTACGACGCGGTTGAGGAGGGGTGGCGAGCCTTCCTGCAACAGTTGCGATACCTCCTGATCGAACGACCGAAGGGAGCGCGACGAACCATCTACCTGACCGGCGCGACCACCTGGCGCCAGGTGCTGGCCACGGCCGGCGGTGAACCCGCAACCCAGGGCAGCCGCCTGGCAACCCTGACCGACGCGGACGGCCACCTCGTGGTGATCAGCGGCCGGGAGCCACGCACCAGCCGGGGCGCCGGGCGAATGGAGGTAACGATCTCCACCTACGGCCTGGACGACGCCGCCTTCGAACTGACCCGCAAACGCTGGGCCGAACGCTGGTCACCCCTGGCCCGCAACGCCCAGCTCACCACCGCGGACACCCCCGCCCCCTGACCAACATCGAATCACTGCCCACCACTCAAAACACCGCCCACCACCGACCCCCGGACCAACGCGGGACCAGCCTGCGACCGAGAATCCCGGCCCTGGCCAATGCGCGGCGGACGTCGCGCAAGGTGCGGCCGCAGAAGGTGCGGCCGCAGAGGGGTGAGCGGGTTGATGCCTGCAAATTGCCGCGGCGTGCGGCCCGCTAGAAGCGTGCGGTTTGGTAAGACGTGCGGCCTGGAACAAGTCGAACAGACCGCAGAGCGTGAGCGGCCCACGACGGCGAGCCGCCGCGGCACGCGGCCCGTTAGAAGACGTGCGGCCTGGAAGAAAGTCGAGCAGGCCGCAGAGCGTGAGCGGCCCTCGACGGCGATGTCGCCGCGGCGTGCGGACCGTTTGAAGGTGTGCGGACCGGAGGAAGTCGAGCAGACCGCAGAGCGTGAGCAGGTCCACAACGGCGAAGTCACCGCGGCATACGGCCCGTTAGAAGGCGTGCGGACCGGAAGAAGTCGAGCAGGCGCTAAAACGGTGAGGCCGCAGGGGGTGGAGCCAGCGCAATGTGAGGCCGTGGAGGGTGAGGCCGCAGAGGGGTGAGGTGGTGTGCGGGCGGAAGAGGATCAGTGAGGTCAGGCGGGCAGGGAGGCCGGGTGGTGACAGACTGGCGAGGTGCTTGGTGCGGTGGGGGCAGGGCGGGGACCTGCGGCTGCGTGGCTGATTCGTGTCATGGTGGCGGGCGTGGGGTATGGGGTGGGCGGGTAGCCTGGTTGATCGGATGGGCGCCGGGGGGCGACTTGGGGAGGGAGCATGGCCGAGGTCGGCGACGGTGGGGTGCGGGAGGTTGGGGGGCTTTCTGACCCTGCGAGGCTTCGGTCGCTTCGGCAGGTTTCTGCGGGGCCCGAGCCTGACGCCGCCTTTGACCGGTTCGCGTCTTTGGTGCAGCGGATGCTGGGGGTGCCGGTTGCTCTGGTGTCGCTGGTGGACGACCTTCGCCAGTTCTTTCCGGGGCAGGTCGGGTTGCCGGAGCCTTGGGCGGGGAAGCGGGAGACTCCACTCAGCCATTCTTTCTGCCAGCATGTGGTGACCGAGGGCGTGGCGAAGGTTTTCCCGGATGCTCGGATCTATGCGCAGGTTCGGGACAACCTGGCGATCCCGGATCTCGGGGTTGTGGCGTATGCGGGGATTCCTCTGAACGATGCCGAGGGTCGCACGCTCGGGTCGTTGTGTGCCATTGATACCAAGCCTCGGGCCTGGACGAAGGACGAGTTGTCGATCCTGACCGACCTTGCCGAGGCCTGCGCTTCCGAGTTGCGGTTGCGGATCGCCCGGGAGGTGGCCGACGAGGCGCGGCGGCATGCCGAGACCGCTCATGCTCAGTTGGCGATGCAGGCCGAGCTGACCGAGGCTTTTGCTCGGACGCTGGACATCGATGAGGGGATGCGGCAGCTCGCTGAGGGGGTTGTGCCCCGGCTTGCCGATTGGTGCCTGGTCGCTCTGGTGAGTCCCGACGGTGGGGTCCGGCATGTGGCCGGGGCGCATCGCGACGCGGCAGCGCAGGCTGACGTCGATCGGTTCGCCGGGCTCATGATGTCCCAGCTCCTGCCGGGGTCAGCGGTGCTCACTGTGCAGCGGTCCGGGAAATCCATCCGGCGCAGTGCCGAGACCCCCGAGGACCTGCTTTCCCGTGCAAGCGATCCGGCGATGGCCACGATCGCCGAGCGGCTCGGGTATGCGTCCTTCGTCGTTGTTCCCGTGACCGCTCCGGTCAGTGGCGAGATGCTCGGGTCCATCACGTTCGTGAACGGGCCGGGGCGGCCGGGGTTCACCGAGGCCGAGGAGCGGACGGCGCTCGACATCGCGCGGCGGGCCGGGCTTTCGATCGACAACAACCGGCTCTACCGGCAGCAGCGGCATGTGGCCGAGGTGTTGCAGCACAGTCTGCTGACCGAGCTGCCGACGATCCCGGGGATGGAGCTGCATGCCCGTTACCTGCCGGCGCAGGACGGTGCCGCAGTCGGTGGCGACTGGTACGACGCATTCGCCCAGCCCGATGGGACCGTGATGCTCGCCGTCGGCGATGTCTCCGGGCATGACATCGAGGCGGCGGCCGGGATGGGGCAGCTCCGTAACCTGGTGCGCGGTGACGCGTACGGCCGGGAGGACAGCCCCGGTCATCTGATGTCCCAGCTCGACCGGGCGATGCGGGGTCTGAACGTCCGCACGGCGGCCACCGCGATTCTGGCCCGGGTCAGGGGCTACGAGGTGGAGTTCGCGAACGCGGGCCATCCGCCACCGCTGCTCCTGCGCCCGGACGGCACCGTCGACGTGTGGTGGGAGAAGCCGGAGCCGCTGCTCGGGCTCGCGCCGCTGGACAGTCGCAGCACGCACCGGCGCACGGTCCCGGCCGGTTCGACGCTGGTGCTCTACACCGATGGGCTGATCGAGGATCCCGCGAGGATTCTCGACGACGGCATCGAGCGTATCGAGCAGTGCCTGCGGGACAACGCTGACCTGCCCGGCGAGGAGCTCTGCAACCTGCTGATCGGAGCAGCCGCCCGCCGCGCCGACGACACCGCCCTCCTACTGATCCGAGTCCTGTAAAGAAGGGTCCGGCGTGGAAGGGTCCGGCGTGGAAGGGTCCGGCGTGGAAGGGTCCGGCGTGGAAGGGTCCGGCAAGGAAGCGTCCGGCAAATCGGAAACCGAGAAGGGGACGGGCGGGCCGCCGTGCGTCCACGGGGTCTGGTCGGGTTCGGGGAAAGCGCCCCCCGGCCGGTAAGCCTCGTTCAAGGTGGTCAGCAGCAGCCGCTCCCCCACCTCGGGCACGCTGCCGGGCTCGGCGACCATCTTCCGGCCCATCCCGCCGGACAGCTCCAGCAGCACCTCCGACTTCGAGGCCGCGGAGGCGTCAAGCCGCGTGACCGAGATGACCTTGGCTTTCTGGCTGGGCCGGGACGGGGAGGTCAGGACGGCACCGGCGGCGACCCCAACCGGTTCCGAGGTGACGACCATGATCCGGGGGCGTAGCACCGGCCGTTTTCCCGTGTCGTCGATCCGGTCGGCCTTGGCCAGCGTGACCTCGCCCGCGAACGCCGCTCCCGACAGCCGGTATTCGGCCATGACGAGGGGATCGTCGAACGCGCGCTGGACGGCGTACCTGGTGGCTGCGTTCTCGAGGCGCGAAAGCCGGGCCGCGGCAGCGACCGCGCCGTCCCGCCGAGGTTGCGGCGGACCGCCCTCCTCGAGGTGCTGCACGAAGGCCGAGTAGGCATCGCGGTCGCTGTCCCACCGCCCTGCGACCCGAGCGGCTACCGGGAGTGTCCGCAGCAGATCGAGCGCCCGCCACATCAGGTTCCAGGTCGGCAGGAGCTGGCCGCGAAGCACATCCGACAAAGCAACCAGCGAAGGCGCGGCCGAGGACAGCAGCGGAGCGAGCACGTGATTGTCGAACGACGGGTCGGTGGCCGGGCCGGCGGGTGGGGCGACCGACGGATCCTCCGCCGCGGCCGCGGCCTCGAAAACAGTCATCCCCGGCGGTGGGTCGAGCCACCCCATCAGGGCCGCGAGCTGGGCGTCCTCGGCACCGCTCTGCCCGGTCGCCCAGTGTGACGACAGCGCCTGTACGCCGTTGAGCAGCAACGACGACCCCGCCATCTCCGCCGACGCGGCGAAGAACGTGAGCCACCGCCCGAGCAGCGGCACCGAGGCCGGGACGGCGTACTCGCCTTCGGTGCTGCGGAACCGCGTCGAGCGCCCGAAGAGTTTCAGGAAGTCGACGCCGCCCGGGTTCGGCACCCAGAGCTGCGGCGCGTCCGTGAACCGGTATCGCACGTCGCGCCCCCGGTCGACCGCGACGGCCTCGGTCTGGCCGGCGAACGAGTCGACGTAGCCGATCAGGATCGCGGCGAGCTCGGCGGCGAACGCGAACCGATCGTCACGGTTGCGGGGCTGGGCGACGACGAGCAGCCGGGGGTTGTCGCGGTCGGTGCCGACCATCGCGGCGAGCGGCGCGTTCGCCTCGCCGGCCATGGCGTACGGGATGAGGATCAGCGGGCGCTCGTGCAGGTGCAGGTGGCGCACGGTGGCCAGAGGCTGGGCGCGGGCCTCGGCGAACGCTTGGGCGCGGGCGAGCGCGGTGAGCGTACTCATAGGATCTCGGCGCGCAGGCGGGCAGCTGCCTGGAGCAACGCCGCGGCCTCGACCTGTTCCTCGGTGGGTGTGCGGGTGCCGGCTGCCAGCTCGAGAACCTCGTTGATGGTTTCGACGCCGCCGAGCGCGTCGCGGACCGGCCGGCCCAGCGCCGCGGTGTGCCCGGCCGACTCGTGCCGGCAGAAGACCGCGAGCTCGCAGGTCGAGAGGCATTCCGGCGCGTAGCGGGCCTCGACGGCGTGCAGCGACGCGACGAGGTCGGCGGGCGGCATCGCCATGTCGAAGCTGACCCCCGGCGGCAGCGCGGCGGCCAGGTCGGAGACGGACGCGAGCCGGGTGAGCTGGCGGGTCAGCGTGGCGAGCTGCTTGCGGACGTCGATCACCTCGGCCGCGGGCGTGAGCGAGAAGTCCTTCGGGCAGACCAGCACGACGTCATGGCTGACCAGGGCCGGGTCGTGGCCGAGCTCGGCGAGCAGCCGGCGCAGCGCCAGCACGTAGACCGCCGCCTGCACGGCCGCCGCCGAGACCTTGGCGCTGTCGGCCTGGCCGTCGACGATCGCGAAGGACTTGATCTCCACGACGTGGAGTTTGCCCTCGACCTGGAACGCGATCAGGTCCGGTTCCAGGAAGACCTGCCGCCCGGCGACGTCGAGGGTCAGCAGTGGGTGGTCGACCAGGGCGGCATTGGCGGCGGCCGCGAGCAATTTACGGGTACGCCCATGGCGCGCACCCAGCGTCGCATCGTCATCGTCACCGAGGTCGTCGTAACTGACCGAAGGCGTGTCCAGGCCGAGCACGTCACGTAGCACCGACAGCAACAGCGCACAGTTGTCGGCCTTGAGCATCGCCTCGAACCCGTTACCGCGGGCCAGCGCGAAGCGTGACTGCCCGAACCCCATCGGGAACCCGATGTGCTGAGCCAGCCGGGGCTTGTCCACCCCGGCTGCGTCGAGCACGGCCCGCCGCGAGCAGCCGGGGTTCCCGGTCAGCGCGGCGATCGTCCTGGCGTTGTGCCGTTTGGCGGGAGAATCCCCACGAAGCCGGTCCAAGCCCGCAGTGGAAGAGCCAGCGGTGGAAGAGCCAGCCGTCACGCGCCGCCCCGCTGGTGGGGCAGGCTGTGGATGCCGAAGAGCCGCTGCCGCTCGGGGAGCAGCTCCCAGCGGGAGACGAGCGCGTCGGGGGCGGGCGAGGGGGTGAGCTCGGCCAGCGCGGCGCGGGCGGCGTCGGCGAGCGCCCGGGGGTCGTGCACGAGGAACGCCTCGGCACCGCCCGGGACGTTCTCGGCGAGCCGGCGCAGCAGCCCCATGGCGGCGACGCTGGCGCTCGCCCGGATGATCACGAACTCGGCGATCCGGACCACCGCGGCCAGGGCGTCGGCGCGCGCCTGCCGGGGCGACACCAGCCGGCGGGCCACCGACCAGCCGGAGAGCGTGATCAGGCCGCGGGCAGCCGACAGGTCGTGGTGCAGGGCGGGGACGATCCGGTACGCGGTGCACACGTCGGGATCGTAGTTACGCTCCTCGTCCCGAAGCTCGGCGGCGAGATCGGCAACCGCGAGATCGCCGTCGAACAGCGCGCGGTGGACCTCCACGACGAGCCGGGTCGTGGCCGGGGCACCGAGCAGGACAAGAGCGTGGTGGGCCTGCTCGCGGGTTCCCGGCAGGGTACGAAGAGTACTCATCGGCAGCGGCTTCCAATGGGGGGCTCGTGGGGCGGATCGACCTTAGATCCTCTTACAACGACGTGGCAATGGCGGGATGACGCACCACGTTTCACCCACGGGAGGCGAAAAACCCCCGCATATCGGACTGACGCTGCCGGGCGCGCTACGTTCGGGGTATGCCGAAGGCCATCTGGAACGACGAGATCATCGCCGAGAGCGACGACACCGTGGTTATCGAGGGGAATATCTACTTCCCTCGGTCGTCCCTGCGCGAGGACGTGCTGCGCCCGTCGGAGACGCATTCCGTCTGCGTGTGGAAGGGCAAGGCCTCCTACTACACCCTCGAAGCCAACGGACACGTCAGCGAGGACGCCGTCTGGTACTACCCCGAGCCGAAGCCGGACGCGAAGGCCGTCATCGACCGGGTCGCCTTCTGGAAAGACGTCAAAGTAGAAGCCTGATCCACCGACAGAGCCCGGCGCGGGTCCTTCAAAGCCCGCGCCGGCTAGCCGATGCGCGGGTGTGCTTCCTCGATGGCGTCCACCTCGAGATAGTCGAGCATGTCCTTGCGCTCCGCGTCGTCCAGCGCACCGAACGCCTCGTAGGCGCAGGAGCGCGCGTGCGGTGTCTCCGCCGCCAGCAGTGCGATGATCGCCGACCAGGCCAGTGAGACCCGGTCGAAGAGCCGGGCGTGGCGCAGCGACGTCAGCCGGCTGAGCATGGCCACCTTGGTCGCCGCGTCGTCGTCGTGGGCGATCCGGTCGGAGAGCTCGAACAAAGCCTTGCCCCGATAGGGGTGCTCCGCCTCGATCATGCGCGCCAGCTCGGCGTTGTCCATCTGGTCGACGGCCGGGGCCGGCCCGCGCCGGGGCAGCCGCGGCCGGGGGTCCTCAGCGGGCACGGCTGTCGCGCCCGCTCTCGAACCCCACACCCGGCGCCTGCTGCGGCAGCGTCGGCACGCTCTGGAACGCGGGGAACGGCGGCGCGGGCATCACCGGGGTGGCGGTGGGGTCGTCGGCAGGCTCCTCTCCCTCAACCTCGGGGGAATGGCGCACCTGCTCTCCGGTCTTCCCGTCTCGGCCCAGCACAGTTTGTCCTCCGTTGCCGACTTTTCGGTATTGGCGTCCTATGAGATCACGGCGCGACGGCGACGGCGACCCCACCCTGGGACACGCCCGGACATCACCCGACCCGGCGACCGTCGTAATGTGGCGGCAATACATTGATCGTTGCTGGCAGGCAAATAGGACTGTGCGAGAAGTAGGGCAGTGCGAGAAGTAGCGCAGTGCGACAGTGCCTGCGAGCGACGAGGACACCGATGAAAGTAGGCGGGCGTGGACGGGGCCGTGAACACCACGGGTGCGACGCCGGAATGGCGCTCCGCGATGATCGACGTCTCCGGGCTGTCGATCGGCGACCTGACCTCGAAGGTTACCTCCGCACCCGGTGGTGACGCAGCCGATGACACCGACGGCGCCATAAACGGTAACGCCCTGGCGCACTGCCTGCGCCGGCTTGCCGACGACCTGGCGAACCCGGGCGAGCCGATCGCCGGCTTCAACTCGGCCCTCTGAGCCCATGAGCACCGCCGCGCTCGCCGACGCCCGTCCGCACCGGCTCAGTGATGCGGCCCTGGCGTCGCTGGGTGCGGGCCGGCCGGACCGCGCCACGGTTGTCGAGCTGAAGAAATCCCAGCTCAGCCGCAATCTTCTACTGCTGCACGAGATCGCCGCGGTGGTCGGCCCGGGACCGCTGACCGAGCTGGCCGAGGCCGAACGCGCCAACCCCACCCGGGTCCGCGAACTCATCGCCCGCCCGCTGTTCGGCGTGTGGGCAGCCGGCTGCCTCCGCGCACTCCAAGCAGGCAAAAATCCGGAGATATCACACCTGAGCGCCCTCGCACGAGCGGCTCGCCTTCCTCGTCAGCAACCCGATAAAAGCCAACAACCCAATAAAAGCCTCAAAGCAACCCATAACGGCCAATCCATCACCGTACGCCTGGACGACAGCGATCCCCTCCGCGCACACCTCGGCTTGCGCCCCGCCCCACCCCTCGACCCCGCGCAACACGCCCGCTGGCAGCGCACCTTCACCGAAGCGTGGCGACTCCTGGTGACCAGCGTGCCCGCCGACGCAGAGGTCCTCGCCGCCGTGCTGGACTGCGTCGTCCCGGTGCTGCCCGACCCCGCAGCCCGCGGCATCAGCGCCACCTCCGCCGACGCCTTCGGGGCGGTGGCCATCTCCGAACCGGCCGACGCCACCGCGCTCGCCGTAGGGCTGCTGCACGAGACCCAGCACAGCATCCTGAACGCGGTCCAGTACCTCTTCGACCTCCTCGAAAAGCCGGCAACGCTCGGTTACTCCCCCTGGCGTGACGATCCGCGACCGGCTTCAGGAATCCTGCACGGTGCGTACGCGTATCTCACCGTCACCCGGTTCTGGCGCACGCAGAGCACCGACCCGCTGGCCCAGACCGATCCGCTGGCCCAGTTCGAGTTCGCGCGGTGGCGGGCAGCGGTCAGCGACGCGGCGGGCAAGCTGCGGGACCTGACCCCGGCCGGCGCGCGGTTCATCGAGGCGATGAGCGCCGAGGTGCGCCCCTGGCTCGACGAACCGGTGGATCCCGGGGTGCTGCGGCTGGCCGAGAGCGCGAACAGGGACCACTACCTGCGCTGGCGGCTGCGCAACCGCCACGTCGACCCGGCCGGCGCGCGGGAACTGCGGCGGGCATGGCGCGCGGGAGAGGCGAGGCCGGACGTCACGTCCGAGCTGCGACCGGCACCGAAACGGGCCCTGGAGGCGAGCGCCCGCCTCGACCTGACCCACCGGTTCCTCCGCGGCGACCCGCTGACCGGGCCGAGGGGCGAGCCCCTGACCGGGTCGGACGGCGATGTCGCGTACGTGCGGGGGGACGTGGCTGCTGCGCTCCGGGCGTACACGGATGATGGGGTGGGGTTGATCCTGGCCGGGGGTTTTGATGTGGCCCCGGAGCTCGCGGCGGTCCTCAGTGACGAGCCCGACAGGCTCGCGATCCTGGGGTGGCTTTCCTAAGGTCCGGCACCGGCGGGTCGATGTTGGCACCCGTTGGAGGTGAGGCATGAGCCGGAGCGGTGCCATGGATCAGGTACGTCGCTGTGTCGACGTGACCATGATCTTCACTTCGCTGCTGCTGCTGTCGTGGCCTGCGATCTTCGAGGACGTGGTCGCCGGGACATCGGGTGCGCGAGGTCTGATCATCGGCGTGGCCACCGTGGTGGTGCTCGGCATCGGCGTGATCATCCTCGCGCGGCGCTGGCCGATGCTCGGCTACGCCCCCGCCGCGTCCGCCGTGATCATGGCGGGCTTCTGGTTCGGCCGGCACGGTTCGATCAGCCCCGCGCTGACCTGGCTCACCATCGCCGTCGCCGCGGTCATCCTGATCCGCCAGTTTCTCGGCCAGCGCACCAACGACGGCCTGGTCCGGGACCTGACCCGGCAGCGGGCACAGCTCGCGCGGCAGGCGTTCCGGGACCCGCTCACCGAGCTCGGCAACCGCAAGCTCTTCATGGACCACGCGACCGACGCCCTCGCGGACGCCGACGACACGATGACCGCCGTGCTCCTGTTCGACCTGGACGGGTTCAAAGAGGTCAACGACACGTACGGCCACGCCACCGGCGACGAGATGCTGCGTACGGCGGCCGAGCGGCTCAACGCGAACGTCCGCGGCAACGACACCGTCTCCCGCCTCGGCGGCGACGAGTTCATCGTGCTGCTCCCCCGGCTGACCGACGACACGATCGCGGACACCGTGGCGAACCGGATCCTGCGCGACCTCGCCCAGCCCCTGGTGATCGGCGAGACCGTGCTGACGATCCCGGCCAGCGGCGGCATCGCGATCACCCGCGGCAGCGGCATGCTCCTCGACGACCTCATGCGCGAGGCCGACCTGGCTCTCTACCAGGCGAAGGCCGACGGCAAGGGGGTGGCGCGGCGCTTCGACCCGGCCCAGTTCGCCGAGGCGGAGGCTCGCCGGCGCGAGGAGAACGACCTGCGCCGCGCCCTGGACGCGGGCGAGTTCGAGGTCCACTACCAACCCATCGTGCACCTCAACGGCGAGCGTACGGTCGGCGTCGAGGCCCTCGTTCGCTGGAACCACCCCGAGCGGGGCCTGCTGCCACCGGCGGCGTTCCTGGATCTGGCCGAGTCGCTGGGTCTGCTGCCCCGGCTCGGCGGCTGGGTCCTCGAACAGGCGTGCCGGCAGGCGGCGATCTGGCAGGCGCAGGAGCCGGGCTTCGAGCTCAACGTCAACCTGTCGGCCAGCCAGCTCGGCAACCCGGACCTGATCGACGAGGTCCGCGACATCCTGGACCGCACCGGTCTGCCGCCGTCGCTGCTGGTCCTGGAGCTGACCGAGTCGGTCGCGCTGGTCGACCTGATCGAGTCGGCGCGGGTCCTGGGCGCCCTGAAGAGCCTCGGGGTGCGGATCGCGCTCGACGACTTCGGCACCGGCTTCTCGTCGCTGAGCCACCTCGGCGCGCTCCCGGTCGACGTCGTGAAGATCGACAAGTCGTTCGTCCAGGCCATGCAGGAGAGCAACGGCGCGTCGGTGGCCGAGGCCGTGCTGCAGATCGCGCGTACGTTCAACCTGGCCCCGGTCGCCGAGGGCGTCGAGGACGCGGAGCAGGCATCACGGCTGCGCGAGCTGAACTGCGCCCAGGCCCAGGGCTACCACTTCGCCAAGCCGATGCCGGCCGGCGACCTCACCGCCCTGCTGCACCGCCAGTCCGCACTCTCCAACTAGAACCAGATCCTGCGGCGGGTCGCCGGTTCACCAGGCCCGGCGACCCACCGCAGGGGGTCTCACCAGCCGTTGCCGATCTGCACCCGGCCGGCCGCGCTGTAGCCGCGCTTCGACTCACCGAGGTAGACCCACAGCCGCCCGGTGCTGTCGCGGGTCACGATGTCCTGGCGGTGGTCGGCGTCCCAGTCGGCGATGTCCGCGAACGTGTAGGGGTTCCAGCCGTTGCCGATCTGGACCCTCGGCGCGGAGCTGTACCCGCGCTTCGACTGTCCCGGGTAGAGCCACACCAGTCCGGCGCTGTCCCGCGCCACGACGTCGGGGTGGTGGTCGGCGTCCCAGTCGGCCACGTCGGCGAAGACGTACGGACCCCAGCCGTTACCGATCTGCACGGGCGTTGCCGCACTGTAGCCCCGCCGCGACTGACCCGGGTAGAGCCAGAGTCGTCCCGATCCGTCCCGCGCGACGATGTCCTGATGACCGTCGCTGTCCCAGTCCTCGATCCCGGCGAACGTGAACGGGCTCCAGCCGTTGCCGATCTGGACCCGCGCCGCTGAGCTGTATCCACGCTTCGACTGCCCCGGATACAGCCACACCAGACCCGAGCCGTCCCGGGCCACGATGTCCTGGCTGCCGTCCCGGTCCCAGTCCGCTATGCCCGCGACCGTGTAACCGTTCCAGCCGTTGCCGATCTGCACCCGCGCGGCCGAGCTGTAGCCCCGTTTCGACTGCCCCGGGTACAGCCACAGCCGGCCGCTGGTGTCCCGGGCGACAATGTCCTGGTGACCGTCGGCATCCCAGTCCGCGACCCCCGCGAAGCTGTAACCCGGCGTGTACGCCGCCGCAGCCGGCGACCCGGCCACCGCGACCCCGCCCGCGGCCACCACGACTGCGGCGACCACCTGCAGGAACTTGCTCGACGTGCTGTTCATGACCATTCCCCCGTTGTCGTCCTTCGCCACGGAAAGCGGCGCTGACGTTCACCGAGAGTAGGGATCGCGGGGTGAAATCCCCGTCAAGTGTCAGGTTCCAGTCAAATCGGACTTTTCTGAGCGCTTCTACAGCGGAGGCAGCTCGATCTCTGTCTCCAGACGCCGCCCGGCCAGGGCGCGCTCCGGCACCGGGTGCCCGTCGCCGTACACCTTCGCCAGCTCTTCGATCGCAGCCTGCATCGACGACTCGTCACCGTCGTCCAGCGCCACGTTGAACGCGCACGCGAGCGTGTCCGGGTGGTCGGCGCCGCGCAGGCTCCGCGACCGGTTCAGCGTGTCCAGCGCGATCTCCCGGGCCGGCTGCGCCTCCCCCACCGCGATCAGGTCGGCGGCGAACCCGTTGGCGCAGCTGAGCGTGAACGGATGGTCCCGGCCCACGCTGCGCCGCAGCCCGCGCAGCGCCTCGTCGTCGATCGTCCGGGCCTCCGCGAACCGGCCGATGGCACGCACGACCCCGGCCAGGTCACACGCCGCGGCCAGGGTGAACGGGTGCTCGTCGCCGAGCACGGCGTGATAGCGCGCCACCGCGCGTTCCAGCAGCCGGTGCGCCTCGTCGTAGTCGCCGGCGTCGCGGGCACAGTTGGCCAGCGACACCACCGCTGCCAGCGTGTCCACGCTCAGGTCGCCGAACTTCTGCCGGTAGAGCTCCACATTGACCGCCGCCCGTTCCCGCGCGTCGGCCTTCCCGGCGCGGCGGGCCGCCATCGCCGCGAACCGCCCCGCCCACAACGCCATCGGATGGTCGGCACCGAGCGCGTCGAAGTGCCCGGAACCGGCGAGCAGCGCCGACGCGCCCGCATAGTCGCCCAGCCCGAACAGGTCGAACGCGAGCCCCGCACGCGACGACAGCGTCTCCGGATGCCCCTCGACAAAAATCATCTGCCGTTGCCGCAGCACCTGCTCGTCCAGCGCCCGGGCACCCCGGAAGTCGCCGAGCAGGCGCAGGTCTGCGGCGAGGTTGTTGGCGCAGCGCAGCGCCGTCGGGAAACTCTCGCCGAACAGCCGCCGGTAGCGCACGAGGTTGTCCGCGTCGAGCTGCCGGGCCTGATTGAAATGACCCTGCATCCGCAGGTCGGCGCCGACGCTGTTCGCGGTGGCGAGCGTGGTCTCGTCGTCGCCGCCGAGCACGTCACGCTGGGAGCGCAGGGTCTGGGCGTTCAGTCCACGGGCCTCCGCCGTGCGGCCCACGGCGCGCAGCGCGTTCGCGAGGTGGAACGACACCAGCATGGTCTGCTCGTCGGTCTCGCCGAGGCTGTCGGTCCAGCGCGCCACCGCCTGCGCGGCCAGGTCGCGGCTGGAGTCGTAGTCGCCGCGGGCGTAGAGGAAGCGCACGCAGTTGATGACCAGCTGACGGATCTCCTCCACGTCACCGCCGAGCGCATCGGAGTGGACCAGGTGCGGGACGATGGCCGCGTACCTCGGCCAGTGCGCGGGGTTGTCCGGGTCACCGGGGTCGGCGGCGGCGAGCATGGCCCGCACGGTGCGCAGCATCGCGGCATGCCGCTCCGACGTGAGCTGCTGGCCGAGCATGCCCCGGACCAGCGGATGCACGATCAGGCCGGCGCCGGGCGGGTCGAGGTCGGCCAGCCCGTAGCGCCCGATCAGCCGGATCGCGGCCTTGAGCCGCCGCTCGATGCGCAACGTCCGGGCCAGCTCCGGCGAGGCCAGCCCGCGGGCGGCCCAGAGCAGCTCCCACGACACCGGGGCACTGGCCAGGAACGCGCTGAGCTGCAACAACTCGAAGGCAGCCGGGGACGCCTCGGCAAGCGCGTCCGCGGCCAGGCCCCACGCCACCCGGATCGGGGTGGGGAACGCCAGCTCGGCGGCGCGCTCGTCGTAACGGCGCAGATATTCGTCGATGCTCCACCCGGTCGCGGCCCGCACCGCGGCGGCCTGGTCGAGCGCCATCGGCACGTCGTCGAGGTGCACGGCGAGCCGCTCGGCATCGGCCGCCACCAGCTCGGGGGCACGGCGGCGCAGGAAATCCACGCTGTCCGTACGGTCGAAAACGGGCACCGGCATCGCCTGGGCGACCTCCGAGGTCCACCGCGGATTGCGCGAGGTGACCAGCACATGCCCGGCGCCGCTCGGCAGATAGGGCTTGATGTCCTCGGGCCGGTTGGCATTCTCGAAAACGACCAGCCAGTTGCGGAACGGCTCACCCCGGCTCAACGCGTCACGCACCGCGCCCAGCGTGCGGTTGATGTCACGCGCCTCGGGCAGCTTCAATTCCTGGGCGAGCCCGACCAGCGCGGCCCGCATCCCGGCGGTCTGCTCGGCGGGAATCCACCACACCAGGTCATAGGTGTCGGCGTAACGGTAGGCGTATTCCACGGCCAACTGGGTACGTCCCGTACCACCGAGCTGGTGATCGGCGGAAGGCAGCAACACCACCGGTCCGTTGCCGAGCAGTCCGCGCATATGGGCGAGCAATTCCTCTCGCCCCACGAACCGCGGATTACGCGGCGGCAGGCCACCCCGGATCGGCACGCCGCTCTCCCCTGATAGTGACTGGTCCGCCGGATAGTGACCGGCCCGGTTACTGTCATGCTCGCGATTACCGTACGTGGAACCATCGCCACTGCGGAAGTTCGTCCCAACGGAAGGCGCCCGGTGACCGAGGAACCAGTGACGAGTCTGGACCGTCAAGCCGACGTGGCAACGGTCGCACTGCACGGCGAGGTCGACGTGCTCAACGTGGACCAGGTGCGAGTTGCGCTGGTGGAGGCCCTGGAGACCCGGCCCCGCTCGGTCGTGGTCGACCTCGCCGACCTGTCCTTCATCGACTCGACCGGGCTCGGCGCGATTATTTTCGGATTTCAGCGCGCCCGCGACGAGGGGATCGGCTTCCAGCTCGCCCATCCGAGCCGTGGCGTACATCAGATTCTCGTCCTGAGCGGGTTGCTCGAGGTCGTGGAAGTCAAAGAATAAAAAGTAGAAGCACAAGCAGATGTCGTGCCTGGGTGCATGGTGCTGACCGCAACTCCCGTCGAGGCCGGGCTCGACCGGTTGCTCCGCCGTCTGATAGTCCAGGCTTGGGTAGCAACACAGACGCTGACGCGTCAAGGCAACCGGCCGAGCCCTTCATTCTGCGTGAGTGGTCAGCCTGTAAAGACAAACTCCCGGGCCGGTACCGCCGCCGATGTCGCGAAGAGGCGGTTGACCGAGGCGATTTCGGTGGAGTTCGGGTTCGGGTTGGTGCAGGAGACCGGGGCGCTGCTGCCGGACATCAGATCGGTGCACAATCCGGTGCGGCGGTCCGGGAGCCCGAGAATGTGACCGAACTCGTGGGCGGCGATACGCGGCTTGTAGTAACCGTCGTTGACGGCTTCCCGGCCCATGTACCAGTAGCCGTTGCCGAGCGAGGACGTATAGGTGCGGGGCCAGCCATTGTCGGCGTACACGCGGATATTGGGGGTGCGCCCGGCCGGCACCGGCAGGAGCTGGACGGTGGTCACCCGGCTGTTCCAGATCTGCGCACCCTGATTGACCACCGCGACGAATTCCTGCGCCTGGCTCGCGTCGTAATAGAGGATGCGCGCCGCCGCAGCCGCCGGTTCAGCACTGACGACCTGCACCCCGGCCAGCGCCAGCGCCGCTACCAGCGCCGCGGCGAATCTCCTGAGCACCATGGTGGGACCTCCCTTAGTCGGTCCCACCACCGTGTCACTCATTGAACTCTATCTATACATATCAGCTACGTGATACCGGCTCTTCCGCCGTCGGCGTCGCGGCGGGGAAGGCGAGGCCGATGCCCGGTCCAGCGGGCCCCTCGCGGCCCAGGCGGCGCCCGGCGATCAGCATCAGCGACATGAGCGAGGCGAGCAACGCCAGCGCCCCGGCGCCGTACCAGGCCCAGTCGTAATCGCCGAGCCGGTCGCGGACCAGACCGGCCGCGCTCGCCGCGATGGCCGCCCCGAACTGGTGCGAGGCGAACACCCAGCCGAAGACGACGGCGCCGCTCGTCCCGAAGTACTCGCGGCACAGCGCGACCGTCGGCGGCACGGTCGCCACCCAGTCCAGCCCGTAGAAGAGAATGAAGATCACCATGCTGGGGTGTGCGGTCGCGGCGAACAGCGACGGCAGGAACAGCAGCGACAGCCCGCGCAGCGCGTAGTAGCCGCCGAGCAGCACCCGGCTGTCGACGCGGTCGGTGAGCCAGCCCGACGCGATCGTCCCGGCGATGTCGAACAGCCCGACGAGCGCGAGCAGGCTGGCCGCCGTGGTCTCCGCCATGCCGTGATCGTGGGCGGCCGGGATGAAGTGCGTACCGACCAGGCCGTTGGTCGTGGCACCGCAGATAGCGAACCCACCCGCCAGCAACCAGAACGCCCTGGTCCTGGCCGCCTGCCGCAACGCACCCAACGCCGTCCGAACCGCGTTCCCGGGGTTGACCACGGGCAGCGACGCAACGTCATCCGGCCCGGCACCATAAGCCGTAGTTCCAAGATCCGTCGGCCGGTCCCGCAGCCGCCACCACACCAGGGGCACCACGGCGAGCGCCGCGGACGCGACCACCAGCGCCGCCGTACGCCAACCGTGCTCCCCGGTCAGCCGCGCCAGCAGCGGCAGGAAGATCAGCTGCCCGGTTGCGCCGCCCGCGGTGAGCACCCCGGTGACCAGGCCCCGCCGGCGCACGAACCAGCGGTTGGCCACGATCGCCACGAAGCCCAGCGCCATCGACCCGGTGCCCAGCCCGACCAGCACCCCCCAGCAGAGGATGAGCTGCCAGCTGGCCTGCATGAACACGGTCAGGCCACTGCCGAGCGAGACCAGCAGCAGCGCCGCGGCCACCACCCGGCGCATCCCGAACTTCTCCATGAGCGCGGCGGCGAACGGCGCGGTCAAGCCGTAGAGCAGCAGGTTTACCGAGACCGCCGCGGAAATGGTGCCGAGCGACCAGCCGAACTCGGCGTGCAGCGGCTGCAGGAACACCGACGGCGTGGCACGGAAGCCGGCGGCACCGATCAGCGCGATGAACGCCACGGCGGCGACGAGCCAGGCCGGGTGAAGACGTCGAGTAGTCACGTGATCAGTCTCGCCAGACACCGGCCGCCCGGACGAGTGGCCGGGCGGCCATCGTGCGCAAGAATCGGGCCATGGCTCATCGCATCGCGCTGCTCGCCCTGAACGAGGTGGTCGGATTCGACCTGAGCGCCCCGGCCCAGGTGTTCGGCGCTGCCCGCGCGCCCGACAACACGCCGTTCTACGAGACGTTCACCTGCGGCATCGGCGGCCTGCCGATCCGCGCGTCCCGGGGCGGCTTCCAGATCCTGCCCGACCACGACCTCGAGCCGCTGACCAGCGCGGACACCGTCCTGGTGCCCGGCACCTACGCCGCGCTCGCCAGCGGCACCGTCGAACCGGTCGTCACCGAGGCGCTGCGGGCCGCCCACGAGCGCGGCGCCCGGATCATCTCCACCTGCACGGGAGCCTCGGTGCTGGCCGCCGTGGGCCTGCTCGACGGCCGCCGGGCCGCCAGCCACTGGGACTGGGCAGGCCGTCTGCGCCGTTTCTGGCCCGCCGTGGAATGGGACTTCGATGTGCTGTTCGTCGACGACGGCGACGTCCTGACCTCGGCCGGAGTGGGAGCCGGCATCGACCTGTGCCTGCACGTGGTCCGCAGCGACCACGGCAGTCTGGTCGCCAACCAGGCGGCCCGGCGCTGCGTGGTCCCGCCGTTCCGCGAGGGCGGCCAGGCCCAGTACATCGAACGGCCGATCCCGCAGGGTGGCACCGGCGGAACAAAAGCCACCCAGTCGTGGGCCTTGGACCGGCTCGCCGACCCGGTCAGCCTCGACGAGATGGCGACCCACGCCCGGATGAGCATCCGGACCTTCACCCGCCGGTTCCGCGACGAGACCGGCCTCAGCCCGCAGAAGTGGCTCCTCCAGCAGCGCGTCGCCCATGCCCGCCTCCTGCTCGAACAGACCGATCTCAGCGTCGACCTGGTCGCCCGCCGCTCCGGCCTGGGCAGCGCCACAGCTCTGCGCCAGCACTTCCAGCAGTCCGTCGGCGTGGCCCCCAGCGCGTACCGGCGTACGTTCCGCGGCCTTTAGGGGGTTGTAACAACAGCCTCAGATACGGGCAGAAGTGGCCGATGGGACAGGCGTACCCCGAACGTACCGTTTCCTGAGGATGACATGGATCAGACCTTCCGCCCGCTGCTCGACGCCCTGAAACAGATCGGCGTCGACGCCGTGGCGGTGGACGCGGCGGCGGACGAGGCGCAGCGCAGCGGCCGGTCGGTCCGCGCGGTCCTGATCAACGACCAGGTCGTCACCGAGGAGCAGCTGACCTCGGCAGCCGCGGCGGCGTTCGGCATCAACACCCTCGACCTGGTCGGGTACAGCCCCGACCCGGCCGCGCTCAAGCGCATCCCGATGGCCGTCGTACTCCGCCACCGCGTGCTCGGCCTGGCGATCAACGACGGCGAGCTCGTCGTCGGCGTGACCGACCCGGGCGACGTCGTGGCCCTCGACGACGTCCGCGCCTCCACCGGCATGACCGTGCGGCCCGTCGTGGTGGCCCGCAGCGAGGTACGCCGGATCATCGAGCGCCTCCAGCGCGAGGACAGCGACCTCGGCGACCTGGTCGACACCTCGCTCGAGGACTCGGCGATGGCCACCCAGGTCAACGGCGCCGACGATGCGCCGATCGTGCGGTACGTCAACAACCTGATCGAGCAGGCCGTCCAGAACCGCGCCTCCGACCTGCACCTCGAGCCGACCGAGGACGACATGCGGGTGCGCTACCGCATCGACGGCGTGCTGCACGAGCTGGACACGGTCCCCCGCGGCGTCATGGCGGCGCTCACCTCCCGCCTGAAAATCATGTCGGGCGTCGACATCACCGAGAAACGGATCCCGCAGAACGGGCGTATCACCGCGCTCATCCGGGACCGGACGGTCGACCTGCGTACCGCCACGCTGCCCACGGTATGGGGCGAGAAGATCGTCCTGCGGGTCCTGGACACCGGCGGCATCGATCTGGAGATGACCAAGCTGGGCTTCACCCAGCACAACCTCGACCGCTTCGCGGAGTCGTTCACCAAGCCGCACGGGATGGTCCTGGTCACCGGCCCCACCGGTTCCGGCAAATCCACCACGCTGTACGCGACCCTGGGCCGGATCAGCAAGCCCGAGATCAACGTGATCACCGTCGAGGACCCCGTCGAGTACCGGCTCAGAGGCGTCAACCAGGTGCAGGTCAACGCGAAGGCCGGGCTGACGTTCGCGGCCGTGCTGCCGGCGATCCTGCGCTCCGACCCGGACGTCGTGCTGATCGGCGAGATCCGGGACAGCAGCACCGCCCAGATCGCCGTCGAGGCGTCGCTCACCGGTCACCTCGTGCTCTCCACGCTGCACACCAACGACGCGCCCGGTGCGGTCACCCGGCTCACCGAGATGGGCATCGAGCCGTTCCTCGTGGGCTCGTCGCTGGACTGCGTGCTCGCCCAGCGGCTCGCCCGCCGGCTCTGCGACTGGTGCAAGGAGGCGTACGCGCCGAGCGAGGAGGAGCTGGAAGGGGCGAAATGGCCGCACCAGGACCTGAAGATCCCCGAGGTCCTGTACCAGCCGATCGGGTGCCGCAACTGCGCCAACACCGGTTATCGCGGCCGGATCGCGCTGCACGAGGTCATGCCCGTCTCGCCGGAGATCGAGTCGCTGACGATCCGGCGCGCCTCCTCCAACGAGATCCGCGAGGTGGCCATCGACCAGGGGATGTACGACCTGCGCGCCGACGGCCTGGCCAAGGCTTCCGGGGGGCTGACGTCCGTACGCGAGGTGTCCCGGGTCGCGATCTGATCGAGGGCCGGCAGCGTACCCGTTTCGCAACCCGTACGCGCATTTCCGGCGGAAGAGGTCCTAAAGCCACCCGGGACCGTGCCGAATGAGGGAGGCGTCAGAGAAGTCCACGAGATTGTCGGTGCCACGGATGTATGCCGTCGAACAGGAAGTGCCGCACCAGGCGGGCCCCGCCGAGCCGGGTGCCGGCGACCTGGCCGTGCTCGACCAGATGCTGGTCTCGCTCGTCGAGGCCCGGGGCTCCGACCTGCACCTGACCGTCGGCTCCCCGCCGATGATCCGTGTCGACGGCGGGCTGCGCGCCCTGCCCGGCTACGGCAAGCTGAACTCCGCCGACACCGCGATGCTGGCCCGCGCGGCGGTCTCCGGCGCTCAGTGGACGACCTTCCAGCAGGTGCAGGAGCTGGACTTCGCACACAGCATCGTCGGCGTCTCCCGCTTCCGCGGCAACCTCTACATCCAGCGCAACTCGTGCGGCGCAGTCTTCCGAGCCATCCCCCACAAGATCAAGCCGCTGGACGAGCTCGGCATGCCCGACTCGGTGGCCCGCTTCGCCCACCTGCCCCGCGGCCTGGTGCTGGTGACCGGTCCGACCGGCTCCGGCAAGACCACCACGCTCGCCTCGGTGCTGGACCTCTGCAACCGCTCGCGGGCCAGCCACATCATCACCATCGAGGACCCGATCGAGTTCCTGCACCCGCACAAGCGCAGCGTGGTGAACCAGCGCGAGGTCGGCTCGGACACCGAGACGTTCGCCCAGGCCCTCAAGCACGCGCTGCGCCAGGACCCCGATGTCATCCTGGTCGGCGAGCTGCGTGACCTGGAGACCACCGCGACGGCGCTGACCGCCGCGGAGACCGGTCACCTGGTGCTGGCGACGCTGCACACGCAGAGCGCCACCCAGACCATCGACCGGGTCATCGACATCTTCCCGCCGCATCAGCAGCTGCAGATCCGCGCGCAGCTGGCCGCGAGTCTGCAGGGCGTCGTCACGCAGGCCCTCGCGCCGCGTGCCGACGGCAAGGGCCGCGCGGTGATCTGCGAGATCCTCACCGCCACGCCGGCCATCCGAAGCCTCATCCGCGAGGGCAAGTCGCACCAGATCCCGTCCTTCATGCAGGCCGGCGGCAACGACGGCATGCTCTCGTTCGACCAGCACCTGGCCGACCGGGTCCGCGAAGGCGTGATCAACATGCAGGCCGCCCTCGAGATCTGCCACTCCAGTGACGAGCTCAAGCGCCTGATCGGACGGGTCTGACATGCCGGCGACGAAGACGTTCCACTACAACAGCATCGACTCGACCGGCCGCAAGACCAAGGGCACGGTCGAGGCGGTGAACGAGACCGCGGCGACGAGCATGCTGCGCCAGCGCGGCGAGGTACCACTGGAGATGGTCGCTGCGGGCCAGGGCCTGCAGATGGACATCAAGATCCCGGGGCTGGGCAACCGCACCAAGCTCAAGGATCTGGCCGTCTTCGCGCGCCAGTTCGCCACGATGACCGCGTCGGGCATGTCGCTGCTGCGCTCGCTGGCGATCCTTGAGGAGCAGACCACCGCCGCCTCGCTGAAGAGGGCGATCGGCGAGGTCCGCGGCGACGTCTCCGGTGGCCTCTCGCTCTCCGGATCCATGGCCAAGCACGACAAGATCTTCCCCCGGCTGATGGTCGCCATGGTCCGCGCCGGTGAGGCCGGCGGTATGATCGACAAGGCGCTGGAGCAGATCGCGGACAGCCTGGAGAAGGACACCGCGCTCCGCGGAAAGATCAAGGGCGCGCTCACCTATCCCGCCATCGTGCTGAGCTTCACGTTCGTGATGATCGCGGCGGTGCTCAAGTTCATCGTCCCGATCTTCGAGAACATGTTCAAGAACCTGGGCGGCCAGCTGCCGGCCATCACCCAGTTCCTGGTCGACACCAGCCACAACATGTACTGGATCGGGCCGACGTTCCTCGGTGTCACGATCGGCGGCACGATCGCCTACAAACGACAGCAGCGCGCCAGCGCCGACTTCCGGCTCAAGGTCGACAAGATCAAGTTGCGCCTGCCGGTCTTCGGCTCCCTGTTGCAGAAGCTCGCGATCAGCCGCTTCTCCCGCAACCTCGGCCTGCTGCTCAACGTCGGCGTGCCCGTGATGCAGGCGCTCGCCGTGGTCGGCGAGACCACCGGCAACGAGGTCATCAACGCGGCCATGAAGGACGTGCAGTCCGCCGTGCGCGACGGGCAGCCCATGTCCTCGGCGATGCGGCTGCACAAGGTCTTCCCCGAGATGGTCACACAGATGATCGAAGTCGGCGAAGAAAGCGGTCAGATCAGTCAGATGCTCGACAAGGTTGCCGATTTCTATGACAGGGAAGTCGACTCCGCCGCCGAGTCACTGACCGCCTCGATCGAACCGATCATGGTCCTCGTCATGGGCACCGTGGTCGGCGGAATGGTGATCTGTCTGTACCTACCGATGTTCACCATCTACCAGAACATCCAGAGCAACTAAAAGCCCTGGAGCAGTATGCGACCGGTCTCCGGTCGACGTCGGGCACCCGAGCCCGGACAACCCCATCCCCGCTTCACCCCTGACGCCCTACGGAGGCACCCCCAATGCAGGACATCATCACCCGGATGCGCGCCAAGAAGGACGACGAGGGCTTCACCCTCATCGAGCTCCTCGTGGTCGTGGTCATCATCGGCGTCCTGGTCGCCATCGCCGTCCCGGTCTACCTGAACTACCGCCAGGGTGCCGCCGACAAGTCGGCCCAGTCCGACGTCCGCGGCGCCATCAGCGCGGTGGAGCAGTACTACACCGACAACGGCAACACCTACCCGGCTCCGGGCACCACCCTGGTCGACCAGAGCGGCGCGTCGATCACGATCGGCAACCAGAAGATCACGCTGTCCGACAAGACGCACCTGACCCTGTACCTGGCCAGCAGCACCGCGACCACGTACATGCTCTGCGCGTACAACACCGGCGGCAGCACGGGCAAGTTCTACGTCTACGACAGCTCGGCCGGCGGTTCCGTCAAGGGCGTCACAAGCGCGTCCCCCGCGGCGACCTTCATGACCAAGTGCGTCTGATCCCGTCCGCTTTCTGAAACATCTCGCACCGCGAGACCGAGGAGGTCCGAAGATGCCAGAGCCTCTGCTGCTCGGCGTCGTCGGCCTGCTCGGTCTCGCGGTCGGCTCGTTCCTGAACGTGGTGATCTACCGGGTGCCCCGCGGCGAGTCCCTCGTCCGGCCGGGCTCCCACTGCCCGCACTGCGGCAACGAGGTCCGCAACCGGCACAACATCCCCGTCTTCGGCTGGCTGATGCTGCGCGGAAGATGTGCCGACTGCAAGGCCCCCATCAGCGCCCGGTATCCCCTCGTCGAGGCGGGTACCGCGGCGCTGTTCGTAGCCGTGGCGGCCAAGTTCGGCTGGTCGTGGGAGCTCCCGGCGTACCTCTATCTTGCCGCGATCTCCATCGCCTTGGCCGCCATCGACCTGGACGTCTACCGCCTGCCCGACCAGATCGTGCTCCCGTCCTACAGCGTCGCGCTGCTGCTGCTCGTCCCCGCGATGATCGCCGGCGACGGCTGGGACGCCGCGACCCGGGCACTGATCGCGGCCGGCGTGATGTGGCTGCTGTTCCGGGTCATCGGCTTCTTCGGCATGGGCGGCGGCGACATCAAACTCGCGCCGCTGCTCGGGCTCTACCTCGGCTGGCTCGGCTGGAGCTGGGTCGCGGTCGGACTGTTCGCGGCGTTCCTGCTCGGCGGGGTCGCCGGCTCCCTGCTGCTGGCCCTGCGCGTGGTCAAGCGCAAGAGCCGCATCCCGTTCGGCCCCTACATGCTCACCGGCGCGTTCGTGGCGGTCTTCGCCGCGGCCCCCATCGCCGGCTGGTACTCGTCCCTGCTCGTGGTCTGAAGAAGAGGAGAACAGATGGCGGGCGTCAACCCGATCGGGCTGGACATCGGCTCGTCGTCCATCCGCGCGGTAGAGGTGAAGCGCGCGAAGGACGAGTACACCCTGACCAACTTCGGGCAGGTCCCGCTGCCGCACGGCACCGTACAGGGCGGCATCCTCTCCGACCCGGTCGCGGTGACGTCGGCGCTCAAACAGCTCTGGGCGGCGTGCAAGTTCAACACCAAGCAGGTCATGCTCGGCGTGACCAACCCGCAGCTGGTGGTCCGCGAGATGTCGGTCTCCAACCTGCCGCCCAAGGAGATGCACCGGTCGCTGCCGTTCCAGGTACGCGACATGCTGCCCCTCGCCGTGGAACGCTCGCTGCTCGACTTCCGGCCCCTCGAGGAACCGGGCACCAACCCGACCGTGCGCGGGCTGCTGATCGCCATGCCCAAGGACGCGGTGACCGAGCTCGTCCAGGCCGTCGAGAAGGCCGGGCTGCACGTCGTCGACGTCGACCTGGCCTCGTTCGCCCTGCTGCGCGCCGCCTCCCGGCTGGACGCCCAGGTCGAGGCGATCGTGGACATCGGCGCCGAGGTCACCAGCGTCGTCGTGCATGCCGACGGCGAGCCGCTGATCGTGCGTACGGTGCCGCGCGGGGGTGTCGAGATCACCGAGAGCATCGCCACCCGGCTGGGCATCACGCCGGCCGAGGCCGAGGCGCTGAAGTGCCGCTTCGGGCTGCACGGCGACGGCCAGCCGGACACCGACTCGGCCGCCGCGGACGCGATCCGCCCGCTCGTCAACGAGCTGCGCAGCTCCTTCACCTACCTCGCCTCGGGTGAGCGGCAGAAGCAGGTCACCCGGGTGGCGCTCTGCGGCGGTGGCGCGCTGATGCCCGGCCTCGCCGAGCACGTGCAGCAACAGCTCGGCGTGGCTGTCATGTACGCCGACAGCGCCGCCCGCCTGCGCGACACCCGCAAAGCGCGTACCCGCGGCTTCGACAGTTTTGTCCCGTCGGCAGCGGTGTCGATCGGCCTGACCCTGGGAGCGGCAGCCTGATGGCCACGACCCTGATGCCGGTCGACCCGGCGATGTCCCCGCAACGGGCGACCCGAGTGCTCCACATCTCGGCGAGCCTGCTGCCCGAGGAGATCATCAGCGCCCGCCGGGCCCGGCGTACCCGCGGCTGGGCGATCGTCGCCGTGATCATCGTCGCCTGCCTGCTCGGCGGCTGGTTCTTCGTCGCCAACCAGGAGACCCGGGCCGCCGACGACGAACTGTCCACGGCCACCACCGAGGTGACCGACCTGCAGCGCAGCCAGCGCGCGTACAAGGAGGTGGTCGACGTGCAGAACTCCACGGACACCCTCTCCAAGCAGCTGAAGGCCGTGATGAAGAGCGATCTCGGCTGGGCCGCGCTCTACGTCACGCTCAACGACACGGCCGCGGCGTCCGGCCTGACCCTCAACGGTGTTCAGGGTGCTCTCAGCACAACAGGCGGCAGCGCCGCAACGGGCACATTGCCCAGCACCTCCACCGCCGCCACGGTCGGCAGCCTGGTCATCACCGGTAGCGGACCGGACAAGGAGGCAGTAGCCGCCTACGTCGACGCGCTCGGGAAGCAGACGGTGGTCGCCAACCCGTTCGTCACCGCGGTGAACTCCGACGCCCAGTCCTCTGATGACGTCACCTTCAGCATGAACGTCGACATCACCTCCCTGGCGCTCTGCGGCCGCTTCGGCGAGAAATGTGAGACCAAGTAATGGGCGCCCGGCACGCGGACCGGCTCTGGATGATCGCCGGCGGGGTCGTCATCGTGGTGATGGCCCTTGTCGCCTGGTTCCTGCTGATCAGCCCCCAGTACGCCGAGGCGGGCGATCTCCGCTCGCAGACCGACACGGCCCGGTCGCAGGCGAGCCAGCTCCGCAAACGGATCGTCGCACTGCAGAAGGACAAGGCGAACCTGACCAAGCTCAAGGCGACGCTCTCCACCTACCAGGACGCGCTCCCGTCGGACTCCGGTGTGCCGGCGTTCCTGCGCCAGCTGCAGGCGGCCGGCAATGACCTCGGGGTGTCGGTCAGCGGCGTCACGGTCGGCTCGCCCACCGACTCCACCGCCACCGCCGGCGTCAAAGAGCTACCGATCCAGCTCACCGTCACGGGCTCGGTGCAGGAACTCAACAGCTTCCTGGAGCAACTCCAGGGCGGCGGACAGAAACGCGCGGTCCTCATCACGTCGGCGACCTGGGGCTCCGCCCAATCCGCGGTCACGGCCGACGGCAGCACCGACACGACCGTGAAACAGAGCGTCGACCTGCAGCTCAAGGCGTTCGTGGCACCGCCGGTAGGCACCGACGCCCCGACCGTCACCACCGACTGAGCCATGGACGGCGTCGAGGGCGCGATGCAGACCCGCGACGGGCAGTGGCGGGTCGAAGCGGTCGTACGCCGCCGCACCCGCTGGTACCGCATCGTCCACGGCGACGAGGTCTACGACCGGCTCTCCATCGCCGGGGTCGAACGCGTCCTCGACGAAGCCGGCGTCGACCGGCACCTCTTGATCGAAGTTGAGCAGTAATCCTCAGATTCGGCACGCAGCGATCGATGGTGTGGTAACGACCGCCGACCGCACGAGGAGTGGGGCACGATGCCGTTCCGCCGCAGACCCCCGTCGGGGGAAGACGGGTTCACCCTCGTCGAGGTGCTGGTCGCCATGGCCGTCATCGGCACGGTCATGGCCGGCGCCGCGCCGTTCCTGACAAAATCACTCGCCGTCGTCAACCAGCAGCGGGTCACGCAGATCGCGGTCCAGGTCGCGAACGACGCGCTCGAACGGGTCCGCGCCCTCGACCCGTCGTCGCTGTCGACCGGCCGCAGCGCCACCGCGATCGCCGCGCAGAAGGCCGCCGCCCCGGCCAAGGTGCTCGCCTACCTGAACACCATGGACCTTGCGGCCGACCCCATGCTGCCGAGTATCTCGACGGCCGGCATCACCGCGCCGCTGCCCACCGAGGCCGTCCCGATCATCTCGAACGGCACGACGTTCCAGCAGCAGTGGTACGTCGGCAAGTGCAACCAGAGCCAGGCGACCATCGCGCTGCCGATCGTCAGCTCCTGCAAGTCCGCGGGGCTGCTCTCCGTCGGCCTGCCCTTCTTCAAGGTCGTGGTCTCGGTGACCTGGCCGGACAAGTTCTGCACCGGCGGCACCTGCGTCTACGTCGCCACCACGCTCGTCAGCATCGGTAACGACCCCGTCTTCGACACCAAGACGGCGGCCCCGACGGTCACCGACCCGGTCGCGCAGAAGTCGTACGTGGGTGAACTGGCCGGTCTGCAGGTCCTGTCCAGCGGCGGCAAGCTGCCGCTGACGTGGACGGCGACCGGGCTCCCGCCGGGCCTGACGATGACGAGCGCCGCCCTGATCAGCGGTACGCCCACCACGGCCGGCTCGTACACGGTGACCGTCACGGTGACCGACGCGCAGAGCCGCACCGACGACTCGACGTTCGCCTGGACGGTCGCGGCCGCCCCGGCGATCACCAACCCCGGCGCCCAGACGACCCGGACGAGCACCGCGGTGAGCTTCCAGCCCGTCGTGACCGGGGGCGTCGCCCCGCTCACGTGGACCGCCACCGGCCTGCCGACCGGCCTCAGCATCAACGCGACGACCGGCCTGATCACCGGGACGACGTCGACGACCACGCAGACGACCGCCGTCATCCTGACCGCGACGGACTCGGGCACGATCCCGAAGACGGTGACCGCCACGTTCTCGTGGCGGATCCTCACCCCCGTGGCGTTGATCAACCCGAACACGCAGACGGTGAACAACGGCACCAACATCGGCTCGTTCACGGCGCTCGCCTCGGGCGGGCTCACGCCGTACACCTGGTCGACCACGAACCTGCCCGACGGCCTCGTCCTGAACACGTCGAGCGGCGCCATCACCGGCACGATCACCCACGGCACCCGGTACCTGACAACCGTCACGGTCACCGATGCCGCCGGCGGGTCCGCCTCGATGGTCGTCCCCGTCGTGGTGAACCCCAACCCCGCCGCCACCGACCTGCGGGTGACCACACCGGCGCCGGCCTCACCGAACCAGTCGACCACCGCCCTCGCCACGGTTTCGCTGCAGGCAGCGGCCTCGGGTGCGACGCCCGCCTCGTACGTGTGGACCGCGACGGGCCTGCCCACCGGCCTGACGATCAGCACTTCCGGCCTGATCAGCGGCAAGCCGACCACCAAGGGCACCTACACCGTCCTGCTCACGGTCAAGAGCACCGGTACCACCCAGAGCAACCTGATGTTCGTCTGGACGGTGGCGTGATGACCCGCTCACTACGGTTCGGAGCTCAAGCTTCTGAGCACGACGACACCGAGACCCCCGGTGACGCCGGGGTTTCCATGATCGAGATCATGACGACCCTCGGGATCATGAGTGTCCTGATGGTCCTGTTCACCGGCGCGATCCTGCAGGTGTTCAAGACGACGTCGGCGACGGACGCGCTCAGCGAGGCCCAGCGGGAGCTCTCGAACGCGTTCCAGCGCTTCGACCGCGAGCTGCGTTACGCCTCGTGGATCGGCGACCCGGGCACGGTTGGCAACCGGCAGTACGTGGAGTTCGCCGGCCCGGTCCCCACCACGTGCTACCAGCTGCGCCTGAAGCCGGGCGCGGACGGCCTGGGCGTGCTGCAGATGGTCACCTGGACGCTGGGCACCCCACCGGCGGCCTCCGCCAACGGGCAGACGATCGCCTCGCAGATCGACCTGACCACCGGCGTCGCCCCGTTCACCAAGCAGGGCTACGGCGCTAAGCCGTACGCATCGGCCAGCGCCAGCCCCGGCGGCGCCATCGTCGGCGGCGACTTCACCAGCGTCTTCCAGCGCCTGCGGGTCCAGCTGACCACCAAGGTCGCCGCGGGTGACGCGCAGATCGACACGACGTTCACCGCCCTGAACACCTCGAACCAGACGCTGGCCACGAACGGATGCAGCGAGGGGAGACCCACCACATGATCACCACCCGACGCTTCGGTAAGGGGTTGCGCCGGCGCTTCGATCAGCGCCCCGACTCCGACGAGGGCTCGATGGCGATGGCCATGATGGTCACCCTCGTCGCCATGACCTTGACGGCCGGCCTCGTCCCGCTGGTGCTGAACCAGCTCAACACCACCCGGACCGTCGACGCCCGCACGGTTTCGCTCGACGCGGCCCAGGCCGGCATCGACGCCGCCGTCGGCCAGCTGCGCGGTTCCACCTCGCTGACCACCCTCACCGACGGCACCACCAAGCTCGTCGGCAGCCTCCTGAGCCTGCCGCCGTGCCTGGTCTCCGGCACCGCGGACCCGATCGCGGGCATCACCTCCAGCGTCGCCGTCCTGCGCTACAACGTCAAAATCGCCTACTACGGCGTCCCTGACGCCGCCACGGACGAAACCCCGACGCTCCTCAGCTGCCCCACAGCACTGCTCCCGCTGACCACCGTGCCCTCGACCGCCGTCCTCACCTCGACGGGATCGAGCTCCCCCACCGGCTCGCTCGACCAGGGCAGCACCAACACCCGCACCATCCAGGCGACCTACACCTTCAAGGTCAACAACGAGAACATCACCGGTGGCGCCATCCAGCTCGCCGCTCCCACCACGAACCCGCTGTGCATGGACGCCGGCCCCACCGCCTCCCCCGCCGCGGGCGCCGCGGCCACCGTCGCGCTGTGCAAGACGGGCGGCAGCAGCGACCAGCGCTTCGCCTACACCACCGACCTCGCGATCAAGCTCATCGGCTCGGAGACCAGCGCCGCACCGACCGGCATGTGCCTGGAAGCCCCGGTCCCGCACGCCACCGACGGCGCCGTCACCTTCCAGCCCTGCGCCGGCCGGGTAGCGAAGCAACAGTGGAGCCTCGACGACAACTCGAACTTCCGGGGCACCGGCAACGGCGTCAGCCTCGACAGCTTCTGCCTCAACGCGAAGACAGCCGGCAGCGCCGGCCCGATCGTCCTGGGCAGCTGCAGCGGCACCACGAACAAGAACGTCTTCCGCTCCCAGGCGGGCGTCGGAGCCGGCATGGCCTCGGCAACCACCAAGCAGCTGGTCAACTACAAGCAGTTCAGCCGCTGCCTCGACGTCACCAACTTCGACTACACCAACAAGAACGTCGGCTACGAGATCGTCTGGTACTGCAAGCAGGCACCCGACGGCAACGTCCCGATCAACCAGCAATGGGTCCTCCCCGCCATCTCCCTCGACCTCGCCACCGCAGTAACCGGCCGCATCCGCACCCCCGCCGGCTACTGCCTCAAAACCCCCACCACGACTGCCGGCTACGTCACCATGGCCGCCTGCACTCTCACCGGCATCCTCACCGACCCCAACCTCGGCTGGAAGGTCTACGGCGACACCGGCAACTACGCCACGAGCTACCGCATCGTCGACGCCAACGGCTACTGCCTCACCCCCACCGACCTCACCGTGGCCAACCCGGACACCCACTCCGACGGCACCGCCAAGGTCAAGGTCGCCCCCTGCACCAGCTCCGAACTCCAGAAATGGAACGCCCCGGCCAACTTCAACCAGCCCCTGGCCGTCACCAACACCCAGGAGAAGTAACCCACCCCGCCCCGTCCCGCGGAGCAGAGCCCGTCCTCATCAGGCGGCTCTGCTCCGCGGTGTGCTTATCCCGGGAGAGCCGGCCGGTTGCGCACCAACTCGGCTCGTTGCTCCCCGGTCATGCCGTCCCAGGCCTCCTGTCTGCGCGCGGACATCGCCGCGAGCTCCTCAGACGACAACCGCTCGCTCGACTCCCGGCGGTATGCGGCCATCCGCTCCAACTCCTCAGGCGTATACGTGTGCTCCACTGCCGTCGTCCCTTCGATAAGTCGCACAAGCACCCCCGCGGACGGGTCGCCCACAGCATCGAACTGGGCCAGCACCACCTCGAGCCGATCCCGCAACTCACTCGCCCGGGTGATCCGATCAACCACCTGATCGAGCTGCCGCAACACCAACTCCCGCACATCCAGCCCACCACCCACACCGCCGCCACCGCCACGGCCGCTGCAATCACATCCGCCGCAGTCACCGCCGCCACGGCCGCCGCAGTCACCGCAGTCACCGCAGTCACCGCCGCCACAGCCGCCACGACCGCCACGGCCGCCGCCGGAACCGTCGCCGTCGAGCAAGGCGGCGATCTCGGCCAGCGAAAACCCGAACCCCCGCAGCGCAACCACCCGATGCAGCCGCCGAACATCCCCGGCTGTATATCGCCGATGCCCGGCAGCATTGCGCCGCGAAGGCCGCACCAACCCGATCTCGTCGTAGTGATGCAGCGTGCGCACGGTCAAACCCGTCGCGGCAGCCAGCTCGCCAACGCTCCAGGTGGGCTCTTCAGCTCCCATGAATCGACCGTACGACCTCCCCTTACGGGAGGGGCAAGCGCCAAACGGTGGTGGGCCCCGTCACAGTCGGGCAGGCGAGGTAGGGCAGCGCAACCTGGCATCCGTAGGACCGTGCGGTATCCAGCGATCCCACCGTGTGCGGCACCCCGTCGGCCGGATCCAGCAGCTGCACCCAGGTCCGGCCCGCGATCCGCAGGTCAGCGCGGAGTTGCAGCCCCTGCGCCGTCCAGTCGACCTCCGCCAGCAGCCGCAGCACCGCACCGGTCCGCGGGTCGATCGCGGCGTATTCGGGTGGTCGCGCCACACGCCGTTCGTGATCGTCGACTCCGGAGCCGACACCGGAGTTGACCACCGGGCCGTCCGGTGTGGGCCGGTACAGGATGACCGTGCCGTCGCTGCGCTGGGACACACCGGACCAGCCAGGGGCCGTCCAGCGCACCGAGCCGTCCGCCGGGTCCAGACCGCTGACCTCGTTGTTGCCGGCGACACAGAGCATCGGGCCGCAGGTGGTCACGGCACCGTAGGGAATCTTGCGAGCCTGCCATTCCAGGACCAGGCCGGGCAGCCGGTACGCAGTGAGCGCCCCCATCTCCGTGACGTAGACCCTGTCCCCGGCGGCGTCGACGATGACGTCGGTCGTGTCGGGCTTTCGGCGTACCCCCAGATCTCCCTCTCCCAGCACGGACCCGTCAGCGAACCGCAGGGTGGTGACGTGCCCGTCGAGACCCAGCACCACGATCCGGCCGGTGGCTCTGTAGTTGTGCGGGTCGGAGAGAGCGTCGATGGAGCGGCGCCAGATCGTCGTGCCGGTGCGGCCGTCGGCGAGCCTGAGCTCCGCTGTGGTCTGGGTGAGCTCGGTCCGCAGCAGCACCTTGCCGGCGGCCGTCGTGACCACCGAGGTGTTCGCACCGGTCACGCGCCAGAGGATCGTGCCGGTCGCGGCGTCCAGGAGGGTCATCCGGGGGTCCGAGGCGGACCGCGCGAGCAGCAGGGTGCCGGTGTCGTCCAGGGTCAGCACCTGCACGAGCTGGGGAACCTTGGTGGCCCAGAGTTCCTTGCCGGGGCCTTCGGGCCCATTGCTCAGGGCGTACCGATGGATGCCCGCTTCGACGGAGGGGTTGCGGCCGAATGTGGCGGTGAAGAGTGCATCCGGCGACAGTTTGTAGGCCGCGGCAGCGTCGGTGCCGGCGGCGAGCACCTCGCGCAGCTCTCCTCGCGACGGCACCGACGCGGTCAGGCTGAGCAGGGCAGCGGCCAGGAACGCGCCCACCAGCACCGGTCTGAGCCGCGGGCGCGGGATTCGGGCCACCGGCGGCGCGGGCGGCGGTGGTGCATCGAGATCGATCAACGGCACGGTGTCCGGCACGCTTGTCAGCATGCCCGCTCCGGGCGTCCATGGGTACGCCTAACCACCGCGTGGTGACTGTGGGTAGGCTGCCGGTATGTCCTACACGGTCCCGCCGACCCGCACGGCTGCCGTGGTGCGTCAGCTCCGCAACGAGATCGTCACCGGGGAGCTCCCGCCCGGCACGCTCATCAAGGACGCGGAGCTCGCTGCCCGCCTCGGTGTCAGCATCACGCCGGTCCGCGAGGCGATCGCCCAGCTCTCCGTCGAGGGCCTGATCGACATCGCGCCGAACCGCACGCGCCACGTCACCAAGATGACCCAGAAGAACGCCCTTGAGTTGATCGACGTCATGAGCGTGCTCGCGTGCGCCGGCTTCGAATGGGGCGTCGAGAACCTGACCGACACCCACCTCGACCTGATGCACCAGCGCCAGAAGGAATTCGTCGAGGGCCTGCGCACCGGAAACGTCCTGGGCGCGGCCGCCGCCGGCGCCGATTTCAGCACCATCGTCATTCTCGCCAGCGGCAACCGCGAGCTGCAGTCCATGGTCGACCTCGTGGTCGCCCGCACCAACCGGATCCTGCTGATGACCCCGGAGAGCGACATCTGGCAGGTCTGGATCGACGGCCACCAGGAGATCCTGGAGCTGCTCGAACGCGGCGACAAGACCGGCGCGACGACCCGCTACAAACAGATCTACACCGAATACCGGGCCAAGGCGGAGAGCCACCTCTTCGACGAATGAATCAGACCGTCGCCAGCTCCGGCAGCAGGGGCGCGAGCAGATCAAGGGCATTCCGGCGTACGGCATAGCGCGTGATCCCCCAACGCTCACGATTCCGGCGCACCGCCCCGACGATCTCGTCCGGGGTGCCGACGAGGAGAAACGGCACCTCCCGCAGGTCAGTCACGCTCAGCCCGAGTGAATCGGCCTTCTCCGCCAGCGCGCCCGCGGGATCGTCCGTGATCTCGACCTGCTGCACCAGCGCCTCCAGCACCGGCTCGCCATCCGAGCGGGCCAGGGCCACCTGCGCATCGACATCGTCGAGCCGCCACCGCGCCTCGTGCTGATGCCCATCGGCCTTGGTCCGCCCCAGCCCCGTCAGCCCGACGATGTCAGCATGCCCGCTCGCCCAGCGCAACAACCGCGAATTCGCGGTGCCGACCAGCAACGGAACGCGACCCTGCACCGGCCGCGGCTCGGTCAGCTCAGCACCCAACATGGTCAACTCAGGCGTCGCCACAGTGACCTTCTCCCCGGCAAGCAACCGCACGGTCGCCTCAGCCACCGCAATCGCCCGATCCACCCGCCCCCGCGCATCCGGCCGCACCTGCCCGACCGCATCCCACTCCGCAGGCGTGTGCCCCGCCCCCAACCCGAGCACAGCCCGCCCACCCGAGACCACATCCAGGGTGGCAACGTCAGCCGCGAGCAGAATCGGCTCCCGCACCCCGGCATTCGCCACGTACGACCCCAGCTTGATCGCCGAGGTCACGGCCGCAGCCGCAGCGAGCGCCACAAACGGCGACGCACACGACCCCGGATGATCCGCAACCAGCAACGCGGAAAACCCCGCCCTTTCCGCCCGCCGCGCGGTCTCGAGCCACCCCGCAGCATCATCCGGATCCGCCTGAACCGAGAACTCAGCCATGCCCCGATTCTCCGGACCGCCACCTCGCCGCGCCGCCCCGCGAGCCCGTTTCCGCTTCCGCCTCCGGCGAAACGACCTCCTGGGTAGCGGCCAGCGACCCGAGCAGGGCCAGCGAACGGGCGCTCTCCGACCCCGCCTCGGCGTGATAGATCACCAGCAGCTGCCCGTCGCTGCCCCCGATCTCGAGCTTCTCCCGGCGCAGGGTCAGATCACCCACCTCCGGGTGATGAAATGCCTGCGGCGCACCCTCACGGATCTTCACATCATGGCGAGCCCACAGCCGCCGAAAATGCTCACTGACCAAAGACAATTCACCGACGAGTTGTACGCACCTGGCGTCATCGGTCGCCGAACCCACAGAAACCCGGAACCCGGCAACCATGCCCGCCAACGCCCGCTCGAGGTCGGGATAAAGGGCCCGCTCGCCGGCGTCCAGAAACATCGACCGCAGCCGGTTGGCCCCCACCACAAGATTCGGCGACAACGCCCGAGCCATGGCGTTGGACGCCAGCACGTCGAAGTACCGCCCCTCGACAAACGCCGGCAACCCGACCGTCTCCACCAGCTGGGCGATCCCGACCGGCACCCGCTCCCGCCGTGGCCGTTCCCGCCGCGCCCGCGACCGCGGCTGAGCAAGGGTGATCAGATACTCGGCGGCCCCCGGATCAAGCTGAAGCACCCGGGCCAGCGCCTCCAGCACCTGCACGGAAGGATGCCGGTCCCGCCCCTGCTCCAACCGCAGGTAGTAATCGGAACTGATCCCGGCCAGCGTCGCCACTTCCTCACGCCGCAGTCCGGCAACCCGCCGCAACCCACTCACCCGCAGCCCGACATCCTCCGGACCGACCAACTCCCGCCGAGCGCGCAGATAATCACCCAGCGCATTACCCTCGTCCACCCACCCAAGGTAACCCCGCCCCCCTCAACTCCCAGGCGCCAACCCCGGCCCGCCGACCACAGCCGGATCCCCCTGCAGCAGCGCCAACGTGGCATGCACCTGAGCCAGCGCCGCAAGCGCATGCGCCTTGGCCACCTGCTCCGGCGAGATATCGGACGGAATCACCGCCCCGCTCCAGATCCGCAACTGCTTCGTAGCGGCAGACAGCAACTCTTCGGCCTGCCCGGCATGCTCTTCGGGGGTCATGCCTCCCAGCTTCCCAGGAGGCCTCCCGCACCGGAGCAGGCACCAGGCCCAAGTTTGACCATGCCTCGCAGACAACTCCCCGACAGCCCTGAGCTGGAGTCGTCCCAGGCCGGATACAAGGCGGCACGCAGCACTACATGTCTGTCGCCCGGCAGGGTGACATCACGCCGTTGAGAAGTGTGTGCAGATAATCCACAGCGGCCTTGCTTCGGGGCCGCGCCACAATCACGGCTGATTTTTCGGCGCTCTTGGGGGGCCGGAGTCTTCACGCACCCGCGAATGTCCTATCTTGGCTCCGGCATCGCAACGTCGGACGTCACCCAGAAGATTGGTTAATCCCATTGCAGTCGAAAACATTTACTCGGGCGGACCAGGCGCCGCGCGTAGGCGTTGCTGTCTTCGTGTGCAAGGACGAGCGTTTCCTCATGGGCTTTCGAAAAAGCTCGCACGGCCATGGCACCTGGTCCTTACCGGGCGGACACCTTGAGTATGCCGAGTCCTTTGAGCGAGCTGCTGAGCGGGAGGTGCGTGAGGAAACTTCCATCACCATCAAAAACGTCCGGATCGGAGCGGTGACGAACGATTTCTTCGAAGAAAGCGGTCGCCATTACGTAACCGTATGGGCCGTGGCGGATTACCTTTCCGGAACCGCTACAACCCTGGAACCGGAAAAATACGTGAACCCAACATGGGTATCTGCCTCCGAGGTGCCGGGCCCCCTGTTCGAGCCTTGGGAAAGGTTGCTCAAAGTTACCTCCGTCGAGGAAATTCTTCGCGCCCCGCTGGTCGCTGCAGCCGACCTCGGCCGATGACCTCAGCCAGCCATTCCACCCAATTGCAGCAGATGTGCGAGAAATCCAGCGACGTGCGATGCCGCCCGCTCCTGCAGTCGGTTCTTCCGCACTCCCTTGGCGCCGTCCGCCCAGTCGGAGATCGCCTTGATGACTATCCAGTCCGTCTTGAGCCTGTGCGCGGCAGCATAAGCGCCCGCCCCCTCCATCTCGCCTCCTACCACTTCACCGCCACAAAGACTCACCAGTTCATCACGGAAGGAGCTGTTATCAATCAGCTTCTCGCCTGACAACATCAGCCCAAAATGAAGATTGGCGCCTTGCCAGGTCACCGCGGCAGTGCGCGCCCGATCCAACAATCGCGGGGAACAACTTGCGCGGTCGCCACGCATGACAACTTTTCTTTTCAGCGAAGATCCACCGACTCGCTGCAGTTCGTAGCTAACCATCTGCCGCGAGACGACAATGTCCCCGATTCTCCGGTTTACGCCCGGTACGCCGAATGCGATTCCGGCCACGAGAACTGACCCGGGGTGCAGGTATCCGATCATTTCTGAAACGGTGAGCAAGGATCCGGAGGAGCCGCCGCTACCCATTTCAGTCTGCACCAGGTGCACGTTGGCTCCGGCAATGGAACCCAGGTCCCAACAGGACTTGATACCAACATGATAGACGCGGGTCGACCGAGAAGAGACCGCCTCGATCGCCGAGATGACTGCACGGGTCTCTACCAACGTCGCCGTCACGATGAGCACGTCGACCTGCGCTTCCCATCGATTCCTCGCGCTGATCTCCATGGCGTGCGCGAGCCGGGGATTACGCTGCAGGCGGGCGCCGAACGACTCCATCAAAATAATTGCCTGCGCCAGACGCTCCTCGATGCCACCAGCTCGCATCTGAACCCCGTCAGCCAGTCGCTGGATCATAGACACGACTTGGCTCCGCAGCCCGAACTGCGAGATGCCCGGTGTCGCCTCGCCCACCGCCAGGGCAAGTCCACCGATCAGAACCCGGAACTCCTGCGTCAACCGAGCATGCGCTCCGGTGCCCCGTAGCCCAAGAAAGCGATGCCAGTCATCGCTGGGAGCACGCTCACCGGGATCCCCCGTTACCTCCAGCCCGACCAGCCGGAGGGTTGCCTCGAGCACTGGTAGGTCGATGAACGGGAAGTCACGAGCAAGATTGGCGTCAAAATACGCGAGGCCATCAATCCCCGTCGGGATGTCCCCGTCAGCAAAACTCAAATAGTGCTGGGTGTATCCAAGCGATATGACACGACGGATGACATTCTCGACGGGTCCAGCAGATGGCACCGGCTCCACGAATCGAGAAAAGTACGTATAAGTCAGCGCTTCCGATTCCCGGACGGAGAGAGCGGTCATGACGAGTCGACGCGGAAGCTTCCCGACCGTTCCGGCACCCTGCGGGGCGGATGCCGCCCAACCACCCAGATAGACTTCGAGACTGGCAGTCGTATCTTCCAGCTTGTGCAACTTGGGAACAAGCGAGGTCAGCGTCGGCGCGTTTTCGGCGAAGTACACGGGGTACCTCATCGAATCATGACTGTACAGCTGTTGACGAGAATAGATGAAGTCGTCGAAGGATCCGCTGTATGAAACGGGATGGAGTACGCCGGCCAAGGAGAGATCCGTCACGAAGGAACGGCTCACCGTATCCAGGAAGTCATTTTCCCAAATTATCGATATCCCGCTGTACAACGGCGAACTCGTCCCCATCGCAAGAATGCGCAGAATTCGTATCAGCCTCGCCGGACTGGACGTACATCCGACGGACTGCGCAAGCTCGCGATCAAGGAAGTGCAGGTAAATCGGCCTCGCCGCGCCGATTCCACCAGGATCAACGTGCGGACGCCGCATGCTGGTCATTGGCAGCGCGGTGAGCACTCTCGAGCGCCTCGCGGATCTGCTCCATCGCAAGCCCGGTCGTCTGCAACACTTCGTCCTCGACGGTCACCACGCTGGGCAAAACCTCGACGATCTCCGAGACCCTGGTTCCCAGGGTGAAGTATCGGACCGGTTTGCCGAGCTTCTCGGCGAGCCGGATCTCCAGAAGAACACCGTCCGCTATGTCGCCGAAAACCCAGATCTCGTTCGCGATACGGACGAGGTTGTTGTTACCACGACGGACAAGATCACGGTCGACCCGATCACCGAGAAAATAATCGAATATCCGGAAAGGATTTAAAGGCAAACGATTCTGCCTCAGGACAAATTCCGCTATGACATCCCTGCAGAAGAAAGTCAACTTTGAATGCGCAGTGTAGACGACCGGTATCACCCCTGTGACGTCCTGCACCTTCACGTCCTTTCTTTCATATTCCATGGATACTCACTCCTGCGCGTGCGCCGACAAAATATCCACTCACCAAGGCAGCCGTCAAACCGCGAAACACTCCGGTCGCGTCACCTGCCACCCAGACCCGATGACCACTCAGTCCAAGATCACTATTGAGCGAGAAGTACTCACCAATTCCCTCGACCGTCC
>NZ_BOMN01000118.1 GCF_016862215.1 Winogradskya humida
CTAGTACGGCAGCCGCCGTTAGAGATCATGGCTGAAGTTCGAGGTTGAGACGGCGGGCGTAGTGAGCTCGTTTCGCCCGTGCTTGGTGTCGGCGTCGCCATGTTGACCAGCGCAGACTGTAGGCGATGCTGTGGGTCGGCCGGATCAGGAGGACGTTGATCAGGCGGCGGATCTCGTTGACGGTCAACTCGATCATGTCGTCTTGACCGTGGTGCTCTGGGGTGCGGCTGGTAGCGGTGCAGAGCGCGAGGATGGCGAGGGCGGCCAGGGCCAACGTGGTGAACCGATGCCACGAGGTCCAGCGGCGGACCTGATGCTGGTCAAGGCCGACTTGGCCCTTGCCGGCTTGGAACGACTCTTCGACGGTCCAGCGGATACCGGCGACACGCACGAGCTGAGCGAGGGTGACCGGGCCAGGTGTCCAGCATCGGTAGAAGGCCAGCTCACCGGTCGAATTGTTGCGGCGGATCAGCAGGCTGTGCCGCCCGTCGTCGTCGGGGTCACCGTCAGCGCCGACGTCGGCCAGCCAGGCCCAGTCGTAGAACCGTGGTCCTTTCGACCCGTCACCGGCACTGCGCCGGGTCCACCCGGTGGCGGGCAGATCGGTGGCCAACTGGTCGGCGCGGCAGCGGGTCTTGCCGGCGCCGATCGGCACGAGATGATCGCGGGAGACTGCCAGGACGTAACCCAGACGCAGGGCGCGGAGCCGGGCCCGCAGGCCGGTGTTGTTGCCGTAGGCCTCGTCCGCCGCGACCCACCTGGCCGGGACCAGGGCGTTCACCGCAGCGGTGATCATGTGATCGGCTAACTCGGAGCGGGTCGCGAACGTAATGTCGTCGGGGACACCAGCCTGCTGACACCGTTGGCGGTCGCCGGTCCAGGACTTCGGCAGGTAAACCCTGCGGTCGATCAGGGTGTGGCCGTGCCGGCTGGCATAGGCCAGGAACACGCCGACCTGGGCGTTCTCGATTCGTCCGGCGGTGCCGGTGTATTGACGCTGGACGCCGACGGTGTGCGTGCCCTTCTTCAGGTCGCCGGTCTCGTCAACAACCAGGACCCCGTCGGGGTCTCCTAGACGGTCCGCCACGACCTGCCGCACATCGTCACGCACCGCGTCGGCATCCCACTTCGCCCGATACAGCAACCTCTGCATCGCATCCGGCCGGCCATGTCCGGCTTGCTCTGCGAGCTGCCAGCACGTCTTGATTTCCAGGTCGGTGAGCAGGCCGGTGACGAACTGGACGGCCGTCCGGCGGGGCTCGACCCGGCCGAACCGGCCCGCGAACGCGTCAGTGACCAGGTCAATCATTGCCCGCCACCGGGCAGGTTCTAAGCTATGACCTTCGGCCACCGCAAGGTCTGATGTTGTGTCCACAACGCACAGACGATCATGCGGTGGCCGTCCTTGTTCCCGCGGGATCCGAGGTCACCTCACAAACGGCGGCTGCCGTACTAGAGCTGCCCGCTCGTTCCTTGAGCGACGGTGAGTGATGCGCAAATGTCGCCTGGCCCTTGAACTCCGCACCTCATTTGCCACGCTCCACGGCTTGCAGGCTGGCTGCGGTTAGGGGTGCCGCTTTTGCCCGTCTGAGCTCCACCTCAGAGTGACTCGGCGGCTCTTGGGGTGCGGTTCGGGCTCATCGTTGAGCTATCCGATTGAGGAGGGCGTGGCGATGAGCGGTGGGGTGTTCAAACGGTGTGGATATTGATCGTCGGAGGACGGGCGGTTGTTGAGTTCGGCTTGTTCGCAGTTGGCTGAGCGGGTTACGGGAGCTGGTATTTCGGCTGCGCGGTGCCGGTCCTGCCCGGCCGGCGGGAGCGGCTGCGCCGCGGCGGCTACCCGACTCGGCATGAGGCGATCGCGGCCCGTGATGCGTTGCTGAGTGGCGGTGAAGCGACCACTGCCGAGGGTTGGACTATGCAACGCTGGTTGCGCTATTTGCTGACCACGCGGACGAAGATTCGGCCGACCACGCTGCGCTCGTACGAGAGTCATGTCGAGAACCATCTGATTCCGCATCTTGGCCGGTCCGGCTCAGTGAGCTGACCGGCCGTCACATCACTGACATGATCACCGCTACCGGTGCGACCACGAACCGGTACGACCGCCCGCCAAACCCATCGACGTTGCACCGCATCCGGGCGACTCTGCGCTCGGCGCTCAACGCCGCCATCCGTGAAGGGCTGCTGCGCGACAACCCAGCCCGCTATGTCGAGCTGCCCTCCCCGCGACATCCGCACGCCCTAGTGTGGACGCCGCAGCGGGTCGATGCTTGGAAGAAGACCGGAGAGCGGCCGTCGGTCGCGGTGTGGACGGTCGAGCAGGCCGCAACCTTCCTGTCCTTCGTGACGAAGGATTGTCTCGCGGTGATGTGGTGGTTGATCGCACTACGCGGCCTGCGCCGCGGTGAGGCCGCCGGGCTGCGCTTGGGCCGACGTCAATCTGGATGCCGGGGTGGCGATGATCGAGCAGCAGCGCATCGCCAACGGCCACCTGGTTACCGCCGGGCCTCCGAAGATCGCGGCCAGCCGCCGGCTGATCGCCCTCGACCGGCACACCGTACGACTGCTGCGTGACCACCGGAGTGGGCAGCGCGCCGAGCAACGCGCAGCTGGGTCAAGCTGGCAGGACTCCGGATACGTGTTCTGTTCGTCGCCGCGGACGGGGGCGCCGCTGCACCCGGACTTCTTGACCCGCCGGTTCCACCATCTGGTTGGTGAGTCGGGGCTGCCGCCGGTGCGGTTGCATGATCTGCGCCATGGGGCGGCCAGCCTCGCTCACTGCGCGGGCGTCGACCTCAAGACCGTGCAGACGCAGCTCGGACACAGCAGCATCGTGCTGACCGCTGACACCTGCACCAGCGTCCTGACCGATCTACTCGCCTACGCAGCCGAAGCCACCGCCCGGCTCGTACGCACCGCTGCGGCCCGTAACCCCGGCCACCGGCACCACCAAAACAGCACCTCGACGAAATCCGCTGAGCCGTCCAAGATCAACCTCGCAGAGCGACTCGCGGCCAGGTAATCCGGTAGCCAGAAGGGGTCGAAGCGACACGGCCCACATGGGTCCCACCGGCGCCCCACAAAGACTCAGGGCGTATAGCTCGAAAGCTATACGCCCTGGTGATGCTTGGTGCGCCGCGTAGGACTTGAACCTACAACCCGCGGATTAAGAGTCCGCTGCTCTGCCAGTTGAGCTAGCGGCGCTCGTTGGCAACGGAGAAACATTAACACGGTCATCGCGGGGCTCAAAAACGGGCCTCGGGTCGATCGGTGCGAGCAACCCGACGGTCGGTTGACCCCGTCTCTTGCATCGGTAGGGCAGGATGGCCGCGCGGAACGTGAGATCGGGGCAGATGATGGTCAGCATGAGGCGCTCGCTACTTGCGGTCGTGGCTTTGGTGGTGGTGGCGCCCATGGCGCTGGCAGCGTGTGGGGACGATGCCAAGAAGCCGGGGGCCGTGGGTGGGGCGGGTAGTTCGTCCGCTCCTGCCCCGGGTTCGTCGGCGGTGCCCGAATCGGGTGTTGTGGCGGCGGACGGGCCGTTGAAGCTGAGTGTGACGCCGGCTGCGGGCAAGAAGGGCGTACCCCTCAGCACTGAGATCGGGGTCGACGTCTCCGGGGGCAAAGTGACGACCGTCGCCCTCAAGGACGCCAAGGGCAAGGCCGTTGCGGGAGAGCTGCGCGAGGACGGCTCGTCCTGGGTGCCGGCGAAGGCACTCACGGCAAGCAAGACGTACGAGGCGAGCGTCACCGCCGTGGACAGCGCGGGGGTCTCCAAGACGGAGACGACCACGTTCACCACGATGGCGAAACCGGCCAAGAAGACCGGAACCGGGCTCTACCTCTTCGACGACCACACGTACGGCGTGGCGATGCCGATCGTGGTCGAGTTCAACCCCGGTATCAAGAAGAAGGACCGGGCCGCCGTACAGAAGCGCCTCTTCGTGAAGAGTGAGCCGGCGCAGCCCGGTGCCTGGTCGTGGACCTCGACCGGCACTCAGGTCTACTACCGTCCGCCGAAGTTCTGGGAACCGGGCACCAAGCTCACCGTGCGCGCCGCAGTAGGCGGCCTGCCGACCGGGGGCGGCCGCTACGGCGACCAGGACCGGGGCGCGAGTGCCAAGATCGGCCGCAGCCTGGTGATGAAGGTCGACAACAAGACCAAGAAGATGACGGTCGTCGAGAGCGGCAAAACGGTGCGTACGCTGGCCGTCAGCCTCGGCGCCCCGAAGCACCCCTCGTCGAGTGGCACCATGGTCGTCATGGAGAAGATGGCGGCAACGGTCTTCGACACCATGGACGAGGCTCCGCCCGGCGAGGGCTACGTCACAGACATCGAGTACGCCCAGCGTCTGACCTGGTCCGGGCAGTACATCCACTCGGCCCCGTGGTCGGTGGGTGCCCAGGGCCGCCGGAATGTGTCACACGGCTGTGTCAACGTGTCCCCGTCGAACGCCAAATGGCTCTTCGACAAGACGCTGATCGGCGACCCGGTCACGGTCAAGGGGACGGGCGACAAGCTGGCCTACGGCAACGGCTGGACGCCCTGGGATCTGAGCTGGAAAGAGTTCGTGAAGGGCAGTGCCATCGCTGTGCCGGCGGAGCTGGCGAACCAGGATGGCCAGTCCTGATTGTTGAAGCGTAAAGTCCCGACGGCGGTGTGGCACGAATTCGGGATGGGGGGTCCGGCATCCATGACGGATGATTGGCGCCGGACCGAGGTGCGGTGAGAGGGATCATGAAGCTTCGTGGATTTACCGGCAAAGCCGGGGGACGGCAGTGGCGAACTGCCGCGGCTGCGCTGGTGGCCGCGACCGTGCTGCTGAGCGCGGGCTGCAGCAGTGACGACAAGTCGGCGACGCCGGCATGGCAGGGCGGCAGCGCGGGCGCCTCCGGGGAGCCTTCGCCGCAGCCGACGCTGAGCACCGTGGCGGTCACCTCACCGGCGGCCGACTCGACCGGCGTGAAGGCGATCACGGAGATCAAGTACGACTCCGAGGACCCGCAGAACACCGCGGTCACGGTCGCTGACGCCGACGGCAAGGAAGTTCAGGGCACGCTCGACAAGGACGACAAGGTCTTCAAGCCGGCGGGTGCGCTCGGCTGGGGCAAGACCTACACGGTGACGGTCACCGGCACCGCGTCCGGTGACAAGGGCGGCACCGCCACCAGCAAGTTCACGGTGATGAAGAAGCCGTCGCAGCTGGTCCGGGTGACGAGCTTCCTCGGTGACGGCCAGAAGGTCGGCGTGGGCATGCCGGTCATCATCAAGTTCGGCCGCACCGTGCCCAAGAGCTACCGCGCGGAGGTCGAGCGTCGCATGACGGTCACCGCCCAGCCGGCCCAGGAAGGCTCCTGGTACTGGATCAGCGGCACCGAGATGCACTACCGCCCCAAGGTCTACTGGAAGGCCAACTCCAAGGTCTCCTACAAGATCGCGCTGGGCGGCGTCGAGATGGACAAGGGCTGGTACGGCCGCTCCGACCTCACCGTCGACTTCAACGTTGGCCGCTCCTTCATCATGACCGCGGACAGCAAGAACAAGCAGATGACCGTCACCCAGGACGGCCAGGTCATCAAGAAGCTACCGATCAGCCTCGGCAAGGCCAGCACCCCCTCGTCGAGCGGCACCGCGGTCATCATCGAGAAGAAGGAACACACCGTCTTCGACACGATGGACGAGCTTCCCGACGGCGAGGGCTACCGCACCAAGATCGACTACGCCCAGCGCTACACCTGGGGCGGCGAATTCGTCCACGCGGCCTCCTGGTCCGAAGGCGTCCAAGGCAAGCAGAACGTCTCCCATGGCTGCGTGAACGTCTCCGAGGCCATGGGCAAATGGCTCTTCGACCGCACCCTCATGGGCGACGTCGTCACGGTCAAGGGCACCGGCCGCAAGCTCCAGTGGCAGAACGGCTGGACCGACTGGAGCATCAGCTGGGACGAATACAAGAAGGGCAGCGCCCTCTGAGCGCAACACCCTGAAGCACCCCGCACCACGAGACATCCCCGGGCCGGTCGTTCCCACGACCGGCCCGGCCCCATTCCCGGCCTTGACCGTGTGGCGGCTGGCGTCCCCCTCCACCACGCACGGGCGCCATGGCGAAACAGGTCCTGGTCAGGGTGCGCGGACCGTACCCTCAGGCAGTGGTTCGATCATTGAGCGCCGGGGCCCTGGCCGCGCTCCTGGGGCTGCTCGGGGCGTGCACCGCCGACACCGCGAGGACAACCGCCCCAGCCCCCGCGCCGTCGCCGAGCATCTCCCCGGCCGTCGATGATCCACCCGGCTCCCTCGCCTGTGCCAAGGTGATCGCCGCGGTCCGCGACGCGACAGTCATGATGCCCGGCGTGACCGACTCGATCCTGCAGGCCACCGGCACCGCCGACGCACCCGTGGCCGATGCCGCCCAACGTCTCGCGGAAGCCTTCACCGCGGCCGTTCAGGCACAGGGTGCCGAGGACGAACCCGACAAGATCGCCGCAGTCAGTGCCGCCGCAGCCGAAATGGTCGAGATCTGCCGCGACTCCGGCCTCGAGTCGGCCGGCTGAACCCACTCACGGCCGAGCGGCGGGTGTGGACAGGGGCAGATACCGTCGCGGCGGTGGGTACGGACCTTGACGATGATGTTGCGCGGACGTGTGCGGAGTATCTGGCGCTGGCGGATTCCTATGAACCCGGTCTGGTCCGGGGGCTCTATCTGCAGGGTTCCCTGGCTCTGGGCGACTATCACCCCGGCACGAGCGACATGGATTTCGTCGCGGTCGTCTCCCGGCCACCGCAACTGCGGGCGCTGGAAGCCATTCATGCAAGCCTTCGGCGTACGCGCGGAGCCACGTTCTTCGACGGCCTCTATGTGAACGAAGGGGACCTGGCGAAGGACCCGGACGGACTCCCGGACGGCCCGGCGGTGCACGAGTGGCGCGTCGACCCGGCATCCCGCTTCGAGCGCAACCTCGTCACCTGGCACGTGCTGCGTCAGGGCGGGATAGCCGTGCGGGGATCCGCCGATCCCGACATCCACACCGACTGGCCCGCCCTCGCCGAGCAGACCCGTGCGAACCTGGCCGGCTACTGGACCGGCTGGCGGGCCAGGACGGCGCTCGGACTGGCCGGCGTGGGGGAGTGGAACACCTGTTGGAGTGTGCTCGGTGTGGCCCGGCTGCGGCACACTCTGGCGGCCGGCCGGGTGACCTCGAAGTCGGAAGCCGCCGGCTTTGCCCTGGAGACATATGAGGAACGCTGGCATCGCGTCATCCGTGAGGCGTTGCGCATCCGGCGCGGCGAGGGGCGGTCGCTCTATCGCAACCCGGTGCGCAGGCATGCCGACGTGGTGGGTTTCATGACCCACGTGCTGCGGTCGGAAGAGGCAGCGGGAACCGCAGCGGAATAGTGATCGGCTTCGTTTACGTACTACGCGAGTGCGACACGGAAATGCACGATGCATCGAAGGGTCGGAAATGGATGTAGAGGAACAACGCATTCTCGAGGTGGCGGACCGGCTCTTCTACGCCCGTGGCTTCCACGCTGTTGCGATGGCCGAGATCAGGACCGCCGCGGCCGTTTCGCTCAAGCGGCTCTACCAGCTCTTTCCGGCGAAGAATGAGCTGCTCCTGGCCGTTCTCGACCATCATGACGCCGAGTGGCGGGCCCGGCTCAGCGCCTACGTCGAGGCCGGTGACGGCGGGCCGCTCGCGATCTTCGACTGGCTCGAGCTCCGGGTGGGCGAGCGCGGCTTCCGGGGCTGTTTCAGGCTCAATGTGTACGCGGAACTGGGCGCCCGCTCGCCCCGCGTCGCCGAGCGCGTCCGAGATCACAAGGCGTACTTCCGCGCGTACCTGGAAGGTCTGACCTCGGACGGTGACCTGGCCGATCACCTGATGCTGCTCTTCGAAGGCGCAACGGTGACCGCGGCAGCGACCGGCACCACCGCCCCGGCCCGTCAGGCCCGTGAGGCAGCGGCGCAAGCCCTGGCCGAAAAGCAGCGAGTGGCCTACTTGGGCTGAATGAGCCAGTTCCAGGCGCGCCGCAGCCCGTCGCCGAGCGAGGAATCGGTGCTGTCCGCACTCGGTGAGGGGAGTTCGCCGGCCGTCTGCGAGATGATCACGCCGTGCTCGAAGATGCCGTCGATCACGGACGCGGCGGCGTAGCGGTGGCCTTCGGAGGTCTTGACGACCACGCCGTGGAAGATGTCTTCCTGGTCGTCCGAGAGCACGTGTTCGACCGTGCCCACCCGCTCGCCGGCCCGGTCGTAGACCGCGGTGCCGTCGTTGAGAACGAGGAATGACTGCGGCGCCCCGAGGTCCTCGGGCGCGGTATCGGTGTCCGCCATACGGTCGACGTACCCCGGAAACGGGCTTGTTACTCGCCCGGGGGCAGGATCGCGACCTCGCGGTAGAAGCGGTCGATCGTGCGGACCGTCGACTCGAACTCGTCGAGGCCGAACGGCTTGGTGACGTAGGCGTTGGCGCGGTGCTGGTAGCTGGCCGCGATGTCCGGGGCCGCACCCGACGTAGTCAGTATCACGACCGGGATCGTCTTGAGCTTCTCGTCGGTCTTGATCGCGGCGAGCGTCTCGCGGCCGTCCATGCGGGGCATGTTGAGGTCGAGCAGGATCAGGTCGGGGCGGTGCGCGTTCTCGAACGGCGTGTTGCGGCGCAGATAGTCGAGGGCTTCGCGGCCGTCGGCGACCCGGTTGACCGTTGTCAGGCGTTCTGTGCCCTCGAGCGCCTCCGAGATCATGAAGGCGTCGGCGTCATCATCGTCGACGACGAGGATCTCGAGACTTCGCACCAGTGCCCCCTTGATTGCAGTGGCGCAAGCATAGGTGTGGCAGGGTCCGACCACCACACACGGGCGGTATGAATTCCGTCAAGAGGAGATGTGTCTCATAGTGGTTTTCTGCAACCTGCAGGAAACAGCAGCTCACAACGTATCGATCAAGCGTGATTGAATCCCCACGCAAAGTAGTTGGGGCGAGGACGCCACGGATTGACGCTCGTCAACCGTCATCGATTCGTGACCACGAATGACGTTTCGGCGGAAGGCGCCCACAACCCGGGCCCGGCGCGAAAAGGACGACGGTCCCGCTTCTGGCGGAGGCTGGCCATCCGGCTGATGGTGATCGTCGCCTTCTACTGCGCTACGGGCGCTGCCGCGGCCGAGGCATACGTCGAATCGGTCCCGCTCCCCGACGCGCCGATCGAGCCGCAGGCGTCGACGCTGTACTTCCGGGACGGCAGCACGATCCTCGCCCGGGTCGGCACCGTCGACCACAGCGACGTGCCGCTCTCCGTCGTCCCGAAACCGGTCCGCGACGCGATCCTCGCCGCCGAGGACCGCAGTTTCTACGACCACGGCGGGTTCTCGGTGCGGGGTCTGGCCCGCGCGCTGGTCGCCGATGTCAGCGGTGGTCAGCAGGGCGCATCGACGATCACCCAGCAGTACGCCCGTAACGCCTTCCTGACCCAGGACGTCTCGGTCGGGCGTAAGGCCAAGGAGCTGGCGCTCTCCGTCCAGCTCGAGCGCAAGTACACGAAAGATCAGATCTTCGAGCGCTACCTGAACACCATCTACTACGGGCGCGGCGCGCAGGGCATCGCCGCGGCCGCGCACGCGTACTTCGGCATCACGCCGGACCAGCTGACCGCCGCCCAGGGCGCGGTGCTCGCCTCGGTCATCAAGGACCCGTGGGGGTTCGACCCGGCGAACGACGCTCATGCCGCGCAGGTGCGCTGGAAATGGGTGGTCAAGTCGGAGCAGACGCTCGGCTGGCTCAAGGACGATCTGGTCTACCCGAAGGTCGACGCGGCCAACGCGAAGAACCCCGGCGCCGACGGCATCATCATCGACCGGGTGGAGCGCGAGCTGGCCGCGCATGGTGTCACGTCGCAGATGCTGCACACCCGGGGCCTCAAGGTGATCACGACCCTGGACGCCACCGCTCAGCGCGCCGCGGTCAAGCAGGTGAAGAAGAAACTCGACGCTCAGCCGGATGACCTGCGCGCCGCGTTGGTCGCTCTTGATCCCGGGACCGGAGGGGTACGCGCATACTACGGCGGCGCGGAGCGGGGCTACTTCGACGACGCGTCCGCCTCGCACCCGGCCGCGTCCACGTTCAAGCCGATCGTGCTCGCCGCGGCGCTGGAGAAGAACATCGGCGTGAACTCACGCTGGGACGGCAGCTCGCCGCGCATCTTCCCGGGCAGGCTAGGCGTACCGCTGAAGAACCACCTCGACCTGCAGTGCCCCAGCTGCACGCTGAAAGCGGCGATGGTCGACTCGCTGAACACGCCGTTCTATGCGGTCACCGAGCAGATCGGCACCGACGCGGTCCGGGACATGGCGTGGGCGCTGGGCATCTCGAAGAAGTACGGGACCGCGCCGACCCTGGTCGATGTCAAGGGCGACCCCAAACCCGGCAAGACCAGAGCGGACATCGCGATCGGACGGTACGCCGTGACGCCCGGCGACCTCGCCACCGTCTACGCGACGTTCGCCTCGGGCGGCGTACGCCATGACCGCTTCTTCGTGCAGACGGCCACCGCCGCCGGTGGTGAGCGGCTCTACACCGCCGTCCCGAAGTCGACGCCCGTGCTCGACAAGGCCGCCGCGTCCGACATCTCGTCCGTGCTCAGTGCGGTGGTGACGAGCGACAAGGTGGTCCCGGGACGGCCCGCCGCCGGTAAGACGGGCACCCAGCAGTGGGGCAACACCAAGGACAACCAGGACGCGTGGATGGCCGGATACACCCCGGAGCTGGCGTCCGTGGTGTGGATCGGCAAGGCCAAGCCCGGCCCGATCCGCGAGAAGTCCGGCAAGGCGATCGAGGGCGAGACCGTCCCGGCGAAGCTGTGGAGCGACTTCACCCGCGACGCCCTCACCGGCTCCCCGGTCCAGGCACTGCCGAAGGCGACCCACATCGGCCGCACGGACGTCGGCGACGCCGGCAAGACGAAGACCGGCACCAAGGGCGGCGAGAGCAGCGACCAGAGCCGGCAGAACCAGGACGGCAAGCTCGGTTTCGGTACGCCCGTCGTGCGCACCGCCGGCACCGGCAAGCGCCTGGCGCTGACCTTCGACGACGGCCCGTCCTCCTACACCCCGGAGATTCTCGACCTGCTCGCGAAGAACGGCGTGAGGGCAACGTTCTGCATGGTCGGCGAGGAGGTCGAGCGTTACCCGGAGCTGGTGCGCAGGGTGATCGCCGAGGGTCACACGCTGTGCAACCACTCGTGGAAGCACGACGACCTGGGCCAGATGTCCGCTGCTGATGCCCGCGCCGACATCGAGCGCACCGACGCGGCCATCTCGGTGGCGGCCCCGGGCGCGACGGTCCCGTTCTTCCGGGCGCCGTACGGCTCGTGGGGCACGTCGAACAAGGAAGGCGCGAAGCTGGGCCACACCCCGCTGGGCTGGGTCGTCGACCCGGACGACTGGCTGCTGCCCGGCGCGGACGTGATCGCCGACCGGATCGAGACCCAGCTGACGCCGCGCGCGGTGGTGCTGGTGCACGACGGCGGTGGTGAGCGCGAGCAGACCATCGAGGCGCTGACGAAGCTCATCCCGAAGCTGAAGGCCGACGGCTGGACGTTCGACCTGCCCGAGAAGACGGTCGCATCGCACCCGCTGCCGCAGCAGAGCACCAAGCCCGAGTCGCCCTCGCCGAGCGAGAGTTCGAGTGCCCCGCCGCAGTCCGGGGACGACGACCCGAGCGGCGACGACCCGAGCAGCGACGACCCGGGCGACGGCGACAGCCCGAGTGACGGTGAGTCGCCTGACGAGGGGGACGGGACGCCCGGTGATGACGCGCCCGACAATGGGAATGACACGCCCGGCACCGGCGGCCCGACGACGGCGACAACAACCGGGGCTCCGGCGGATCCGGGCCGGTAGGGCTCAACGGCCCAGGGTGTCCAGCAGGCGCAGGACGCCCGGGCCGAGGATGACGACGAAGATGACCGGGAACAGGCAGAACAGCACCGGGAAGAGCAGCTTGATCGGCACCTTCTGGGCCTGTTCCTCGGCCCGCTGACGACGTTTGGTCCGCTGGTCGCGGGCGTGTTCACGCAGCACGCCCGCGATCGGCACACCCAGCTCGCCGGCCTGGATCACCGAGGTCACGAACGACTTCAGCTCGCGCACCGTCGTGCGTGCGGACAATGAGCGCAAGGCCTCCGTACGCGAGATGCCGATCTTCATCTCCTGCAGCACCCGGTGCACCTCGGCGGGCATCGGGCCGGCCAGGTTGGCCGAGACCTGAGCCATCGCGGCGTCCAGGCCGAGCCCCGCCTCCACCCCGATGACGAGCGCGTCGAGCACGTCCGGCAGCGACTGGGCCAGCTCGCGCTGCCGTTTGGTGCCCAGGTCGTTGACGATGATGTCGGGCAGGAACAGCCCGAGGATCGCGGCGGCCGGCCCGGCGAGCACCGCGCCACGGGCTCCGGCGAGGGCCGCGCCACCGAGCGCACCCGCCAGCCCCATCCCGATCAGCAACTGACCCCGGCGGCGGACCACCGTGTCGATCAGCCGGTCCTCGGGATTACCCGCGTAGTCGAGCAGCCGCTCCAAGCGCCCCCGCGCGGCAGCAGGCGTGACCATCCGCCCGAGCCGGTCGAACGCGCCGACGGTCGCCGCCCGCAGCTGCTGATCCAGCGTCGGCCCGCGATCGTCCCGCAGCTTGCCCCGCCCGGCACCGAACATGCTCAGCGTGCGCATCATCCGCTCGCCACGCGTCGGCGGCAGCGCCACCGCCAGCAGAAACAGCCCGACGGACGCGGCCCCGGTCAGAATCGCCACGACCTCGATGATCAGCAGCCCCATGCTGTCCCCATCAGACTTCGACCCGGACGACGCGGCGGAGCCAGAGGCCGCCGACAACGAGGAGCCCGGCGGCGACGGCGAGCATCACGATGCCGCGGGGGTCGGTGTAGAGCGGGCGGATGTACTCCCGGCGGAACAGGAGCATCCAGGCGCCCATGATGAGCGGCATCGCGAAGAGAATGCCCGCGGACAGCCGCCCCTCGGCCGACAGCGCGCGCACGCTGCGCCGCAGGTAGTCACGTTCGCGCATGGTGTCCGCGGTGGTCTGCAGCACCTCGGAGAGGCTCCCGCCGACTTCCCGCTGCAGCCGGATCGCCATGACCAGCCATTTCATGTCGTGGTTTCCGGTGCGCCGGCCGACCCCGTCGAGCGCGTCCTCCAGTTCGGCCCCGAGCCGGGTCTCGGACAGCGCCCGCCGCAGTTCCCCTGCGACCGGCCCGTCGCTGTCGCGGACCGCGTTGGAGATGCCGTGCTGCAGCGTGAAACCCGACCGGAGCGAGCTGACGATCATCTGCAGGGTCTCGGGCAGCTCCTCGGCGAAGCGGGCCTTACGCCGTTCGACCCGTCCCTGCAGCAGCGCGTTCGGGATCAGGAAACCGGCGATCAACCCGGCCGGGATGCCCAGGAACCACGGCAGGATCAGGCCGAGCACCAGCGCCAAGGCCAGCGCCGCACCGGCTTGGATCACCAGCCACTCGCCGGGCCGGATCGGCACCGCGGCCGCTTCGAGCAGCGCATGGTTGTCGAGCCGGACGAGCCGCCCGATCCGTTCGCCGGTCCGGGTGATCCCGGCGCGGATCGCCGCGACCATGAGCCCCTTCGTCACCGGTGTCCGCACGGCGAAGCGCCGCAGGGACTCCAGGCGCCGCTGGAAGAACGTCTTGCCGAAGAGGGCCTCGAGGATCAGGTAAGCGACGAGGAACACCGCTGCGGCCATCGCCACGGCGGCGAGGACCAGCCACATCATCGGCGTCCCTTGGCGGGTGCGGCGGTGAACAGCGCCGGCGGCATCGTCACGCCGTACACCGCGAGGTCGTCGGCGAACCGCGGGCGCAGACCGGTCGGTTCCAAGGTCCCCTTGAAACGCCCGGCGCTGTCCATGCCCGCCTTGAAGTCGAACAGGAACAGGTCCTGAAGGCTGACCACGTCGGCTTCCATGCCGACCACCTCGGAGATGTGGGTGACCCGGCGGCTGCCGTCCTTGAGCCGGCTGACCTGCAGGATGACGTCGACGGCCGCGGCGATCTGGTCGCGGATCGCGCGGATCGGCAGGTCCATGCCGCCCATCAGCACCATCGTCTCCATCCGGGCGATGGCGTCGCGCGGCGCGTTGGCGTGCAGCGTGGTCAGCGAGCCGTCGTGGCCGGTGTTCATCGCCTGCAGCATGTCGAGTGCGGCGGCGTCGCGGACCTCGCCGACGACGATCCGGTCGGGGCGCATGCGCAGGGCGTTGCGGACCAGGTCGCGGGTGCTGATCGTGCCGGCGCCCTCGGAGTTCTTCGGGCGCGACTCCAGGCGTACGACATGGTCCTGCCGCAGTTGCAGTTCCGCCGCGTCCTCGATGGTGACGATCCGCTCGTCATGCGGCACGTACGAGGAGAGCACGTTGAGCATCGTGGTCTTGCCGGAGCCCGTACCCCCGCTGACCACGATGTTGCGGCGCCCGCGCACACAGTTCTCCAGGAACGTGGCGGTCTTCGCGCTGAGCGTGCCGAAGCGGATCAGGTCGTCGACGGTCAGCGGCGACACGGAGAACTTGCGGATCGTCAGCGAGGAGCCGTCCAGCGAGACCGGTGGCACCACGGCGTTGACCCGGCTGCCGTCGGGCAGTCGCGCGTCGACCATCGGGCTGGCCTCGTCGACGCGGCGCCCGACCCGCGAGCAGATCCGGTCGATGATGCGCCGCAGGTGCGCCTCGTCGTCGAACTCGACGTCGGCGCGTTCGAGCCGGCCGAAGCGTTCCACGTAGATGAGGTCGTAGCCGTTCACCATGACCTCGCTGACCGTCGGGTCGCGCAGCAGCGACTCGATCGGCCCGTGCCCGAGCACGTCGTCGGTGACGTCCTGGATGATGCGGGCCTTGTCGGCACCGGCGAGCGGGGTCTGCTCGCGCGCGATCAGCTCGGTCAGCGTCTGCTTGACCCGGGCGTCGAGGTCGCCGGCCGGGCCGTCGGACGACGAGTAGAGGGTCGGCCCGAGCTCGTCGGCGAGCTGCCGCTGGATCCGCAGCCGTACCTCGGTGACGGCATCCCCGACCTGTACGCCTGCGGCGCGGTAACGCTGTTCCGTCGCCGAGACCGGACCCTCGTCGACCGGCTCGGCGGTGACCGGCCCGGCAGACGGGGAGAGTGCGGCGATGCGCGCGGAGAGACTCATCGGCGTTTCCCGAAGGCGAAGATGCGCCGCCGCGACTCCTGCGCGCTGGTAACCCCGGAACAGCGGTCGGCGAGTTTGCGCAGGGCCAGGCTCACCGGGTGGGTCGGGTCCTGCAGCACGATCGGCAGGCCCCGGTTGACCGACACGGGCACGTCCCGCGACGACGGCACGTGCACGGACAGGTGGGCGCCGACCGCCTCCTCGACGTCCTCGGTGGTCAGCCCGACCTCGGTGTTGGCGCGGTTGAAGACCACGAGCCGCCGGTCGCGCGGGTACTGCAGCAGGTCGAACATCTCGATCGTGAGCCGCACACTCTTGAGCGTCGGCAGGTCGGGCGTCACGATCGGCACGAACCAGTCGGTCAGGTCCAGCGCCGAGAGCACCTGATCGGTGACCGCGGGCGGGGTGTCGAGGACGATGAAGTCGTACATTCCGCGGGCCACCTCGAGGATCTCGGTGACCAGTTCGCGGCCGACGTGTTCGCCCTCGGCCGGGCTCGACGGCGCGAGCAGCGCGTCCCAGCCGGGCCGGTAGGGCGTGATGACCGAGCGCAGCCCGGCCTCGTCGACCTTGCCGCCCATCGAGATCGCGTCGGAGATGCTCCGGTTCGGCGGCAGCTGCAGCATGATCGCGACATCGCCGAACTGCAGGGCGAGATCGACGAGCAGCACCCGGCGGCTGCCGTCGGCGGAGAGCGCGGCGGCCAGGTTCGTGGCGACGACGCTCTTGCCGCAGCCGCCCTTGCCCGCGAAGACGGTGATGATCTTCGCGCTCTGGTCCTGGTCGCTCGCGCTGCGCAGGCTGGTGCTCAGCGCCTTCGACAGATCGATCGACCGGGCCGCCGCGAGCCGGATCCCCTCAGCGTCCAGTTCCTCGAGCACCTCGCGGATCCCGGCGCGCATCGCCCGCCCGAGCACGTCTGGCTCCAGCGTCCGGCGCAACAGCAGAACCCCGATCAAAGGCCTCTGCACTCTCTGGTACGCCGTGAAGGTCAGCACCTCCTCCAGGTCCACGGTCGCGCCGACCATCACCAGCAGCGTCTCGGGATTGCGCGGCAGATGCGTCTCCAGCTCCGCCAGCTCGCCCACGATCGCGAAGCCGTACTCGCGGTAGACGGCCCCGACCGAGTTGCGCCGCTCGGCATCCGGCTCGACATAGACGTAGTACGTCACGAGTTTCTCCTCGGCCCGGTCACGAGTTCTCCTTCGGCCAGAGTGAGCCGTAGTCGACGGCGGCCGACGGCGTGACCTCGGTGCCCTCGCCGAGCAGCCCGAGATACAGCTCGGCGGTCTGTGCGGCGTGCACGAGCCGGGTCGCGTCGGCCTGGTTGACCGCGAGCGTGGCCGGATACGACTGGGCTGCCCGGCTGCTCGCCGCCCGCGACGTGGACGTCGGCGCCGGCGTGACATCGCTCGGCTGGCCGCTCGTGATGCTGATGACCGTCGCGGCCGGCAGCAGCACCCGGGTCTTCTGCGAGTCGGGCGAGCCACCCTTCGGATACGTCACGAACACGGTGACCCGATCGCCCTCGGCGACCTTCTCGGCGACCCCGGGCGCCATGCTGACCTCGACGCTGACCCCGAGCTGCCCGTCCGGTACGCCCACGGTGGCCGCCGATGTCGTGCCGGCGACGCCGAAGAGCCCGCGCATGAGCAACTGCTGCGGCGCGAGATCGGCGCTCAGCTCCAACCGGTCCAGGTCGGCGCCGAGCGCGTTGAGCGTCCCCTCGGGAACCGTCTCGGCGGGCATCACGACCGTGCGGACGAGCTTTTGCTTGCGGATCTCGGCGCCGGTCGTACCTGCCTTGATCTTCTTGGTGGCGAGCAGCACGGAGATCGCCTGCCGCCCGTCCACGGCCCGCTGGTCGACGCCGCGGGCGTACAGGGTCATGGCGACCCCGCTGATCCCGGCGAGGACCAGCGCGGCCAGTGCGATCAGAACCCGGCGTCGCATGATTCCCCCGTCATCCGGTGCGTCCGATAGCCGTTACGCCGTAGTCGGCGGCTCCCTCGACGGAGAACCTCGGCTGCGAGCGCGGTGCGAGCATCTGGGTGAAGTAGCCGGCCACGCACGGCGTGCCCGGGTCGGTGCAGAGCGCGCCGTCCGGCTGCCCGGCGTAGCCGGTGACGACGTACGCCGCGTAGCCGGTGACGTGGATCTGGTCGGCGGCGCGGCTGTCGTACACCGGCACGAGCATCGGCAGGTGTTCGTCGCGCGCCTCGGCCAGCGCATCCGGGCAGCCGGTCGCGGTGGCGGTGAGGTCGACCGGCGGCGTCGGCGTGACGTAACAGGTGCCGGCGCTGTCGAGCCACGTGAAGCCGCAACCCGTACCCGTCCCGGGGTCTTCCGGAAGAGCGGTGGAAGCGTCCGCGGGTGGGTCGGGCAGGTGGCGTGGCATCGCGCCGATGGTCTGCTGGGTGTCGTCCGGGATATCGGGTACGCCGTAGAACTCCGCCGGGATGCACGCGGCGGAGATGCCGAGCGGCCGCAGCTGCATCGACTCGGCGGCGCCCCACGAGACCCGGGAACACGCGCCGACCTTCGCGCCCTTGGACCCGCCGGAGAACGCCCCGGCCAGCGGCGCCGGCATGACGAGGTCGTCGCCGTCCCGGTAGTAGCTGCGCACCTCGGCGTACGGCCCGAACGTCAACCGCAGCGACGGGCACTCCACGCCTGTGTTCCAGTCCGCGCAGTTGATGCCCTCGATGCACACCTGCGCCGCGACGGCCGCGCTCAGGTTGTTGTTCGGCTGCGGGCCGTAGACCTGCGCGGCGACGAGCTGATCCACGGCGGGTTGCTGCGCTTCGTTCGTACACGAGGCCGGGTCTTCGATGCAGGACTGGGCAACCGCCCAGGCCGCGGCATCCGCGCCGGACTGCAGCTGCTCGCGCTTGGCGTAGAGGTTGCCCACGTCGAGGACGAGAGCGGTGGCCCCGATCAGCACGCCGCCGGTGAGCAGCACCGCGACGATGACCGCGATCGCGCCGTCATCGCCGGTTTTCGACAGCTTCAGCCGACGCATGGCATCACGCCGGTCGCATGCAGCTCGAAGCTCGTGACGTCGCGCCCGCCGAAGCTCGCCATGAGGCTGCCGAGGCCGGTGGGGGAGTCGTAGAAGAGCGTGAGGTCGACCGTCGCGGTGTCGTCGGTGCCGTCGAGGGCGCACGCGGACACGGACATGTCGACCTGGGTGTTGTCGGCGCTGACGCCGAGGATGCGGTTCACGGTCTGCGCGACGGCCGCCTGGTCGCCGTTCAGCGCGGCGACGCGGGCGCCCTCGTGCGCGGCCTCGGTGAGGTTCAGCTGACGGTTCCAGCCGATCCCGAACTCGATGATGCCGAGAACTATCAGGAGCAGCAGGGGCAGGACGATTGCCATCTCGACAGCGGCCGCTCCGCGATCGTCACGCAGCGGCCGCCGTACGGAGAAGCCGGGACCTAGCTGCCGCTGTCCGAGCCGCCGCCGAGCTGGTTGGCCACGTCGTCGAACATCGCGTCGATGTTGCCGCCCAGCAGCGTCACGCTGGAGATGATGATGACCGCGATGAGACCGACGAGCAGTGCGTACTCGACCGCGGTCGCACCCTCGTCGTCGTCGGAGGGCCAGCGACGCGCCATCTCGCGCAGCAGGGTGATCAGCATCGTGGTTCTCCTTCTGGGGTGCCGCGACTACTTGCGCCGGCATGGTCAGCCTGTCGCAATGTGTATCGGTCCCCGCGGGAATCACTAAAGGGTTTGAAGCGGTCATGGCAGCTCTTCAAACCACCCTGCTACCTGAGCCGGAGTCAGATCGAATCCGGTGGCGTGCGGGCCGGCCCAGTTCACGCCGACGAGCAGGTCGTCACGCCGCAGGCCGGGAAGCCAGCTGTCCAGCCAGTCCGACACGGGTATCTCGACGACCTCGAAGCCCTGATAGGCCTCGACGGTGCCGACGATGCGCTTGGCGCGTGACTGCTTCGACCAGAACGGGAGAGCGCCACCGGGGGCGGGGTAACCGTGGGAGTCCCGGATCGACCAGACCCGGCCTTCCTGGGGCACCTCGCGGCGGAACGCCGCCTTGTGGGCTGCACTGAGCGACATGGCCGTCCCCTCCTGATCCGACGCTGCCCCTATCGTCGCTTGTCGGAGGGTTCTTGGTGATTTGAAACCCTAAATCAGGCCAGCAGCGCCAGGCCCTTCACCAGCTTGTCGATCCGGTTCCGCGGCCCGACCAGACTGACCGCGTGGTACGCGAGGGCGTCGCTGTCCGTTTCGCCGAGCTGTCGCAGGTATTCGTCGTAGACCCGGGTGCTCTGCCCGTTCGCCGGCATGTCGGCGACGAAGACGCCCAGCGACTCGACCGCCCGGGCCCGCAACCCGGCGAGCTTGTCGGCCCCGGCGCCGAGCACCGTGCACCCCGCCCAGGGCAGGCCGGGGTGCACCGAACCGGTGGCGTCCTTGGCGTCCGGCCCGAGCAGCCCGGTGACCGAGGCGGTCGTAGCGGCGGCGACACAGACTGCCGCGTTGACGGCCCGCCCGGCCGGCATGCTCTCGTCCACCACGACCACCCACTTGAGCCGCGCGGAGCGGGTGGGCTCGTCGGTACGGATCTCCTCGGGTTCAAAACCCACCTGATTAACAGCGCTCATAGGTCAAAACGGTAGGCACTTCGACGGGTACGCAGCAAGTGAACCGTACTTAATTCGGCTAGCCTGCCAAGATGGCTGACCTGGACGAACTTGATACGGCGATCCTGCGGGAATTGCAGGTGGACGCACGGCGCACCAACCGCGACATCGCCGCCGCGGTGGGCGTCTCACCGACCACCGCGCTGGATCGCACCCGGGCGCTGCGCGAGCGCGGAGTCATCCGGGGTGCCAGTCTCACGCTCGACCTCGCGGCGATCGGGCGGCCGGTGCAGGCGTTGATCGCGGTCCGGATCAGGCCCCCGTCGCGCCGCAACATCGAGGCGTTCCGCAACTGGGTGACCGCGCTGCCCGACACGCTCGGCGTCTTCGTCACGACCGGCTCGGAGGACTTCCTCATCCACGTCGCGGTGCCGGACAACGACAGCTTGTACGCGTTTGTCATCGACCGCCTCACCGAGCACGCCCATGTAGCCGATGTGCGAACGTCCGTCGTCTACGAGCACCTGCGCAACGACAGCATCACGCCCGCCTAGCTATTCTTCCGAAAATGGAGATCAGGGAAGCGACCCCGCAGGACTGGCCGGCCATCTACCCGTTCTGGTCGCAGATCGTGGAGGCGCGGGAGTCGTACGTCTACCCGCTCGGCGCGAGCAGCGACGAGGCCCGCGCGATCTGGATGCAGGCGCCGCCCGCGCACGTCGTGGTGGCCGTCGACGGCGAAAGCATCCTCGGCTCGGCGACGATGGGCCCGAACAAGGCGGGCCCGGGATCGCACATCGCGACGGGCAGTTTCATGGTCAGCCCGGAGGCTCAGGGTCGAGGGATGGGCCGGGCGCTGGGCGAGTACCTGATCGGTTGGTCGCGGCGCTCGGGGTATCGGGGCATCCAGTTCAACGCGGTCGTGGAGACGAACGCTCCGGCCGTACACCTCTGGAAGTCTCTGGGTTTCGAGGTCATCGGCACGGTGCCGGAAGCCTTCGATTCGGCCTCGCACGGTCTCGTAGGACTGCATGTTATGTACCAAAAACTGTAAGTCTGCCCCTGGAGTCCGATATCCGCCCTAGCCTCGGCATGATCAACCGAAGCTTTGGGAGGTAGTTCGCATGAGCAAGACTCGGCGCGTCGCGGCGATGATGACAGCGGCGCTGGCGGCCGTGGGGCTGGCGACGACGGTGGCGGTAACGCCGGCCGCCGCGGCGGTCAAGGGCCCGCACCTGATCACGAACTGGACCCGGCCCGTCGCCCCGGACGAGGGCACGTGGGTCGACCTCTACTGGAAGACCGGCAAGCCGGTGTGCGACGCCGAGGTGACGATCGACGGCAAGAACGTCTCCATCACCTACCCGTCGAACACCGAGACGTACACGTCGTTCTCCAAGAGCGCGAACCTCAAGGCCGGAAAGGTGGACCGGACGGCGTTCTACGTCATCGCCTACTACGACGCGACGACGGTCGTGAAGCTCAAGGCGACGATCGTCTACAACACCTGCGGCGACGACGCGGTCGAGAAGACCAAGAAGTTCGACGTGAAGCTGCCGGTCATGGCGGACACCGCGCTCTGACGGCGGTGGACCTGCGTGCGGCCGACGGGGGGCTGCCGGCCGCACGCAGGCCTTTCCAACGGGCCGCCGCTCGCGCGGCGACCGGGCTTAACGGGCCGCCATGATCAACGCGGCGGGGTCGGTGCAGACCAGGTCGAGGGCCCGGGCCACGACGGCCGGGTCGTACGTCGAGGTGTGGAACGTCGCCTCGAGGTGCAGCACCCCGTTCATCTCCGAGGTGGTGAGTGTGATGCCCTCGGGGCTGCCCGCTGTCGGGACGCTCTGGTTGACCCGGCCCGCCGGCTCGACCGCCCACGGCAGATCGCCGAGCATGTCGTGCCGGCCCTGGTTGCTGAAGGTCAGCGCGGGCCTCGGCGCGGAGGGGGCCTGCGTCGGGTACGGCTCCGGCATCCCGGGCGCCCCGGTGATCAGCATCTTGCCCTCGCGCAGCACCATCATCGTCAGGATCCGGCCGGTGGCGAGCTCGGCCTTCAGCGTGGTGTGGATCGACTTCGGGTCGGTCAGATCCTCCGGCGACAGGTACGGGCCCATCACGAAGTTGCTGTCGATGCTGACGCCCTTGTCGACGTAGCGCCGGGCGTCCGCGAGGAACGTGCCGCCCCGCAGGTCCGGGTCGAGCCCGAGGTCGCGCAGGGCCGCGGTGAACGCCGCGAAGGTGATCGCCGAGGTGGTCACGCCGGGGGCGTACCGGTCGCGCCACGCCCGCATCTCGCCGAGTACGGTCGCCGACCGGGCGGTCACCACGGTCAGGCTCGCCGTCCACGGCTGCACCGGGCCGTCGAGGTGCTCCGGGGGCCGGGCGAAGCTCAGGCCCTGCTTCCAGCGGCCCGGCTTGGTGCCGAACTGTTTCCGCCAGGCCACCGGCAGCGCCCAGCGGTGCCGCACCGACGGCGGGATGTCCGCGGCACGCTCCTCGCCGGCCGCGCGGATCAGCTCGCGCAGGAGCACGTTCACCGGGCCTGCGTCGCCGTACGCGTGCGACACCTTCATCGCGACGTACCCGCCGCCGACAAGGATCCGCACCGGGTGGTGGGCGCGCGGCTCGGCCTGCAGCTCCAGGCTCATCGCGTCGAAGTCGGCGGGGCCGTCACCGAGGTCGCTCACCGCGTCCTGCACGTACCTGGCGAACGCGGGCGCGTCCATGTGCAGCCAGCGCGCGCCGCTGCGGTCGAGACGCGACACGGCCCGGTGCTCCGGGTCGGCGGCGTGCAGGCCGATCAGCGCGTTGCGCAGCCGCTCGGCGTTCACGCCGGTGAAGGGGCCGACAGTGCGGATGTACTCGAGCGGTAGCCAGGCGCGCTCGCGCAGCGTCAGGCTGGTGGTGGACACGATGTTCTCTCCTTCAGGAGCTGCCTTGGCGAAAACCACGCGCAGCACGGTGGGCGCCACCAGAACCGTCTCGACGGCCATCACCACGGCGACCCAGGCGACCAGGTCGGTCAGGCTGCCGCGGCTGCCGCCGTACCAGGCCGCGACGAGCTCGGCCGCCCCGGCGAAGACCGAGAAGTAGCCGGCGCCGCGGACGGTGCCCTGCACCCGGGAGATCGCCAGGAAGAAGTGGTGGAAGACGAACGGGATATAGGTGAACGCGAGGATGGTGAGCGCGGTGCTCGCGGACGCGGCGTAGCTGGCACCGAAGATCAACATGATCCAGTGCGCGCCGAACGCGACGACGAGGGACGCGGGCAGCCCGACGGCGAGACAGATGCCGAGGCCGACCCGGACCTTCGAGCGCAGCGCCGCCTTGTCGCCGCTGGCCACCGCGAAGAGGGTCAGCGCCACGTTGCCGGGGACCATGGCGAGGAACGAGGTCACCATGAACGCGGTGTAGAAGGCCGCGTTGGCCTCGGTGGAGAGGACCGCGGTGACGACCAGGGGCAGCGCCGCCCGGGGCAGGTAGGTCGCCAGGTTGAGCAGGTTGTGGTCGAACGTCGACCGGCCGCGGCCGCGCAGCAGGGCCACCCGGGGGCGTACCGAATCGACCATGGCGCGGCTGCGCAGTGCCCGGCCCAGGATCGCGACCGACGCGACCGAGCCGGCGATCCAGGTCAGCAGCAGCTCGCCGCCGGTGAGCGTGATCGGCAGCACCGCCAGCACGCCGAGCAGCACCAGCTTGATCACGGAGAACCAGGCGTTGCGCATCAGCTGCAGCGGGCCCTGCAGGAGGCCGACGAGGGCCTCGTCCAGCACCAGCGTCATCGCGTTGAGCGCGATGCCGAAGACCAGCAGCACGGTGGCGGCCGTACTGCCGAGTGCGTCCCGCAACCCGGGGAAGGCCAGGTGGGCCAGGCCGACGTAGATGAGGCCACCCACGGTGGCCGCGGACCCGGCGACGAGCAGGCAGGTGGAGATCAGCTCCCACTTGCGCCCGCGCAGCGACCCCAGGTCCGAGATGAGCATCGTGCCCATGCCGAACATCCCGATCGTGCCGATCAGGGTCATCGCGGACACGGCGGCGGAAGCCTGGCCGACGGCGGCGGGCGAGGCGAACCGGGCGGCGACCCACCAGTACGCGAAGCCGAAAAGCGAGGTGATCGCGGTGGTCGCCATCAGCGACCCGGCGTTCAGGAAAAGATCGAGATGCCCGCGCAGGACGGTGACGAGGCCGCCACGCCCCGGACCCTCGGGCCCGGCGTCAAGGCTTTCCGGTACGGCCTCGGTAACCGTGCTCTCCACTGACCGCCCCCAGTCGCCGTGATCGACTGCCAACGGTAGTTACTGCGCGTGTTCATCTGCCACGGCGAAGTGGGGTAGTCCCGGCGTTCCGTCCGGAGTGGATCATCCGGCCGATCGGGGGAGGCCATGAGGCCCTAGTGACGACTGTGACCTGGGACTATTCCTCCCACACCGGAATCGGGGGCAAACCACGCCCAGCCCGTTCGGCATCGGACATCTCCTGCATCAGGGCGGCCTTACCCCGCGTATACGCCTCGCCCGGGCCGAATCGGTCCATCAGCTCTGTTTTGCGTGCGGCGTACCTTTCCCGCTGCGCGGGGTGGGTGGTAAGGTAGTCACGGAGCAACCGCTCCGGGCGTTCCGGCCAGCTCGCCGTGGTGACCACATACAGGCAATATCCGAGACTGTCGTAGTTCTCACGTCGATAGAGAAGCATGTCGTCGACCGGCGGCACCGCGAGGCGATACGCCAGCCTGCGGAGCGCGCCGTCGTCGACCTCGTCGAGGTCTTCGACCGCCGCCATCAGGTCGATGGCGGCCGAGGCGGGCAAACCCGGCACGGCCGTGGCGCCGATGTGCTCGACCTCGTCGAAGTACGGCTCGAGGGCAACGATCGCCGTGTGGGCGAGAGCGGCCCAGCGCGGATCCGGCTCCGCAAGCGTCACAACCAGCCCACCTTCTTCAGCCTTCGATGCAGCGCCACGGCCGAGACCACCATGACGGCCAGTACGACCCCGTAGCCGTACTTCCAGTCCAGTCCCGGGAGATTCGCGAAGTTCATCCCGTAGACGCCGGCGATGGTGGTCTGCACGGCCGCGATGGCCGCCCAGGACGCGATCTTGCGCATGTCGTTGTTCTGATCCACGGAGACCTGGGCGAGCCGGGCCTGCAGGATCGAGTTGATCAGGTCGTCGAAGCCGGCAACCCGTTCCACGGCCCGGGTCAGGCGACTACGTACGTCCACAAGGTACGGATACAAGCCTTCGGGCACCACCCCGCGGTCGAGAAGTCGTGTCAACGGCTCCTGCAACGGCAGCACGGCCCGCTTGAATTCCACCATTTCGCGCTTGAGCTGGTAGATGTGGGCGATATCCGGTGCCAGGTCGGAGAACGCGGTCTCCTCCAGTCGCTCCAGGTCACGCTCGACGCTACCCGCGACCTCCAGATACAGCTCGACCATCCGGTCGCACACCGCGTAGGCGACAGACCACGGCCCGTGCGCCAGGATCGCGGGTCGCGCTTCAAGCTCTTCGCGTACGGGCTTGAGCGCACCCGCCGCCCCGTGCCGCACGGTGATCACGAAGTTCCGCCCGACCAGCACGGTCACGTCCCCGGTGTCGACCACCTCGGAGGTGGCGGTCAGCTCCTCGTGCTCGACGTAACGCGCGGTCCGCAGCACGAGCCGGGTGACCTCGCCGACGGTCTCCGCGGCCGGCCGGTGCCCACCGGTCAGCGCCTGATCGGCGGTGAGCTCGTGCAGCCCGAAGACCTGGGCGATGGCGGCCATGGTCGGCTCGTCGGGCTCGTGCAGCCCCAGCCAGACGAACGCGTCCCGCTGTCTCGCCGCCACCCGGGCGGCCTGCGCGTAGTGCGCGTGCCCCGCTCGCCGGTCGCCGCCCTGGTAGATCGCGCAGTCGACCACCGCGTCCGGATTGCGCTGCCGTTGCCGCGGAGCCTGCGGCTCGACCCGGTTCAGTCCCTCGATGAGCCGCCCCAGAGCCCGGGGAAGCGCGTAGGGCTCCCGTCGCCGCCACCCCAACATCCGTCGCGCCCCCCGTTTTGCTCGCCTGTTCCGTCTGACGTTAGCGGTCGGCTGCCGCGGTGGTTCGGGCCGGCTTCACGTGTTTCCATGCTTCAGCGGTCACTTTCTGACCGCAATATGCGGGACCCTGGTCAGATGGCGAACACGAGCGCACGGATGCTCCGGCTGCTGTCGCTGCTGCAGACGCATCGTTACTGGCCGGGCACGGAGCTCGCCGACCGGCTCGAGGTGAGCCCCCGCACCCTGCGCCGGGACGTCGACCGGCTCCGCGAGCTCGGCTACCCGGTCGACGCCGCGCGTGGAGTCGCGGGCGGCTACCAGCTCCAGGCCGGAGCTGCCATGCCGCCGCTGCTGCTGGACGACGAGGAAGCGGTAGCCATCGCCGTCGGCCTGCGTACCGCCGCGGTGGTCGGCTACGAGGAAACCTCGATCCGGGCTCTGGCCAAGGTGATCCAGCTCCTGCCACCACGGCTCCGGAAGCGGATCGACGCCCTCCGCGTGGCAACGGCCCCGGGCGCGCAAGGACCGGGACCCACCCTCGACGCCACCACCCTGACCACGCTCGCCCTGGCCTGCCGCGCCGAGGAACGGCTCAGGTTCACCTACACCCCGGCAATCGCGCCTCCGACGGACCGGCACGCGGAACCGCATCGCCTCGTCTCCCTCGGCCGCCGGTGGTATCTCGTCGCCTGGGACCTGGATCGGGGTGACTGGCGCAGTTTCCGGGTCGACCGCCTCACCGCCCCCGTGCCGACCGGCGCCCGCTTCCGGCCCCGCGAGATCCCCGGTGGCGACCCGGCCGCCTGGCTGCAGGATCGCCTGAGCGGCGTCAGCAACCGCTACGACGTGTCGGTCCTCGTGCAGACCGACGCCGAGACCGTGCGCCGCAGTTTCGGCCAGTGGGCCAGGGCGGAGGAGACCGGGCCCGGAAGCTGTCGCCTGCTGATGACCGTGGACGACCTGCGCTGGCCGCTGATGATTCTCGGCTCGCTGGGCGCCGGCTTCGTCATCGAGTCGCCGCCGGAACTGCACGACCACGCCCGCCGGGCGGGGGAGACCCTGCTGCGCAGCGCCGGGGCCTCCACCGCCTGACCAGGTGAATTACTATGCGCGGATCGGCGCCCCCGTGGCGTCGATCCGCGAGCAGAAACCTAGCGGGACCCTCTGACATTTTTTGGGGCAGCGGCGTCCACAGTGGTGATCTAGGGTCGGACAATGACGGTTCTACGGCTGCGCGGCCCGGCTCTGCCCGACGGCGAGATCGTGGATATTTATGCCGACGGGGATCGCTGGACCACCGACCCCGTGCCGGGCGCCGAGCTGATCGAGGGCTGGCTGCTGCCCGGTCTGGTCGACACGCACACCCATCCCGGTGCGGCGGAGCTCGGCGATCCGCTCGACGACGGGGTCCTCCGCGACGACCTCCACCGGCACGTCGACAGTGGAGTGACACTGATCCGGGCGCCCGGGCTCGCGGGCGATCCACCCGAATGGTTCGGCCAGGATCCCGACGTGCCGCGGGCGCTGCATGCCGGTCCGTGGATCGCGCAGTTCGGCCAGTTCTTCGACGGCTGGGGACGCCGCGCCGACCATGACAAGCTGCCCGGGGTCGCCGCCGAGCAGGCCGCGCGCACGGGCTGGGCGAAAATCATCATGGACTGGCGCGTCGGCGACGAGCCCGTCCCGCTCGCGGTCATCAGCGAGATCGTGACGCGGGTCCATGCGGTGGGTGGCCGGGTCGCCGTGCATTCCCAGCACGCCGCGGGCGGGTTGCTCGCGGTCCGGGCCGGCGTCGACTCGATCGAGCACGGCATGTGCCTCGACCCGGAGCTGCTGCCCGAGATGGCCGCCCGGGGCATCGCCCTCACACCCACGCTCGCCGCGTTGCAGCGCAGCATCCCGGCCCAGCACGCCCGCGAGGACAGCCCGACGAAGCGCTGGCAGCTGGGCGGGCGGCTGGGTCACGCCGCGCTGACCGCTGCCGCCGTCGAAGCCGGTGTGACTGTGCTGGCCGGCACGGACTCGCGCCCCATGGGTGGCATCGCGGCCGAGGTGCGGGCGATGGTCGAGGCCGGTGTGCCGCCCCACGACGCGGTGGGTGCGGCGTCGTGGTCGGCGCGGGCCTACCTGGGGCTGGCCGGGCTCGTGCCCGGTGCGCCTGCCGATGCGGTTGTTTATGCCGCTGACCCGCGTACTGAAATGGGACAGCTGGACCACCCGGAAGCGGTCATCCTCCGCGGGGTTCGGGTGCGGTAACGCGGGGTTCGCCTGCGGTAAACGGGGCGAGAAATGTCAGAGGGCAGCGGCATAATCCCCGGCATGGACGAGATCCCCAGCACCGTGGCCGAATTGGTCGCGCTGACCAGCAAGGGCCGGCGGGTCAAATACCTGTTCTTCTGGGGGCACCAGCCGCAGCGTGACGGGAGTGTCGGCGCGGGGTGCCTGAGCCAGTGGTTCCCGGCGCCGTTCACGGTCGACGGCGTCACGTTCCGCACCGCTGAGCACTACATGATGTGGCGCAAGGCGATGCTCTTCGGCGACGAGGAGTCGGCCCGGCGCATCGTCATCGCCGGCCACCCGCGTCAGGCCAAGATGCTGGGGCGCCGGGTCCGGGGCTTCTCCGACGACGTCTGGGACAGGGAGCGGTTCGCCATCGTGACGCGGGCGAGCGTCGAGAAGTTCGGGCAGCGCCCCGAGCTGCAGGAGTTCCTCGCCGGCACGAATACCCGGGTCCTGGTCGAGGCCAGCCCGACCGATCGGGTGTGGGGCATCGGCCTCGCCGCGACCGACGACCGCACCGCCGACCCGGCGCAGTGGCGGGGCCTCAACCTGCTCGGTTTCGCCCTGATGCAGGCCCGCGCGGAGCTGGCACTCACCTGAGCGGCTTACGCATTCTGGTGGACCTGGCCTCGACGTCATCGACCGTCGCGGCCCGCACGATGGCAGCGCCATGACACCGCACGCTACCGCCCGGGGATCACCATCGCCGCCCGCTGCCGCGCCGCTCGCGGATCGTGGCCCACACCATCTTCCCGCCGGTTGTCCGCATGGCACCCCACGCCATCGAGTCCGCGTGGACGACCTGCAGCCCCCGCCCCCGTTCGTCGAGAGGACGACCGGCCAGAACCGGTGCCGGCCGACGGATGTAAGGAAGCTTCGGATCGCGATCCCGCACCGCGATATGCAGGCCGAATCCCCGGCGGGATACCGAGATGTCCATTTCGGTACGCGCATGCTCGACCGCGTTCGCCACCAGCTCCGACATCACGGCGCGGCCCGGCATCAGCAGCCGGGGCATGGTCCATTCGTGGCAGGCGCCGCCGACCAGGTTCCGGGCCACGCTGACCGACTGGAGCGAGGGTGGCAGGCGGAGCCGGATGACGTCGGCGAGCACCCTGCGGGCGGCAATCGCGATGCGGGCCTGCGCCGGAGTCTCGAAGATCGCCAGGAACCGTTTGCTCCCCACCCGGAGCAACCGCTCTCCCAACGGCGTGCCGGGCGGCATGCAGAGGGCGATCTGCGTGGGCGGGTCGGTGGCATCGGCCATCTGCGCCGCGGCCACCCAGGTCGCCACGCTCTCCGCCCCGGGGTCGTCGATCCTGCCGAGGTCGATGACGATCCCGGCAGGGCATTCGGCCAGGCATTTCTGGATCGCCTGATGGACGGTCACCCCGACGCTCCGCTGCCATGGCCCGGAGACGCAGATGTCGATGACCGCACCGTCGATGTCGGTCGTCACCGCGACCTCGGAGTCGTGGAGGTCGAAGAGATAGGGAGGTTCTTCCTCCATGGCACGGCCTCCCGCCTTTGCGTACCCCGGAGTCTTCGGGCCTGCCAGGAAGGAGTCAACCGACCTGTCACCTCCCCAGGTTCGCCCGTTCAGCGCCACTTGACATGACCCGGCAGTCGGCGACCCAGCATCTGGAGCTGCTCGAGGGAGCCAACCTGATCAGCGTGGTCCGCCGTGGCCGCGCGAAGCTCCACTACCTCAACCCGGTGCCGCTGCACGAGATGCAGGAGCGCTGGATCGACAAGTTCGAGCGGCCCCGGCTACGGGCGCTCAGTGGCGTCAAAATTCGAGCGGAGAAAGCGATGAGCGACCGGCCCACGTACGTCTACGTCACCTACATCGAGAGCACCCCCGAGCGGGCCTGGCACGCCCTGACCGACGCGGACCTGACCGGCTGCCTACTGGGGGCACGCCAACGTCTCCGACTGGCAGCCCGGTTCGACGTGGGAGCACCGACGCGTCGACGGGTCCGGGATCGCCGACGTGGTGGGCACGGTCGTGGAGGCGTCCGCGCCACGCCGGCTCGTCACGACGTGGGCCGATCCGGCCCGGCCGGAAGCCGTCTCTGAGCAGGTCACCTTCGAGATCGAGCCGTTCCACGGGATCGTCCGGCTCACGGTCACCCACGAGAACCTCGCAAGCGAGCAGGCGCACTCCGACGTGGCGAGCGGCTGGCCCGCGGTGCTGTCGAACCTCAAGACGCTGCTCGAGACCGGCCAGGTTTTGTCACAGGCACCGTGGACTATGGGCCGGTGACGAATCTCGGCGCTATCTACCTGCCCATGAACCCTCCCGAACGGCTGCCGGAGGTCGCCCGCATCGCCGACCGGGCGGGCCTCGAACAGCTCTGGCTGTGGGAGGACTGCTTCCTCAACAGCGGCATCGCGGCGGCTTCCGCGGCGCTCGCCTGCACCGAACGGCTGCGGGTCGGCATCGGGCTCATGCCGGTCCCGTTCCGTAACGTCGCGCTCGCGGCGATGGAGATCGCCACGCTGCACCGGCTCTTCGGCGACCGGCCGATCGCGGGCATCGGCCACGGCGTTCAGGAATGGATGGCCCAGGTCGGCGCACGAGCGGAGTCGCCGATGACCCTGCTGCGTGAATACACCACCGCACTCAGGTCGCTGCTGCACGGCGAGGAGGTCACCACAGACGGCCGCTACGTGCATCTCGACGCGGTCAGGCTCGACTGGCCGCCGTCCTCGCCGCCCAGCCTGCTGATCGGGGCGACCGGGCCGAAGACCCTGCAGCTGTCCGGCGAGCTGGCCGACGGCACCATCCTCACCGCGGGCACCTCCCCCGACGGCGTGCGCACCGCGGTGACGAACATCCGCCCCGATGACCGGCACGACGTGGTCGTCTTCATGATGGTCGAGACCGGCCCGGGCGCGGCCGAGCGGCTCGCCGCGCAGCAGGAGAAGAGCGGCGGCTGGGGAGTCGCAGGTGACGCCGCCGCGATCGCCGAGGGCGTCGAGAGCATCGCCGCAGCCGGTGCGACGACCGTCGTCCTGCAGCCGACCGAGTCCAACTCGCCGCCGCCCGGGGAGTTCGTGCGCTTCGTCGCCGAGGAGGTGCGCCCCCTGGTCGGGTGACACGCATTTGCCCCGGCGGCGGAGCGCTGATGGAGTGGGATCATGGCCATCTCCGAGTACCTGAAGAGCCTCCGTTCCGTCGTCGGGACCAGGCTGTTGTTCCTGCCCGGGGTGACCGCCGTGGTCTTCGACGACGCCGGCCGGGTGCTGCTCGGCCGGCGCTCGGACGACGGCTCCTGGGGGCTGATCGCCGGCGTCATGGACCCGGGCGAGCAGCCCGCCGAGACCGTCGTCCGCGAGGTGTTCGAGGAGACCGCCGTGCACGTCGTCCCCGAGCGCATCACCGGCGTCTTCACCCAGCCCCCGAACACCTACCCCAACGGGGACCGCACCGAATACGTGGACATCTCGTTCCGGTGCCGCGCGGTGGGCGGCGAGGCTCGGGTCAACGACGACGAGTCGCTGGAGGTGGGCTGGTTCGCCCTGGACGAGCTCCCGCCGATCGGCGACCTGACCCGCCGCCGCATCGACTGGGCCCAGCTCCCCGGTCCCGCCGCGTCCTTCCTCAGCTGACCTCCCGGCCCTGTCCCTCAGCTGATTTCCCGGCCCTTTTCCTCAGCTGACCTGCAGCACCCGGCCGCGGACGTGGTCGTCGTGCCGGGCGTTGCCGACCCGGAAATGCTTGGTGCCGATCACGTCGAAACCCTGCTTGGTGTAGAACTTGGCCGCGCGTTCGTTCTGCTGGTTCACGCCCAGCCAGCAGTGCGTCGCACCGGTCTCCACGGCCGCCGCCAGCGTCGCCGCCATCAGCGTCGATGCCACACCGGACCCATGGGCTTCAGGGGCAAGATAGAACTTGCTCAGCTCGATGCTGACGCCGTCGCCCGCGAACTTCGCCACCGTCTCCGAGAGCGACGGGTCTGCGACAGGGCCGCCGACCAGCATCGAATACCCGATGGGCTTGTCATGCTCGGAGGCGATCAGCAGGACCCGCAGCGGGTCCGCCAGGTAGCCCTCGAAGCTGGCAACCGAGAGGTGGAGCGCGATGAAGGCGTCGATGTCGCTCTGCGCGGAGCCCGGCGGATTCGCGAGGCCGAAGGTGCGTGCTGCCAGTTCGTGCAGTTCGCCCGCATCGCGCAGGGTCGCTCGTCGTGTGGAGATGACCATGTTCAGAACATTAAGACCTTCCCGACCATGGGAGCGGTCCCGGGAACTGGAAAGAGGGTTTAGAGTTTCCGGCGGGTCGAGAGGCGGCCCCTACGATGAAGGGCGTAGCGGTGACTAGAGGACTGGGCGACGTCATACCCGCCCCGGGTGAGGTGCGGCCCGACGCGGCCGCCGATTTCACCATCGATTCCGGTACGAGGATCAGCGCGGCAGCCGGCACGGAACACGTCGCGGAGCATCTCGCCGCGGCGCTGCGCCCGGCAACCGGCTACGACCTTCCCGTCGGCGGTGCAAGCCTTGATGCCGGCGCGGTGGCCCCGGGCGTTATCGCGTTGGCGGTTGACGCGGCGCTGGGCTCCGAGGCGTACCGGATGGAGATCTCACCGGGCGGAATCGTGCTGACCGGCGGTGACCCGGCAGGGGTTTTCTATGGTGTGCAGACGCTGCGGCAGCTGCTGCCCGCGGAGATCTACGCAGGCGTTCCACGGCGGGTCACCTGGACGGTTCCCGGTGGGACGATCTCCGACCGGCCCAGGTTCTCCTATCGAAGCGGCATGCTCGATGTGGCCCGGCACTTCTTCACGGTCGCCGAGGTCAAGTCCTATCTGGACACCCTGGTCCAGTTCAAGATCAATCACCTGCACCTGCATCTCACCGATGACCAGGGCTGGCGCATCGAGATCGACAGCTGGCCCAAGCTCACCGCGATCAGCGGCGGCGAGGGTACGGGTGTCGACGGTGCAGGCCCCGGCTTCTACACCAAGGCCGACTACGCCGAGCTGGTCGCGTACGCGGCGGACCGTTTCGTGACGATCGTGCCGGAGATCGACATGCCCGGGCACGTCAACGCGGCGCAGGTGGCGTACCCCGAACTCACCACGGACGGCATCGCCCCCGAGCCGCGCACCGACGTCGAGGTCGGCTACAGCTCCCTGGTCGCGGCCAAGGAGGAGACGTACGCCTTCGCCGACGACATCCTGCGCGAGATCGCGGCGCTGACACCGGGCCCGTACATTCACATCGGCGGCGACGAGGCCCTGGTCACGACGGCCGAGGACTACCGTACGTTCATCGAGCGCCTCCTGCCCCTGGTCGTGAAGCACGGCAAGCGCCCCCTGGGCTGGCACGAGATGGCGTCAGCCGACCTCCCACCCACAACCATCGTCCAATACTGGCGGATCGAAGCCACCGACGACGGCACCGCCCGCGCCGCCGCAGCCGGCCACAAGGTCATCATGTCCCCGGCCGACCACACCTACCTCGACATGAAGTACGCCGCCGACACCACCCCCGGCCTGGACTGGGCCGGCCTCGTCAGCGTCGAGAAGGCGTACGCCTGGGACCCGGCCGACCGCCTCCCCGGAGTAACCGAGGAATCCCTGCTCGGCGTCGAAGCCCCACTCTGGTCGGAAACCCTCCGCACCCTCGCCGACGCCCAGACCATGACCTTCCCGAGACTCCCGGCAATCGCCGAGATCGGCTGGTCACCCAGAGAAACCCACAACTGGGAGTCTTTCCGCACCCGCCTCGCCGCCTGCGCCCCCCGCTGGCAAGCCCAGGGCGTCGCCTTCCACCCCGCCCCAGAGATCAACTGGCCCCACTGACCTCCGGCGCAGAGCTTTAGGTTGTGTGCAATTAAGTTGTGCACAATTAAATTGCACACAACCTAATCACCCGTCCGTGACTGCGCTGCCGAAAATCTTCCTTAAATCTTGGCCGCGGGTCCGGCGGCCGTCCGCCCAGCTCAGCCGGGCATCGACGGGATCACGGACCGGACCGCGCCGGTGAAGCGCTGCGAAGCCACCCCTACTCTTGCCGAGTGCAGAAGTTGGTGTGGACTTCGGCTACCGCGTTGGCCGGTTTTCTGGCGGTAGCGGTGCTGCAGCTGGCGCTGGTCGTCGTGCCGGTCCTGCTTGTGCTCTCGACGCTGCCCGATTCGGCGATCACGCGGATCGGGGTGCCCGTGTGCACGGCGACGGTGGGTGTGATGGCGTACGCGACCTGGCGTGCCCTGCACGCCCGGCGCCCGGAACCGGTCGGTATCCCCGTGACCAGGCAGGACGCGCCGGAGCTGTGGGCTCTGCTCGACGCCGCGGCGGTGGCTGCGGGCACTCGCGCGCCGGACCATCTGACCATCGTCGCGGACGCGGTCGCCAAGCTGATCGAACGAACCCGCTTCCTCGGCCTCGGCGGCGGCCCCCGCAATTTCTACCTCGGGTTGCCGCTGCTGCAGGCCTGGGACATCGAGCACCTGCAGGCGGTCACCGCCCACGAGCTCGGTCACTTCTCACCTCGCCTCGGCCGCCTGGCGCCGCTGGCCTGGCGAGGCCGCACAGCAGTCGCCCGGGTGGTGCCCCGCATCCCGCGTCGTAACCCGGCCGGCCCGCTCCTGCGGACGTACGCGAAGTTCTACCGCCGTCTCGATGCCCCGTTCAGTCGGGCCCAGGAGCTCCAAGCCGACCGTATCGCCGCGGATTTCGCCGGCCCGGCCGCGGCGGCCGCTGTCTTGCGCGACCTCCCAGCCCTTGATGCGGTCCACCGCGTATTCCACGCCGAATACCTCGGTCCCGGCTGGCAGGCGGGCCACGTCCCCGACGACGTGTTCGGCGGCTTTCTGCGCGTGTTGTCGGCCCGGGCGGACGAGATCGCGGTCCTGCGCAACCGCGAACCGTCAGCGCCATCCACATGGGACACTCACCCACCCCGCCAGGAACGCCTCGCCGCACTGGCCCTGCTCACCACGCCGCCATCTCCACCTGCGCCCACGCCGGTGGCGGACGCGACTTCAGGAGCCCCGGTCGGCGCCGAGATGACGGCATTCGGTGCGCCCGTCGGCGACCGGTCAGAAGGCTCGACGGATTCACCCGCAACAGCTACCGCCTCCGCACCCTCGTCCGCCGCGGCCCAGCCGGTCGAATCGGGAGCGGGATCCGTCGCCGTCGCCGACCGCACCGAGACATCCCCCGACGCCGCCGAAGCACCCGCACCCGCGCCGGCAGCAGAAGAGCCGGCCGCAGAAGAGAAGCCCACGACAATCCCGGCCCCAGGTGCCGCCCGCTCGGCCGGCCCGGCGCTCACCCTCGTCCCCGATCTCCCCGGTCTGGGCCGCGCGCTGCAGCAGGTCGCGTACCCGCCGCAGGGCCGCACCCGCGTCGGCTGGGACGAGTTCTTCGGCGCGGCGCGTACGGGCGAGATGCAGCGGGAGGCCGACGCCGCGCTGGCGACCCTCACCCGGGTCGCGGAAAGCCCGGTGACCAACGCCGCCGACGTGCTGGATCTCGCCGCTGACGGCCGGCTGCGCAAGATTGCCGAGTCCGTGTTCGCCGGTCTCACCCCCGATGAGACCACCCTTCGGGTGAACGAGCTGGTCAACCTGCTGATCGCCCTGGCCGCGCTGCGTAGTGGGGCGGCCCGGTGGCGGCACAGCTGGACGGGTACGGCCGAACTTGTCTCCGTCGACGGATCGCATCTCGATCTCGGGGCGCTGGCCGCGCTCGCCATCGATCCGGCGACCGTGGGCAGTGCGCGCGAGCGGCTGACCCAGCTCGGCATCGACGTCTCGGCGGGGCCGTCCGCGGATGCGCTGCCCGCCCGGCCGGAAGTTGTCGGCGGAGTCGTCAATCTGGTCGTCGACGGTTCGCGGACCGATGTGCTGATCGTCGACACCGGGTTGTTGCTGGTGCCGGGTTTGCCGCGTTCGCAGAACGGGTCGGCGAAACGGCGGCTCGCGCGGATCGCCGCCGAGGATCCGGCGCGGCGGGAATCCGACACGCGGTTCGTCGCGTACGCCGATGTGGTGAATGCGACCCAGGTGAAGCGCCGGAGCTGGGCGTTGAATCTGCGTGACGGGGCGGCGTTGAATGTCCGCAGTGCCCTGGATTCCGATGAGTTGCCAGGCGGTTGGGCAGCGCTGGACAACGCCGTGGAGTTCCTGTCGCGTACCAGGTAGTCATGATCCTAGTGAACCGTTGTGCTCCCTCGTCCGTGGTGCTGCGTAGACGGGTCGTGTCGCCGACTATTTAGTAGTCGATGCGTCACGTCACGTCACAATGGCAGCAGGCGAGATTCGCTTTACGTTCGCGGAATATGGGTAGAAGTACCCCCGCGTGTGAAGCGATGATTGTCGTAACACGGGGGGAGGGGGCGTCGTGGAACGGGGACCCTTGGCGCTCTTCGGAGCATTGGTCGCAGTCGGTCTGGGGCCGGCTATGTGGCTGGGCGCGCAGTTCGGCGAGTCGACGCTGACGCCGCAGCGCCCACCGGCGGTGACCAGAGTCCAGCAGAACGAGGTTGTGCCGCCGGGACAGGGCGGCGAGGGCGCGGGCATCACGCCGAGCGATCCGGCCGAAATCATCCACACCGACCCCGCGGCCGACCCGGCGCCGCAGAAACACAAGCCCCGGGTGACGACTCCGTCCACTGAGGACAACAACGACGAGTACACCGGCGGAAGCGGCGGGGATGACCCGACGACCAGGCCTACGACGCCGTCGTCGTCTCCTACCGCCGACCCGGAGCCGAGCGAAACCTCCGACGACCCGGACACCCCGCCGACGGACGAGCCCACCGATCCCGCGACCGACCCGACCGACGAGACCTCCGACTCGCCCAGTGGTCCGGAAGTCCCGACCACGAACGTGACCACCCAGTCCGTGGTCAACGACTGAGATAGATGGTGCCGAGGCCCTCGGCCGTGGCCGCGAAGAGCGAACGTAGCTCGGGCGGTGCCAGCACTTCGGCCTCGGCGCCGAGTTTCAGCAGCTCGATGTGCCCGTGCCGCGCCGACTCGATGGGCACCGTCGTCGTCAGCCAGCCGCTCTCATCGGGCTCCGACGCCGCTGACTGCGCCACCCGGGTCATCTCCGGCGGGAACACATACTGCATCCGGGCGAGCGCGGACGACGTCATCCGCACGGTGGCGACTCCTGTGTAGACACTCCGCTCGTACCTGTCGGTCCATTCCTGCCAGAAACCCGCCAGATCAAAACCCTCGGGCCGCAGGGCCGGTTCATCGCGCACGCTCGCATCAAGGACATTCACCACTCGGTACGCCGTGACGCGCTCGCCTGACAACGCGACCAGATACCAGCGCCCCGCCTTGAGAACCACCCCCAGGGGCGAGAGTGTCCGGGTGACCTCCCGCGGCGCCTTCCACCTGCGGTACCTGACATCGAGTTGCCGTTCCCGCCACACCGCGTCCGCCACGGCGGCGAGGTGCGGGGTCGACTCGCCGACGCGGAACCAGCCGGGGGCATCGAGGTGGAAGCGGTCGCGGACCCGATCCGCACGGTCGGCGAGCTCGCCCGGGAGCGACGCGCGGAGCTTGAGCTCCGCGGCGGCCAGCATCGAACCCAGGCCGAGTTCGGCAGCCGGGCCGGGCACCCCGGAGAGGAAGAGCGTGCTCGCCTCACCCTCGGTGAGCCCGGTCAGCCGGGTGCGATAGCCGTCCAGAAGCTGATAACCGCCGGCCGGGCCGCGATCGGCGTAGACCGGAACCCCGGAAGCGCCGAGTGACTCGACATCGCGGTAGACCGTCCGGATGGAGACTTCGAGCTCGTCAGCGAGCGCACGGGCCGTCATCCGGCCGCGGGTCTGCAGCAGAAGCAGAAGGGAGACCAGGCGGGATGCGCGCACCCACCCAGTCTCCCAGTGCCAGGTCGTTCAGCGGACCAGGGTTGTTTTCAGAGGCCCAGGATCCGGTTGAGGATGTCCCGGTATCCGCGCAGCTGCACGCGAAGTGTCTCGGTGTCGTCGCTCTCGCCGGCCAGGCCGTCCTTGCGGGCTTTCAGGCTCGCGGTCAGCTTCTCAACGGCTTCCTCGACCATCTTGGCGGCGTCCTCGGTGGCTTCCTTCGGGCTGTCGACGAAGCGAAGCTGCACATCGCGCCACCGCTCCTTGAGCCCGGCCGCGTCCTCGGCCTTGAAGAACGTGTCCGGCCCGTCGGCGGAGGCGGCCGCGGGCGTGGTCGTGGTCGTCGAGGCGCCGACCGGAACCGGCACCACCGCGGGCGGGGTGGTGTCGTCGGCCGCCGTGCCGACGTGCGCGGGCTCGGCCACGATCGGCTCGTCGAGCCCGGAGTTCTCGTCGGTGGGGTTCTCGTCGGTCTTGTTCCGCAGATCGGTCACGCCGGCCACCTCATCGCTCTTGTCGGTCTCGTCGGCCACAACGGCCGTCCCGGTGACATCCTCGTCGGCCTTACCGTCCCCGTCGATGTCGTGCGCGCCGGAGAAGGCGGTGTCGGTGTCGTGCGCACCATCAACGTCAGTGTCGTCCTCGTCGGCCGCGTGGTGCTTGCCGTCGGCGAGATCGGTCGTGCTGTCACGGTCGGAGTCACTGGCAGCGTCGTACTCACTGTCGGCGGCCGATCCGAACGCCTCATCGGTTGACGAGGTGAGCGGCTCGTCGGTGACCGGGTCGACGGCCTCCGGGTCCTTGAACGTGCCCTCGTCCTTGAGCGCGGCGTCCTTGTCGAACGCGGCGTCGGCGTCGGTGTCGAACTTCGCCGTCGGCTCGTCGGGTTCGTCCAGCGGCACGTCCACGACCTCGTCGTCGTGCGTCTTGTCGCGGGTGTCATCCACGGCGTACCCGGTGGGCAGGGTGGTGGTGGCGTCCGGGTCGCTGGTGGCCGCGGAACTCCCCGCGTACGTGGTGGTGTTGCTCTCGGAAGGCTGCTCGACCACGACGGCCTTGTCGGTCGTCTCCGGGGTCTCCCACCGCTCGGTCGGGGAATCGGATCCGACCGTGCCCCACGGGGTCTGGTGGGTGCCCGTCTCGTGCGCCTGGGTACGGTCCGGGTCGTCGTCGTCCAGCTCGGTGTCGTTGCGGGTGTCGTTGTCGGCGGTTGCGGGAACGGCGGCGTTGTCGGCGGGGGTGGCCCAGGGCGACGGCGGGCGCTGGCCCGGGACGGCTACCGGCTCGGACTGGACCCTGCCGGCCCGCTCATCCGTGGCTCGCTCGTCCGCCGCCCGCTCATCCGTGTCGCGGTCCTCGGTTGCTTGATCGTCGCTCGCCTCGCGGGCGTCGTTGGAGAAGAAACGCATCGTCGGACTCCTCAGCGGCTCGTGGCGTCGGGACGGGAGCCCGCGACGTCGGTGTCGTGGTCGTTGATCTTCGGGGACGGGACCTTCGGTTCGCTGTCGGGGGCAACGGCGCCCTCGGAGCGGACGGGGTTCTCACCGAGCAGGTCGGCGAAGAGCTCGCGGTAGTGCACGAGCGCCTGGCGGAGGTCCTCGGTCTCGGCCTCGCCGTTCTTGCTGCGTTCGCTGATCGCGTGGGCGTCGCGGTAGTGCTCGAGCGTCTTGGCGTGCTGCACCGAGAGGTTGGCGAGCTGGTCGTCGTAGTCGCCAACCGGGTAGCCACGCTCGGCGATCAGGCGGGTGACGAGCTCGTCGGCGGTGGAGACGGCCTCCGCAGGGGAGTCCACGAAGTCGATCTGGACTTCTTCCCAGGCCACGGAGTAGCGCGCCTTCGACTCCGCCGAGAGCGCCTTGAGCTCGAACTGGGCGACGCGCTTCTGCCGCTCCACCAGCTCACGCTCGCCGGCCGCCCGGCTGTCGGAGTCGCCGACGACCCGGTCGTACTCCGGCCCGAACTTCGTCTGCAGCTTCTTGCGCCGCGACGCCCGCACACCGAGCACGACGGCGGCGATCACCAGCAGCACCAGGACGATGAGAATGACAACGAGTACAGGGGACATCGGTCTCCTCCTTCTTCACCCGTTGATATGCCCACCCAACCAGGGTCATCAATCCGATTCGAGCCTGTGAGGTGAAATCCCTCCGACCGGGGCCGGTAAACTTGACTCATTCCAGAAAACGTCGTTGACTCGGAAGCATGACGAACCCGGAATCCAAGCCGGTACTGACCACCCGTCAGGGGCACCCGGTCCACAACAATGCCCAGCAGCGCACGGTCGGGACCCGAGGCCCGGCGACGCTGGAGAACTACCAGTTCCTGGAGAAGATCGCCCATTTCGACCGCGAGCGCGTCCCGGAGCGGGTCGTGCACGCTCGCGGCTTCGTCGCGCACGGTGAGTTCGAGGCCTACGGCACCATCGGCGAGGAGCCTGCCGCCGTCTACACGAGGGCCAAGCTTTTCCAGATCAAAGGAGAGAGGACCCCGGTTTCCGTACGCTTCTCAACTGTCATCGGCGGCCGTGACTCCTCCGAAGCGGCCCGTGACCCACGTGGTTTCGCGGTGAAGTTCCGCACCGCCGACGGCAACTGGGATCTGGTCGGCAACAACCTCCCCGTCTTCTTCATCCGCGACGCGATCAAGTTCCCCGACGTGATCCACTCGCTCAAGCCCGACCCGATCACCTTCAAGCAGGAGCCGAACCGGATCTTCGACTTCATGGCCGGTACGCCCGAGTCGATGCACATGCTGACCTGGCTCTTCAGCCCCCGGGGCATCCCCGCGAACTACCGCACCCAGGACGGCTTCGGCGTCAACACCTACCGGATGGTCAACGCCGCCGGCGAGGCCGTGCTGGTCAAGTACCACTGGAAGTCGCAGCAGGGCATCGAGTCGATGACCGAGGAACAGGCCGCGGTGGTCCAGGGGCAGGGGCTCGGCCATGCCACCCAGGACGCGTACGACGCCATCGAGCGCGGCGATTTCCCCAAGTGGGAGCTCCACGTGCAGATCATGAGCGACGACGAGCACCCCGAGCTGGACTTCGATCCCCTCGACGACACGAAGACCTGGCCCGAGGACGTCTTCCCGCTGCGCGCTGTCGGGATGATGACGCTCAACCAGAACGTGTCGAGCTTCTTCAACGAGAACGAGCAGCTCGCATTTGGCACCGGCGTGCTGGTCGACGGTCTCGACTTCTCCGACGACAAGATGCTGATCGGGCGCACCTTCTCCTACAGCGACACCCAGCGCTACCGGATCGGCCCCAACTACCTGCAGCTGCCGGTCAACGCGCCGCGCCCCGGCGTCAAGGTCGCCACCAACCAGGAGGGCGGCCCGATGTCCTTCGCGGTGGACAACCGTGGTGCCAGCCCGCACATCAACTTCGAGCCCTCGTCCGTGGCCGGCCTCGCCACCGCCGACGACAGCTACCAGGAATACCGTCCGTTCGTCTCCGGTCAGATCGTGAAGGCCCCGATCGCGCGTCAGAACAACTATGCCCAGGCCGGCGAGCGTTTCCGCACCATGCCGCAGTGGGAGCGGGACGACCTGGTGGCCAACATGATCAATCTGCTGGGCCAGTGCGACAAGCACATCCAGGAGAAGATGATCTGGCACTTCACCCAGTGCGACGAGGCGTACGGCAAACGTGTCGCCGACGGGTTGGGTCTTACAGTCTGATCGACAGTCAGTCAGCATGGCATTACCGCAGCCCCCGGCTTTTGAGGTCGGGGGCTGTTTGTCGTGCCTTTGTCCACAGGGGCGGTGGCTGCGGTCGCCGCGATTACGTATCCTCGCCAGGGCGTGCGCTCCTCATAGACATATGTTGACGCGTGCGTTGTCCTGCACCCCCTCGGGCGGAGTCTGATGAGAACCCGCAGTTGGTCGATCCGTTCGAAGATCATCGCGCTGGCCGCGGTGCCGTTGACGGCACTGCTGGCGCTCTGGGCCTTCGCCACGGCTATCACCGCCGGTCCGGCGCTCAACCTGCTGACGACGCAGTCGTTGCTCGATGACGTCGGCAATCCGGGTTCGGTCCTCGTGACCGAGCTCCAGCGGGAGCGCCGGCTCTCCGTCGAGTTCCTCTCGAATGCCAAGACGAACCCCGAAAGTCTCAACACACAGCGGGCCGTCACCGACCGGGCCGCCGCCGACTTCCGGCGCACAGCGGTCTCCGCGGTCAGCAGCCAGGCCGAGCGGGTCTCCAGCGGGACGCTCTCCGCGCGCATCAAGCAGCTCATCAGCGACCTCGACGGGCTGTCCGCCGCCCGCGGCTACATCGACGATCGCGACGTCGACGTGGTGGGCGCGCAGAATCTCTACAGCAACATCGTCGACACCAGCTTCCAGATGTTCGTGGCCACGGCCACGTTCGGTGACGAGCGCGTCGACCGGGAGATCCGCGGCCTGAGCAACGTCGGCCGCGGCCGCGAATACCTCAGCCGGGTCGACTCCCTGCTCGCCGGCGCGCACGTCGCCGGAAAGCTCAGCGCTGGCAGCCGCGCCGAGATCGTGCAGGCGATCGGCACCGCCCGCTTCCTGATCGCCCAGGGCGTCAGCGACCTGCCCGCGCAGGACCGCACGGCATATCAGACGCTCAGCGCCGGCACCGCCTTCAACCGCCTCGGCGAGCTGCAGAACGAGCTGCTCACGACCAGCCGGGCCGGGGTCGCCGTCCCGGTGCCGGCCGACGCCTGGCAGCCCGCCTACGACACCACGATCGAACAGCTGCGCGCCTTCGAGACCAACGCGTCCGATTCACTCTCCGACGACGCCCGGCCCGTCGCGGTCAACGTGCTGCTGCGACTCGGGCTCGCCGGCCTGCTCGGCCTGGTCGCGCTCGTCCTGTCGGTGCTGGTGTCGATCCGGGTCGGCCGCTCCATCGTCGGCCGGCTGATCCGGCTGCGCGGCGAGGCCCTCGAGATGGCAGACGAACGGCTCCCCGCAGTCGTGCGGCGGCTGCAACGCGGCGAGGCCGTCGACGTCGAGGTGGAGACCCCTCCCCTCGAGTACGGTCGCGACGAGATCGGCCAGCTCGGCCACGCGTTCAACGAGGTCCAGCGCACCGCCGTGCAGTCCGCGGTCGAGGAGGCCAGCGTCCGCCGCGGCATCAACGAGGTGTTCCTCAATATCGCCCGGCGCAGCCAGACCCTGCTCCACCGCCAGCTGGCCCTGCTCGACAAGATGGAGCGCCGCGAGACCGAGCCGGACGAGCTCGAGGACCTCTACCGCGTCGACCACCTCGCCACCCGCATGCGCCGCCACGCCGAGGACCTCGTCATCCTCGCCGGCGCCGCCCCCGGCCGGGGCTGGCGCAACCCGGTCCCGCTGATCGACGTCATCCGCGGCGCGATCAGCGAGGTGGAGGACTACAAGCGCGTCGACATCCAGTCCATCCAGCCGTCCGCGGTCCTCGGCCGCGCGGTCGGCGACGTGATCCACCTCCTCGCCGAGCTGCTCGAGAACGCCGCGTCCTTCTCACCCCCGACGACCCGCGTCCAGGTGGTGGGACAGATCCTCCCCAACGGGTACGCCGTGGAGATCGAGGACCGTGGCCTGGGCATGTCCGCCGACGCGATCACGGAAGCCAACCGCAAACTCCTCGAGCCCCCGGACTTCGACCCCACCGACAGCGCCCGGCTCGGCCTGTTCGTGGTGGCCCAGCTCGCCTCCCGCCAGGGCATCCGCGTGTCCCTGCGCCCCAGCGCCTACGGCGGCGTGACAGCGATCGTCCTGATCCCCGGCGAGCTGATCACCGCCGCCCCGCCCGGCCCCGGCGCGCTCACCATCGGCCCCGGCCCGTCACCCAGCGGCCCCGCCGAGCCTGGCCTCGACCGCCCCCTGACCGGCACGGGCACCGACGACCGCAGCTCCCTCGCCGCCCTCCAATGGCAGGGCACTGAGGAGCTCCGCTCGATCACCACCCCCGCCCGCCCGGCCCAGGCCAACGGCAGAACCGTCGACGGCCTCCCCGCCGCCCTCACCACCCGGCCCGGCCCCGCCGCCGCACCCGGCCCACTCGATCAGCCCGGCGCACTCGATCGCCCCGGCCCCCTCGATCAGGCAGGCCCCCTCGATCAGGCAGGCTCGGCCGAGGCCGACCTGGTGACCGGCCCGACGCCGTCCGCGGTGGTCGACGGCTTGACCCCGGACGGCCTCGTCCAGCGCCGCCGCGGCGCCCCGCGCAAACGGCGCGACGGCCGCCCCGAGCCGCTGGCCCAGCTGACGCCCAACCTCGACACCCCGGACGCGCTTGCTGCACCCACCGCGCCTCCTGCCACGCCTCGCGCCGGCGCCCCCGAGGTGCCGGGAGCGATCCAGGGCGACGGCCTCGACGTGGACTGGCCGTCAGGGAGCGACCCGGCGGCCCTACCCACTCCGGCCCTACCCACTCCGGCCCTGCCGTCCCGGCCCCCGCGCATTCCCGCCCAGCGCACCCCTGCGGAGTCGATCTCTCCGACTGCCCCCTCCACCCTGCCCGGCTCGGTGTCACCGGCTGAGGTGGCTTCTCCGGCCGGGGGAGTCCAGGAGCGGGCCGGGGGAGTCCAGGAGCGGAGTGCGGCGGCCGCCGAGGATGCGAGTAGGTTGCGGGCGGCTTTCGCCGGTTCTGTAGATTCTTCGATGGATTCGCCCCTTGAGTCCTCGATGGAGGAGCCGGGGGAGGCTCCTGCGGACGAGCGTCTGCTGCCCCGGCGGGTGCGGCAGTCTCATCTGGCTCCGCAGTTGCGGGGCCCGGTGGTCGAGCGTGCGGAGGCAACCACAACGCGTTCCCCGGAGAAGGTGCGCAGTCTGATGAGCGCGTTGCAGCAGGGCACCACCCGGGGCCGCCGGGACGCTGCAGCGCTCACCCAGCCGCCGCAGTCGGAACCGGGGTCGGTAACAGCCGCAAGTGACCATGCGGCAGCGGGTAGTGAGCGAAACGCCGGAGAGGGTGACGAACAAGCCCGAGTTACTGACAAACAGCAGACGACAGGGCAGCCGACGTGGTCGGAGGCAGCTACCGTCACCTTCCCGGCCGTAAGGATTAGTGAGGCGGACGGGACCGACGGGGGCACGGACGGGCCGCCCGGGGATTTACACCAGATCCATCGGCCGGAGAAGGACGCATAAGTGGCACAGATGACCAACCAGAGCGCTCACCTCACCTGGCTCCTCGACGACCTCGTCGAGCGGGTTCCGTCCGCGCAGCAGGCGGTGGTGCTCTCGGCTGACGGGCTCCTGATGGGAGCGTCGGCCGGCATGGGCCGCGAGGACGCCGAGCACCTGTCGGCGATGGCCGCCGGTTTCCAGAGCCTCGCCAAGGGGGCCAGCCGGCACTTCCGGGCCGGGCCCGTGCGCCAGACCGTGGTGGAGATGGAGGACGCCTTCCTCTTCGTCACCGCGGCCGGGCTGGGTGCCTGTCTCGCCGTCGTCGCACGCAGCGACGCGGATCTCGGCCTGATCGCGTACGAGATGGCCATGCTCGTCACCCGGGTCGGCCAGAAGATGGACGCACCCGACCGGCTTCCCGGATCCGATGCCCGCTGATCCTCGGCGTGCGCCGCACGACTGGCTGGACCACGACGCAGGTCCGGTGGTCCGGCCGTACGCGATGACCCAGGGCCGGGTCGCACCCTCCGGCGGCGAGTTCGACCTGCTCGCCTTCGTGGTGGCGTCCGCTCCCGACACGCCCCTGCCGGCATCGATGCAACCCGAGCATCACGCAATCGTCGGCGCGGCGTGGGAGCCAACGTCCGTTGTCGAACTAGCCTCCAAACTGGACCTCGCGATCGGGGTCGTCCGGGTTTTCCTGGGTGATCTACGCTCTGCGGGCTTCATTTCGCTTTACGAGCCCCCCGCGGCCTCCCAGCCGCATGACGTCGACGTACTCAAGGCGGTTGTCAATGGACTCCGTGCGCTCTGACCGTGAAGGCGCCCGATCGCGCATCCCGGTTGCGCTCAAGATCCTCATCGCCGGCGGGTTCGGTGCGGGCAAGACCACTCTGGTCGGCTCAGTCAGCGAGATCCGGCCGTTGCAGACCGAGGAAGTTCTCACCGGCGTCGACGGCGCCGACGACACTTCCGGAGTCGAGGGCAAACACACCACCACGGTGACGATGGACTTCGGTCGCATCACCATCACCGACGACCTTCAGCTCTACCTGTTCGGCACCCCCGGCCAGGACCGCTTCTGGTTCCTCTGGGACGAGCTGTCCCAGGGCGCCCTGGGAGCGGTAGTCCTGGCGGACACCCGCCGCCTGGCCGACTGCTTCCCCTCCATCGACTACTTCGAGCAACGAGGCACCCCCTTCATCGTCGCAGTCAACTGCTTCGACGACCGCCGCTTCGGCGCCGACGCCATCGGCCGAGCCCTCGACCTCGACCCGGACGTCCCCGTGGTCGAATTCGACGCCCGAGACAAGACAGCAGCCCGCAACGTCCTCATCGAACTGGTCGAGTACGTAGCCCGCCGCCAACTCGCCGCCGCCGGCTCCCGCTGACCCACCCGCCGCCGGGCCGATCCCATCGGCCCGGCGGCGGGATGGGTTGGGGTGTGGAGGCGAAGGTGACGGGTGAGATCACGTAGGTGATCAAAGGTCACAGAGGTCGAGCGCAACATCATTGCCAAATGGATGCGAACCAAGCGTTACCGGTTTGTTGCACTCCCCTGATGATCTTTCCTTCGGTCTCGCACCGTCTGAACAGTGGGCTAGAGTCGGCGCATGCCATTGCGGTAAGCCATCGACTCCACCCCGGCCTCGGTGCGAACCTCGTCGATGAACTCAGCGGAGAATTCACCAGCGGCCTCGCTTACCAGGTCGAACAAATAAGCTTGCCCGCGCAACTCGAAAGCGGCCCAGGACCGTCCATCTGCGGGCAGGTCGGCCGACGCCCGGTCCATCTCGATAGCGACCCGCAACGCCAGCCCGACGACTCTTGAGCATCGCTCCGCCTCATCGCCGACATCCGCCAAGAGTGCAGCGATGACATCTATCGCCGCGGCCGCAGCGGCGGCACCGTGCCGGCCCGAGGCCGCGATCTGTTCTTTCACTGAGGGCAGCCGGCCCCTAAGGAGGCTATCGAGCTCCTCGGATCGACCCATACCGGTCAGCTCACACCACCCCGACTCGACACCCTGCTTCGGGTCGAAGGTGTCGCTCACATAGGGCCTGTCTAGCCGTCCGAGGAAAATTGGCAACAACGACGTGACCCGCGTGGCGATCGCGACCGAGAGGATAAATTCTCCAGAGAGAGGAGCAGCGTTGGTCACGGCCTAATTTCCTTTTCCCCAGACTGCTCTGGTCGGTGTGATGATGCGGCCGCCGAGTCTCTCGATCAGCGGAGCGACAATACTCGTCGCAGAAGTCACGGCTGGCAATCAGAAGTTTCGGTTGCACCCCCAAGTTGACGACAGCCTCGGTCCGCAACTTTCCTTCCGCATGGTTATGACCCAACAGATGCGGGTTATCCCTGACCCTAGGCAAACCTGGGTAAATACGATGCGCCTCGTCTTCGGGACTGAGCTTGCCGATCCCCGCCCTCGGGATGCTTCTGGCTTTTTTGTGACTAGATTTCCCCGGGCGCCCGGGGAGCGGTGGTCCTCGCAGACACCCGCCGCCTGGCCGATTACTTCGCGTCGATTGCTGGTCGTAACGCTCGCGTTCATGCCGTGCGTAGGCGGTGGTCGCGGTGGGATACGGGCGGGCGGACATCACTGATCCGGGTCGAGCCGTTACGCTTCCGCGCGTGCTGGGGGGAAAGATCGACAAGCGGTTGCGTGGGTCGACGTCGTCGCGGGTGGTGTGGCCACGGCTGTCGCGTCGGCAAGGGATGGTGCTGGGTGGCGGGCTGGCCGGGCTGCTGGTGATCGCGCTGCTGGTCTGGGCTCTGTGGCCCGAGCCGGAGGCGGAGCCCCGCCCGCGTGAGTACACCGATGCCACGGCCTGTCTGCTGACCGACGCGGACGGGGTGGCCGGGGCAGGCGCGGCGCCTGTGTGGGCAGGCATGCAGCAGGCCTCGCGGGAGACCTCCGGGCAGGTGCGATACCTGGCGGTGGGTGGCGAGCAGACCGTGGAGAACGCCCGTACGTTCGTCGGCACGCTGATTCTGGGTCGGTGCACCGTGATCGTTGCCGCGCCCGGGATCGCTGACGGGGCTGTGCGGGCTGTTGCGGGCGATCACCTGAACCAGCAGTTCATGGTTGTAGATGGCGATGCCCCCGAAGGGCCCAATGTGGTGCTCGTCGGGGTGGGCGAGGTGGCCGCAACCCTGCGCGACCGGCTGAGCACGCAAAACTGATTGTTTCATTGACACTCAGGAACTTCACAGTAGACACTCTCCGTGCTTGATCGACTGCGGTTAGCGGGGCGGGGAGTATGTCCTTTTGGCGGCGCTGTGCCGTTTTTACGGTTGTTGTCTTTGGTTTGTCGGTTGCGGTCCCACCGCAGGCGGTGCCAGAGGGCGGCAGCTTCCCGCTCAGCTGGTTGGCCGACGCGTTCCGGTTGCCAGCCGCGCTTGCTTCAGTAACCGGGCTGCCGGTGCAGGAGCGCCGCGATCCCGGCAAGGGCGGCTACGTGCCCACCTCCGAAACACGGGCGAACGGCGGCGTCGGCAGCCCGCAATCCATCGTGGAAGGCGGCCTGGACGGTTATCGGCCGTTCGAGCCGGAGAAGGTCACGACCACCACGGGCCCGCAGGCGCGCGGTTTTGTCGAGGAGACGAGCAAGAGGCAGGCCGGCAAGTCCGCTGCCGAGATGGACCAGTACCTGAACGCGGACGGGTCCACGACTCGGATCTTCTCCGCCGACCCGGTCAACTACCGCACCGCCGACGGCAAGTGGCAGCCCATCGATCCGACGTTGATCCGCGTGGGGGACCGTTGGCGCACGCGCGCGAACTCCCTGAGCGTCACCATCGGCGCCCCGACAGAAGCAAGCCCGGCGCCAGAGGCGAACTCGGCAACGGCAAGCCCTACGCCAGAGACAAGCCCGGCACCATCAGCGAGTCCTGCATCCGAGGTAAATCCGGCATCCAAGGCGAGTCCGGCAGCGGAAGCCAGTCCGACACCAATGGCGAGTGTGGCGGCCGGCTCGGATGCGGCGCCGGAGAAACGAGCTGAACCCCTCGCCGCGATCACTGTTGCTGAGGGCATCGAGGCGGGCTGGAGTCTTGACGGGGCCGCCGCGGTCACTCCGGCGATCACCGGAGCCACTGCGGCGTACCCGGAGATCCTGCCCGGCACCGACCTCGAGCTGCACACCACCGCGACCGGTTTCGACCAGACCCTGATCCTCAAGTCGCCGCAGGCGAAAGCGGCAGGCGAATGGCTGCTACCGCTGAACCTGACCGGCCTCACCCCGCACACCGCCGCGACCGGCGACGTTGAGCTCCGCGACGACGACGACGCTGTCCGGGCGACGATCATGCCGGGCTCGACACCGGTCAAGGTCGAGACGATCGACGGTGGGCGGTCGCTGCGGATGACGGCCGATTCCGCCTGGCTGAACGACCCGGCTCGCGTCTTCCCCCTCCGGCTCGGCGTCACCGTGACGACGGACGCCGACGCAGTCACGAAGAACACCGCTCTGACCGTTCCCATCGATACGACCCGTCCGGCGGGCACGCATGTGACCGAGGCAAGGGTCGAGGTCGCCGGATGCGAGACCGATCAGCCGGTCACCGTGACCGGGGCAGACGGCAGACAGCCGCTCGGCACTGCCACCACCTGTAAGGCTGATGCCACGGTCCCCCTCGATGAGGCCGCGGTGGACAGCGCCCTCGCGAAGGCCAAAACTAAGACCGCGGATCTGGAGCTGACCGTTTCAGCCGCGGCGGAGGCGAACGTCGTTGTCACGCTCGCGGCGAATAAGGTGCCGCAGATCGACACCCGTTATCCGGCGTTGAACGCGGTCGTGGAGACGCTCACACCGCAGCTGGTGACCCGGGCCCACGACCCGGACAACTCCCCGGCCAAGGGCCTGACCTACGCCTACACGGTCTACGACACCACTGCGACCGCGGTGGCGACCTCGGGGACCGTGACCACGTCGGGCTGGCAGGTGCCGGCGGGCAAGCTGGCGTGGAACACCTCCTACTACTACACGGTGAAGGTCGGCGACACGGTCGGGACGACGGCCGAATCGGCGGTATCGGCGTTCGCGACGACTGTTCCACAGCCGCGGCTCACCTCGGACCTGGCGCAGAACCCGGGCGCCGGCTTCGACCCGAACAACGGCAACTACACCACCGACGCCACCGACGCAGAGGTCGCTGGGGTCGGCCCGGCACTGGAAATCTCGCGTAGTTACAACAGCCTGGACACCCGCCGGACCGGGGCGTTCGGTCAGGGCTGGGCGAGCATCCTGGACACCGCGGTGACCGAACGCAAGGACGCCGCGGGTGCGGTGAAGACCGTGGAGGTGACGTACCCGAACGGCTCCGAAGTGGCGTTCGGCCGCAACGCCGACGGTACGTTCACCCCGCCATCCGGCCGGTTCGCGGTGTTCACCGCGCAGACCTCGGGCACCACGGTCACCGGCTACACGCTGACCGACAAGGACGCGACGAAGTACGTCTTCGGCCGTTCGATCGTCACCGGCCGGTTCGGCGTGACGTCGATCGCGGACGCGAACGGGCGGGCGCTGACCTTCGCGTACGACGCGGGCACGGGCCTGATCTCGACGATGACCAACACGTCGGGCCGCAAGCTGACGCTGACCTGGGCGACCACGGCCGCCCCGACATCCGGGGCTTCGCACGTGGCATCGGTCGTCACGGACGCTCCGGTCGCGGGTGGCACCGGGTACACCTGGACCTACACCTACGGTACGTATGACCGGCTGACCTCCGTCTGCCCGCCCGGGACGTCCACGGCGTGCACGGTCTACGAATGGGCGAACTGGCACAACCAGCAGGCGAACGCCGTACTTGACCTGAACCCGTACTCGTTCTGGCGCTTGAACGAAACGGAGGGGACCTCGGCTGCGAGCAGCGTGCTCACCAACGCCGGGGTGGACAACGGTATCTACAAGAACGTGACGCTGGGTGGAGCCGCGTCGCTGGCTGACTCGACCTCACCGACGACAGGCTTCAACGGCACCACCTCGTCGGTGCAGCTGCCGGGCAAGCTCGTCAACGACGGCTCGTACCAGTCGCTGAGCATGTGGTTCAAGACCAGCACCGCAGGCGGGGTGCTGTTCAGCTACAGCGGTGGTTCGATCAGCGCCGGTACGACCACTGGGAACTACGTCCCCGCCCTGTACGTCGACAAGAACGGTTTCCTGCGGGGCGAGTTCTGGCAGGGCGCCGTCGCACCGATGAAGAGTAAAAAGACGGTCACCGATGGCAGTTGGCACCACGTGGTGCTCTCCGGCGCGGGCAACACCCAGACCATGTACGTGGACGGGCTTCCTGCGGCCGACCTCGCGGGCACGATCGGCCTGTTCCAGACGACCGGGTCCGCATATGAGTACGTCGGCGCGGGATTTGTCGGTGGCAGCTGGCCAGACCATGTGGACACCGGTAAGGCGCCCGCCCCGGCCCGCTACTTCACCGGCTCGATCGCCGACGTCGGATTCTTCACCAAAACGCTGAGTTCCTCGGACGTCACCGGCATCTACCAGGTTGCGACGAACTCCAGTTCGGCGATCCGTTCCGTCACGTCGCCGGCGGGAAAGGTCACGTCGCAGATCGCCATCAGTACCGTCTCCGGCCAGGTCAGTTCGGTGACGGATGAGAACGGCGGCGTCTGGACGATGGGCCAGCCGTCGATCGCCGGAAGCAGCGAGGTCTATGTCGCGTCGGTTCTCGGCGCCAAACCGCTCAACTACTGGCGGCTCGGCGAGACCGAGGCCGACACAGCGGACGCGGTGAACGAGGTCGCCGGTTCGACAGCTACCTACAGCAGCGTCCAGCTCGGTGCCGCTGGGCCGTTTCCTGATTCGACTGCGGCCACGTTCAATGGCAGCACCTCGGCGGTGGCACTGCCGGGAACTGTTGCGGCTGCGGGTGCCTCGTCGGTCGGGGTGTGGTTCAACACAACCGCTGCAGGCAAGGTTGTGCTCGGCTCGCAGGCCGGCGTGCTCGGCACGACCACCGCGCCGGGCTTGCCGACGCTGTGGATCAGTGCGGACGGCAGACTGCGTGGGCTTTCACCGTCGACGACCCCGACCGGGCCGCTGCGCTCCGGCATCGCCGGCAAGTGTGTGAACGTAACCGACGGTGCCACCGCGAATGGCACCAAGGTCGGTATATATACGTGTAACGGTGCGGCGGCGCAGAACTGGACCTGGTACGCCGACGGCACAGTCCGCGCGCTCGGCAAGTGTCTTGACGCCAAGAGCTCCGGCACGGTCAACGGCACATTGGTGCAGCTCTACGACTGCAACAACTCGGTGGCGCAGGTCTGGGAGCCGACCACCGGCGGCGGCCTGAAGAACACGAACGCAGGCAAGTGTCTCGATGACCCGGACAGCACTACCGTGAACGACACCCAGCTGCGGATCTGGACCTGTAACAGCACCGCGGCGCAGCAATGGCCGGTATCCCTGGCCTCCTCGGCGGCGGTCAACGACGGCAAATGGCATCAGGCGGTCCTGACCTCGACGGGTCTCGCTCAGGTGCTCTACGTCGATGGCGTCAAGGCCGCATCCAGCACCGGCTCCGTAGCACTGGACCCGGGTGCCCAGCCGTACGCGTATCTCGGCGTGGGCCTCACCGGCACCGGCTGGTCCGGGCTGACCGCGAACACCACGTCGTACTACACCGGCAAGCTCGCCGAGGCAGCCTTCTTCGCCACGACGGTGACCGCCGACCAGGTCGCGGCGCAGTTCGCGGCAAGCAAGCTGACCGTGCCGGTCGCGGTGACCACCGTCGACACCAGCGTTCAGACCATCACCATGCCGGTGAAGACGGTCGCCGTCACCGATCCCGGCGGCAAGACCGTCTCCTACGCCTACGACCTGGTCAACAACCGGCAGATCGCCGAGACCGACGCGCTGGGCAACACCACCCGCTACGGCTACGACAGTGGCGGGTTCGACAGCCTCGTCTACGACCCCAACGGTGTCCGCACCCAGAACGTGCAGGACAAACGCGGCAACACGATCCAGGCGCTCACCTGCCAGGACCAGTCGGCGAACCTGTGCTCCAGCACCTACTACGGCTACTACCTCAACGCGGCCGACCCGGTTGACCCGCGCAATGACCTGATGGTCAGCAGCCGGGACGGCCGGTCGGCGGACCGCGCCGACAACACGTACCGCACGATCTATGACTACGACACCAAGGGCAACCCGGTCACCACGACCGACCCGCTCAAGCGGATCACGGCGACGGCCTACACCGACGGGACGACGATCGCCGCTGCGGACGGCGGGTTCGCACCGGCTGGGCTGCCATACCAGATCACGAACGCCGCCAACAGCGTGCAGGCCATCACCTACAACGCCAACGGCGACATTGCGAAGACTGTTTCACCCGCGGGTGAGGTCACCGCGTACACGTACGACCGCCTGGGCCGCAAGCTCAGTGAGACGGTGACGACCTCGACGTTCCCGAGCGGGCGGACGTCGACGTTCACGTACGACGCGCTGGGCCGGGTGCTCACCGAGTCCGACCCGCCGGTCACCAACCGGGTCACCGGTGCCGTGCACACCTTGGTGGCCACCAACGTCTACGACGCCGACGGCCGGATGATGTCGCAGTCGATCGCGGACACCACCGGCGGTGACGTCGCCCGCACTGAGACGGTCAAATACAACGATCGCGGACAGCGGTTGACCGCAACCGACGCCACCGGCAAGTCCACGTCGTTCACCTACGACGCTTACGGACAGGTCGTGACCGAGACCGACTCGGATGGCGGCGTCACCGCCTATGTAGTCGACCCCGAGGGCCACGTGCTTTCCGAGACGATGAAGGGCTGGACGGGCGACCCCGACGCCCCGCAGGACCCCAAGGACCTGATCACCGAGACGAACATGTACGACCCGGACGGCCGGCTCGCGAGCACGACCGACGCGATGGGCCGCACGACGTCGTACACGTATACGGACAACGACCTGACGGCGACGGTCACCGTCACCGACGGGACCAGCTCGTTCGTGCAGGAACGCAACACCTACGACAACGACGGCAACCTGGAAACCCAGATCACCGGCAACGGCGCCACCAAAACCGCGTTCAAGTACGACGAGGCGGGCCGCCAGACCATTACGACACTCGACCCGGACGGCCTCAACCGGGTCTCGACGAACGAGTACGCCAAGGACGACAACATCTGGCGTACGACCCAGCGCGTGGGCACCGGGGAAGTTCTCTCGGCGACCGATCACCAGTACGACACCGAGGGTCGGATGACGGCCGAAACGTCGTACAACGGAGACCCGGCGAGCACCCCGCTAGCCCGCTGGAAGCTGGACGCGACGACCGGCACCACCGCGGCCGACAGCTCCGGCAACGCGCCCGGCACCGCCAACAACGGCGTCACCTGGTCGACCTCGGCGCCCGCCGGGCACACCGGCAGCGCCGCCTTCAACCGCGATCAGAAGGGCCGGGTCACCTCTGTCGGCGGCCCAGTGGTCGACACCACCCGCTCGTGGACCGTCTCCGCGTGGGTCTATCTGACCATCAGCGAGGTCCGCAACTTCGCAGCGGTTTCGCAGGACGGCCCGGTCCGCAGCACCTTCATGCTCGGTTACGCAGGCACCAACAACAAATGGCGGATGCTGAGCAGCCGCTCCTCCACCGCCCAGAACACCGTCGAGTCGCAGGTCACGGCGGCCACGAACACCTGGACCCAGCTCACCGGCGTCTACGACTCGTCGATTGACAAGATGTCGCTCTACGTCAATGGCGAGTTCCAGACCACCGCGGGCATCACCGGCATGGCCAGCACCGGCCCGTTCATCATCGGCGGCGGCAAGTGGGACGGCGGGGTCTCGGACTCGTGGCCCGGCCAGGTCGCCGACGTCCAGGCATATCAGGGCGTCCTTACTGCTGACCAGATCAAGAAGGTGTACGCGGGGACCGCGCCGGCCGCCGGAGCCACGGTGTCCCGGTCGTCCGCGGTCACCGATGAGGGCGGCCTCGCGACCCGCAGCATCGACCCGCTCGGCAACGCCACCGACGTCACGTACGACGAGGCCGAGCGGCCCGTAGTGACGGTGGCCGCGCCGGTCGTCGCCGACACCGAGGCGGGCACGGTTACCGCCCGGCCGGTTACCTACACCGGTTACGACACGTTCGGCGATGAGACCGAGAGCGTCGACGCCAACGGCAACCGCACCACGACCGTGTTCGACCGGGCCGGGCGTGCCTACGAGACCCACGACCCGACCTACACGACACCGGCCGGCACCACGATCAGCCCGGTCTCGAAGGTCGAGTACGACACGCTCGGGCAGGCCGTCTCCAGCACCGACGAGCTCGGCAACGTCACCCGCAACACGTTCGACCAGCTGGGCCGGACCACCCGGAGCGTCGCGCCGAACGGCGGCATCACCCGGGTCTCGTACGACCTGGCCGGGCAGCCGCTCACGGTGACCGACCCGACCGGCGCGGTCTCCGCCACGACCTACGACTTCCTGGGCCGTCAGAAGACCACCACCCAGGCCGTACGCCAGACCGGCGGTGCCTATGAGACGAAGTACAACTACGACACCGCCGGGCGGTTGGAGTCGACAACCACCCCCGCAGGCGCCACGGAGCACTACACCTACAACGCCGTCGGCCAGCCGGTCACCTCGGTCGATCCCGCCGGGCAGACCACCACGACGGCCTACGACGGGCAGGGCCTGCCGGTCAAGGTGACCCAGCCGGACGGTACCTACCAGACGACGTCGTACGACATGCTGTCCCGGCCCACGGCGGCTGCGTCCTACGGCGCAGGTAGCACCACGCCCGGCACCACCTCCGCCCAGTCCTACGACGCCGCCGGCAAAGTTCTGACCAGCACGGACGGGCGCGGCACGACCACCTCGTACACGTACGACCCGACCGGTCTCGTGCTTACCGAGAAGCAGCCGATCAGCGCGACCGCATCGATCACCACATCGTTCGGTTACGACCTGGTGGGCAACCGGACCCGCTTCACCGACGGGCGTGGCAACGCGTTCCGGACCACCTACAACGCCTGGAACCTGTCCGAGTCCACGATCGAACCGGCCACCACCCGGACCCCGTCCGCTGTTAACCGCACCTGGACGATCACGTACGACGCGGCAGGTCAGGCGGTCTCACAGCGGGCGCCGGGCGGTGTCGTCCAGACCTACTCGTATGACAGTGCGGGCAGTCTGAAGTCCCAGAGTGGCACCGGTGCCGAGGCGGACACCGGCACCCGGACGTTCGACTACGACCTCGCCGGCCGGGTCACTTCCTTCGCCACCCCGACCGGCAGCAACACGGTGGGCTACGACGACCGTGGCCTGCCGTTGTCGATCACCGGAGCGTCCGGCAACTCGTCGTTCACGTACACCGCCGACGGTCTCATGGCCTCACGGACCGACGCCGCCGGCACCACCGCGTACACATACGACGGTGCCGACCGGCTCGCCACCCTGAGCAACTCCGCCGCCGGCGCCGACCTGCGCTACACCTACGACACCACCTCCGCGGTCAAAAAGATCACCTACGGGGGTACGGGCAACGTCCGCACCTTCGACTACGACGATCTGCACCGCGTGAACAGCGACTCCCTGGCAACCGCCGCCGGCGCCGCAGTCGCGAAGATCTCGTACGGCTGGGACGCCAACGGCAACGAGACCTCAAAGACCACCACGTCATTCGGCGCCGGCACAACGGCGAACAAATACACGTACGACCTCGCCGACAGGCTGACCTCCTGGGACAACGGGAACACGACGGTCGGCTACACGTACGACGCCTCCGGCAACCGGACCGGCAACGGTTCGACGACCTACACGTACGACGAACAGAACCGGCTGTTCAGTGACTCCACCGGGGCTGGCTACTCCTACTCCCCACGCGGCACGCTCACGTCGGTCGCCGGCAACGGCACCACCACGTCGTACACATCGGATGCTTTCGACCAGACCACCGGGCAGGGACTCTCGTACGACGCGCTCGGCCGGGCGGTGCGAGCCGGGTTCTCGTACACGGGAACCGGCAACGACCTGGCCGGCGACGGAACCGCGACCTACGCCCGTGACCCCTCTGCCTCCGTGATCAGCGCCGGCGGCCGGCTGACCTGGACCGATCTGCACGACGACGTGGTCGGCCAGTTCACACCGACCGGCACCACGCTGACCGGTTCCCGCACCTACGATCCGCTCGGCAAGGTCGTCACCGAGACCGGGATGCTCGGCAACCTCGGCTACCAATCGGAGTACACCGAGCCGTCAACCGGCCGGGTCAACATGGCCGCCCGCTGGTACAACCCCGGCACCGGCCAGTTCGACAATCGCGACACCGCCGCCAACAGCCCGGTCCCCGACAGCATCAACGCCAACCGTTATCAGTACGGCGACGCGAACCCGCTTACGGTCACCGACCCGACGGGCCACTGGGGCTTCAGGTCCATCACGAGTTTTGTGTCCCGGGCGGCCAGCACGGTCACTTCGTATGCCTCGCAGGCCGCTTCGGTGGCACGCAGTTATTCGTCGTCCGTTTATCACGCGACGGTTTCGCTGGCGTACTCGGCGACGGCGTACACGTTGCATCAGGTTTCGAAGGCTGCGAAGAAGGTCGGTTTCAAGAGGCTCGCCAAGCGTGCGGACGCGGGTCGTAAGCGGTACGCGAAGAAGGCACGGATCCATCGGCACAAGGCGCATAGGTCGTATGAAAGAGCCCAGCGTAAGGGTCATGCGCTGAAACAGCGGGCGGCGCGTGCGGCGAACAAGGTCGCGAAGAAGGTCAATGACGCGACGAAGAGGTCTGTGAAGTGGGTGAAGGCCCACAAGAAGCAGATCATCGCGGTGGTCGCGGTCGTCGCGGTGGTTGCTGCCACGGTCGCATTGGGTCCGGTCGGTGGGATCGTGGCCGGGATTGCGATCAACGTGGCGAAGGATGCGTTGCTGGGTGAGATCCACAGCATCGGTGATCTGGCGTCGTCGGCGGCTATGGGTGCGGTGACCGGGATTATCGGGGCGGCGACTGGTGGTCTGGGTGGTGCGGTTGGTTGCCGGATCGCGGGGATGGCGGCGACGAAGCTGGGTGCTGGTTTCGCGGGCAAGGTCGCTGCGGGTGCCATTGATGGTGGTGTGACCGGTGGTGTGTCGGACGCGGCGGAGCAGTTGGTGCGGACCGGTCGGATCGATGTGCGTCAGACGGCGCAGGCCGCTGCGGTGGGTGCGTTCACCGGTGGGTTGACGCGTGGCCTGATGAAGAAGTCCGCGTGTCACAGTTTTGATCCGACGACGCGGATCTTCATGGCTGACGGCACGGTGAAGCAGATCGGTGACGTCTCGCTGGGTGACGAGGTCTTGTCCACCGATCCTGAGTCCGGGGACACGGAGGGTAAGAAGGTCAGTGTCCTGCACCATCACCTGGACACCGACCTGGCCAAGGTCACCGTCTCGGATACCAAGACCGGTAAGAGAGCGGTCCTGGACACCACGGCGAATCATCCGTTCTGGAGTGAGGACCGCCAGGCGTGGGTGGAGGCCAAAGACCTGAAGCCGGGCGAACGCCTCCGTAGTGCGGATGGTGAGAGTAGCCAGCGGGTCGCGTCGGTCAAGCTCTGGAACGGCCTGAAGTGGATGGACGACCTCACCGTCAACGACATCCACACCTACTACGTACTCGCCGGCAACACGCCGGTACTCGTACACAACAATAGTGGTGAGCCCTGTAAACCTCCGGTTGGGTCCCGTGACAGCCTGGATGGCGCTGGCAAGCAGAGCTACGACACTTTGAAGGCTGCCGTAGGAAGGGCGCGCGGAGACCACGATTCCATCCGGGATAACCTGGGTCCGAACCAGGTTGGCCGTACCGATGTGCCGTTCTTCGTTCAGCGGATGTGGGCGGGTACGGCTTTGGAGAAGGCTGTGGCAGCAGACCCCAAGGTCGTCGCGGATGGCAACATTGTCCACGTCGGTGCATCCCTACCCGGTCGGGCAGAACCAGACTTCGTGATCGGCGGCAGTCATAATATTGATGTGACGGGTGCAAGTAGGACATCGATTTCCGAACATATGGGCCGTGACTACTATAAACACAACGACCAGCTATTGACTTATCCCACGCTGGCCGGAGCTGATATAGCCAAAATTTTTGGGAAAGTTGGCCGAGGGTGAATAGCTTAGAGAAATTGTCATTCGAGCGTCTTCGCCAATATGGCAGTGGGCGAATCTTCAGTGAACTTGATTTGAGAGACGTCAAGTTCACCAGTTGCACTCTAGCTCAGCATGACGACCCCGCGTTTGGGCTCGTAGTGCGGAATTCCATGCTTCGCAATTGTTCTTTCAGTGCGTGTGTTATGGCGGGAGTTAAACTCGATAATGTCATTATCGACAGAGCGAAGTTTTCCAGGAGTTCGATCTCTGGGTGTGTTTTCAGGAATGTGACGCTGCGTGGGAGAATTGGCCAGCTTATTCTCGGTGGCCCGGCCAGATCTCTTCCCTCCGAAATGTTTGAGGCTTTTTCTCAAGCGCTTCTAGAATTTTATCGGGATGTCGACTGGGCGCTGGATATCAGTGACGCTACATTCGCAGACGCCACTATCCGTGCGGTCCCAGGGGAATTGATTCGTAGGGATGTCGGCAGGCATTTCCTCATACGTCGCGAGAACAGGGATGCAGTCCTGTCTATGCCGGATGCTCCGGGTCTCGCGAAGGCGTATTTCAGAGATTTTGATCTAACTCCATTCGATACTATGATTGCCGTTGCTGCGCAGGGTTCGAAAAATTTCGAAAAGCAGTTGGCTGATTTGCAATGGCTTCGTGAGCGGGACCTTGCTGAATGAGGCTTTCCGAGTAACAGCCGTCTGACGTTTGGTGACGAATTTTCTCAGGTAGTCCGGCCGTGCTCGATGTGCAGGATGACCAGGGCTGCTGTAGTGATCCGGCCGATACTCCAGAGGCTGAGGCTGGTGTTGCGTAGCGCTTTGAAGGTGGTCTTGAGCAGGGAGTTCCCGCGTTCGCCGATAGCGCGTACGGCGTTGTGGGCCCGGTTGCACTGTTGCTGCACCGCGGTGCAGGACCGGTTCTTCGGTATCTTGAACGCGACGGTGATCGTAATCGGTTCAACTTCGTAGCCCAGGTCACCGGGCACGCGCAGACCGTCGCCGGTCCAGGTGGTCAGCGCCGGCAGGATGCTGTGGTGGCGCAGGGCGGTGGTGTCGTGTTCGCGGCCCGGGCGCACGGGTAAAGTCCAGAGCGGCCAGCCGTCCGGGGCGGTGATGACCTGCACGTTCCCACCATGATTGTCGTGTTTTCCCGACCACCACAGATCCACCCCGGGCGTCGGTCCCGGGGTGCGGCACCGGTCGGTCTCGATCAGCGTGCCATCGATATTGACGTACGCGTAGCCGGCGATCTTCGCCGCGAGCAGTGCCGAGTCCAGCCCGGGAGCCTGGGCGGCGATCACTCGCAGGCCCTCGTGCAGATACGCGTACCCGGTCGAGCGACTCACCGCGTTGTCCGCGGCCAACTGCGTGATCCGGGTGCCGTCGAGTAACCAGCGCAGCACCAGGACCGCTTGTCGATAACAGCCCAGTTTACGGGTTCCCGCCCCGGTCCCGAGGCGTCGGCGTTCGGCGTGCAGCAACGCGGACACGAACAACACGGTGTGCTCGGATACTGGCAGGACGGCGGTGTATGGGACACTCATGACGCAATGCCGTCAAGTTAAGGCATCGATGCTGGTCAGCGTGGTGAGCTGACGGGGTGGTGATAGGTCAGTACTGTGACCGACCGTGACGTCGTCTGTAGTGGAATCGCGGCCGCAGGGCCGGTTGACTGATCACATTGGGCTCGGGGTGGTGTCGGCCCGGTTCAGTCGGGACCTGATCGAGGAGGTCCTGAACCAAACGGACCGGCGGGAGAAACGGTCACGGCGCCTGCCCGCACACGTGATGATCCGCTACGTCATCGCGATGGGCCTGTTCGCTGCCGAGTCATATGACGAGGTGATGCGCCGGCTCGTCGGTAACCTGCGCAAACTCGGGTCCTGGGATGATGGCTGGCAGGTCCCGACCGCATCCGCGATCACCCAGGCCCGTCAGCGGCTCGGCCCGCAGCCCGTCGCCGAACTGTTCGACCGCGCGTGTGTGCTCCTGTCCGGTCCGGGCACCAAGGGTGCCTGGCTGGCCCGGCGCCGGCTGATGGCGATCGACGCGACCAGCTTCGACGTCGCCGACGCAGAAGCCAACGTGGAGCGTTTCGATCGCCTCGGGTCCGGGCCGAAGCGTCGGCGTATCCGAAACTGCACGTCGCAGCCCTCGCTGAGTGCGGCAGCCACGCGATCGTCGCCGCGGTCCTGGGCTCGTGCCGGACCGGGGAACGCACTCTGGTCAAGGACCTGAGCGCCGGGTCGAAGCGGGCATGCTCGTGCTCGCTGACGCGGGTCTGTTCTCCTTCGAGCTGTTCAACGCCTTCGCGGCCACCGGCGCCGATCTGGCCTGGCGGGTCGGGGCGAGCGTCTCTCTGGGCAACGTCCGCTGGCTGGCCGACGGCTCTTACCAAGCGCTGATCTTCAAACCTGGCCTGTCCGCGCAACGCCAGACCCGCCTCGTTGAGCAGGCCCGCGCCGGCCACGACATCCCCGCTGATCTCGCCCGGCTCGTGCGGGTGGTCGAGTACACCGTCCCGGACCGCAACCCCGACGGTGAACTCATCGTGGTGGTCACCACCCTCACCGACCCGTTCGAGGTGCCTGCCCTCGATCTGGCAGCCGCGTATCAGCAGCGCTGGGCGGATCTTCATGGCCGACGGCACCGTGAAACAGATCGGTGACGTCTCACTCGGTGACGAGGTCCGCTCGACTGACCCGGAGTCCGGGGACACGGAGGGCAAGAAGGTCGGTGTCCTGCACCATCATCTGGACACCGACCTGGCCAAGGTCACCGTTTCGAATACCAAGACCGGCACAACCACCGTCCTGGACACCACGGCCAATCACCCGTTCTGGAGTGCGGACCGCCAGCAGTGGGTGGAGGCCAAGGACCTGAAGCCGGGCGAACGCCTCCGTAGTGCGGATGGTGAGCGCAGCCAGCAGGTCGCCTCGGTCAAACTCTGGACCGGCCTGAAGTGGATGGACGACCTCACGGTCAACGACATCCACACCTACTACGTACTCGCCGGCGCGGTGCCGGTACTGGTCCACAACAACGGGCCGGTCTTCGACCACTGCGCGCCCATCGGGCCGGTAGAGGCGAACGGGCGCCGGACAGCGTGGTCGGATCCCGCCGAGGGCCCGGCGCCGAAATACAACCGGCGAACCCAGTTCACGAACATGACGAATGCAAATCGACAAGACACGTTGGCCAGCGACCCTATTTGCGTCTACTGCGGGAACTCGGTGAGCTCACAGGCCGATCACGTCTACTCGGTCCGTGAATATCACCAGAGCGGTGGCTGGGAAGGCGATAAGGAAACCCGTTCGGCCGATATCAACCAGCGCGGTAACCTGGCTGGAGCCTGCCAGCCATGCAACGGGGGCGGGGGTAAGGGAGGTAAGGTGTTGGGGCCTGGCCCGGGAGAATTCTGGCCGCCTGCTTGGCCGGCCGGACAGTGGTGGCCGTTTGGGGGAGGGCCCAGACCATGATTACTCGTGACCTGATAAGCGATTTCTACGAATCAAAATGGGGGCGACCGAAGCGCAAGGCCCGATTCGATGTGCTCGGTCACCCCATGGAGGTCGGTAAGTGGGATGAAGAGGCCACCGGCGAAGACGTCACCATGTACGCCACCAACGGTGCCAGCGCTTTGGAGTCGGTTCAGTCTCCTGGCCGCCGGGTGGAGTTCTATGTGGGATTCAGTCCGGAGTTCGACGACATAGCCTCCGCGCTATCCTTGCTCGGTAGCTACCCACTGACCGGGGCGGCCGTTTCGGTCGGCGATACGGTCACCTTGGGCGATCCACTCTGGAGTGGCGCTCCTGTCAATACTTTCTTGATCGCTCCGCAGATCGAGGAGTTATTCGATCCGTTCGTGCTCCCGGATTCTTCGCACGTCCACTTCTATCAGGTGCTTCTCATTTCTGAGAATGAACTCAAGCTGAAGCAACAACTTGGCGCCCGGTGGCTGCTCGGAGAATTGAACGATCAGGGAATTCCGACCTGGAAGCACGACCGGCGTTATCTCTGACCAGCAGGGTAGAAGGATGGTCGGCGCGATTGCGCCGGCCCTGCCGTTGGTGCGGCCTAGGACCCCGGCAAAGTCGACGATTTGATGCAGGTGGCCACCACTGAGAATGGTGACCTGATCTACTGGGCTGCCCCGGTGGGAAAGAACCCGAACGACTGGACGACTGTGGTTACCGGACCTCGCGACTCCGACGAGCTTCCCGAGCACGAGTTCGGTTTGGCCGGCTTCCCGGTCGGGGTGTTGCCTGGCAGCCTGAGGGTGGAGGCGTTCACACCCGACTTTCCGGATGAGTCCCCCGTCTTCGTGCCAGAGGAAGACTGACTGGCGGCGGACGATCTTGACGGCTTGTGCGGGCTGCCGAGGGGACAATATCGAGTCACGGACGTAGAAGATCAGTACGCGTGGCCCCAGGACGGCGTGGCTGGTGCAGGTGCGGTCGCCGCGATGCAGACCAGCCAGGAAGAGGCCCGGTTCAGTCGGCGGGTTGTCAGCACGCCACGCAGGACAAGTTCTTCGGGCTGCAGGTACGGCCGTTCGGCGCGAGCTGTGACGATGCGCTCGGCCAGGACGGTTGTCAGGCCGGGCACGGCGGTCAGGGTGTGAGCCGGGGCGTGGTTGAGGTCGACCAGGCCGCCGTCGTCGTACCTGCGGGCGAGGTCGGGACGCCCGACCGCGATCTGCAGTGCCTGTGCCGGGTTGTAGGCCGCGAAGGTGCGAGCCTGGTGGCGCAGCGCGCGGGCTTTGGGGCTGTCGCCCGGGTGGGAGGCGAGCACGCCGCCGTGGATCGCGGCGACGACCGCGATGAGCAGGAACATGCTGATGGCGACGTTTTCGGTGTTGGTCGTGTAGTCCGCTTCGATGGGGCTCGGGTCCAGGCTCATCACGATGCAGGCGGCGACGAACAGCACCAGATAGGTCGCTGAGACCACGAACTGGCGCCGGTCGCGGCGATAGAAGCCGGCGTACAGGAAGTAGATCCAGCTGCCTGCCGAGAGGAGCAGGATCGGCAGCACAGACGCGATGATGACTTCGACAACGGGAAAGCCTCGGTGTATCCGCAGAGGTAGCGGCGGTGTCTGCGTCCAGCCGGGCAATGTGGGCGGGTCCGGCGGCACATAGGGCGGCGGGTAAAAGGCCGAGGGGTTGTACGGCGGCCCGGAAGGCTGGTTGTAAGGAGAGCCGGAAGCGGGCCCGGAGGGCGGCGGGGCGAATCCGGCCGGTGGCGAATACTGGCCGGGATGCTCGCTCCCGTCGGACCACGGGTCGACGGCTTCGGAGTAGAAGTGTTCGCCGCGCAGGATCCGGCGGTGGGTCTCCTGGAGTTTGTCGCCGGGTTCGACGCCGAACTCGTCGAGGAAGTATTCGCGGGCCTCGCGGAAGGCGGCCAGCGCTTCCGCCTGCCGTCCGCCCTGGTGCAGGGCGATCATCAGGCTTGACCGCAGGCCCTCGCGGAGTGGGAACTGCTCGACCAGGCGTACGAGATCGGGCATCACGCCGGTGTGGTTTCCCCGCGCGAGCTCAATTTCCGACCATTTCTCCCAGGCTGTTGCTTTTGCCTCGGTGAGGCGGGTGCGGGCGGACTCGAAAACGGCTCCGCTCAGGCCGGCGAGCGCTTCGCCTTTCCAGAGCTCCAGCGCGGTGCGCAGCGTCGCCGCCGCTTCCGGGAAATGCCCGCTCTTGCGCTGGACCGACGCCTGCGCCATGCCCGCCTCGAACCGGACCGAATCCAGGTCGTCGGGGGAGATCTGCAGCGCATAACCCGCGCTCGTCAGAGGGAGCAATTCTCCGGGGGTACGCGGTGGGCGATCCGGGTCGAGGAGGCGTCGCAGCCCGGCGACATATTTCTGTACGACGTTGGCGCCGTTCTCCGGCGGATCCTCGCCCCACACCGCGTCGACGATCTGGGTGACGGGGACCGGGCGGCCCGCGTTCAGCAGGAGGATGGCGAGCACCGCGCGTTGTTTTGCGGGGCCGAGTTCGAGGGGCGTTTGTGCGCGCAGTGCGCGTACCTCACCCAGAAGCTCGAAGCGCAAGTCTGAGTCAGACATAGCGCACCCCCATTTACCTGCGGAAACGTGAAACGGCAGCGAAGCGGCAGCCGGCAGCAGCATAGCGGCAGCGCGACGGCAGCACTGTCCGCCAGTCTTCGGTGTATCGACCCCGGTGGTGTGCAGCGCCGGGACCCCCATCGCATTCGGAGACAAGACTGATGAACGTACGTGTGGGAGTGGGCGCCGTGGTCGCCCTCGGCATTCTCGCCACCGGCGGCTGCGGTGCTGTGCAGGCGGCCAAGGACGAGGTCGCGGAGGCGGTGGTGCCGACGCCGAAGGAGAAGCTCGTCGACTCGCTGCCGGATTCGGGCGCCGGGCCGTTCCACTTCGCGATGAAGGGTGGCGAGCAGCCGATGGACGGTGTGCTCGACGCCTCGAAGAAGAGCTACCAGCTGGGGTTCAGCAACACGGACCCGGATCTGGGTTTCACCATGACGATGAAGTTCCTGGTCGTGGGGGAGAAGTCCTGGATCAAGATCGGATTCACGGGTACGGAGGGGCTCACCGGGCTGCCGAAGTTGCCGAAGAAGTGGATGCTCGTCGACCCGGCGAAGATCAAGGACGCCGACGGGCCGTTGACGTATGACGACGAGACCGATCCGGGCGCTTTGACGCCGATCCTGGACGCGATCGTCGAGGTGCACGAGACCGGTGCCGGGAAGTTCGCGGGCACCACCGATCTCACGAAGCAGGGTGAGGCTGACCTCGTGGACCAGAAGACCCTCGACGCGCTGGGCGCGAAGGCGAACGCTGTGCCGTTCGAGGCCGAGCTGGACGACAAGGGCCGGTTCGCCAAGGCGGTCATCAAGGTCCCGGCCGCCGGCAAGATCAAGGCGGAGACGTACGAGGTGGTCTACGACAAGTACGGCACCGCCAAGTCTCCCGCCGAGCCCGCCGCGGGGGAGCAGCAGAAGGCGACCGCCGCGGCGTACGAGTTGCTGAACTCCTGATCCTGGTTCCACCTCATCGGCGGTCGCGCGGGTCTGACGGGGGTCCGCGCGGTCGCCGCTGTCGTGTGGTGGGATCGGGGTATGGCTACAAACGAGGACTTCGTCTATCTCGGGTGTTACACCGATGAGCGCGGCGGCGAGGGCGAGGGCATCGCGTTGCTGCGGCGCGACCGGGTGACCGGTGCGCTGACGCCGGCGGGGGTTGCCGCGCGTACGCCTGCTCCCTCTTTTGTGGGCCAGCACCCCACCCTGCCGGTCGTGTACGCCGTCAACGAGCTCACCGAAGGTGCGGTCAGCGCGTTCGCCGTGGAGCCTGACGCGACGCTGACCCTGCTCGCCGTACGCCAGACCGGTGGTAAGGAGCCCTGCCACCTCGCGGTCTCCTCGGACGCCTCGCACCTGCTCGTCGCCAACTACACCAGCGGTGATGTGGCTGTCTTCCCACTGGACGCGGACGGGGTGCCGGGGGAGCGTTCCGATCTGCTCGACCTGCGGGGGTCCGGCCCGGTCGCGGACCGCCAGGAGGGCCCGCACGCGCACATGGTCAATCCCGATCCGAACGGCCCGGACGTCCTAGTGTGCGACCTCGGCTCGGACCGGGTCTGGCACACCCGTCTCGACGCGGTTTCCGGGCGGCTGACCCTGGTCGGCCCCGCGATCGTCGCCGAGCCCGGCACCGGTCCGCGGCACCTGCTGCGCGTCCCGGGCGGTGACATTCTGCTGGTCGGGGAGCTTTCCGGGGATCTGAGCCGGTTCCGGCCGGGGCCGTCGGGGGCGTTCGTCCAGGCCGTCGTCGAGGTCACCAGCGCGGTGAAGCCGAATCAGCCGTCAGAGCTCACCACGGGCCGGGACGGCCGTTTCGTATATGTCGCCAATCGTGGGCCGGACACCATTTCGGTCTTCGACGGCGATCGGCTGATCGCGGAAGTGGCGACGGGCGGCGAGTGGCCCCGGCACATCGCGCTGCTCGGCGATCACCTCTATGTAGCCAATGAGCGGTCGCACACCGTCACTGTCTTCCGGATCGACCCCGATTCGGGCATCCCGGCGATTCAGGGTGACCCCGTCCACCAGGGCAGTCCTACCTGCATCTTGCAGTACCGCACACCCATCGGAATGGGATAACTACTCTCAGTGAATTAAGTATACGATAATGCCAATACGAGTAACTTTCGTCCGAACGTATATGGCATTCGCGTCTCGGGATGCGCAGTATGGAGCGCGTGTCAGGCCGCCATCGCAGAAACTTCAGTCTCAAGGGAGCGGGCGTCGTCGCATCAGCGATGGCGATCGTTGTCGTTCTCGCGGGGTCCTGGTTCGGTTATCAGCAGCTCGCTGACAAGGGCTGTTCCGGCGGAATCGCCCTCAACGTGGCCGCGGCGTCCGAAATTGTCCCCGCTGTTCAGCAGGCCGCCAAGCGGTGGAGTGACGCCGGTGCCGAGGTCAATGGGACGTGCGTCAACGTCAATGTGACTGGCGTCAGCCCGGCCTCAATGGCGTCCACCATCGCGCTCAAGCACCGGGTGACGCTGTCGGGCCTGGGTGCGGTGAGCAAGGACGGCACGGTGCCCGACGTCTGGATCCCCGACTCGACCACCTGGCTGCTGCGCCTGCGCTCGGAGGCCTCCGGCTTCCAGCCGACCGATGGCAAGTCGCTCGCGCAGAGCCCGGTCGTGATCGCGATGCCGCAGCCGGTCGCCGAGAAGATCGGCTGGCCCGACCGCAAGCTCGGCTGGGCCGACCTGGTCAAGCAGATGACCACCGGAAACTCGCTACGGACCGGCATCGTGGACCCCAACCGGGACGCCGCCGGTCTCGCGGGCCTGCTCGCGCTGGGCGGCGCGGCCGGCACCAGCGCGCAGGCGAAGGCTCAGCAGGTCGGCGCGCTGCGCTCGCTCGCCCTGGGCAGCTCCTCGCTGCGCGAGGATCTCCTGGAGAAGTTCCCCCGCTCGGAGGACGCGGCAGACCTGACCACCGCGATCAGCGCGGCGCCGCTCTCCGAGGAAGACGTCATCAGCTACAACGCCGACAAGCCGGTCGTCCCGCTCGCCGCGCTCTATCTCGACCCGAAGCCGCCGGCCCTTGACTACCCCTACGCCGTCATGCCCGAGGTCGGCATCGACCTGAACAAGTCCGCGGCGGCGACCGGTCTGCGCCAGGCGATGGAGCAGCCGGCCTTCCGCGACGAGCTTGCCCGGGTCGGCCTGCGCGGCCCCGACGGCGTGGCGGGCTCCGGTTTCGCCAACCCGACCGGCGGGCCCAAGGCCAGCGCGGCCCCCGCCGCCACCACCGGCACCGAGGGTGCGGCCGCCGCGGGTCTCGACGCCGGCTCGATCAACCAGGTCCTGGGCAGCTGGGCTGCCATCACGCAGCCCGGCCGGGTCCTCGCGGTCTTCGACGTGTCGGGCTCGATGGCCGACAAGGTCCCGACCGCCGACAACCAGAGCCGCGCGGCGGTGACCCGGACGGCGGCGACCCAGGGCCTCAAGCTCTTCGACAACGAATGGGCCGTCGGCACCTGGATCTTCTCCACCGAGATGAACGGCAAGCTGCCCTACAAGGAGATCGTGCCGATCAGCCCGCTGACCTCGGCGCGCTCCGAGCTGGAAGCCTCCATCTCGCAGATCACCCCGAAGGCGGGCGGCGCGACCGGCCTCTACGACACGGCGCTGGCCGCGTACAAGAAGGTCCAGGAGGACTGGCAGCCCGGCCGGGTCAACTCCGTCATCCTCTTCACCGACGGCAAGAACAGCAACGACGACGGCATCAAGCTCCCCACCCTCGTCACCGAGCTGAAGAAGGCCAACGACGCGAAGCGCCCGGTCCGCATGGTGATCATCGGTATCGGCAACGAGGTCGACGCCAACGAGCTGGAGACCATCACCAACGCGACCAGCTCCGGCGGCGTCTTCATCGCCGAGGACCCCGCGAAGATCTCCGACATCTTCCTCGAAGCCATCGCCTCCCGCTCCGGCGCCGCGCGCTAGGCGCCTCCCGCTCCGGCGCCGCGCGCTGATCACGCCGAAGAGGGGTTCCAGTCGAGGCAGACGGCCACGGCGTCGTCCTCCAGGTCCGAGCTCACGAACGCGCGGAGATCGCCCAGCAGGGAGCGAACAGCCTGGAGCGGGGCAAGCGGGCCGGTCCGGCGGATGAAGCGGCGCAGTGCCGCCTCGCCGTACTGACCGGCCGCCCCCGGAGCCGCGAAGACGCCGTCGCTGACGATGAACAGCCGGTCACCGGGCTGCATCCGGAAGCTCTGCGTCGAATAGTCGCTGGTCTCGAACATGCCGAACGGGAACTCGGCGTCCAGCTCCTGGTCGTGGACCTCGCCGTCGCGCAGCACCAGGAGCCGGGGCGAACCGGCATCGATCGCGAGGACCTCGCCGGTGGTCACGTCCAGTTCCAGCATCAGGGCGGCCACGTGCGAGTTACCGCGGTGCTGGGCGAAGAGGGCCTGGTCGGCGAGGCTCGCCTGGTCGGCCAGCGGGAGACCGGCACGGCGGGCGTTGCGCAGGGCCTGGGTGGCCAGGGAGGTCAGCAGGGACGCCGTCATGCCGTCGCCCATGCCGTTGAGCACGGTGACGAAGACCCGGTCCTTTTGTTCGGCCCAGTCGAAGCTGTCGCCGCGGACGGCGTACGCCGGCTCGAGCTGGCCCGCCAGGCTGAAGCCCGGACCCACCCGGGAACGCCCGGGCAGCAACTCCCACTGCAGCTCGGCAGCGAGCGTGAGCCGCTGGGAGCGGGCCGCGACGGTGTAGCGGTCGGTGCCGGCGCCGGCAGCCTGCAACTCGTGCGCGAGCAGCGTGCCGATCTCCAGGAGCTCGGCGCGCTCGATGCCGGCCTCCGGAAAGGGCTCGGTGCCGGCTTCCGGGGAGGGCTCGGTGCCAGCCTCCGGGAAGGGTGAGATCCGCAGAACACCGAGGCGTTCTCCCCGCACGGTCACGGGCAGATACCCGACGTGCCCCGCGACCACCTCGTTCTGGTGGTCGAACGCCCGCCACGCCGGATCGCCGGGGTGGGTCACCGCCGGGCCGCCGAGCAGCGGGAGCAGCGCTGACAGGCGGTAGTCGACCAGCAGCAGATCGGCGCCGGTGATCGCGTATTCCTTGGCCAGCACGTCCGCCAGGCACTCCACCACCAGCCTCGCCGGCGCCTCGGCCAGCGCCCGCCGGACCGCTGTCACTCGCTCGGACACGGTTTGCACCCCCTCGACACCGTCGCCTCTCCGGGTAGTCTCTGCTGCACCATGGGCGAACACCATGGGCCGGATGGGCCACAGCACGCCGCGGCAGTCGACGACGCCGCGGGTACGTTGCTGGCCGTTTGGGACGCTGCCCGGGAGCAGGCCACGCCCCGCCTCTCCGGCCCGCAACTCAACGCGCTCCTCGTCGTCGAGCGCGAGGAGGGCATCAACCTGCGAGGTCTCGCCGGGGAGCTGAGGATGATTCTCTCCTCCGCGAGCCGGCTCTGTGACCGCCTTGTCGCCTCCGGCATGGTCGAGCGGGTGCCGGGCCGGGTCGATCGCCGGGAGATCGCGTTGTACCTCACGCCCTCATCGCACGCCCTGCTGGCCAACCTGCGCAACACGCGCCGGGAGATCCTGGCCGAGGTGCTGGGCCGGATGAGCCCCGCCGGCCGTGCGGCGCTGGTGCGGGGGCTCGCGGAGTTCAGCGCGGCGGTCTCGGAGGAGTCCCGCTCCGACGCCCGCACGGCCTGATCAACGCGCCAGATAGGCGGCGGGGTCATCCAGCACACCACGCAGCACGGCTCCGGCCGCACCTCGGACGGCGGCGTCGGGGCCGAGGGTCGCGGCCCGCAACCGCACCGGGGACCAGCCGGCGGTCAGCACCCGCCGCGCGATCTCCGCGCCGATGGCGTCGTGCAGCCCGGGCAGCAGCGGCGCGTAGATGCCCCCGAGCACGACCGTGTCCACGTCCAGCAGGTTGACCACGGTGGCTATCGCGGTGCCGAGCGCGGTCCCGGCGACGGTCAGGTCGGCCCCTGCCAGGGACTCGACCGAGGTGACGCCGGCGGCGCCCAGCATCGCTTCCTGGCCTGCGTACTGCTCGAGACAGCCGCGGGCGCCGCACCGGCACAGCGGGCCTGAGGAGTCGATCGGGATGTGCCCGATCTCGCCGCTCCAGCCCCGCACGCCCCGGTAGAGCGCGCCGTTCAGCACGATGCCGGCGCCGATGCCGATCTCGCCGGAGATGTAGACGAAGCTGGGTGGCAGGTCACCCGTGCCCAGCTCGCTCAGCGCGGCCAGGTTGGCCTCGTTGTCGACGATCAGCGGCAGGCCGTGCAGCTGCGACCCGACGGTGACGTCCTGCCAGCCGAGGTTGGGGGCGACCCGGACCACGCCACCGGCGGACACGAGGCCGGGCACGGCGAGCGCGGCCCCCGCAACGGTCAGCCCCTCGGCCCCGGCCAGGCGTAGCGCCCGCGCGGCCAGCCGGGTGAGGCCGTCGAGGGAGCCGGGGGCGCGCTGGTCGCCTGCCTCGACGAGGTGGTGCCGGACGGTGCCGGTGAGGTCGACGACGCAGGCCGCGCGGTAGTCGACGTTGATCTCCAGGCCGAGCCCGGCCGGCCCGTCCGCCGAGGGTCGCAGCCCGGCCGCGGGGCGTCCGGCGCCGCTGCGGGGAGCGGGGTCGACCTCGCCGAGCAGGGCGCCGGCGATCAGGTCGTCGACGAGCGCGGAAACGGTGGCCCGGGTGAGGCCCGTCGCGCCCGCCACCGAAGCCCGACTTATCGGATCTGCGCTGTTCGCCACGGTTTGCAGCACAAGCGCGAGATTATGGGCCCGCACGCTGCTCTGCCGGACGGGGGCGTTGGAAGCAGTCATCATCCGGCCCGGCACCCCTTGACAATGCCATACGGCACTCAAATAATTCAACCAATAAACAAATCGGTCCTGTTACGTGGAGGTAACTGAGATGGTCCAGCCCACCAAGGCAGACAAGTTCAGCTTCGGTCTCTGGACCGTGGGCTGGACCGCCCGCGACCCGTTCGGTGACGCCACCCGCGCGGCGCTCGACCCGATCGAGGCGGTGCACAAGCTCAACGAGTTCGGCGCGTACGGCATCACCTTCCACGACGACGACCTCGTGCCGTTCGGCTCCGATGCGCAGACCCGCGACGGCATCATCGCCGGCTTCAAGAAGGCCCTCGACGAGACCGGCATGGTCGTCCCGATGGTGACCACCAACCTGTTCACCCACCCGGTGTTCAAGGACGGCGGCTTCACCAGCAACGACCGTGGCGTACGCCGCTATGCGCTGCGCAAGGTCCTCCGCAACATGGACCTCGCCGCGGAGCTCGGCGCGCAGACACTCGTCCTCTGGGGTGGCCGCGAAGGCGCGGAGTACGACGAGGCCAAGGACGTTCAGGCCGCACTCGACCGGTACGCCGAGGGCCTCAACCTGCTCGCCCAGTACTCCGAGGACAAGGGCTACGGCCTGCGCTTCGCGATCGAGCCCAAGCCCAACGAGCCCCGCGGCGACATCCTGCTCCCGACGGCCGGCCACGCCATCGCGTTCGTCCAGGAGCTCGAGCGCTCCGAGCTGTTCGGGATCAACCCCGAGGTCGGCCACGAGCAGATGTCGAACCTCAACTTCACCCAGGGCATCGCCCAGGCGCTGTGGCACAAGAAGCTGTTCCACATCGACCTCAACGGCCAGCACGGCCCCAAGTTCGACCAGGACCTCGTCTTCGGCCACGCCGACCTGCTCAACGCGTTCTCCCTGGTCGACCTGCTCGAGCACGGCGCACCCGGCGGCGGCCCCGGCTACGACGGCCCCCGGCACTTCGACTACAAGCCCTCCCGCACCGAGAACTACGAGGGTGTCTGGGAGTCCGCCAAGGCCAACATGCGGATGTATTTGCTGCTCAAGGAGCGGGCTGCTGCCTTCCGCGCCGATCCTGAGGTGCAGGCCGCGCTGGAGGCGTCGAAGGTGCTCGAGCTCGCCAAGCCGACCCTCAACGAGGGTGAGAGCTACCAGGACCTGCTCAACGACAAGAGCGCGTTCGAGGAGTACGACGTCGACGCCGCCGGCGAGCAGGGGTATCACTTCGTCAAGCTGCACCAGCTCGCCATCGACCACGTGCTGCGCGCGCGCTGATCTCCAAGGAAGAATGAAGAGCATGACTCTTGTCGCCGGGATCGACAGTTCTACGCAGTCCTGCAAGGTGGTCATCCGTGATGCCGGGACCGGGAAACTGGTCCGGCAGGGGCGGGCGGGTCATCCCGACGGCACGGAGGTGCATCCGCACGCCTGGTGGGACGCGCTGCAGCGGGCGATTGAGGAAGCGGGCGGGCTCGATGACGTCGCCGCTGTCTCGGTGGCCGGTCAGCAGCACGGCATGGTCGTGCTGGACGAGGACGGCGAAGTGGTCCGCCCGGCGCTGCTGTGGAACGACACGCGCAGCGCCGGGGCGGCCGCCGACCTGATCGAGGAGCTTGGCGGCGGGGACAAGGGTCGCCGGGCTTGGGCGGACGCGGTCGGGATTGTGCCGGTGGCCAGTTTTACGCTCACCAAGCTGCGGTGGCTGGCTCGTCATGAGCCGGAGAACGCGGCCCGGGTGGCGGCGGTTTGTTTGCCGCATGACTGGCTGACCTGGAAGTTGTCCGGGGCGAAGGGGCTTGGCACGCTGCGCACCGACCGCAGTGACGCCAGCGGCACGCTCTACTGGTCGGCCAAGACCAATGAATACCGGCATGACCTGCTCGAGCTGGGCTTCGGCCGGCGGATTCTGACGCCGGAGGTGCTCGGGCCGGTCGGCATCGCAGGGCACCTGCCCAACGGTGCGCCGCTTGGCCCGGGCGCCGGTGACAACGCGGCCGCGGGGCTTGGTGCCGGGGCGCTTCCCGGGGATGTGGTGATCTCGATCGGGACGTCCGGGACGGTGTTCGTTTCCTCGGATGTGGCGCCGGATGATCCGAGTGGGGCTGTTTCCGGGTTTGCTGATGTCACCGGGCGGTTCCTGCCGATCGTGGTGACGCTCAATGCGGCCCGGGTGCTCGATGCGGCGGGCAAGCTGCTCGGCGTCGACCATGAGGAGCTGTCACGGCTTGCGCTGTCGGCGCCGGCGGGCGCCGATGGGCTGGTGCTCGTGCCGTACCTGGAGGGGGAGCGCACCCCGAACCGGCCCGACGCGACCGGGGCCATCCACGGCCTGACGCTGAAGACCTCCGATCCGGCGCATCTGGCCCGGGCGGCCGTCGAGGGCATGCTCTGCGCGCTCGCGGACGGGCTGGACGCGCTGGTCGCGCAGGGTGCGGCCGCCAACCGCGTCGTGCTGGTGGGTGGCGGTGCGCGCAGTCTGGCCGTACGCAAAATCGCTCCTGCGCTCTTCGGTCTTCCGGTCCTTGTCCCGCCGCCCGGCGAGTATGTCGCGGACGGTGCGGCACGGCAGGCCGCGTGGGTCACGGTGGGTGGCGATCTCCCGCCGCAGTGGTCCGCCGAAACCCCCGAGGTGTACGAGGACACGAGCGTCCCCCTCATCCGCGAGCAGTACGCCGCCGCCCGCGACAAGGTCGTCGACAGGGTTGACCGCTAACCTGGCGGCGTGACCACGGGTACAGGCGGTTCGGCGCATCGCGCGTACAGCGTGGTGGTGTTCGTGGTGCTCGCCTCGCTCGACAATGTGGCGATCGGCCTCGTCCCACCCCTGTACGGCAGCATCGGCGACGATTTCGGGGTGGGCGAGGGCCATATCGCGCTCGCCACCACGATCATGTTCCTGATCAGCGCGGTCGCGGCGATCGGCTGGGCGTACGCCGGCGATCGCACCAACCGCAAACCGGTTCTCATCGCCGGCACCGCGATCTGGGTCCTCGGCACCGCCTGGTCCGGGCTGTCCGGCAGCTACCCGTCGTTCCTGATGTCGCAGGTGCTCGCCGCGATCGGCCTGGGCGGCGTGGCCAGTGTCAGCTTCGCCGTGGTCAGCGATCTGATCTCGCCGAGGCGCCGCGGCCTGGTGATGAGCTTCTGGGGCCTGTCGCAGGGCATCGGCACGCTCGCGGGCACGCTGGTCGGCGGCCTGCTCGGCGCGGGGGACTGGCGGCGCCCGTTCCTGGTGGTGTCGGTGGCCGGGGTGATCGGGGCGATCGCCTACGTGTTCACCTACAACGTCCCGCGCGGGGACAGCCAGCCCGAACTGCGCGGCGTGGAGTACGACGAGCGCATCCACTCGGGCGACCTGCCGAAGATCCTCGCCCGGCGTACCAACGTCTGGCTGATCCTGCAGGGCTTCTCGGCGCAGGTGGCTTTCGGGTCGCTGGTGTGGCTGCCCGTGCTGTTCCGGGCGCGTGCGGAGGACCAGGGTTATTCGACGGCGACGGCGATCGTCGTGGGCAGCGTCTTCGCCACGCTCTTCCAGCTGGGCGGGGCGCTGTCGATCCTCGGCGGGCTCATCGGCGACCGGCTGCAGCGGCGTACGCCGAGGGGCCGCGCCCTGGTCGCCGCGGTCGGCATCCTCGCCGCCGTGCCGTTCTACGTGGTGCTGTACTTCGTCCCGTTCCACATCGACGTCCCGGACGGCGGTGGCACGGGCACCATCATCGGCGCCGTGCTGCGCAACGTCTGGACCGAGCCGACGGTCGGGCTCAGCCTCGCCGTCGCCATCTTCGCGCTCGCGCTGACCTCGGCGAATTCCCCCAACTGGTTCGCGATGATCGCCGACGTGAACCCGCCCGAGCACCGCGGCACGGTCTACAGCCTCGGCAACCTGTTCAACGGCGCCGGGCGGGCCGGTGGCAACGCGCTGGTCGGGGTGGCGTTCCGGGGTCTCGCCGGGGCCTTCCCGCCGCCGCTGAACTACGCGGTCGGGCTGGCCGTCTTCCAGTTCTTCTTCATCCCGACCGGCGTCATGTACTGGCTGGCCAGCCGCACCGTGGCCAGGGACATGGCGGAAACCCATGCGCACCTGGCCACGTACACCACAAAAGCGGAACCTATGCGCGAGCCCACACCGTGACGTCCTGCGGAACCTTGCCGTCCTCGGTGAGCGGCTCGCTGCTCAGCAGCACCCGCGACCCCAGCGGCAGCTCCGCGGCGGCGTCACCGAAGTTGGTCAGCACCAGGATGTCGCCGTTGCGGAAGGCGAGCACGTCGGCCGGGGTGTCCAGCCAGCTCAGCGTGCCGTTGCCGAGGTCGTGCTCCTTGCGCAGCCGCAACGTCGAACGGTAGAGCTCGTACGTCGAGCCCGGCACGTCACGCTGGCGGTCCAGGGCGTATTCCGCCCACGCGGCCGGCTGCGGCAGCCAGCTCGCGTCGGCCGGGCCGAACCCGAACGACGGCGAGTCGGCCTCCCACGGGATCGGCACCCGGCACCCGTCGCGACCCGGCTCGGTGTGCCCGGAGCGCTCCCAGGTCGGGTCCTCGCGGAAGTCGTCGGGCAGCGTGGTGTGCTCCGGCAGCCCGAGCTCCTCACCCTGGTAGAGGTACGCGGAACCGGGCAGCCCCAGCATCTGCAGCGACGCGGCCCGCGCCCGGCGCAGCCCCAGCGCCGCGTCCGGCTGCGGGTCGTCCACCCCGATGCCGTTGCGGTGGTCCTTGCCGTCGGAGAAACCCAGCCGGGAGGCGTGCCGCACCACGTCGTGGTTGGAAAGCACCCAGGTCGTCGGCGCGCCGACGGCGGCGTTGGCGATGCTCGTCCGGTCGACGACCTTGCGGATCGCGTCGGCACCCCACGGCGTGACCAGGTATTCGAAGTTGAACGCCTGATGCATCTCGTCGGGGCGCACGTACCGCGCGAGCCGGTCGGCCGGCTGCACCCACGCCTCGGCGACGAGGATGCGCGCGGGCTCGTAGGAATTCAAGAGCTCACGCCACTGCCGATAGATTTCGTGTACGCCGTCCTGGTCCCACATCGGCGGCGGCGGAGCGCCCTCCGGGGTGAGCCCGCCCAGGATCTCGCCGGCATATTCCCAGTCGGCGAGCGTGGCCTCCTTGATCAGGCCGTGCGCGACATCCACGCGGAAGCCGTCGACGCCCTTGTCGAGCCAGAATCGCAGGATCGACAGGAACTCCTCGCGGACCTCCGGGTTGCCCCAGTTGAGGTCGGGCTGGGAGACGTCGAACAGGTGCAGGTACCACTGGCCGTCGTCGACGCGCTCCCAGGCGGGGCCGCCGAAGACGCTGGTCCACCCGTTCGGCGGCTCGCTGCCGTCCTCGCCACGGCCGTCCCGGAAGATGTACCGCTCGCGTTCCGGGCTGCCGGGCGCGGCGGCCAGCGCCTCCTGGAACCACACGTGCTCGCTGGAGGTGTGGTTGGGCACGAGGTCGACGATGACCTTCAGGCCGAGCTGTTTCGCCGCGGCGAGCATCTTGTCGGCGTCGCCGAGGTCGCCGAAGCGCGGGTCGACGGAGCGGTAGTCCGCCACGTCGTACCCGGCGTCGAGCTGTGGTGACTTGTAGAAGGGCGACAACCAGACGGCGTCCACACCGAGATCACGAAGATCGGTGAGCCGCGCCGTGATGCCGGGCAGATCGCCCATGCCGTCGCCGTCGTTGTCGGCGAAGGAGCGCGGATAGATCTGGTAGATGACGTCGCTGCGCCACCAGTCACGAGGGGAGGACATCCCCCCACGTTAGCCGTCGAGGATGGCGGCGAAGCGCTCCTCGGCCAGGTCCAGTTGATCAAGAATGTGATCCTTGGCGGCGATCGAGAGCGGGGTGTCCGGGCGGCCGATGAGTTCCCTGAGCTTGGGGACCAGCGGGCGGTATTTGATCGCCGAGCTGTGCGCCTTGTCGTACGTGGTGTGGATGACGCCCACGCCGTTGTCGGTGAAGTCACTCACCTTGATGACCCGGGCCCACGGGTCCCGGTCGAGGCTGTCGGCGACGTGCGTGCGGTACTGCTCGTGCTTGTCGCGGGTGGGATCGTACTCGGGGTTGGTGACCGAGCGGACCAGTTCGGCGGCCCTCGGGCCGAACCGGCGGGCGAGCTCAGCGATCGCCGCCTCCGTCAGCACCGTGTGCCCGAGGTCGGCCGGCAGCCCCGCGAGCTCGGCGGGATGGTCCTCGACCGCGTCGTGCAGCAGGGCCGCGGTCAGCACGTCGACGTCCCGGATCCCGTAGTAGCGGATGATCCGGATGGCGACCCGCAGCAGGTGGTTCAGGTAGGGCTCGCGGACCCGCCGGTCGTCGGCGTGCAGCTCGGAGGCGAGCGCCAGGGCTTCCTCGAGTCGTTCGCGGTCCGCCTGCGGCAGCTCCTGCAGCTCGAGGGCGAACCGGTCCCGCAATCCGGGCTCGCCGTAGACCTCGGTGATCGCGTGCAACGGCATCGACAGCAGCATCCTGGGCGCCATCTGAGGACGGTATACCAGCTCGATCAGGATTGGACGTCGAGCAGCGGTTCTTCCTCGGCCGGGACGGTTACCGCCTTGCGCAGGGGGAGCGGTTGGGGGGAGGGGCGGGCTCCGGGCGTACGTTTCATGGCGGTCAATGAAGTCTGCTTGAGCGACCAGGAGTTGGTGATCGGCCCCTCGTGGCGCCGGATGCCCCCGCCGTCGGTGAATTCCTCCTCGGTCATCGCCTGCAGCGCGCTCAGGGCGACCGCGAGAATGGTCCCCGCACTGACCAGCGTGATCGGCACGATCATCAGCAACGGCCGGATGCCGCTCACGTCGGTGGAGACGATGTGGCTCAGTTCGACGCTGGTCGCGGCCATGCCGGTGTAGTGCATGCCGCAGACCCCGAGCGCCATGATCGCGGCGGCACCCAGCGTCGGCAGCAGACCCCGGACGGAGACCGTGAACCACAGCGCGGCGGTGGCGGTTGTGATCGCGATGACGGCGGCGGCGACCACGAGGGCCGGCTGGTAGTGGATGACACCGGAGACGTGCACGCCGGCCATCCCGGTGAAGTGCATGGCGAGGATGCCGGCCCCGGTGAGCACACCGGCCACCAGGATGCGCGGGAGGCTGCGGGGGCCGTGGCCGACAAGGATCAGTCCGAAACCGACGGCGACCACCGCGAGAGCGAGGCTGAGCATCGTCAGTAGCGGGCTGTAGCGCACCGGGCTCTCGGGGACGTCGAAGCCGAGCATCGCGGTGAAGTGCATGAGCCAGATGGCGGCCCCGCCGATGGCGAACGCGGCGATGATCAGCCAGCGGGTACGCCTGCCGCGGGTGCGGGCCTGGCGGGCGCGTGCGGTGCAGAGCAGTCCGAGGAAGGATCCCAGGACCGCCACCAGGTACGCGCCGATCGGATTGAAAGCTCCATAGGTGAAGTGATGGACCTCGGCCACGGCCGGTACCTCGCGAACGTCGGGGGATCGATTCGCTGAGAAGTACGCCATGAGTCCGATCTAGGACATCGCACGACGTGTGCGTGTCACTACATAGTGGTGGGTGGGCACATAAAGAACCGGGGCCACCGTATAGCTGCCTGCGAGAGGTAGCCATACGGCAGCCCCGGTGCGGTCGGCTTGCGACGACCGGTCAGGAAACTGCCGGGGGGAGTAGGGGCGGTTAACTGAAGATGCTGACGCCGCCGGGGCCGACGAGCAGGCCCACGATGATGAGGACGACGCCCCAGAGGATCTGCCGGCGGAACAGCGCGAGGATGCCGGCGACGACGAGGATGACTGCGAGGATCCAGAGCAACAGGTTCATGCTCAGACGAATACCCGGGCCTCCGAAATCGAAAACCTGTTATGAGACCGCCCACCATCACGTTTCGGTCTACGAACGACGGAAGCCCCGCCGTAGCGGGGCCTCCGTCTCCCAGACCTACTAAATACTGACAAGTCCGGCATCGACCTCGTCGGAAAGCAGTTGATACACGTTGTACGCCTGCTTGATGACCGGATGCGCCACGTTGCGCACAGGCACCCCACCGGGAGTACGCCCCCGCTCACTGCCGTGATGAGCGTGCCCGTGCAGCGCCAGGGCCGTCGGGGCGGAGTCGATCGCCTGACCGAGCAGGTACGACCCCAGGAACGGATAGATCTCCAACGGCTCCCCGGTCAGCGTCTCCGGCACCGGCGCGTAATGCGTCAGTGCCACGAGCGCGTCACACTCCAGCCCGCGCAGCGCGGCGCCGAGCCGTTCCGCGATCGCCTCGGTGGTGCCGACGAAGTTCTTCATCTCCCGCTCGCCGAACTTGCTGGCGCACGCCCCGGCGAACCCACCGCCGAACCCCTTCGCGCCGGCGATCCCGAGCGTGTGCCCGTTGAGCTCGAGGACCGTGCCCTCGCCCTCCAGCACGACCAGCCCGGCGTCCTGCAGCACGCCGGTGACGGCGTCCTGCTGGTCGCTCTGGTGGTCATGGTTGCCGAGAACGACGACGACCGGCACGCCCAGATCGCCGAACTCCTGCGCCATGCACCTGGCCTCCTCGACGGTGCCGTGCCGGGTGAGGTCCCCGGCGATCAGCAACGCGTCGGCGACGCCGGGCAGCTGTTCCAGGGCGGGCCGGTAACGACCCACCACGTCCTTGTCCACATGGACGTCGCCGACGGCGGCGATCCGGATCATGAGATCTCCTCCACCTCGGTGGGCGCCTGGGCGCGGACGATGCCGATGTCGCAGGCGATCTCCACGTCCGGGAAGTGCTGGTTGATCTGGCGGCAGATCTCGTCGCGGCGCTGCGCGCTCTCGACCTCCCCGCCGAGCACGATCAGGTGCTCGCGGCGAGCGATCGTGATGCCCTGCTCGGCGACCGAACCGGTCTCGGCGAGCAGCCGCTGGATCTCGGCCTCCACGTATTCGTCAAGCTGTGGTGTCATCTCATCCCCCCACGGTGAGGCGGGCGCTCTCCGGATCCGGGACCACGTCGAGACGGTCGAGCAGGATCAGGAACGCTTCCGCGTACGGCGACTTCTCCGTTTCCTTTCGGACCCGGTCCCAGTCGATCTGCTCACGCAGCGAGCGGGCGACCGGGAGCCCGGTGGCGAAGTCGCAGTGGTGCTGGCTGTAGCTCAGCAACTTGTGCACCATCAGCTGGGTCGCCGACAGTACGGGCATGTTGATCGCCTCGACGGACAGCATCGAGGTGTCCCGCAGCGTCTCGTCGGTCACCGGCAGATCGACCGGGCGGTAGATCAGGTCCACCATCCGGCCCTCGTCGAAGACCTTGACGAGCCAGTCCTCCGGCGGCTGCTCCACCTCGAAGCCGGCCGAGGAGAGCTCTTCGAGCGCGCGTCCCCTGTCCTGCTCGCGGATCACGAAGTCCACGTCGTGGTCGCTGGAGTGGCCGCCGTGGGCGTACACCGCGAAGCTGCCGCCCAGCGCGAAGGGGATCTCCGACTGCTTGAGCACCGCGGCGACCCTCTTGAGCGTGTTTACCAGGCCCTCGTCCACCCGGTGCGGCATGGTGATCTCCCTAGCTGTGAGGTCCGTTTATCGACCCGGCAATTACCCCGCACCGTGATCGACATAACGTTCATGCCCATTTTGTACGCCCGCCGCGCCCCGCACGGTGGAACTCAACGTGACAACCCGCGCTACCGTAAGTGGGTATGACCAGGCCTCGTACCATCGCGCTCGTCGGGATCGATGGCTCCGGCAAGACCACCGCGGCCCACCTGCTCGCCGAGGCGCTGGCCGATCGGGGGCTTCCGGCCGTCTACCGCCGCAATGCGGGAGGCCGCCGCTGGTTCGGCCGCCTGGCCACCCGCTTCGGCAAGGCCGACGGGGAGGATCTGCTCGGCCGCCGGACGATGCTCCTCGTCGAGGCCGTGCTGCGCTGGCTCGCGATCCTGCGCACGCTGGTGCGCCGCTGGTTCACGGGCGAGACGGCCGTGATGGACCGCTACGCGGTGTGCCAGTTCGCGAGCATCGAGTCGCACCACGGCCGGTCGATCTTCTGGGCCCGCCTCGCGTACCGGATCTTCCCGGCGCCGGATGTCACGTTCTTCCTGGCAGTGGACCCGGCGATCGCCTACGACCGGATCGAGCGCCGCGGCTACGACCACGAGGACATGTCGTACCTGCGCGCCGCCACCGCCGCCTACCGGGCGCTCCCTGAATTCCCCGCGTTCGTGGTGATCGACGCGAACGAAACCCCGGAGCAGGTCCAGGCCGCGATGCTCACCCACCTGCCTTCGGCGATATCGGTACGCAGGCAGGCGCCGCTGTTGTCCTATGCGCGCACCTTGATCGTGGCCGCAGCGACCCTCGCAGCCGCGGCGACCGCGCTCACCTACCAGCTCGCGGACGGCTTCTAGGACTGCCCGTAGACCGGGATCCGCGCGCCGCTCGTGGGCGCTGAGGCGTCCCCTGCCAGGAACTCGATCACCGTGGCGATCTCGTCCGGGGTGACCCACCGGGACGTGTCGGCGCCCGGCTGCTCGTCCCGGTTCAGCGGGGTGTCGATGACGCTGGGCAGCACCGTGTTCACCCGCACGCCCTGCTTCTTGTACTCGACGGCGACCGCGTCGGCGAACGCCAGCACCGCGGCCTTGGCGGTCACATAGCCGGCCGCGCCCGGGAACGGAGCGAGCGCCGCCCGCGACGACACACAGACGATCGACCCGCCGCCCGCCTCGACGAGATGCGGCAGGGCGGCCGCGGTCACCAGATAGGTCGGGCGCAGGTTGAGCCGCAGCATCGCCTCGAAGTCCTCAACCGGTGTCTCGTGCACCTTGCCGCCCATCGCGAACCCGCCGACCAGGTTGACCACGGCACGCAGCGGCGCTCCGGGCTCACCCGCGGCGGTGTCGACGGCTGCCTCGACGTCCGTCTTCACTGTGAGGTCCGCCTCAACCGCGATCACGCCGTCGGGGAGCCGCCCGGCCGATCCGGGCCGCACCGGGGCGATCACCCGCCACCCCGAATCCCGCAGCGCCCGCACGACGGCACCACCCAGACCGCCTGCCCCACCCGTCACGATCACGCTTCGCTCGGCCATACGGCCACGGTAGTGCTGTGTTATCCGTCACTGTCTGTGCGGTCCGTCAGAGAACCGCAGGTGGCTCGACGCCACGTCCGGGTGTCACCCGCAGGGGCTAGTGAACTGCGGCGCGATGTGCCGCATCGTGGCAGGTGGCTCCGAGCCGGGTACGGGTCTTGAGCTTTTGCCGCGGGGTTTTGTTTCAGGCCCGGCGGCAACCTGTCGATGCAGCACGTGAACCCGAGCGGCCGGCTGGCCGTACTGGTGAGTGACGAGCATCGCAGGGACAGCCGTGATGCCCGTCGCTGTGACGAAGAGGGGCTGATGGTGTCATGTAAGGACCACGGGGTATGCGAGTGTCCGAGGCATCCAACCCCGGGTGCGGCTCCGAATGACTCCGGGAGCTCTCTCCTCAGAATTTACGCAACCGGCTCTCAGGTGGCACTCAGACAATCGTGACACTTTCAAGTCACGAAAAGGAATCAGTACAGGGTGTCACGTGTTGTGTAGGTGTCAGCACCGCAATGCACGAACTGCGGACGTTACGGGGAGAGCTGATGGACGCAGGTATTGCCCGTAACAGGGTTAGTGAAGGCAATGAGGGGACCGTGGGCAACGTGGAGAAGAACACCGTGATGCGTACCGACCAGGTAGCCGAAGAGCGCGACCTCGTCGGAGTCTACCTGCACGAGATCTCCCGGACGCCGCTTCTGGACGCCGCCAGGGAGGTTGAGCTTTCCAAGGCGATCGAGGCAGGCCTCTACGCCGAGCACCTGCTCGACACCGGCGAGGTCCGTCGCGGTGTGAGCCGGGAAGAGCTCGAGCGGCTGGTAGCCGACGGCCAGAAGTCGAAGGACCTGTTCATCCGGGCCAACCTGCGACTGGTCGTCTCCATCGCCCGCCGCTACGTGCGGTCGGGGATGCCGATGCTCGACCTCATCCAGGAGGGCAACACCGGCCTTGTCCGCGCCGTTGAGAAGTTCGACTACGAGCGCGGCTACAAATTCTCGACGTACGCGACGTGGTGGGTCCGCCAGGCGATCAGCCGGGCGATCGCGCAGCAGGAGCGCACCGTGCGCCTGCCCGTGCACCTCGTCGAGGACGTCAACCGGATGCGCAACGTCACCCGCCAGCTCGTCCGCGAGCTCGGCGCCGACCCGGAGCCGGCGCAGGTCGCCGCAGCCCTGGGCGTGACGGTCGAGCGCGTCACCGAGCTCACCCGCTGGGCCCAGGACACCGTGTCCCTGGACACCCCGGTCGGCGACGACGGCGACACCAACCTCGGTGACCTGGTCGCCGACAGCGACGCGCCGTCGCCCGAGGAGATCGTGCTGACCGCGCTGGAGCGTCAGCGCATCGAGGGCCTGCTCAACCACCTCGACGACCGTTCGGCCGGCATCATGCGCGCCCGCTACGGCCTCGAGGACGGCCGCGAGCACTCGCTGACCGAGGTGGCGTCGCGCTTCTCGCTCTCCCGCGAGCGCATCCGCCAGCTCGAGATCCAGGCGCTCGGCCGGCTCCGTGAGCTGGCCCGCGCCGAGGGCCTGCAGGCCGCCTGATCCGCTGGTTCGTAGGACACAAAAAGGCCGGGGCAAGCGCCCCGGCCTTTTGCTGTGCTGCCTTCGATCAGGTCACGCGCCCGTAGCCGTACGGGGTCATGATGTTGATCGACCGTTTCTTCACCGGCGCACCCGCGTGCGAGGCGTCGATGATCATGCCGCCGCCCACGTAGATGCCCACGTGGCCGAGACTTCGATAGAACACCAGGTCACCGGCCGCGAGATCGGACCGGGAGACCCGCTTGGTGGCGCTGTACTGCGCTGCCGCGTTGTGTGGCAGGGACTTGCCCGCGGCAGCCCAGGCCGCCGAGGTGAGACCCGAGCAGTCGTACGTGTTCGGGCCGCCCGAGCCGTACTCGTACATCAGGCCGATCGCGCCGTAGGCGAAGGAGACCGCCTTGCCGGCGGAACCGGCGATGTTCGGAACCGTGCCCGTGTAGCTGGACCCGGTCTCGGTCTCCTTGCCGTATGCCGTCTTGCGCATGGCATACAGATCTTTGAGGTCGCCCTCGATCTTCTTCTTGCGCGCCGACAGCTCCTTGACCTCAGCTGCCTGCTTGTCCTGGGTCACCTTCAACGCGGCCTGGCGGGCGTCGTAGTCCTTCGCCGTGGCCGAGAAGGTGTCGATGTCCCGTTGCTGGGTGCGCGAGATCTGCTCCAGGATGGACATCCGGTCGATCAGACCTTCGTTCCCCTCGAGCAGCACGTTCATCGTGCCGACCTTGCCGGACTTGTACGCCGAAGCCGCGATGACCTTCATCTGCGAGCTGGCCACCACGAGGGCGGCCTTCGCGGGCCCGAGCGACTCGGCGAGCTTCTTCTCGTCCGCCTTGGTCTTGTCCAGGCTGATCTTCATCTTGTTGAACGACTCGACGACGTCCTCGAGGTCGTTCGACGCCTTTTCGATCTTCTTGGTGAGTTCACCGGAGGTGGGTGCCGCGTGTGCCGCGGGCGCGAACGAGCCGGTGATGGCGATCGCCAGTCCGGCGACCACCAGGGTGCGTAGCCTCATGCGAGCGTGTCGCAACGGTGCATGGCCTCTCTTCCGCTTGAGCCACCTACCGGGTTAGCTGACGGATTCGGGCGGGAAGAAGGCCCTACCGCTTGCGCGGATTCACCCCATTGCTGCGTCGGTGGGTCCCCGGCTCACTGCAGAACGGCGCGGAACCCCGGGGGATTGGGGTGGCCGTGGCGCCCTGAGCGATTCGGCGGCGCTGGCCGGTGCCACCGGAGACGTGGCTGCGGACCGGACCAACCGCATCAACTTATCGGCGATCCGCATTAACACAAGAGTCGCGTCCGTGATTTAAGGCAATCATCACATTTATGCGAATGATCCAGATAACGGAGTGCAATTCAGCCGACTCGAAGCGTTACCTGTTCTATTTCTCCGCCATCGCGGGCGCGTTGTCCATAGCCTGCGGAGCCCACTTGTGAGTGACCACCCGCTCGGCCCAGAACGAGAAGAACGGAATCGTGCCGGCCAGCATCACCAGCAGCATCCGGCCGAGCGGCCAGCCGGCCCGGCGGCTCAGATCCCAGGTCGCCACGAGGTAGACCATGTAGAGGAAGCCGTGGATCGGGCCGACGGCGGCGACCACGAAGTCGTTGTCACCGATGTACTTGAGCGGCATGCCAACCAGCACGAGCACGATGAGGACCACGCCAACGATCCAGGCGATGGTCCGGTAACGGGTGAGGGCTCCCTGCACGATCCACGTCCTTATTTACTGGGTGCTGCGTTCTTGTAACCGGGGTAGTCGCCGGGACGTGCGCCGGGATGGGCGGACAACCAGGCCAGATAGTCGTTGTAGGCGGCCAGCTCCGGGTCGTCGGCGGCCGGGCTCTGCGATTTCACGGGTACGCGGACAGGTCTGCGCACGGTGATCGGAGCGTCCTCGGCCGGCTCCTCGGCCGGCATGGCGTCCTCCGCCGGCGTTTCACCGATTTTGCGCTCCTGTTGGACCTCGCGGAACCAGATGAAGACGACGAAGGCGGCGAAGACCGGCCACTCGAAGGTGTAGCCCCAGCTCAGCGTGTTACCGCCGGTGGCGCGGCTGAACTGCCACCAGCCGAGCCCGAGGAAGCCCGCGATCAGCACGAGCGCGGCCACGTGACGCGCGATCCACGCCGGGGTCCACAGCCCTTTCATGCGGTCGAGCGTACCGGCGCGGGTTTGGTGTTTGACCGCGCGGGCAACCGTGAGCCATGAGTGACTCCGTTGATGACCTCGTCGGCGTGGATCCGGCGGACCTCTCCGACGAAGACCTGCTCCGCGAGATGGGCAGCCTGCACCGGACCCGCTTGGACACCCTCCGCCACGGACCCGACGCTGCGCTCGCCACCCACCTGCGACGCACGGCCGAGTTGGAGACCGAATACCTGGCCCGGCACCCGGGCCGTGAGGTCGACCCCCACCGGCTCTCCTGAAAGGAAAACCCCTCCTGATGCCCCCCTTGGTACGCAGCCGGCTCGAACGGTTGCGGCGGCAGTACGCGCCGCACGAGCATCGCCCCCTGGACGGTTACGTCGTCACGATGGGCGCCTTCGGAGCCCTCGCGGCCAGCGCCGCAATCGCCGCGAAGGTGACGGGCCGCCCGATCCCGGACCGCCCGGCGACCGCGGACGTCGTGCTCATCTCGATCGCGACCCACAAGCTCAGCCGCCTGATCGCCAAGGACTCGATCACCAGCCCGCTGCGGGCACCCTTCACCCGGTACAGCGAGCCGGGTGGCAGCGGCGAGGTCAACGAGGAGGTACGCGACCAGGGCAGCTCCCTGCGCCACTCGATCGGTGAGCTGGTCAGCTGCCCGTTCTGCCTCGCGGTCTGGGTCGCCACCGGGCTCACGGCCGGCCTGGTCTTCGCCCCGAAACTGACGAGGCTGACGGCCACGGTCTTCACGGCGACGGCCGTGTCGGACTTCCTGCAGATGGCGTACTCGATCTCCAAGGAGACCGCGGAGGGCTGACCCCTATTGTGTGGTACGGGTCACATTTGCTCCCGGAATGGCCGGACCCGACCGACAGTTGATGACAGATGTCGGTGTGCCCAGTGTCCCCGGGCCTCACCCTAAGCCTTCGCGGAATACCGTTCGGCTGGAGCCGCGTTGAGCCACTCGCCGCGAGGCGACCTGCACACCGGCATCATGTGGGCGGCGCCCCCTGGGATTCCCAGGGGGCGCCGTTCGTTTCCGGGTTCTCGTGGGCTTCGTCCGTTTCCCGTTTCCCGGATCCTCGTGGGGCTTCGTCCGTTTCCCGATGGGCGGTCCCGGGTAATTCGCCCACTTATGAGTGACGATCGGGTGGAGCAGCGGGCCGCGGACCTGCTGCCCGAAGAGAGAACCGCGGGCAGCGCCGACCCCCGTGCCCAGGCAGAGGCCATCCTCGCGGAGTCCGACGAGCGCGAGTACGCACCGGACACCTCCGCGACGGTTACGCCCGCGGACGGTACCCGATAGAGGACACCACTTTCGTGTTCACGGATACCCATGGCAAACTCGGGCAAATGTCTGCCCCGCAAAGGAGCACCGGCCGACGCCTGACGTCTCGGCGCATCCCTCCCGCGACCGACACACCCCCACCCACCCGGCTCGGCGTCCGCAGCCGCATATCGGTCGCACCCCTACCGGCGCCCGTTGCCATCACCTCTGGTTCGCCGCCGCCTGTTGCCGTCGTCGTCGGCTCTGGTTCGTTGCAGGCTGTTAACGTCGGCTCGGGTTCGCTGCCGACCGCTGATGTCGGCTCCGGCTTGCTGCCGACTGCTGATGTCGGCTCCGGCTTGCTGTCGGCCGTTGGTGTCGGTGCGGTTGATCGGCCGCATCCCGTTGAGGTCGCTGGGCTGCTGCACGAGCTGACGGCGCGGCTGCTGGGCGCGGAGGACGTACCCCAGGCTCTGGACCGGCTTGCGGCTTTCGGGGTGCAGGCGCTTCCTGGGACGCTGCGCTGCTCGGTCGCACTGATCGGGGAGGGCGGCCCGCCGACGCTGGCAGCGTCCGGCCCGCAGGCCCAGCAGCTGGACGATCTTCAGTACGCATCCGGCGAAGGCCCGGCCCTGGAAGCAGCCCGGGCCCGGGCGGTCGTCACCGCTCAGGACCTCCCCACCGACGACCGCTGGCCCGAGCTCGGCGAATGCGCCCTGGCCGAAGGCGTCAGGGGAGTGGCAGCCATCCCGCTGGACGTCCCCCGCTCGGCGGTCGGCTCGGTCAGCTTCTTCGTCCAGCGCCCCGGAGGAATGGACCCCGAGCAACTCCTGACCGCAATGGCCCTGGTCAACCAGGCCGAAGTCCTCCTGGCCGAACTCCAGCGCCGCCAAGGCCTGCGCGAAGGCGCCACGGTCGACCGAGCGGCGGGCGTCATCATCGCCCAGCGCGGCTGCGGCGTCCAGGAGGCCTACAACGTCCTCCGCGACACCTCCCAGCGCCTCGGCCTCCCCCGCGAAGAAGTAGCCGAACGCCTCATCGCCGCAGCCGCCCGCAACGCCTGATCCGCAACGCCTGATCCGCAACGCCTGATCCGCAACGCCTGATCCGCAACGCCTGATCCGCAACGCCTGATCACGGCCCGGACCCGCATCCGGTCCGGGCCGTCACGTCTTTCGTTGCCTCAGCCTCGGGCGTTACCTGCCGCTTGCGTTACTACTGCTGGTTCTGGTGTTACTTCGCGACCTGCTGAACGACCTCGAACTCCAGCAGGCTGGCGCCACCCGCGACGGGCTTGGCCCGCTCACCCGCGTGCGCCGCTCGCCCGGACCCGGCCGACCAGGCCTGGAAAGCCTCCTCCGACTCCCACTTCGTGTAGACGAAGTACCGGGTCTCACCCGACACCGGCCGGAGCAGCTCGAACCCCAGGAACCCCTCGGCGTTCTCCACGGCACCCTGCCGAGCGGCGAACCGCTTCTCCAGCTCGGGCCCCGCACCCTCGGGCACATCAATCGCATTGATCTTCACAACAGCCATAAACCCCAGCCTACGAGCGCCCCCGCCTACCTCCCCCCGAGCGCCCCCGCCAACCCTCCCCTGAGCGCTCCGCCGACCTCGTCTCCGAGCCCCGCCTGCCGCTGGGTCGCCCACCCGCCTGCCGCTGGGCCGCCGACCTGCCTGAAGTTGGGCTGCCCACCTGCCTGAAGTTGGGCTGCCCACCTGCCTGAAGTTGGGCTGCCCGTCCGCCTGCCGTTGGGCTGCCCACCTGCCTGAAGTTGGGCTGCCCGCACGCCTGCCGCTGGGCGCCCCGCCCCGCACGTGCGAACGCCCCGGAGGCCAGGCCGCGGTGGGCTTGGGCTTCGGGGCGTTCGGTGTGGTGCGGGTGGTTAGTGGGCTGGGGTCGCTGGGTGCGAGGCCGGGCCGGCTCCGACTTCGCCGGGGACGCCGTCGCTGTCGGCTGCGGCGGCTGCGTCGTCGGCTCGTTGTTGCTGGGCGGAGCGCTGGGAGAGCGGGATCTCCGGGAGGAAGAGGACCACGATCAGGCCGATGACCATGACGGCGAAGGCCAGGAGGAAGACGACCTGGATGCCGTCGGAGAAGCCGACCTTGAAGGGGTGGGCGAGGGCCTCGGGCAGCTTGTTGATGAACGACGTGTCGCTCAGGTCACCGCCTGCGGAGGCGCCGCCCGGGAGCTGGACCTTGGCGTCTGCGTAGGCGTGGGAGATCTTGCTGGGGAGCACGTTGAAGAGCACCGACAGGAAGATCGCCGTGCCCAGCGTGCCGCCCATGGAGCGGAAGAAGGTCACCGAGCTGGTGGCCACGCCGATCTCGCGGGGCGACACGGCGTTCTGCACCGCGGTGATCATCGGCTGCATGTTGCCACCCAGGCCGAGACCCATCACGACCATGATCAGCATGGTCTGCCAGAGCGGGGTGTCCGCGCCGATCAGGGCGAAGAGGCCGAGCGCCACGAGCATCAGGGTGCTGCCGATGATCGGGAAGATGCGGTAGCGGCCGGTGCGGGCGATGAGCTGACCGGCGGTGATCGAGCCCGCCATGATGCCGAACACGAACGGGATCATCTGCAGGCCGGCGACCGTCGGCGAGCTGCCCTTGACGATCTGCAGGTACAGCGGGACGGTCATCAGGCCGCCGAACATCGCCATGCCCAGGATCGTGCTGGAGGTGGCGCCGACCGCGACCGTGCGGTTGCGGAAGAGCCGCAGCGGCAGCAGTGCCTCGTCCTTGTACGCCCGCTCGGCGAGCACGAACCCGACCAGGCCGAGGACGCCGATCACGTAGCAGGCGATCGCGCGGCCGGAGCCCCAGCCCCAGTCGCGACCCTGCTCGGCCACGGTGAGCAGCGGCACCAGGCCGATGACCAGGGTGAGTGCGCCGGGCCAGTCGATGCGGTGGTCGTTACGGGTGTGCGGGAGGTGCAGGACCCGGGCGACGACGACCATGGCCGCGATGCCGATCGGGACGTTGATGTAGAAGACCCAGCGCCAGCCGTCGACGCCCAGGATATTGTCGGCGCCGGCGAAGAAGCCGCCGAGGATCGGGCCGATGACGCTGGCCGTGCCGAAGACCGCGAGGAAGTAGCCCTGGTACTTGGCGCGCTCGCGGGGCGGCACGATGTCACCGATGATGACGAGCGCGAGCGACATCAGGCCACCGGCGCCGAGACCCTGGATGGCCCGGAACGCGGCCAGCTCGTACATGTTCTGCGAGAGACCGCAGAGGAACGAGCCGGCGATGAAGATGCCGATCGCGGAGAGGAAGAACGGCCGCCGCCCGTAGATGTCGGACAGCTTGCCGTAGAGCGGCGTGGAGATCGTCGACGTGATGAGGAACGCCGTCGTCGCCCAGGCCTGCAGGTTGAAGCCGTTGAGGTCGTCGGCGATGGTCCGGGTCGCGGTCGCCATGATCGTCTGGTCCAGGGCGGCCAGGAACATGCCCATCATCAGGCCGACCAGCACCGTGATGACCTGACGGTGGGTGAATTCCGCCGATGGCGGGGCCGGCCGGGCGCCGGGCCCGGCTGCCGCCGGTGCGGTTTCGGTGGAGTTACTCACGCTTTCTCCCGTGCTGGTACGGCTGGGTCGTTGCGCATCTGCGCTTCGACGGAGCTGTTGAATTCTTGGAATAGGTCGGTGAACGCGTGGACGCGCTCCGCCGGCCAGTCGTTCAGTGCCTGGCACAACATCGCCTGCCGGGCCTCGTGCATGCGCGAGCAGGCAGCCATGCCGGACTCCGTCACGGCGAGCCGCGACGCGCGCCCGTCGGCCGGATCCGCCTCTCGGCGGGCGAGGCCGGCCTTGACGAGCTGGGCCGCCTGCCGGCTGATCGTGGACGGATCAGCGCCCTTGAGATCGGCCAGGTCGGTGACCCGCAGCGGTCCGTGATGACGCAGAGGGAACAGGAGCATCAGCGCGGAGAATTCAGCACCGAGATCCGCCGTGTTGAGCATGCTCTTGGCACGCGCACCCAGGCGGACGAACCGCAGAACTTCGTCTGCGAGGCGTCCGATGGAATCCCCGGTGTCCGGCATCGTCACGTGCTGCACCTCCGTTCAGATGTGTGCAGCGTACAACTTGTTGTTTGGTGAAAGCATCTCCCATACCCCTGTGACGAGGGTCTCTGTATCCTCCAGCGCCGCGGGCACGGGCACCTTGTACTCCCCTTTACGCGTGAAGAGCCGTCCGGGGAAATACCCCCGGCCCGGGTCGCCAACCAGAACGAGAGCCTCCGGTGCGAGGCGGCGCAGGGCCGTCGTCATCCGGTCGGCGACGCTGCGGGTGTAGAAGACGTCACCGGCCAGGACAACGTCGACACCACCCTCGATCTCGGCGATGTCGGCGGCACGGGCCCGGATGGTGACGTTGTTGGCGGCGGCGTTGCGCGTGACAGCCTCGGCCGCGGCGGGATCGAGGTCGATGGCATCCACGGTCGCGGCGCCGGCCAGGGCGGCCGCGATCGCCGCCACTCCGGAGCCCGTGGCGACGTCGAGCACCCGTCTGCCCCGGACCGTGTCGGGATTGTCCAGCACATATCGTGCGAGGGCCTGCCCGCCGGCCCACACGAAAGCCCAGAACGGCGGGGCGATGTCGCTGCTGAACTCCCCGCCGTTCGCGTCGAACAACCCCATGCGGGTGCCGGCGAGGTGCAGGGAGATCTCAGGGGCCATGGGTACGGGGAGCAGTGACGTTCGCACCCGATGATTCTGGGCCGCCGGGGCGATTCCCCGCGCGCCAATTCGCTGTCCTGTGGATAACTAGACGCGGTTCGGTGGATAACTCGGTTCGGCTGCTTCGGGCGTACCCATCGTGTCTTGAAGTGACTGAAGGGTGACCCACCGCTGCGCGCGAGTATCCATCGTGGTCTGACGGCGTTTCGTAAGCCTCCGTGATGGTGAACGCGGACCCCGAAAGCGAGGGGTGGCCTCCACCGAAGATACGAGTTGCGCGGTCCGCTCGGCCTCATCCGTGCGGCAGGTGGTCAGAGCGTTCGGCGTGCCTCGTGCATGCTGTCAGACTGTTGGTACGCCTTGGCTTTGCGCGGTGGACACATAGACTTCCAGCGCTGGCGGATCAGGAGGCGTGAATGGTGGGCGAGGCGATCACGGTGCTCGTGGTGGACGGGCATCAGACGTTCGCCGAGTTGCTCGGTGTGGCGCTGACCGGGCAACCGGAGCTGCATTACGTCGGTCATGCCGGCTCGGGCGAGCAGGCTATTCGGATGGTGCAGGAGATACGCCCCGACGTGGTGCTCCTCGATCCGGACCTTCCGGACGCCGACGGCATCGCTATCGCGGAGCTGTTGCGGCACCGGCAGCCCGGCACGCGGTTCGTCATATTGACCGCGAACAACGAATCCGCCCTGGTCGGCCGTGCCACCGCAGCCGGTGCCTCGGGCTTCCTGTCGAAGAACGGCCCGCTCGGTGACGTGATGAACGCGATCCGCACCGCGCACGGCGGCGGCATGACGGTCTCGACGGACATCCTCGCCCGGCTCCTGCGCAGCACGGCCCCCGTGGTGGGCCCCCGAGCAGGCGGTCTCACTGCGCGTGAGCATGAGGTGCTCGTTCTCATGGGTTCCGGGCTCGATCCGCGCGCGATCGCGCGCCGGCTCGGCATCAGCGTGCACACCTGCCGCGGCTATGTGAAGGCTGTACTGGGAAAACTCGGCGCGCACAGCCAACTGGAAGCGGTTGCGGTGGCGACCCGGCGAGGCCTGCTCCGCCCCGAAGGTCATAACGCAGAGTAATTCCCGCAGATACTCATCCGCGGGGGCCCTGGTTACGTACCTCTCGTTGGAGCGCCCTGAAAAGACAGTAGGGCGCCGGCGCGAGCTGGAGGACTTCGCGTGGAACGAGGATTTGCCGATTCGTCCGATGTGTCCGTCGCGCTCGCGGACCTGCCGTCGGACGTCGCAACCGACCACGAAGCGCTCTACCGCCGACCCGGAGCAGACCCCCTGCCCCGCCGCCGTACGCCCGGCACGGTCCCGTCCGGGGGTGGCTCGCGCTCGTCCGGCTCGGCTGGCTCGTCTGGCTCGTCTGGGGGTGGCTCGCGCTCGTCCGGGGGAGGCTCGGGCGAGGAACCCCGAGGTGAGCTGACCGACACCGGTAGCTGGAACGCGTTCACACCCCGTCGTCAGATCGAGGACACCCCGATGCGGGAAGACCGCACCCAGGCAGACAAGGGGCCGAGCCGGCCCGACGCTCAGGACCGTCGTCCGGCTGCGGCACGACGGACCACAACGGACGGTCGCCCCGCCGCCACACCGCGCGACGCGCCGGCCGTTGACCCGTGGGCCGAGGCCGACGGCCAGGAGAGTGGCGACCGATGGGGCGCCGCCGACGGCTGGCAGGCCACAGACATCCCGGACGACACCAACAGCGCACGCACCACGACGGTGTGGGCTACCGGCTCCAACCCCCAGGTCACTCGGGGTGCCGCCGCGGAGTGGGGGACGGGCGCCAACCCGCAGGTCCGCGGCAATGCCGCCACCGACTGGGGGACGGGTGTCAACCCGCAGGTCGCTCGGGGTGGCGCGACTGAGTGGGCGACGGGCGCCAATGCGCAGGTCTCTTCGCCGCGGGATGGTGGGTCGCGTGCGGAGGTGTGGGAGTCCGGGGAGGTCGTGCCGGCGACGGAGGGCTGGGACGCTGAGGACGGCTGGGAGGCGCAGGCGCGACGGGAGCCGAAGCCGGAGCCCAAGTTCGGTCCCGCGCCGCCGGCTACCAACGGGCGTACCTCGTTCGGTTTCACCGCAGGCCCGATCAGTGGCAACTGGCGTGATGATGCGCCCATCTCGGTCGCGCCCGGCAAAAAGCCCGCTAAGCCTGCCAAGGCTTCCAAAGCTCCGAAATCCGCCAGGCCCGCCGCGGCGGATGCCGGCGAGAGAGACGCAGACTTCGGTGGAAGCCACCGAGGCGGGGAACACGCCGCAACCGGACTGGCACATCACGCCGCTTCCGAACTGGCACACCCGGTCCGCCGCCCGCAGCTCGACCCCCCACGCCGCAACCGCCCGCAGCTCGAGTCCGCCCCCAGCCGCCCCCAGCCCGACGATTTCGCCCACCTTGCCCGTCCCGAGCAGGATGATTTCGCCCACCTGAGCCGTCCCGAGCCTGACGATTTCGCTCACCTCGGCCGGCAGCAACCCGATGATTTCGCCCATCTCAGCCGTCAGCAGCCGGACGAGTTCGGCTACCTCAGCCGTCAGTCCGACGACGCGACCCAGATCAGCCGCCAGTCCGGGGACTTGCCCCGGACCAGTCGGCAGCCCGAAAACTCGACCCGGACCAGTCGGCAGTCTGACGACTTCGCGCAGCTTGGCCGACAGCGGCAGGGGGCTTTGTCAGATCGTTCTGATGAGGCGGATTTTTCCGTTCGGCAGTATCAGGCGGAGGCGGGGCGCCCGGTTCGCGAGCGGTCGGCCGAGGATCCCTATGCGTCGCTCGGGTCGGATCTGCGGGGATCGGGGCGTTCTCGGGGTGTCGCGGCGGGGCTCGATGAGGACCATATCGGTGACCTGGTTGGGGACAATGCGCATGAGATCCGGGCGCATCGGGCGGGGGCTGTGGGGGCGCCGGCGACGGCGAAGCGTAGTCCGGGCGTACTTTTCGCTGGGTTGGCTTTGACTGTTGCCGTGATTGTCGGGGGGACGGTTGCGGGGGTCACGTATTTCTCGGGGGACGACAAGGCCCTGACGTCGGTGCTCGAGCTGGGTGCGAAGGAGAAGCCCACTGCGGACCGTACGGCCACCGCGCTCATCGAAGGCCGGACCGCCGCGGAGTTCGAGCTGGTCAGTGCCGTGACGAAGGTGACCGTGCGCAGCGAGGATCTCGGGGACAGTCTGTACCGGATGACCACTGCTGAGGGGTCGGGGCTGGTGCCGAAGCCTGACCTGTCGCGCGACAAGGTGCAGCTGCAGCTCGCGCCGGGTGGTGCCGCGGGGGAGAACGTGAGCGACACCGGTGAGGTTGAGGTGGTGCTCTCGTCCAGGATCATGTGGACGTTGCGGTTCTCCGGGGCGGCGGACGAGCAGTTGCTCAATCTTCAGGGCGGGAAGGTCGGCGGGATCAGCCTGATCGGCGGGTCACGGCGGACGACGATTCAGCTGCCGGGAGCCGCCGGGACGGTGCCGCTCAAGGTGACCGGGTCGGTGGATGAGCTGGCCATGACGTCGCCGAGTGGAAATCCTGTGCGGGTCCAGATGAAGGGTGGCGCGAAGACCGTCGCGGCCGGTGCGAAGACGTTGCGCGACGTCGCGCCCGGGTCGACGTTGACGCCGAAGGACTGGGCGACCGACAACCGCTATGACGTCGACACCGAAGCCCCGGTGACCCTCCTGTCCGTGGAGACGCGGGACTAGGAGGGCCACTCCGGGCGTACGGTCAGGAAAGAACGCGGAGCCGGACCGTCTGGCTCATGCCCCGCAGTTTGTCGAGAACATCAGCGCTGAAGGCGCCGCCGATGTCGGTGATCAGGTAGCCGTACTCGCCGCGGGTGCTGAGCAGCTGGCCCTCGACGTTCACGTGGTGCTCGGCGAGGATGCTGTTGACCTGTGCGAGCACGCCCGGCATGTTGACGTGGACATGGACGATGCGGCTCGTTCCGGACTGGGCGGGCAGGGCGACGCTGGGCAGGTTCACGCTGAGCGTGGTGTTGCCCTCTTGCACGAAGTGGTTGAGCTTGTTCGCGACGAAGTCACCGATATCGGCCTGCGCCTCCTCCGTCGACCCGCCGATGTGCGGCGTGAGGATGACGTTCGGCAGGCCGCGCAGCTCGGAGACGAACTCGTCACCGCGACCCTTCGGCTCCGTGGGGAACACGTCGACCGCGGCACCGGAGAGGCGTCCGCTGGTCAGCGCGTCACGCAGGTCGCCGTGATCGACCACGATGCCCCGGGAGAGGTTCAGGAAGATCGCGCCCTGCTTCATCTTGGCGAACTGCTCGGCGCCGAAGAACCCGGCGTTGCCCGGCCGGCCGTCGACGTGCATCGTCACGACGTCCGACAGCTCGAGCAGCTCGTCGAGCGAGGCGCAGCGCTGGGCATTACCGAGTGCGAGCTTGTCGGCGGTGTCGTAGAAGAACACGTGCATGCCGAGGTTCTCGGCGAGCACCGACAGCTGGGTGCCGATGTTGCCGTACCCGATGATGCCGAGATTGCGGCCGCGGACCTCGTGGCTGCCGACGGCGGCCTTGTCCCACACGCCCTCGTGCATGAGATTGTTCTTCTCGGTCAGCCGCCGGGTCATGGCGATGATCTCCGCGAGCGCCAGCTCCACCACCGAGCGGGTGTTGGAGAACGGCGCGTTGAACACGGCGACACCCGCCTTGGAGGCGGTCCCCAGGTCGATCTGGTCGGTGCCGATGCAGAACGCGCCGATGGCGACGAGGCTGTCGGCGGCCTCGAGCACCTTCGCGGTGACCTGCGTCTTGGAACGGATGCCGAGCAGGTGCACGCCCGGGATGCGCTCGATGAGCTCGACCTCGTCGAGGGCGTTGCGGAGGGACTCGACCTGGTAACCCTCTGCCTCGAGCCGGGACACCGCGTCGGGGTGGATGCTCTCGAGCAGCAGAACTCGTACCTTGGCTTGGTCGATCATCACTTTCCGTTTCATATGAGGGAATCGATCGTCCGGGCCGCCACGCCGAAGCCCAGTCATAGGCGTCCCAGACTAATGCCCCGGATTGCCCATACCTTGCCGGTGTGCCGGAGGTCCCACCTTACGGTCAGGCCGTAACCTCACCGCCTTCTACGGAACCGGCGCCTTGAACGGATCAATGCTGCAACACGTGGGAAACGCCCAGGGTCCGTCACGGACGAAATGTCACACCCCCGCGAGACCATGCACGCATGTCTTTCGCAGTGGAAACCACCGGCCTCGTGAAGATCTTCGGAGACAACCGCGCGGTCGACGGCGTTGATCTCCAAGTGCCGCGCGGCACGGTCTACGGATTACTCGGCCCCAACGGCGCAGGCAAGACCACCGTCGTACGCATGCTCGCCACCCTGCTGAGACCCGACGGCGGCACCGCCCGGGTGTTCGGCCACGACGTCGCCAAGGAACCCGACGCGGTGCGGAGCCGCGTCAGCCTCACGGGGCAGTACGCCTCCGTCGACGAGGACCTCACCGGCACGGAAAACCTCGTGCTCCTCGCCCGCCTGCTCGGCCATCGCCGACCCGCCGCCCGGGCCCGAGCCGCCCAGTTGCTGGAGGCGTTCGGCCTGACCGAGGCCGCCACCCGTCAGGTCAAGAAGTACTCGGGTGGCATGCGCCGGCGCATCGACATCGCCGCCAGCATCCTCAACACCCCTGACCTGCTCTTCCTCGACGAGCCGACCACGGGCCTCGACCCCCGCAGCCGCAACCAGGTCTGGGAAATCATCCGGGAGGTCGTCGCCCACGGCACCACGGTCCTGCTCACCACGCAATACCTGGACGAGGCCGACCGGCTCGCCGGCCGGATCGCGGTCATCGACCACGGCAAGGTCATCGCTGAGGGCACCCCCGGCTCCCTCAAGGCATCCATCGGCGCCGGCACTGTCCACGTACGACTCCGCGACCCCGGCCGCCGCCCCGAAGCGGTCTCGTTGATCGCAGCAACCCTCGACACCCCGGTGCAGCTGGACAGCGACCCGGTGGCACTCACGGCCCCCGCCGCCTCCGCCGAGCAGGCCGCCCGGGCCCTCGGCGCCCTCGCCGGCGCGGGCATCCTGGTCGACGACTTCTCCCTCGGCCAGCCCAGCCTCGACGAGGTCTTCCTCGCCCTCACCGCCCAGGGAGCCCCGGCATGACAACCCTCGCCACCGTCCTGACCCGCGAAGAACGCCCCCGCCGCCCCTCAGCCCTCGCCGCCTCGCTGACCTTCGGCTGGCGCGCGATCCTGAAAATCAAGCACGTCCCCGAGCAACTCTTCGACGTCACGGCCTTCCCCATCATCATGACGCTGATGTTCACGTATCTCTTCGGCGGAGCCCTGGCCGGCTCCACCAAGGAATACCTGCAATACCTGCTCCCCGGCATCATGGTCACCTCAGTAGTGATGATCACTATGTACACCGGCGTAGGCCTCAACACCGACATCGAAAAAGGAGTCTTCGACCGCTTCCGAACCCTCCCCATCTGGCGCCCAGCAGCCCTGGTCGGCATGATCATCGGCGACGTCCTGCGCTATGTCCTCGCCGCCACCACGATCATGCTGGTCGGCCTCATCCTCGGCTTCCGGCCAGCAGGTGGAGTGGTCGGAGTCCTCGCGGGAATCGGCCTCCTCGTGGTCTTCTCCTTCGCCTTCTCCTGGATCTGGACAATGTTCGGGCTGCTTCTCCGCTCCGAGAAATCAGTCATGGGGGTGAGCATGCTGGTCCTGTTCCCACTGACATTCCTGAGCAACGTCTTCGTCAACCCGTCAACGATGCCCGGCTGGCTCCAGGCCTTCGTAAAACTCAACCCCATCACGCATCTGGTCGCCGCCGTCCGATTCCTCATGGCCGGCACGCCGGACGCTGCGGAAACAATGTGGACCCTTGCCGCTTCCGCTGTTCTGCTGGCCGTTTTCGGAGCGTTGACAATGCGCCTCTATAACCGCAAATAGTTGCTGCTTTTTGGGCTGGGGTCGTTTCGGGTTGGCTTGGTGTTTTCGGTTTGACCTTTCGCCTTGGCTTGTTTCGGCTTGGCTTGTTTCGGTTTGGTCCGTTTGGTTTGTTCCGTTTTGGTTTGGGCCGGGTGGCTCGGTTTGTGTGGCTTCGGTTTGTGGCTCGGGCTGTGGGGCTTGGCTTGTGCGGCCTGAGCTCTGCGGCTTGGGGTTTGCTGCCTGGCTTGTGCGGCCTGGGCTGCGCGGATTGGGCCTCGTTGCCTGGTCGTGCAGCCTGGGCTCTGGCGGGTTTGGGCTTTGTGGTCTGAGCTTTGGCCTGGCCTGGCCTTGCCTTACGTTGCCTGGCCTCGCCTCGCTGGGCCTGGGCCTGGGCCTGGGCCTGGGCTTGGGCTTGGGCTTGGGGGTGGGCTTTGTGGTGTGGCCGGGCATTGCCCTTGGCCGTGGACCCTCGATCCGGTTGTTGCCTACGGCCCACCCTCTTCTCAATGGTCGCCTTCTGCCGCGTCGGCTTCAGTTGGCATACCGGCCAACGCTCGCCACCGCTCCGGTGCCGGCAGGCTGCACCTTTTCGCACTGTTAGCAAAAGCCGGCACCTGATCCCGTCGACCTCGCCATTGTTCTCCAAATCCCGCACCGCATCGCCAAAACTGTCGTACCCCCGCGAGAAAATATCCCCATGACCGACGCAGAGATCTTTTGCCAAACCGAGCGCGACCAATGGCGTGATCGCCTCGAATCCCGAGTCCAGGAAGCCGCCCGCAAGAAAGCAGCAGCAGCAGCCGCCGAACGCGCCCGCAAAGCCCGCCGAAACCACGGATTGATCGCCCGCCACGCCGCCCGCATGGCCCGCATCAAGCAGGACGACTACCCGTTCCCTCCAGATCCGGAGTGCTCGGAATAACCCCACAGATCAACAGCCCGGTCGTGGCGTGCCTCCAGCACGTCACGACCGCCCCACCCCCGGTTGCTTGGCGCCCTACGCGTGATCCGCCATGAGTTGCCGTCCGATGATGCTGTGTTCGCCGCTCAGCGCGTGATCTGCCGCGAGCTGCCGCCCGGTGGTGCGGTGGTCGGCGTCTTGCGTGTGACCTGTCCCGGGCTGCCCTCCTGGAGCGCGGCAACCCCCGCCCCGGCCCCGGCATGCGCCAGCCGTCGCACACCTCGCCCCACCGATCGAAGCGTCACCCCAACCGACCCCAACCCCAGCTCATCGCGCCGATCCGGGCTCACCAGCAGGAACGGCGCAACCGTCGTTACCGCGACAGCCAGCAGGAACCGGATGTTGCTCCAGACCGGCGGCCCGAGTGCGGTTACCGGCAGCAGCATCACCGCCAGGACCAGCGCCATCCAATATCCCCGAATCCTTCCCCGGAGAGGAAGCAGTGCGGCCAACACCAGCCACACCTGATGATGCGTCCAGGAAACCGGCGACAGGACCACGCTGGCAGAACCCGTGATCACCACCGCCGAGAGCCAGTCACCACGCCGAGCAACCCGTCCGGCCTGTACCGATGCGAGCAACGCAATACCGCCGCCGACAACAACGACCACGAGCGACCGGTCCGCGGCGGAGATGCCGAAGCGCATCAGAACGCCATTCAGTGACTGGTTCCCCACGCTCGTGATGTATCCGAGCCGGCTCACCTGCGTTATCTCCGTCGTCCAGAATCGCCATGAGTCACCCGGCAGTGCCAGCGCAGCGACAGCACCGCAGGTGGTGAAGGTTGCTGCGGCGGTGACGGCCGCCCGGCGACGGCCCGCCAGCCAGAGCATCGGAATGAAGATCAACGGCGTTAGTTTGATCGCGGCGGCTACCCCGATAAGTACGCCGTGAGCGCGCCTCCCCCGCAACAGCAGCACGTCCGCCGTGATCATTGCGGCGAGAAAGACACTGACCTGCCCGTACTTGAAGTTCGAGGAGATCGGCGCGGAAAGAATGAGGACAAACGCCAACGCGGGCGCGGGCAGAGCGGTCTCCCGGGCCACCATCTGCGCCACCAGCACGACCGTGACCAGCGTCCCGAGGGTCCAGAGGCATTGCAGCAGCGGCACCGCCACATCCGCGAGCGGCAGGAACACCAGACCCGCAAACGGTGGATACGTGAAAGGCGCATTCCCCGCACTGACAAAGTCATAGAGACTCGCGCCGTGCCGCAGTCCCTCCACCGCACCGACGTACACGCCCAGGTCGGTGAGCCGAAGCGCGCCCGGCCGCCCCAGCGCGGCCCAAACCGCCACCGCCGCCGCAACAGCTGCCGGAACCCAGTGAGAAGTCCGTCTAGCTATACCCATGGTCGGTACTCTACATAGGGTCAGCAAGCGCCCCGCAAAATCGAAACCGCAGGGCGCCACCGTCAGGAAAGGGCGGGCTCGCTACCACGTGGTGATGCGAACCTAGCCGAACGGCTCCGGCTCATGCCCTGGTCAGACATGGGCTCCGTTCGGTGAACCGGCTACCTGCTGTTCAGGAGCGGCGCCCCGGCCGGCGAGTGGTAAGCAGCAGCCAGGGCAACCACCAGTGCGGTCGCCGCGAGTCCGGCAGGCGGTGAGAGGAACCCGAACCCGAAAACAGTGTCGATCGCCCGAGGTGTGCGGCGCAGGAACTCGCCGATCGCCACGCTGACCAACGCCGCGGTCACACCCGCCGGGATCGCGCGGGCCCGGGGAAGGCGGGCAGGCTTACTACGAATCAAACCCATCAGCACGTACGCCGAAACGAGCGCGAGTGCACCCGTCATAGCCGCCGCATTCCCGATGAGCATCGGGTGACCAGAGCCCGGCACCAGGATCTGTGGCAGCCACAACGGTGCGGAGCCGAGTGGAACGCCGAGCGTCAACGCGGCATGCGCCGAACCGGCAGCGACAGCGAGGTCGAGCGCGACCAGTGTTCCGACGACAGCGATGGTCCGGGATCGGGTGCGGACCAGGAACGCAGTGGCTACCGTCCAGGTGACGACAGCGGGCCCGGCGTCACGCCAGCCCATGAACGGCATCACGGCGACGGGGTTTCCGGCGAGCAGGAAGGCGTACAGACAAGCGCCGAGCAGGATCACCCCGCTTGAGCTCGTGCGTCGCCCCGCCCAGCCCATGGTCGCCAAAGCGAAGACCAGTGCCGTCCCCGCGGCGAGCTGCCCGCCGTGCACCCCGGCCAGCCGTACGCCGTTGAACAGCGCCGCGGCGAGCAACGTCAGGACCACCGGAGTGGTGACCCCGCGTGCCCGGTCCTGCCAGGTCGGTCCGTCGATCGCGGGGGAGATGGCGAGGCTTCCGGCGAAGGTGAGCTGGCGCAGCGGCCTTCCGCGCATGGCGTCGAGCTCGGCCAGCCATTCGCGCTCGAGGTCCGCGGCGAGATCCGCCGGCCACCGCCTCACCGCGAGCCGGGTCAAGAGGACCGCGAGCCACGAGAACAAGGCCGCGAGCCGGATCAAGTGAACAGACGGCCCGTTCATGTCGAAAGCCCGGGGGCGCCGATGGCCCGGGATATCTGCTGCTGCATGGCACCCACTTCGCGTCGAGCCTCGGACGCGCCCGTCGCGGTCAGCCGGTAATAACGCCGCGTCGGGCGCCCCTCGACAGCGGGGTCGACGTCTTCCCAGCGTGACTCGACCCATCCAGCGCGCTCCAGGCGTACCAAAATGGGGTAGAGCGTGCCGCTCGGCAGGGAGGTGGCATGCATGATCTTGAGGCCGTAGTGCTCGCCCACGGGGTCGGCGAGCAGGGCGGCGACCACCTTGAGCACCGACGACGTCATCCGCACAGCCATGTCCAGATCCTACATAGGGCTCGCTGGGTTCGAGCCGGTCAGCATTACACTGCATCGATGCCCGCACTGCCCGTCTGGCCGCTCTATCTGATGTTCGGCATGGTGCCGTTCTGGTGGGTGCTGGGCGGCCTCAACCTGATCTGGCCCGTTTTCTCGGTCGTGCTCGGTGTAGTGCTGCTGAGTCGCGGGAAGGTCCGGATGCCGACCGGCTGGTCGCTGTGGCTCGTTCTGATCGGGCTGATCGTGGTGAGCGGCACCCGCCTCGAGAAGGTCACCTCCGTTTTCATGTACGGCCTTCGCCTCGGTTTTGTGGTGGTGGCTTTTGTCGTTTACCTCTACGTCTACAACGCTGCCCGCAACGGCATCAGTTGGAAGCTGCTGTTCCAGCCCCTGATGGTTTTCTGGCTGTCAATGGTGGTGCTCGGCTGGATCGGCGTTTTCGCTCCCCGCTTCGCTCTCACCACGCCGGTGGAAATGCTGCTGCCGAAGAGCATCTCGAACGACCGCATCGTGCAGGCGCTCACCCATGTGCACGCCACCGAATACAGTGCGACCAGCCAAAATCCGTACTACCGGACCGCTGCGCCCTACCCTTACACCAATAACTGGGGCACGGGCTTCGCAATTCTCATCCCCTGCGTCGTCGCCTATCTTTCTTCGGTACGCGAAGGCCTTCTTCGCAAAGCAGTGATCGTCTCTCTGCCGTTGTCCCTGGTCCCGGCGTTCCTGACGCTGAACCGCGGCATGTTCGTCGGGCTCGGCGCCGGGATGCTCTATCTCGGCCTGCGTGCACTGATGCGTGGCGACGTGCGGGTCATCGCCTCGATCGTCGGCGTCTCGGTGCTGGCCTGGGTGGTCACGCTCGTCATCCCGGTCATGGACCTCATCAACAACCGGGTGGAGAACACCGAATCCACTCGCGACCGCGCCGACCTCTACTGGCAGACCATCAACGCGGTCCTGCACTCGCCCGTTCTGGGATTCGGCGCGCCCCGCACGGTGGACACCACAACCGGAGCAGAGCCTTTGGGTACGCAGGGACAGCTCTGGCTGCTGATGTACAGCCATGGCATCCCGGCGCTCATCGTCTTCCTGCTTCTTTTCCTGGTCATCGCCCGGCGTCTGTCCGCGGCAGTGTCCACGCCGGGCAAATGGTTGAGCGTCATTCCGGTCATCGCGCTCATCCTCACGCCGTTCTACGGTTTTACCGACGTGAACCTTTCCGTCATGTTCTTCGGGATCGCCCTGGCGATGGCGGCGGTGGACGGCCCCGTCAACCGTCCCGGCGTACCCATGGCCATTCCTGTGCCGGTAAGGGCCGGGACGGTCTAATAGCGGAAGCGGGAGACCAGGCTGCTCAGTTCGGTCGACAGCCTGGTCAGCTCGGTCGTGGCGGCGCGTGACTGGGCCACACCCTCGCTGGTCTGCGCGGCCGCGGTGGCGACCCCGGTGATGTTCTGGGCGATCTCGCTGGTGCCACCGGCGGCCTGGCCGACGCTGCGGCTCATTTCCCCGGTGGTCGCGGTCTGTTCCTCGACCGCGCTGGCGATGGTGGTCTGGAAGTCGCTGATCCGCTCGATGACCAGGGAGATCTCGCCGATCGCGGTGACCGCTCCAGCGGTGTCGGCCTGGATGGCCTCGACCCGGCGGGAGATGTCCTCGGTCGCGCGGGCGGTCTCCTGAGCGAGATCCTTGACCTCGGAGGCGACGACGGCGAAGCCCTTTCCGGCCTCGCCGGCCCGGGCGGCCTCGATGGTCGCGTTCAGGGCGAGCAGGTTCGTCTGCTCGGCGATCGAGGTGATGACCTTGATGACGTTGCCGATCTCGGCGGAGGACTCGCCCAGTTTGTTCATGGTCTCCGACGTGGCCGAGGTGATCGTGACAGCCTCGGCGGCCACCCGCGCGGCCTCGGTCGCGTTCTGCGAGATCTCCCGGATTGACGTGCCCATCTCCTCGCTTCCGGCCGACACCGTGTCGACGCTGCGGGAGATCTCCTCGGCGGCGGCTGACACAGCCTGCGCCTGCACCGAGGTGATCTCCGCCGAGGAGGCGATCTGGGTGGAGGTCGCCGACATCTCCTCCGCCGCCCCGGCCAGCGAGGAAGCCGACTCGTCGATGGTGGAGACCGTGCTGCGCAACTGGCTCAGGGCGGAGTCGAGGGCCTGTCCCATCTGCCCGGGCTCGTCGCGGGAGGTCAGGCCGCTGCTGCGGGTCAGGTCACCGGTCGCGAGGGCGTCACAGACCGCCTTGACGCGAGCCAGCGACCGTACGATCGCCTGCGCGACCAGGAAGCCTAGCGCGAGCACCAGGATCGCGCCGATCGTGATGACCAGGATGATCACCAGTCGCCCGGTGGAATAGGTGCTCTTGGCCGCGGTGTCCGATTGCTTGGCCTGCGCGGCCTCGGCTGCCGTCAGCTCTTCCACCCCGGCGCTGATCTTCGTGAACAGCGGCGCGGCGGAATCCTCGTTCACTTTCTGGAATGCGGCGTAGTCGTTGTCCTGCCCGGCCTGGAACTGGTCGCCCTGGGCAACCGTCTTGTACGCCGCCCAGTTCGACTGGAGCTCGGCCACGGTCGCCGCGGCACCGGCCGGCCCGCTGGCAACATAGGCCGCGATCGCCTCATCGGTGGCCTTGATGTCCGCTGTGAACAGCGTGTTGTACTTCTCGCTGGTGGCGTCGTCCTGGGCGATGGCAGCAGTCGCCAGGTCAAGCCGCGTCTGCGCCATGTCCGCCTGCACGGTGGCGATGGCCTGTGAGCTGCTGAGATTCTCGCTGTAGATCGCATGAGCCGCGTCACTCGCCCGCCCGAGCGCGATCAGCCCCACCATCGCCACACCGATGGCCATGACCACCGCCAGGCAGATCACAGCGATAAATTTTGTGCGCACACTCAGGTCGGAGAACGAGAGCCGTGCTGAGGTTCCCGGTGCAGTTGTCACTGACGCTCCTAGACGCGATCCCAGCTTCCTCTAGCCGATTCGGTCGTTCTGCGGAGCAGTTGAGGCTCTGGCGGGTTTCCAACTCCTCCCCACCCACTCCGGCATCCTTGTGACCATGACTTTGACCTGCCGCCTAGCCAGCCGCGAGGACATGCCCGCCCTCCTGCCGATGATCGACGCGGCAATCATCGAACTGCAGCGGGGCTTCCTCGACGCCGACCAGATCCGTTCGAGCCGAGCCATCATGGGCCTGGACACCCAGCTCATCGACGACGGCACGTACTTCGTGGTCGAATCCGACGGCGAAATCGCAGGCTGTGGAGGCTGGAGCCGCCGAGCCACCCTCTACGGCGGTGACCACTCGGCGGGACGTGACGCGGCCCTGCTCAACCCGGAAACCGAACCGGCCCGGATCCGCGCGATGTACACCCACCCCGCCTTCACCCGCCGGGGCGTGGGCAGCCTGGTCCTTGCCCGCTGCGAGCAAGCAGCAGCGGCGGAAGGCTTCACTGCCCTGGAACTGATGGGCACCCTGGCCGGAGCGCCGCTCTACAAGGCAGCAGGCTTCGAACCGCTCGAAGAACTAGCCGACGACACAGGAGGTGCATCGGTCCCACTGATCCGCATGCGCAAGGCAATTTGATCGCAAAAAGCCTGATCAGCGGGCCCCTCAACTG
>NZ_BOMN01000119.1 GCF_016862215.1 Winogradskya humida
CCGTTGCTCTATCCGCTGAGCTACGAGCGCCTGGCCTGCACATCTTAGAGTCCTGTCGGCTTCGTGGCGAGCCGGTTGTCAGGCGGTCGTGGTGTCCGCTTTGTTGCTGGGTGGCGCGTCCTCGGGGGCGGGCGGGATCTCGGGCTCGGGCGTGCCCACGGGTGGGACGAAGGCGTCCGTCCAGCGGGCCAGTTCGCGGAACAGCTCTGTGCGTACCTCTTTGCCGGAAAGGGTGAGGTCGTGCATGCCGCCGTCGAAACGGGCGATTGTCACTCGGGTGCCGAGGCGCGGGGCCCATCTGACGATGTGGTCCACGTCGAGAACCGCGTCGGTCATGTGGACGTCGTCGGTCCAGGTTTTGCCGCGGAAGGTCCTGGTGGAACAGGCGACCATCACAGGTGCGTCGATGGCGAGGCCGGCGCGCAGGCGGGCCTGGCCGCGACGGATCGCCTCGAGCCATCCCGTACGCACGGGGAAGCCCATCACGGGTTTCCAGGCGAGGTCGTACGTCCATTCGCCTCGGTGTTCGCTGTGCAGACTCTGCCCGTAGAGGCCCAGGGAATTCATGGGGAGCACTCGGTAGGGGTTACGCCCGCTCGTGCGCCCGACGATGTTCATCAGGGGCCGGCGCAGGAGCCAGGGCACGTTGAAGTCGAAGAAGGGGCTGTTGAGGAACAGGCCGTCGACGATTCTGCTGCTGCTCCGGGCGTGGGACCACAGCGAGGTGATCAGTCCGCCGGTCGAATGTCCTGCCACCAGCAGCTGGTCGTGGCCGTCCTCGTCACGGATGATGCGGGCGGCCTCGTCGAGCTCGGGGAAGTACTCGGTGAGGCTGCGGACGAAGTTCGGGGTCTGGTGCGGAAGCAGGCTGCGACCGTACTTGCGCAGGTCGAGTGCGTAGAAGTCCCAGCCGCGTTCGACGAAGAAGTCCGCCAGATGGGTCTGGAAGAAGTAGTCGACGAAGCCGTGCACATAGAGCACTGCCCGCCGGGACGGGGTGTCCCCGCGGCGCCGCACCAGCGTCGCCACCACCGCGCCTTCGTCATCGCTGCCCAGGTCGATGGTGTGCCGCTCGTAGGGCGGGCCTAGAACGTCCGTCTCCACCCCGTCAGGTTACCCAGCCGCGGGCGGTTGCGCGCCATAGCAGATCAAACCGCGCCGGAGCGGTTTTCCCCAACGTCTCGCTGTCCACAGGCTTCGGAGGCTTTTTCAGCGGAGGACTTGGCCCTCGCGGCAATCTGCTCTCACGAACTTCGACCGATTGAGGAGAACCGATGTTCGATACCAGCATTGTCGTGATCGGCAACGTGCTCAACGCTCCGGAATGGCGCCGGACCAGCAACAAGAACCTTCTCGTCACGACCTTCCGGGTCGCGTCGACCGCGCGCTGGCAGGATCGCGAGACGGGCCAGTGGAGGGACGGCAATCAGCTGCGCGTCCGGGTGTCCTGCTGGCGCCGGCTCGCGGAAGGGGTGGCCTCGTCCGTCACGGTCGGGGACCCCGTCGTGGTGTCGGGACGCCTTTACACCCGGGACTGGACCGACACGGCCGGCAACCTGCGAACCTCGTACGAGATGGAGGCCTACGCGGTCGGTCACGATCTTTCTCGTGGCCGGGCCAAGTTCTTCCGCAACAAGAACGTCCAGACGGACGAGGTGGAGACCCCGGAGAGGGCAGAAAGGGTCCGTGGTCAGGCCGCGGTAGTGGTCGCCGAGGACGAGGTGCCCATGGCGTACGGCGAAGGGGTGCCCGAGGTGGATGAGCCGACGTTCGACGAGACACCGGCCCTCGGAGCCGTACCCGTCATGGCGGCGCTTCGTGGTGGGGGCTTCGAGCCGTTCGACACCACCCTGGCACTGCCTGCGGGCCCCGACGCCGAGGACTCCCCGGAGTCCGAGGAGTCCACCGAGACCGAGGACGAACCGGATGAGGAGACTTCGCCGGATTCGGCGGAGGAGCCGGAAGGCACGCCCGGCAAGGAGACCGGCACCGTTCTCGAGCCTGTGGGGGTCATCACTCCCACGCCGAAGCGGGTGCGCAACCGGGTCCCGCGTCGTCAGCCGGTTGCGGCCTGACGTCCCCGAAAAGCAGCCGGCGTCGGGGCTTGCGTCCTGACTCCGGTGCCCGACCCGGTTCCCTGCCTTCCCAGCCCACTCCCGGCGTAAGCCGGCGCGCCGCCGAACCTCCGCGGCCGCCGCGCCGGTGAGCCGGGTTCCATCCGGGAATGCCGGGGACCGGCAGCCGGGGACCCGTCCCGATTTCCGTGCAGGTGGCTGTCTTCCAACCGGCTCTCCTCTCCGAGCGGGGTTGGTGGCTTCACGACAGTCGCCGTCGTTCGGAAAGCACTCCGTCGGGACATGTGGGTCAGCCGGCCCAAACCGGGCGGGTGCTCGTCACCCGCCCGGGCGTTATAGCCGTTTCGTCACTCCAGCGCATTGGATGCGAGCGAACGGCAAAAGCCCGGTCGCCGTCCCGCCGGCGACCGGGCTCCTAAGACATTCCGACTGCCGATGGGCTCGCTGGGGGTGAGCTCGCAGCCCATCGGCTGGTGGACGGGTGCTCGGTGGTCGGCGCCCGTCCGCCCCCGCTGTTCCTTCTACCGCGCTCCCGGCCCGGACGCGATTCCCGCTCCTCGGCGGACCCGTTTTCGGCGGCGGGTCTGCTTCCACGGGACTCGTATCCGGGTGCTACACACCCCCGGCGTACACCGGCATGCGCCGGCTGCCATCACGCACGACACGGTGCGTGGCGGATGGAGGTGTGTGACAGGGGAGCCGCCGGCTCGCAACGCGCAGGGCACTGCGTGCGGCGGGCGGGGTGTCTCGGGCACCCATCACTTCGCGCTCAGCACCGCGCGAGGCGGCGGGGTGTCACCGCGAGGCGCCGGTCCGTTCCGCGCACGGCAATGCGCGTGGCGGGCGTGAAGGAGGGACAGCGACAGCCGGCCGCCGCCGGACAACCGGGCCTCCGGCGGCGGCCGGTCCCCAGCAGGTTCACGGGGACCGGAGGCCGGTATCAGGATCACCGCTGAACCCGGTGGCATGGGGATCCCCGTCTCCCACTGCCACCGGCCGCGGCGGCCGGCACCTCAGCGGAGGTGCCAGGCCGTGCGGCGCGGCGGGTGGGCGCTCAGGTGGTCGGCGCCCACCCGCTTGCGCCCTGCCGTTCCGTCGGGTCCGCAGCCCGGGGGAGCAGCAGGGGCAGGCCCGTCCGGTGAAAGAGGCTATGAGGCCGGACGGGCAGGAAACCCGCCGGCTGCCGGCCCCCGAGCGGGGCCGGTGGCCGGCAAGCGGGCCCGGTGCGCGGCGTTGACCACGCACCGGGATCGCCTGCGGCGCGGGTCGGACGTCACGGAGGAGGCATCGCGGTACGGCCTGGCCGACAGCTCATTAGGGTGGTTCGAATGGGAAAGAGTGGGGTGGTCGCGGATGCTGCCGGGATCGCCGCGGGTTACGCCTTGGACATGGTTCTCGGCGATCCCCGGCGGTTTCACCCGGTGGCCGGGTTCGGGCGTGCCGCCGGAGCTCTCGAACGGCGGATCTACAAGCCTGGGAGGCGAGCCGGAGCTGTGTTCACGGGAGCCGCAGTGGGCGTTCCGGTCATTGCCGGCGTTGCGCTGGCGGTGGGGACGCGGCGGTGGCCTATCGCCCGGGGTGTTCTGATGGCCGCTGCCACGTGGACCGTGCTGGGCGGGCGGACTCTGCGCCGGGAATCCGTGATCATGGCGGGGCACCTCGAGCGGGCGGATCTCGCCGAGGCCCGGGGACGGCTCAACCATCTGTGCGGGCGTGATCCGTCGCAGCTCGACGAGGCCGAGCTGGCCCGGGCGACCGTGGAGTCCGTCGCCGAGAACACCTCGGACGCCGTGGTGGCACCGCTGTTCTGGGGCGGGATCGCGGGGTTGCCGGGACTGCTCGGATACCGGGCAGTGAACACCCTTGACGCCATGGTCGGGCATCGTTCGCCGCGCTACGAGCGGTTCGGGACGGCGTCCGCCCGGCTCGACGACGCGCTGAACCTCGTACCTTCGCGGCTCACGGGGTTGCTCACCATTGCTGCCGCGCCGCTGGCCGGTGGTAGTCAGGGGGAGGCGTTCCGGGTGTGGCGGCGGGACCGTAACGATCATCCGAGTCCGAATTCGGGGCAGTGCGAGTCCGCTATGGCGGGGGCGCTCGGGGTGCGGCTCGGGGGGCGGAATGTCTACTTCGGGCGTACGGAGACTCGGCCCTTCCTGGGCGACGGACCGCGGCCGTCCGCGCCGCACCTGCGTAGCGCCGCCCGGTTGTCCGGCGCCGTCGGGCTCGCGGCCGCGGCGATCGGCGCAGGCCTGGCCCTGGCTCGCGCCGCCGGTTCACAGCGCGTCCACGTCGCCGGATTGCAGCGCGTGCGCGGAGCCCGTGCTGCGCAGGCCTGGGTCGTTGGGTTGGCACGATCGAGGAGGGGTGCATGAGCGGGGGACTGCTGGTCGCGGGGACGACCTCCGATGCCGGGAAGAGTGTGCTGACCGCGGGGATCTGTCGCTGGTTGTATCGGCGAGGTGTCAAGGTCGCGCCGTTCAAGGCGCAGAACATGTCGAACAACTCCGTCGTTGTTGTCGGGCCGGACGGGCGTGGTGGCGAGATCGGGCGGGCGCAGGCGATGCAGGCGGCCGCGTGCGGCATCGCACCCGACATCCGGTTCAACCCGGTGCTGCTCAAGCCCGGAAGCGACTACTCCAGCCAGGTTGTGCTGCTGGGGGAGGCCATCGACACGGTCACGGCGGGTAACTATCGCTCGTTGCGGCCGAGGCTTGCCGAGACGGCGTTCGCGACGCTGGCCGAGCTCCGGGCCGAGTACGACGCCGTGATCTGTGAGGGAGCCGGTAGCCCCGCGGAGATCAATCTGCGCGACGGGGATTTTGTCAACATGGGGCTCGCGCGGAACGCCGGGCTGCCCGCGATCGTCGTCGGCGACATCGATCGCGGTGGGGTGTTCGCAGCGCTGTTCGGGACGGTCGCCCTGCTCAGCCCCGAGGACCAGGCGCTGGTCAACGGCTTTGTCATCAACAAGTTCCGCGGAGACCTGGGACTGCTCCGGCCCGGGCTGGACATGATCACCGGCGCTACCGGGCGGCCGGTGCACGGGGTTCTTCCGTTCAATGCCGACGTTCAGGTGGACGGGGAGGACTCCCTCGCGTACGGGCAGCTGCTCGGGCGTCCGGGGGCGCCGCGCGGCACGGAATGGCTGCGGGTCGCCGTGATCCGGCTGCCCCGGATCTCCAACGCCACCGACGCCGAGGCGCTCGCGTCGGAGCCCGGCGTGCAGGTGCGGCTGACGATCGAGCCCGCCGAGGTTGCCGACGCCGACCTGGTCGTCCTTCCCGGCTCCAAGGCCACCGTCAGCGACCTGGCCTGGCTGCGCGAGACCGGTCTCGCCGACGCGATCCGCGTGCACGCCGCGGCGGGGAAACCGCTGGTCGGCATCTGCGGGGGCTTCCAGATGCTCGCCGAAACGATCAACGACGAGGTGGAGAGCCGGCGCGGCGTCGTACCCGGACTGGGTCTCCTGCCCGTCGAGGTCACCTTCGGTGCGCGCAAGACGCTCGCCCGGTCACAGGGTGCGGCGTGGGGGCAGGTCCCGGTCAGCGGATACGAGATCCATCACGGGTACGTCTCCGGCGGCGCCCCGGAGCCGATGCTGCGCTACGCGGACGGCACTCCCGAGGGAGCGGTGGTCGGGGCCGTCTGTGGCACGCACTGGCACGGCGCTTTCGAGTCGGACGAGTTCCGCCGCCGGTTCCTCACCGACGCCGCACGGCAGGCGGGCCGGGCCGGGTTCGTGGTCGCGCCGGACACCCGGTTCGCCGCGGTTCGGGAGCTGGCCCTCGACACCTTGGGCGATCTGGTCGAGGAACACCTCGACACCGACGCGCTGTGGCGCCTCATCGAGTCCGGCCCCACCCCGGGCCTCCCCTTCATCCCGCCGGGAGCGCCAGCTGCGGTTTCACCGACGACTGGCCCGCCTCCAGCGCCAGCTGCGGTTTCACCGACGGCTGGCCCGCCTCAAGCGCCGGCTGCGGTCGTGCCGACGACCAGCCCGCAGGGGGGCCCGGGTGCAGCCGCGCCGACGACCAGCGCGCCCGGAGGTCAGGGTGCCGACGTTCGCTGATCTTGCCGTGCGGGTCCTGGCTACGGAGCCTTGGTTGGTCCGGCTTGAGGCTCAGGTGCTCGGACCCCTTCGGCGGGGGCAGCCCGGGACCTATCAGAGGTACTTGTGGCATTGGGTGACGTTCGGCTGCGGCGGGTCGTGGCACGCGATGGTGCGGGCGATGTTGCCTTTGAGCAGTACCTTGAGCGCTGGCACGCCGCCGAGCAGGAGCACTTCGTCCTGGAGGCGACCGCGGCGCATGTTGATCTGATGGTTGACGGTGCTGCGGAAAACTCCGGCGAGGAGTACGAAAGGTTGTAGGCGACGGGCCTGCCATGGGCCACGATCAGCTGTGTGAGCAGCGGGAACGGGGACGGACGATGACGACCGACGACGACACCCGGCCGGCGCGGCGACGCGTCACCTTGACCGGCATCAGCTCGCGGGCCTGGGAGCATCCCGCCGATCGGGGTGCGCTGACCGCGCTCCGGGAGCTGCGCGGCTTCGATGACGTGGTGAAAGCGTTCTTCGGCATGTGGAACGAGCGGGGGTTCCGCCTGCAGTACCTTGCCGGCTCGATCCGCGTTGACCACCGGCAGTATCCGCGGGTGTACCAGCGTTTCACCGAGGCGGCCGCGGCGCTGGACGTGGCCGAGCTGCCCGAGCTCTACGTGACCCAGAGTCCGGTGATCAACGGGCAGGCGATCGGGCTCGACAAGCCGTTCATCGTCGTGACCACCGCTGCCGTGGAGAAGCTCGAGGATGACGAGCTGCGCGCGCTGCTCGGCCACGAGATCGGGCATGTGCGCAGTGGGCATGCCGTCTACAAGACGATCATGATGATTCTCACCCGGTGGGCCGCGAACCTGAGCTGGCTGCCGGTCGGCGCGATCGCGCTGCGCGGGATCATCGGTGCGATGCTGGAGTGGTGGCGCAAGGCTGAGCTGTCCGCCGACCGTGCCGGGCTGCTCGCCGGTCAGGACCCGGCGGCGTCGACCCGGCTGCTCATGAAGCTGGCCGGGGGTGGCGACCTCTCGCAGATCGACACGGCCGCGTTCCTCGAGCAGGCCGCCGAGTACGAGAGCGGCGGTGACCTTCGTGACAGCATCCACAAGTTCGGCATGACCGCGTGGAGCACCCACCCGGTGCCCGTCGCTCGCGCGTCTGAACTGCGCAAATGGGTCGACTCGGGGGAGTACGCCAGGATTCTCGGCGGCGACTACCCGCGGCGCGACTCCGACGGCGACGCGTCGGTGACCGATGACGTCAAGGCGGCTGCCGACTCCTACCGGGAGAGTTTCAACAGCTCGCAGGACCCGCTCGTCGGGCTGCTGCGCAAGCTCGGCGACGGCGCCAACGACCTGGCCGGATCGGCAGCGCGCGGGGCTCGTGACTGGGCTTCCAACGCGGGCCGGCGCCGCGATCAGGATCCTCCGGCCTGAGTTATCCACAGGCCTTGAACTGACCCGATCCTAGGCCTGGCGAGAGGCCTAGGATCGGCTCATGACCCTCACAGAAGACGAACTGCGCTCCGCCGTCGAGCGGGAACTGCCCGGTGTTCGCGCCGACCTCGAACGACTCGTCCGCATCCCCGGGATCGCGTTCGAGGGCTTCGACCACTCCCACGTGGAGCGGTCCGCGGAGGCGGTGGCGGAGCTGTTGCGCGGCTGCGGGCTCGAGGTGCAGATCGTCCGGGGTTCGGGCCAGCCGGCGGTCATCGGCCACAAGCCGGCACCCGCCGGAGCACCCACCGTTCTTCTCTACGCGCACCACGACGTTCAGCCCGCCGGTGACCCCTCGCTCTGGGAGGGCGACCCGTTCGAGCCCGTCGAGCGTGACGGGCGGCTCTACGCCCGTGGCGCCGCTGACGACAAAGCCGGTGTGATGGCGCACGTCGCCGCGCTGCGCGCTTTCGGTGACGCGCTGCCCGTCGGGGTCGTGGTGTTCGTCGAAGGCGAGGAGGAGTACGGCTCCGAGTCGCTCGACGAGCTGCTCGCCACGCACAAGGAGCTGCTGCGCTCCGACGTGATCGTGATCGCCGACTCCGGCAACTGGGACATCGGCGTGCCGGCCCTCACCACGTCGCTGCGTGGCCTGGTCAACTGCTTCGTCGAGGTCAGCACGCTGAAGAGCGCCGTGCACAGCGGCATGTTCGGCGGTGCGGTGCCCGACGCGCTGACCGTGCTCGCCCGCCTCATCACCACGCTGCACGACGACAGCGGCGACGTGGCCATCGACGGTCTGATCGGTCGCGAGGGTGCCTCGGTCGACTACCCGGAAGACCGCTTCCGGCACGAGGCCGGCGTGCTCGACGGGGTCAAGCTCATCGGCGAGGGCCGGCTCACCGACCGCATCTGGACCAAGCCGTCCGTCTCGGTGCTCGGCATCGACGCTCCGGCGACCGGCGGGGCGCCCAACGCGCTCGTCCCCAAGGCGAAAGCCAAACTCAGCGTGCGGCTCGCGCCCGGCGACGACCCCGACTCGGCCTACGCGGCGATCCGCGCGCACCTGGAGAAATACGTGCCGTGGGGCGCCACGGTCGAGGTGACGCTGGAGAGCCTCGGCGCGCCCTGCGTGATCGACGCGACCGGCCCGGCCTACGACGCGGCCCGCTCGGCGTTCGCGACGGCCTGGGACGGAACGGCGCCGGTCGACATGGGAGTGGGTGGCTCGATCCCGTTCATCGCTACGTTCCAGGAGATGTTCCCGCAGGCCGCCATTCTCGTCACCGGTGTGGAAGACCCGTTCTCCGCCGCCCACGGGCCCAACGAGAGCCTGCACCTCGGCGAGTTCGCCCGCGTCTGCCTTGCCGAGGCACTGCTCCTGCGCAACGTGGCCGGGCTGGGCGAGTGACATGACCGACGCGGACCTCGACTGCGACGTTCTGGTCGCCGGCGCCGGCCCCACCGGGCTGATGCTGGCCAACTGGCTGCTCAAACTCGGGGTCCGGGTCGTCATTGCGGACGGCAAGCCGGGACCGACCCGTGAGTCCCGCGCGCTGATCGTGCAGGCTCGCAGCATCGAGATCTACGACCAGCTCGGCATCGCCGACCGGGTGCTCGACGCGGCACACCGTGCCGAGGCGCTGGCACCGGGCTTCGGCAGCCGGGTCTTCGGGCGGATCCCGCTGGGCGCGCTGGGGGAGGGGCTCACCGCGTACCCATGGATCGAGGTCCTGGAGCAGAGCCGCAACGAAGAGATCCTGCACGACAATCTCCTGGCCCTCGGCGGTTCCGTTCGCTGGGGTGAGGAGGTCACCTCGATCTCCCCGGCCGGCGGCGGAGTGACCGCGGCTGTCGGCGGCCGGACGGTCACCGCTCGTTTCTGCGTCGGCGCGGACGGCTCCAACTCGATCGTCCGCAGATCGCGCGACATCGCCTTCGAAGGTGTCACCAACCCGCACCTGTTCTACGTCATCGATGCCATCGGCGTGGCCGGCATGGTCAACGACGCGATCAACGTCCGCCCCGGCACCGACGACTTCCTGCTTGGCTTCCCGATGAACGGCCGCGGGAGCTGGCGCCTCATCGGCCTGGTCCGCGACAACGACGGCGACGGCAAGGTCACCGAGGACGACGCCCGCGCCCGCATCCGCCGCGACTTCGCCGTCACCTACTCGAGCACCCGCTGGTTCGCGACCTACCGCGTCCACCACCGGGTCGCGGCGGCTTTCCGCGACGGCCCGTTCTTCCTCGCCGGCGACGCCGCCCACGTCCACTCCCCGGTCGGCGGCCAAGGCATGAACACCGGCCTCCAGGACGCCCACAACCTCGCCTGCAAACTCGCCGACGTCATCCACGGCCGCGCCGACGACGCCTGGCTCGACCGCTACGAAGCCGAGCGCCGCCCCGTTGCCCGCACCCTCGTATCCACCACGGACCGCATCTTCGGCCTGATCACCTCCCAGCGCCGTCCCGTCCGCATCCTGCGCCGCGCCCTCGTCCCGCTTCTCGCCCCACTCGGCGTGCGCCTCCTGCCGGGCACGGCCGGCGGGCCGCGTCTCTTCCAGTACGTCGCACAGATCCGCATCCGTTACCCGATGCTCCCCGGCCAACCCCGCGACCCGGTGGTGGGCCGTCGCCTGCCCTGGACCGGCGAGAATTTCGGCGCCCTCCGCGCAACGGAATGGCAGATCCACGCATACGGACCGGCCAGCCCACCGCCGGACCTCACCCTGCCGTTCCACACCTTCCCTGCGGCGCCGCGCACGCCGTTGCATCCTGACCTGCTTTATCTCGTACGGCCGGACGGGTTCGTCGCCGCCGCAGCGTCCCCCGCGGAGGCGTCTGACACCTTCTTGCGCGCTCTCCCATCAGGCTGGCGCAAACCAGGCCGCCGCGAGCCGGGCGCCGAGGTCACCTGAATCGCGCCGGCCGACTTCATCACAGGGAGTGGGGCGGGCCGGCTTCACTCCGTGAGTGGGGCTGACCGGTTGCATCTCAGGGCGTGGGGCTGACCGGTTGCACCTCAGGAACGAGGGGCTGACCGGTTGCACCTCAGGAACGAGGGGCTGACCGGTTCACCACCTCAAGGCCTGGGGCTGAACAGGCTAAACCGGAGGGCGTGGGGTGTGCTGGCTACAGCGCGCCGTGCGTGGGGTGCCGTGCGTGGGGTGCCGTGCGTGGAGCGGGGTGCGTGGAGCGGGGTGCGTGGAGCGGCGTGCGTGGGGCATGCCCGCTATGTCGCCGTGCGCGGAGCGTGTCGGGTGTGGGGAGGTTCGCAGGTGCGGTCTTGATTTCTGCGGCGAGTCGGGGCTGCAACCGGTGGTGGATCCTGTTAGGATTCGAACATGAGTTCGAATAAGGCCATCGAGACGCTCCGCGCCGCCGGCATCGCTCTGGGGGACGTCGACGTCTCCGGGTGGGAAGACTCCGCCCTCACCGATCATCTCGCCGAACTGTCCGCCGCGCTTTGCGAGCTCGATGCCCAACTGGCCAGAGTCGCGGAGGCCGTCCGGGCTCGCGGTTATCGCATCGCTGAGCCTGTTCCCGCCTGACGCTGGAGGTGGTCGTCTGGCGCCGACGGTGGCTGCCTTGACACTGGCGTTGGCCGCGCTTGGCGCCGGGGTTGGCCGCCCGTGAGGCCGACAGTGGTTGCCCTGACGCCGACGGCGGCCGGCCATACGCTGACAACGGCCGTCTAACGCTGACAGTGGCCGGGGGTCTACGTCGACAGAGGCGGTCTGGGCGACTGACAGTGGCTGGGGGTCTACGTCGACAGAGGCGGTCTGGGCGACTGACAGTGGCTGGGGGTCTACGCCGACAGTGGCCGTCTGGACGGCTGACAGTGGCTGGGGGTCTACGCCGACAGTGACCGCTTGGCGCTGGCGTTGGCTGCCTGTGGCGCGGGGTCGGAAGTTCGTTCCCTATTGACGGCAGGGCGGGCGGTTGCGCGGGCGTGCGGGTGCGGGCTGAGCGGGAGCTGAAAGTGACCTTGGTAATTGTGGTCATGATCAAATGCGACGACGGCGTGCAAAAGTATTCATGTGGGTGGCGGGGGCGTGGTTTCTAAGGCACGCCGAGAGCCGGCATCGCGGAGTGGTGGGACCTCCGGGTTTGCTGTGGCTGCTGTCGCCGATCTTCTGGATGTGGCTGTGGTCTCCTAGCATGGCTCCATGACCGCTGCCGACGTACCCGAATCCGCGGTCGAATCCGCCCAAAATTCGAAGCTCGCAGCACAGTCGAAGCCTGCAACTGAGTTGAAGCCCGTCGCTGAGTCGAGCCTCGCTACTGAGTCGAGCCCCGTAGCTCAATCGAAGCCGGTAGCTGAGGTGAAGCCCGAAGCTGAGGTGAAGCCCGTGGCTGAGTCAGCGCCCGCGGGGCCGTCGGGGGCCGGGCTCTCTTCGGAGGGTGCGGCTTTGGCCAAGCCCATAGCTCCGTCAGGGCCGGAGATCTCGTCGGAGCCGAAACCCTCGTCAGGGCCGAAACCCTCGTCGGAGTCTGCGGGCCTGCAAGAGTCCGCGGCCTCGAAGGAACCGGCAGGCTTGAATGAACCGGCAGCCTTGCGGGAGACCGCACCTTCGCGGGGATCTGCACCTTCGCCGGGATCCGCAGCCTCGCCGGGATCCGCAGCCTCGCGGGGGCCAGCAGCTTCGCAAGATTCAGCAGGCCCGCAGGAATTGGCAGGTTCGCAAGAATCGGTAGCCTTGCGGGAACCGTCGAGCTTGCAGGAGTCCGTGGTTCCGCCGGGGAAAGCGCGCCGGAATTGGGTGCGGGAGCTGGTGGCGTTGTGGATTTTGGTGCCGCCGTTTGTTGTCACGTTGATTGTGACGCAGATTGGGATCGGGAACAGGGAGCTGTGGCGGGACGAGACGGCGACGTGGTTTGCTGCTTCGCTTAGTCTTTCTGATCTTAGCAAGTTTGTTCGCATCATCGATATGGTGCTGTGGCCGTACTACGCGTTTATGCATGAGTGGGTTGTGATGTTCGGCGACAGCCCTACCGCTTTGCGGACGCCGGCGTCTATCGGGATGGCTTTGGCGTCCTCGATGATTGTGCTCGTGGGGCGGCGGTTGTTCGGTGCGCCTGCGGGGCTGGCGGCTGGGTTGCTGTTTGCGGCGGTGCCGGCGATTTCGCGGTACGGGCAGGAGGTTCGGCCTTACGGGATCGTGATGCTGGCTACCGTGTCGGCGATTCTGTTGTTGCTGCGGGCGGTGGAGCGGCCGTCGGTGTGGCGGTTTCTTGCGTACGGGCTGGCCGTTGCCTGGATCGGGTGCAGCCACGTTATTGCCTTGTTGTCGTTGGCTTCGCATGTGGTGATTGCGCTCAGTGCGTACCGGAGGAATAAGCTCTGGATTTTGATCGGGTGGCCTGTTGCTCTGGTGATGGGGCTTGCGATTGCGTCGCCGGTGATTATCGGCGGGCAGCGGCAGGGCGGGACGATCGGCTGGATTCCTGACGCCACGTGGGCTCGGGTGGAAGCGTTCCCCGGTGATCTGTTCGACAGTCCCGCGGTGGCCGGGTTCTTCGTGGTGGCAGGGATTGGTGCGCTGGTTGCACTTGCTCTTGGGAAACGGGCCTGGACGGCTGTTTTCCTCGCCACGTGGGCGCTGTTCCCGCCGATCTTCGGGTATTACACGTTCCACGAGTTCTACTTCTTCCTGCCACGCTACTCACTATTCACGGTGCCGGCATGGGCATTGCTCGCAGGGTTCGCCGTTCGCCAGATAATCGGCGCCAGCTCTGGAGCTGTGACGGCTGGTGCGATAGGACGTGGAATTGCCAACGCTCGTTCCTTTGCGAAGGTGCTGACCGCCACCGTGCTTGCTGGCGGGATGCTGACGTTCCTTGCCTGGGAGAGTCATGTGGCGGTGCGTGACCCGGCAGGTGGCGGGGAGTTCGCCTTCCGTGACGGTGCGGCTTATATCCAGGCCCGCGAGAAGCCCGGCGACGGGGTCATCTTCACCGGGTATCCGAATACGCACCGTGGCTTCCGTTACTACTGGCGTGACCGGCCGCTGTCGGAGCAGCCCCGGGAGGTGCTGGTCGACCAGGCGAAGGTGATCCCGTACTCGTGGGACCGCCCGGCGTGCGCGGACCCCGTCCCGTGTCTCGGCGACACCGAGCGGATCTGGCTCGTCTCCACGGACCCGAGCGGCATTGCGACCAGCCCGTTGAACGCCGTCGACCAGAAGGCGGTCGAGGCGCGGTACACCGTGACGGAGCATGTGGAGTTCACCCGGATGTGGGTCAGCCTGCTCGTCCGCAAGCCCGCGAAATGACCGCAAAAATGTCGTAGGTGGCTGCCAGGATGGGACTCGTGCAGTTCCTCGACCTGGCAGCCACGTCAGCGGCGGTCGCAGCGGTCTCCGGCCGGAAGGCCAAGATCGACCTGCTGGCCGCCGCTCTCCGGCGTCTCGATCCCGACGAGATCGCCGCCGGTTCCGCCTACCTCGCGGGAGAGTTGCGCCAGCGCCAGACCGGGGTCGGTTATGCGGCTCTCCGGGACCGGCCCGCGCCCGCCGCCGAGGCTTCTCTCACCGTCCGCGAGGTCGACGAGCGGATTGCCGAGATCTCCGTGGTTGCCGGTGCCGGGTCTCAGGCCCGCCGTCGTGACCTTCTCGGTTCGCTGTTCGCGAAGGCGACCGGGGACGAGCAGCGGCTGCTCATCGGCCTGTTCGGCGGCGAGTTGCGACAGGGGGCTCAGGCCGGTCTGCTCGCCGACGCCATCGCCCGGGCTGCCGAGGTTCCGGTTACTGCTGTGCGCCGGGCACTTCTGCTGTCCGGTGACCTCAAGAAGGTGGCGGTTGCCGCGCTGGTCGGGGGTGCGCCGGCGCTTTCCGGGATCAGTCTGCAGGTGGGTACGCCGCTCACGCCGATGCTGGCCGCGAGTGCGCCCGATGTCGGTGCCGCCCTGCTCAGCACAGGTGCTCCTGCCACCGCGGACGTCAAGCTCGATGGCATCCGGATTCAGGTCCACCGTTCCGGCGACGAGATCGCCGTGTTCACCCGCAGCCTCGACGACATCACGTCCAGGCTTCCCGGGGTGGTCGCCGAGGTCAGGGCTCTTCCCGTGAGCGAGATCGTGCTCGACGGCGAGGCGATGGCCCTCGACGCCAACGGCCGCCCGCGCCCCTTCCAGGAGACATCCAGCCGAGCCGCGACCCGGGGGCCGGCGGGAAAGAAGAACGGCGGGGCGCCTGCGGGAAATAAGGGCAGCGGGGCGCCTGCGGGGGAAAAGGGCGGCGGGGCGCCTGTGGGAAGCGGGGAGCTCCGGCCGTACTTTTTCGATTTGTTGCATCTTGACGGCACTGATCTGCTGGACGAGCCGGGCCGGGTTCGCTGGGCGGTTCTGTCCGAGGCGCTTCCGGCTGAGTTGATCGTGGGGCGCCGGACGGTGGAGACCGAGGAGCAGGCGGCCGAGGCCTTCGCGGCGGCGATTGCGGCCGGTCAGGAGGGGCTGGTGATCAAGGCGCCGGAGGCTCCGTACGACGTGGGGCGGCGGGGGTCGGCCTGGGTGAAGGTCAAGCCGCGGCACACGCTCGACCTCGTGGTGCTGGCCGTGGAGTGGGGGCACGGGCGGCGTAAGGGGTGGCTGTCGAACTTGCATCTGGGCGCGCGCGATCCGCTCACGGGGGGATTTGTGATGCTGGGGAAGACCTTCAAAGGTCTCACCGACGAGCTTCTGCGGTGGCAGACCGAGCGTTTCCAGGAACTGGCCGTCGCTGACAACGGCTGGGTTGTCACCGTACGCCCGGAGCAGGTCGTCGAGATCGCGTTCGACGGTGTGCAGACGTCACCGCGGTATCCGGGCGGCGTGGCCCTGAGGTTCGCGCGGGTTCTGCGCTACCGGGATGACAAGCCCGCTGACCAGGCGGACACCATCGACATGGTCATCACGATCGGCAACGGCGGGGCTGATCAGAGCGCGGCGAGCGACCGCACATAGTTGACCTGCTGATTGACCGCCGTGACCTGCGCCTGGTCGGTGACCGGGATGCGCGACACGTACTGCCGGGTGCCGTTGGTCACGGTGACCTGGACCGTGCCGCGCGGGATGGTCACCTTGACCAGCAGGAACAGCAGGCTGAAGACCGTCAGTACGCAGAACCCGGCGATCGACGCCACGATCGCCCACGTCGGGATCTTCGTCTCGTTGTGCCAGTAGTCGTGGACCATCCACGTCGACCCGGGCAGCGGGATGTCACCGGCCGGGGTGTGCACCACCGCGGACGTCACACCCATGTCCCCGATGTGCATGATCACGGGCCCGGGGCCCTGCGGCGCCACCGGCGGCTGAGCGGGCAACCCGGGCACACTCCACGGGTCGCTCGGCGGCGGGCTCTGCGGATACGTCACCTGCGAAACCCTATCCGCGCCCCAGCCAGCCCGAAAGCATCAGCAGCCCCGAAAGCGCCACCCGCCCCGAAAGCCCCACCCGCCCCGAAAGCCCCACCCGTCCCGAGAGCCCCACCCGCCCAGTGAGCGCCACCCGCCCATTGAGCGCGGCTCACTCAGGAAGCCGCGCCGAAGGCGCAGCGGCAGCCCCCGCAGGCTCACCCAACCGGTCATCAGCGGCGGTAACCCGGTCAACCCGAGCCTTGGGCGCATCCCCGTTGGCCTCTTTACGCGCCTGCCACCCGTAAGCGAGCAACGCCATCACCGAGAACAACCACCACTGAACCGCATACCCGCCGTTCTGCCACGAATCCTCGTGATCGATCGGCACGGCGGAAAACCCGGATTCCGGCGAACTGACCAGCACATACGCCCCATAGAGCGGATACGGGATCCGATCCACCAGATGCGGCAGCGAGATCCGCCGCGTATCGATCCGCCCGTCCCGTTCGGCAATGCCCGACGGCCGGCTCTCCGACAGGTGCACCTGCCCGACGACCGTCACCTCACCGGAAGGCGGCGGCGTGGCAACCGGCGGAGAAATGGCGTCACCATCACGGGACGGAACCCAGCCCCGATCGACGAGCACCGCCGTCCCATCAGACAGGACGAGCGGGGTAACGATCTCGAATCCGACATTGCCGTCGACGGTGCGGCCGCGGGCCTGGATCTCGTGGGTGGCGTCGTACTTGCCACTGACGGTGACCTTGGTCCAGGCCTTGTTCTTGCCGGGCATGCTGCCCAGCGCGCCGGCCGCGGTGGGTTTGACCAGCACGGAAGTGAGCGGGACAGCGGTGGCCGAGTCGGCGGCGTCGATGCGCGCGTTGATCGCGCTGCGCTCCTGGTACCGGTGGAGCTGCCAGTTGCCGAGAAGCACCATCACCGCCGAAGCCACCAGCGTGAGGGCCGCCGCGCCCAGCCAGCGGGGGGTCAGAAGGAACCGGTACACGATCCGAGGCTACCCGGGTGCCGACAGGCGGCTGCGGCTGGCAGGTAAGGTGCGACTTTCGGCGGTCATTACCACGATGCCGCCGTTTTCCGTATCCGCGAGGGAGCCACTGATGTCCAGCCAACCACGCCTGGTGGTGAGCGCGCCCTCCTCGGGGCACGGCAAGACCGCCATCGCGGTGGGACTGCTGGCCGCCGCCGCAGCTCGGGGCGTTCCCGCGGCGGGGTTCAAGGTCGGACCGGACCACACCGACGCCGCGTACCTCGGGCTGGCCGCGGGACGGCCGGGCCGCAACCTCGACCCGCGGCTGGTGGGTTCGCAGCGCATTGCCCCGCTCTTCGCGCACGGCGCGGCCGGCAGCCACTTCGCGGTTGTCGAGGGCGCGATGGGTCTGTTCGACAGCCTGACCGGGCAGCCTGAGATCGACGGCACAGCGGCGGTGGCAGCGGCACTGCGAGCGCCCGTCCTGCTCGTCGTCGACGTTGCGGCGATGGGTCACTCGCTGGCGGCGCTGGTTCACGGCTTCCGCATGTTCGACGAGATGGTCCACCTCGGCGGCGTCATCCTGAACCGAGTCGCCTCACCGCGGCACGAGGAGATGCTCCGGACCGCCCTCGACGACATCGGGATGCCGGTCCTCGGTGCCCTGCGCCGCGGCGACCTGCCCGCTGTGCTCCCGGCGCGCGCCCAGGGCCCGGTCCCGGTCGCGCATCGCACGGTCGAGGCAGTCCGGGCCGTACGCCGCCTGGGCGAAGCCGTCGGCAGCGCACTCGATCTCGACCGCATCATGGCGCTCGCGAACACCGCCCCGGCCCTGCCCAGCCCCGCCTGGTCACCCGCCGACGGACTGGACCCGGCGGAGATCCCGGTGCAACGCCCGGTGATCGCGCTGGCCGGCGGTCCGGGCGCGCCCTACACGTACGTCGAAACGGCCGAGCTTCTCACCGCAGCCGGCGCCGACGTGGTGGTGGTCGACCCGCTGCGCGACGAAGCGCTCCCGCCCGGCACCCGGGCCCTGATGATCGGCGCAGGCCTCCCGGAGGGCTACGCGGAGGAACTGTCCGCCAACCGCCGCCTCTGCGCAGCGGTAGCCCAGCTGGCCCACGAGGGCGCCCCCATCGTCGCGGAAGGCATCGGCCTGCCCTGGCTCACCCGCGACTTCGACGGCCGTCCCATGTGCGGCGTCCTGGACGCGACAGCCACCACCGGAACGCAGACGGTAGCCGGATACCGCGAGGCCACAGCCCCGTCGACCTCCCCCCTTGCCCCGGCCGGAGCCCGCATCACCGGCTACAAGCAACACCGCGCCATAGTCGCTCCCCGCGCGGGTCAGATCCCGGCCTGGACCTGGTCGGGCGGCAACCCGGAAGGCTTCGTCTGGCGCCAGGTCCACGCCTCCCAGCTGGGCCTGCACTGGGCCGGAGCCCCGGAGATCGCCCGCCGCCTGGTCGCCGCCGCCCTGCCGGGTCACCCCCAGCAACCCCAGGCAGCCCAGGCCCCGACCGTCCCCATCACCCCGCCCGCGCCGCCGCAGCTCCCGGCCCAGCAGCAGAGCCCACCCCCCACCGGAGATCCGAACGAGGCCACACTCTCCCTCTCGGCCGTAGACCTCCAAAACCAATGACATAGGTACGCCCGGCCCCGTCCTCCACTGCAAAATCTTGCCCGCCGCAGGGGCTGACTGCCGTCGCGCTCAGCGCATCTGTCCATCTCGGCGTGCCAAGGTCCATCTCGGCGTGTCGAAACGCGACACGCCGACCGGGCAAATGTCGGAGGGCAGCCTTACGGTGAGGATGTGTGTGAGAAGGGAGAAGAACTATGGCCGACCGTCTGCCCCTGGATTTCGACCCGCCGGTCCGGCAGGTCCGTAACCTGCTGCTGGGCATAACCGACGATCACCTGACCGCTCCCACGCCCTGCCCCGACTGGTCGGTGGGCGACCTCCTCGACCACCTCCTCGGCCTGGGCTGGGCCTTCACCCAGGCAGCCAACAAGAAAACGGACGCCTCCGGCATCACGGCCCCGCCACCCGCACCGGCCGCGGCCCACCTGACCCCCCACTGGCGCATCCGCCTCCCCGTGATCCTCGACGACCTCTCCCGGGCCTGGAAGCAACCCGCAGCCTGGGAGGGAACATCCCAGGCAGGCGGCGTGACGATGCCGGCCGCCGTAACCGGAGCCGTAGCGGTCAACGAGCTCACCATGCACGGCTGGGACCTCGCCCGAGCCACCGGCCAGGAATACGCCGCCGACCCCCGCATCCTCGACCACCTCCTCGAATTCCTCGCCCAATACCCGCCAGAGGGCACCCCCGGCCTCTTCGGCCCCCACCACCCCCTCCCCGACGACCCCACCCAGCTCGACCACGCCCTCGCCCTCACCGGCCGAAACCCCCACTGGCGCCCCACCACCGCCGCCCACTGACCCCCGCCACGCCCACTGACCCGCCACGCTTGCCGGGTGGCCACGCTTGCCGGGTGGCCACGCTTGCCGGGTGGCCACGCTTGCCGGGTGGCCACGCTTGCCGGGTGGCCACGCTT
>NZ_BOMN01000120.1 GCF_016862215.1 Winogradskya humida
CTTGCCGGGTGGCCACGCTTGCCGGGTGGCCACGCTTGCCGGGTGGCCACGCTTGCCGGGCGGCCACGCTTGCCGGGCGGCCACGCTTGCCGGGCCGCCACGCCCACTGACCCCGCGATGCTTGCCGGGCCGCGATGCTTGCCGGGCCGCGATGCTTGCCGGGCGGCCACGCTTGCCGGGCCGCCACGCCCACTGACCCCGCGACGCTTGCCGGGCCGCGACGCTTGCCGGGCCGCGACGCTTGCCGGGCCGCGATGCTTGCCGGGCCGCCAAGTTCGCCGGGCAGCCACGGCCCGCTGGGCGCGAACGCCGCGCCGGTGCTCGACCTTTTCGGCGAGCTGGGGGTCACCGGCGCCACCCGGCTCGTGATCACCCACGACGTGAGGCTGGTCACGACGCTGGGCGGGTCGGCCACGGCGGGTAACCAGATCGCCGTCCGGTTCGACGCGGCCACCGCCACCGCTATCACCGTGCACGTGCCCACCAGCAAGGACGCACCACCGGCCGTGTCGTGGAGCGCCCCGGACAACGTCGCTCGGCTCAATGGCGTCACGGCGATCGCGGCCTGGTCGCGTACCCGCGAAGGTCGTGATCTTCCGGACCGGGCCGTCGCCGTGCGCGACCTGATCCGCATCCTGGACCGGCTGCCATCCGTGCTCTGATCAACCGAGACGCCGCCGGCGGCGACCCGGCCTCGCTCGCCGCCGGCCGGTTCGTCGACGGGGGCGCGCGGTGATCCTGCCGTGGACCGTGGCCGCCGACGGTCTGGACCTGTGACCGATCAGCACGGTTGCGATCACCACCGCGCAACTGATCGCCCATCGCACTCGTCCCGAACGGCCCCGAGGGCCTGGAGGTGCCGGAGGGCCTGCAGGTGCCGGAGGGCCTGGAAGCGCCATCCGACCCGGCATCCCTGCGCGGGCCGAGTTAGTCGCCGTAGGCGATCTCCGCTGACGGCGGCGTGAACTTCATCTTGGGCTGGCCCTTCAGGGCGTCCTTCAACGTTTGCGCGACCGTGAACTTCGAGATCGTGCCCCGGCTCGTGCCCACGGTGTTCTCGGGGTTGTCCGGGTCGGCGACAAAGGCCGCCGCGGCCAGCTGCGGGGTGAAGCCGCAGAACCACGCGCTGCGGTTACTGTCCGTGGTCCCGCTTTTGCCCGCAACCGGACGGTTAAGGATGGCGTGCACCATGGGTGACGTCTCCCACGTGCCGCAGTTACCCTTCGCTGATCCGTAGCCGGTCACGCAGCGTGCAGCATCCGTGGCGGCCAGGGCCACTTCCTTACGCAGTTCCTGGTGGCAGCGCGGCCCGGCGACCTTCTTGCCCTTGTATTCGAGCGACCCGCCGTCCCGCGTGTTGATCACTCGCACCGGGATGGGCTCGCAGTAGTTCCCCTCCGCGGCGAGGGTGGCGAAGACGTTGGCCATCTCCAGGGGCGTCGCGTCGCTCACACCGAGGGTGAACGCGCCCCAGCCGTCCGCGTGGGCCGGGCCGGCCAGGGTCTGGTCGACCTCGGTACGCCATTTCAGGCCGAGCCGTTCCGCCATCTTGACGGCTTTCTCGGAGCCCACTTTCTGCTCGAGCTGCACGAAGTAGGTGTTCACCGATTTGCCGAATCCGCTCCACATCGTCTGGTTACCGGTCATCGAGGCGGTGGAGTTCTTCGGGCACCAGTGGATTCCGCAGGTCGCCGGGCCCGGCGCGGTGATGTATTTCGAGACGAACCGCTGCGGGGCGTAGAAGCTCGTGTTCAGCGGCATGCCCTCGTCCAGGGCGGCCAGCATCGTGAAGATCTTGAACGTCGAGCCCGCCTGGTAACCGGCCATGTCACCCCCGCCGAGCAGGGGATTGACCGTGTTGGGGTAGTTGCCGCGGACCGCGTCCCGGCGCCGTCCGTCGCTGTGCTCGCCGTTGTGGCTCTGGTCCAGTGAATAGCGCCGGTTGACCGCCATGGCCTTGATGCGGCCCGTGCCCGGCTCGATCACGACCTCGCCGTGGGCGTACACACTCTTCTTCTTCTCCTTGTCCAGAATGTGTTCCATCGCCGAGGCCTGGATGTCGGGGTCGATCGTCGTGACGATTTTGTAGCCACCGCGGCGAAGGTTTTCGAGGCGTTCCTGGGCGTTCGACCCGAAGGCCGGTTGCTCCATCCACCAATTGCGCAGGTAGTCGCAGAAGAAGCCCCAGTCGTTGTGCTTCTTCGGGACCGAGGGGCAGCCGTTCGGCGGTGTTGTCAGCTTGAGCTTGATCTTCGACTTCTGCGCCGCGCGGGCCTGGGTGGCGGTGATCGAACCCATCTTGACCATCTGGTCGATCACGTAGTTGCGGCGTTCGGTGGCCTCACGCTGGTTGCTGGTCGCCGGGTCGTACGCGGAGGGCGCCTTGACCAGGCCGGCCAGCAAAGCCGCCTCGGTCAGCGTGAGCTTCTTGGGGGTCTTCGAGAAGAAGACCTCGGCTGCGGCGAAGATGCCGTACGCGCGGTGTCCGAAGTATGCGGAGTTCAGATAACGCTGGAGGATTTCCTGCTTCGAGACGCGCTTTTCGAGTTCGATCGCCAGCCGCATCTCACGCAGTTTGCGGGCGGTGGTCTGCTCGGTCGCCTCGAGCGCTTCCTTGGGGGTTTTCGCGCCGTCGCGCAGGGCCATGCGGACGTATTGCATGGTCAGCGTCGAGGCACCCTGGGAAACGCCGCCGGCCTGCTGGTTGGCGACGAACGCGCGGGCCACACCCTTGGCGTCCACGCCGTTGTGCTCGTAGAAGCGCGTGTCCTCCGAGGCCACGATCGCCTGCGTGATGTACGGCGACATGTCCTCGATCTTCGTCGGCTTGCGATGCTCCTCGTAGAACATGGTGAGCAGCGTCTTGCCGTCGTTCGCGTACACGTAGGTGGTCTGGGCCGAGGGCACCACCGTGAGCTCCTCGGGCATGCTCTGCAGGGCGTCCGCGCCTTCCTTCGCACCGACCCCGGCAAGCGCTACCAGCGGGAAGATCAGACCCGCGATCACGACGCCCGCGATGAGGCCCGCTCGGATGAGCGGGGAGATCCGTCCGGCTTTGGCGAGTCTCGTCTGCTTCACCCTTTGAAGGTATGACAAATCGCCTCATGTCCCGTCGGAACGGCCGAAGTATTGCGCTCGTTTCCCGTCCGTCATGCTGACGTGGTGGATGTGAAAAAGGGCCCGGATCTGCACCACCACGGGGACGCGGAGGTGGCCCCGGGGCTGGTCGACCTGGCCGTGAACGTCCGGCACCAGCCGATGCCGGGCTGGCTCGCCGGTCCCATCACCACGGCGATGAGCGAGCTCGCCGCGTACCCGGAGGAAACCCGGGCGACCCGGGCGACCGCCGCGAAGCACGGCCGCTCGCCGGAGGAGGTGCTGCTCACCGCCGGTGCGGCGCAGGCCTTCGTGCTGATCGCGCAGACCTTGAAGCCGCGCAAGGCGGTTGTGGTGCACCCGCAGTTCACCGAGCCCGAGGCGGCGCTGCTCAACGCCGGTCACGAGGTGCACCGCGTGCTGCTGCGCGAGGAGGACGGCTTCCGGCTCGACCCGGCGCTGGTCCCGGAGGACGCCGACCTCGTGGTCATCGGCAACCCGACCAACCCGACCTCGGTGCTGCATCCGGCCGGGGACATCGCGAAGTTGATCAGGCCGGGGCGGACTGTTGTCGTCGACGAGGCCTTCGCCGACACGACCTTCGACCGCGAGTCGCTCGCGGGGGACAGCGCCGGTGGCCTGATCGTCCTGCGCAGCCTGACCAAGACGTGGGGCCTGGCCGGCCTGCGGATCGGCTACGCCCTGGCCGAACCGGAGCTGATCACCACCCTCGCCCGGGCGCGCCCGCTCTGGGCGGTCTCGACCCCCGCCCTCGCCGCGGCCGAGGCCTGCGCGTCGCCCGCAGCGGTCGCCGCCGAGAAGGAGATCGCCACGGCCATGGCACAGGAGCGGGACCACCTGGTTGCCGGGCTGCGCGGCGTGCCGACCGTCACTGTTGCCGGGGTTCCGGCCTCCGCGTTTGTCGCGCTGCGCGTCCCGGATGCGGCTGAGGTGCGCCTTGAGCTGCGCAGACGTGGGTACGCCGTACGGCGCGGCGACACGTTCCCGGGGCTGGGCGCCGATTGGCTACGAGTGGCGGTGCGCGACACTGCCACTACCGACGCGTTCCTCGCGACGCTGAACGATGTGCTGAAGGAGCGACAGTGACCCTGGAGACGACCCTCGCCGCGATCGGTCCCGCCGATGAGCAGGCCATGGCCGCCGCTCGCGAGCTGCAGGGCCGCCTGACCAAGCCGGCCGGCTCGCTGGGCGTCCTCGAGGAGCTGTCCGTACGCCTCGCCGGGCTGGCCGGCACCTGCCCGCCGCCGATGCCCGAGCCGGCCGCGATCGCGGTCTTCGCCGGTGACCACGGCGTGCACGCGCAGGGGGTCACGCCGTGGCCGCAGGAGGTGACCGCGCAGATGGTCGCGAACTTCATCGCCGGCGGCGCGACGATCAACGCGTTCGCCCGGCAGGTCGACGCCTCGATCATGGTGGTCGACGTGGGTGTGAAGATCCCGTTGCACGGCGGCGAGAACCTGCTCGAGGCCAATATTCGCCGGGGCACGCACGACCTGGCCGTCACCGCCGCGATGAGCGAGGACGAGGCGCTGACCGCGATCCAGGTCGGGCTCTCGGTCGCCGGCGCGCTCGTCGAGGGCGGCGCGAAATGCCTGCTCACCGGTGACATGGGGATCGCGAACACCACTCCGGCGGCGGCGCTGGTCGCGGCGTTCACCGGGGCGTCGCCCGCCGATGTCACCGGGCGGGGCACGGGCGTCGACGACGAGACGTACGAGCGGAAGATCGACGTCATCACGAAGGCCCTCGCGCTGCATGAGCCCGACCCGGCCCAGCCGATCACGACGCTCGCCGCCGTCGGCGGTCTGGAGCACGCGGCCCTCGCCGGCTTCATCCTCGGCGCCGCGTCCTACCGCGTCCCGGTGATCATCGACGGCGTCATCGCCGCGTCGGCCGCGCTCGTGGCAGCCGCGCTGGCACCCAACTCCGTCGCCGCGATGGTCGCCGGGCACCGCTCCGCCGAGCCGGGCGCCTCCGTGGCGCTTGCCAACCTCGGCCTCACCCCCCTGCTCGACCTGGGACTGCGGCTGGGCGAGGGCACCGGCGCCGCGCTGGCGTTGCCGCTGGTGGCGAGCTCGGTGCGGGTCCTGCGTGAGGTTGCGACGTTTGATTCGGCGGGAGTCTCCGAAAAGTGAATCTCTACCCCTTGGCGCTCAAGCTCGACGGCCGCCGGGTGCTCGTGGTGGGCGGCGGCGCGGTGGCGACCCGCCGGGTCCCCGCGCTGCTCGCGGCGGGTGCGCTGGTGGACATCGTCTCGCCGGTGCTCACCCCCGCGCTCCTGGCGCACGTCGACGCCGGCCGGCTCACCTGGCAGGAACGGCGTTTCGAGGCGTCCGACGTGGACGGTGCCTGGCTCGTGCACGTCGCTGTCGACGACCCGGAGGCCGCCGGGCAGGTCACCCTGGCTGCCGAGCAGCGCCGGGTCTTCTGTGTACGAGCGGACGACCGTGACGCCGCGACCGCCTGGACCCCCGCGGTAGCCAGGCAGGGCGAGGTGACCGTGGCGGTGACCGACAGCGGTGACCGGCACCGGGCCATGGCCGTGCGTGACCTGGTGGCCGCTGCGATCGAGAACACCCCCGAGTCCGGCCCTGACACAGCGGAACCGGGCCAGGTCGTGCTCGTCGGCAGCGGCCCGGGCGATGCCGAGCTGATCACGGTGAAGGGCCGCCGCCTGCTGAACCGCGCCGACGTCGTGGTCACCGACCGGCTCGTGCCCGGGATGCTCCTCGACGAGCTGCGTCCCGAGGTGGAGCTGGTCGACGCGGCCAAGATCCCCTACGGCCCGTCCGCCGCGCAGGAGGAGATCAACCGGATCCTGGTCGAGCGGGCGAAGGCCGGCAAGTTCGTCGTGCGGCTCAAGGGCGGCGACTCGTTCGTCTTCGGGCGTGGTGGCGAGGAGGTGCTGGCGTGTGCTGAGGCCGGCGTACCCGTCACGGTTGTGCCCGGGGTGACCAGCTCCATCGCCGCGCCGGAGCTGGCCGGCATCCCGGTGACCCACCGCGGGGTCGCCCACGAGTTCACCGTGGTCTCCGGGCACGTGCCGCCGGAGAGCGAGCTGTCTCTTGTGGACTGGGCGGCGCTGGCCCGGCTGCGCGGCACGCTGGTGATCATGATGGGGCTCAAGAACCTGCCGAGGATCGCCGAGCGGCTGATCGCCGAGGGCCGTGGCGAGAAGACTCCGGCCGCCGTTGTCCAGGAGGGCTCGACCTCGTCGCAGCGGGTGCTGCGCAGCACGCTCGGTGAAGTCGCCGCAGCGACTGCGGCCGCCGGGTTGCGTCCACCGGCCGTTGTCGTCGTCGGCGATGTCGTCAACGTATTGGGGTAGTCACCGAACGAAGTGGGTATGGCGCACCGTATGAGCGAGCGACCGCAGATGATTCTCGCCGGGGTGGTTCTCGACTCCCCCGACGCGCAGGAACTCGCGGCGTTCTACCAGCGCCTGCTGGGCTGGAACGTCGTGCAGGACGAGCCGGACTGGGTGAAGCTGGGCGCCCCGGACGCCGGGCCGGGGCTGTCGTTCCAGACCGAGCCACGCTACAGACGCCCGGTCTGGCCGGCCGGCCCCGACGACCCCCAGATGAGCGTGCACCTCGATATCCATGTCACCGACCTGGACGAGGCAGGCGCACACGCCGAGAAATCAGGGGCCATCAGGGCCGACTATCAGCCTCAGGAGGACGTCCGGGTCTATCTCGACCCGGCCGGCCATCCGTTCTGTCTATTCCTCTGACGTCTCCACCGGCTTCGAGTCGAGGCTCTCCGAGCCTTCGGTCACACCCAGTTCCTTGAGGAAGGCGCGGGCCCATTCCGCCACATCATGGGTACGCAGGTGGCGCTGCATGACGCGGATCCGCCGCTTGAGCTCGGCCGGCTCGGCGGCGACCGCGCGCAGCAGCGCGTCCTTCACCCCGTCGGGATCGTGCGGGTTGCACAGGAACGCCTGACGCAGTTCGGTGGCCGCACCCGCGAACTCGCTGAGCACCAGCGCGCCACCCTTGTCGGAGCGGCAGGCGACGTATTCCTTCGCGACGAGGTTCATGCCGTCGCGAAGGGGCGTCACCATCATCACGTCGGCGGCGACGTAGAGGGCGGCGAGCTCCTGCTTGCTCATCGACTGGTGCAGATAGTGCACGGCAGGCATGCCGACCTTGCCGAACTCGCCGTTGATCCGTCCGACCTCGCGCTCGACCTTCACCCGCAGTGTCTGGTAGTGCTCGACACGCTCCCGGCTCGGCGTCGCGACCTGCACCATCACGGCGTCCGGCACCTTGAGCTTGCCGTCGGCGAGCAGCTCGCGGAACGCCTTGAGGCGCAGCTCGATGCCCTTGGTGTAGTCGAGCCGGTCGACACCCAGGATGATCGTCTCCGGGTTGCCGAGCTCACCGCGGATCTCCTTGGCACGGGCCTGGACCCTCGGGTCCGCGGCGAGCCGCTCCATGTCCTTGGTGTCGATGCTGATCGGGAACGCGCCGGCCTTGACCTTGCGCCCGTCGACCTGGATCGACTGCCCCTCGTAGCGCAGGCCGAGCAGGTGCCGCGCCAGGCGAACGAAATTCTGCGCGGCGAGCCGCTGCTGGAACCCGACCAGGTCGGCGCCGAGCAGCCCGCGCAGGATCTCGGCGCGGAACGGCATCTGCATGAACAGCTCGATCGGCGGGAACGGGATGTGCAGGAAGAAGCCGATGCGCAGGTCAGGACGCATGTCGCGGAGCATCGCCGGCACCAGTTGCAACTGGTAGTCCTGCACCCAGACCGTGGCGCCCTCTTCGGCGACCTCCGCGGCGGCCTTCGCGAACCGTTCGTTGACGATCCTGTACGCCTCACGCCACCGCCGCTTGTACACGGGTGTCTCGACGGCGTCGTGGTACAGCGGCCAGATCGTCGCGTTGGACTGGCCCTCGTAGTAGCGCTCGAGCTCCTCGGCGCTCAGCGGCACCGGGTGGATGTTGATGCCCTCGAGCTCGAACGGATCGGGTGCCTCCCCGTCGCCGCCGGCCCACCCGATCCACGTGCCTCGATGCTCCATGAGCACCGGATGCAGGGCGGTGACGAGACCGCCGGGGCTCGGGCGCCACTGCCGCTCGCCGTCGACGATGACCTCGTCCACGGGCAGGCGGTTGGCTACTACGACGAAGGAACTTCGTTCGGCCACGCTGAGTGCACCTCCGGGTCAATCTTGGTTCCCCGCTGACGAGCCTACTGTGCGTAGCCAGCCGGGGCCTGTCGAGGGACCATCCGGCCGTGCTGGATGACGGGTGGCACAGAAATGCCATCCTTGGCCGGTGAGCCTGTCCGACGATCTTTCCCCGCCACGGCGGCCGCTGTTCTTCCCTGTGGTCATCGCCACCGTGTTTCTGGCGATCATCGGGATCTCCGCCGGCTTCGCGCTGGGCACGGAGCACAGCCGCTACGACCGCGCCTCGCAGCAATCGCCGGCCGATCAGGGGGGAGTGCCGGACGGCGGTGGCCCGACCGAGAACGCTCCCGCCGGGATCGAATGCCCGCCCGAGATGCAGGCGACCGCGCGCAGGCTCGGCTTCACCGGTACCCTTACCCAGATCCTGCGGGTACGCGCTGACGAGACCGGAACCTCGGTCTGGATCTGCCAGGATCCCGCGGGCAGCCTGTATTACCAGGCCAACAAGGGCGGCCAGGACGCCAAGTGGATCGAGGGTGAGACCGCCCTGTTCCTCAGCGACGTGAGTCAGGACGGCGACACCTACACCGCCACCGCCAAGGACGGCGCCACCTTCGTGGTCAACGACGAAGAGCTGCGCGTACGCACAAAAACCGGTCAGAAGTACGAGTACGCGGTCCACCCCGAGTGAACGCGGTGGGGGAATCCTTGTGCGCTGCCCGGGGTTGATGTAAAAGGCCGTGGAGCGACCTGGAAAGATTGGGCCTCCGTTCCGGCACCGGAAATCACGATCACGGAGGTAGGCCGCACTGTGGCCCAGTTCATCTACACCCTGGAGAAGGCGCGCAAGGCGCACGGCGACAAGGTCGTGCTCGACAATGTGACGCTGAACTTCCTGCCCGGGGTCAAGATCGGTGTCGTCGGTCCGAACGGCGCCGGTAAGTCTTCCCTGCTCAAGATCATGGCGGGCATCGACACCGTCAGCAACGGCGATGCCCGGCTGATGCCCGGCAACACCGTCGGCATGCTCGCCCAGGAGCCTCCGCTCAACGACTCGAAGACGGTCCTCGGCAACATCGAGGAAGCGGTCACCGAGGTGAAGGCGAAGCTCGCGCGGTTCAACGCGATCGCCGAGGAGATGGCAACCGACTACACCGACGAGCTCATGGAAGAGATGGGCAAGCTCCAGGAGGAGCTCGACAACGCGAACGCGTGGGACCTCGACTCCCAGCTCGAGCTCGCCATGGACGCGCTGCGCTGCCCGCCGCCGGACGCCGACGTCACCCAGCTCTCCGGTGGCGAGCGCCGCCGCGTGGCCCTGTGCAAGCTGCTGCTCGAGGCGCCCGACCTGCTGCTGCTCGACGAGCCCACCAACCACCTCGACGCCGAGAGCGTGTCGTGGCTGGAACAGCACCTCGCCAAGTACGCCGGCACCGTCATCGCCATCACGCACGACCGGTACTTCCTCGACAACGTGGCGACCTGGATCCTCGAGCTCGACCGCGGCCGGGCGTACCCGTACGAGGGCAACTACTCCACGTACCTCGACAAGAAGGCCCAGCGCCTCGCGGTCGAGGGTCGCAAGGACGCCAAGCTCAAGAAGCGCCTCGCCGACGAGCTCGAGTGGGTCCGGTCCAACGCCAAGGCGCGCCAGACCAAGAGCAAGTCCCGGCTCGACCGCTACGACGAGATGGCGAACGAGGCGGAGAAGACCCGCAAGCTGGACTTCGAGGAGATCCAGATCCCGCCGGGCCCGCGTCTGGGCAACACGGTCATCGAGTCCAAGGACCTGGTCAAGGGCTTCGACGGGCGTACGCTCATCGACCACCTGTCGTTCTCGTTGCCCCGCAACGGCATCGTCGGCATCATCGGCCCGAACGGCGTCGGCAAGACCACGCTGTTCAAGACCATCGTCGGGCTGGAGTCGCCGGACGAGGGTGCCGTGCGGGTCGGCGAGACCGTCAAGCTGTCCTACGTGGACCAGAGCCGCAGCGGCCTGGACGGCACGAAGACGGTGTGGGAGGTCGTCTCGGACGGCCTGGATCACATGATGGTCGGCAAGGTCGAGATGCCGTCGCGCGCCTACGTGGCCGCGTTCGGTTTCAAGGGCCCGGACCAGCAGAAGCCCGTCAAAGTCCTTTCCGGCGGTGAGCGCAACCGGCTCAACCTGGCGATGACGCTGAAGATCGGCGGCAACGTCCTGCTCCTCGACGAACCCACGAACGACCTGGACGTCGAGACCCTGGGCAGCCTCGAGAACGCGCTGCTCGAGTTCCCGGGCTGCGCCGTGGTCATCTCCCACGACCGGATGTTCCTCGACCGGGTCACCACGCACATGCTCGCGTGGGAGGGCACCGACGAGAACCCCGACAAGTGGTTCTGGTTCGAGGGCAACTTCGACGCGTACGAGAAGAACAAGATCGACCGGCTCGGCGCCGACGCGGCCCGCCCGCACCGGGTCACGTACCGCAAGCTGACCCGTGACTGAGCTCATCCGCGGCGGAAAACCCAGGCCAGACCGTGACTGAGCTCATCCGCGGCGGAAAACTTAGGCCAGACCGTGACTGACAGGTTCATCTACGACGTGGCCGTCCGCTGGTCCGATATGGACGCGTACGGCCACGTGAACAACGCGCGCTTCCTCACGCTGTACGAGGAGGCGCGCGTTGCGCTCTTCTTCACCGCCGCGCGGGCGATCGGCGTGACTTCGTTCGAAGAGGGCATCGTCATCTCCCGGCACGAGGTCGACTATCTGCGACCGGTCGACTACGGCGAGGCGGTCCGGATCGAGCTGTGGATCTCGCAGCTGCGGGCGGCGTCGTTCACGGTGTCGTACGAGCTCTTCGACGAGGACGTGCTCGCCAGTCGCGCCAAGTCGGTCTGCGTGCCGTACAACCTGAAGGCGGGTTTCCCGCGCAGGCTGAGCGAGCCGGAACGCGATTTCCTCAAGCCGTACCTGGAAGTCTGAGCATGACCGACCACGGGATTCTCGGGGTCCCGGACGCCGGCGCGTTCCTGGTCCGGCTGGCCCGCCTCGATCGTGCGCTGCCGGTCCGCCTGCGTTCCGGCAAGGGCCGCACCGCGTTGTGGGCGCGGCTGCCGTGGGGTGTCCTGGTCACCCGGGACGTTGCGGGCCCTGGCCCGGGTGACGCCACGGTCGCCGCCGCCGAGCTGCTCGCGACTCTGGCGTCCGGTGGCACCACGTTGCCTGCGCGCCGGGACGCCGAGTGGCGGTGGCCGTTGCCGCCCGCGAACGGGCAGGTCGTCGAGTCGGTCGCGGCCGCCGAGATCAGCCGGCTCGCCGAGGCCGCCGCCGGAACGCTGCGCGAGGTCACCGAGACCGGTCTGACGGGTGGCCGGGCGGTGGGTCAGCGCCAGGTTCGCGACGCGTTGCTCGATCACGTTGCGTTGGTCGTCACGCCACCTGGCGGCGTACCCGTCGAAGTGCCGCAGCGACTCGTCCAGGCCATCTCCCGGATGGGTTTTCTCGGTCCTGAAGGGACGGACGTCCCCGGCACCCGGGTGTGTGTCGCGGGGCGCTGGGTGGGACTTTCTGCACCATATGGAGTCGCCTGGCTACAGCCCGTCCAAGAATTGACCGTTATGCCTGTAGGTGGTCATCCGAAAGGGTGATGCTGCATCGGACATCCGGTCGCGCCCTCCCTTTGAGGGGATGACCTCCACGGTCTGTACGGGTACCGTCGCCCCCGGGTCCACCGCTACGTCCGGCGGTGTGACCTGCTGGGGAGTGAGGTGCACAACGATGCCGTGGTGGTCATGGCGTCCCGGAACGTCCGGAGACAGCGAGTCCGAAGGCGGCGGCGAGGTCGCCCTGCAGAGCGGTATCCGTGTCGGCGTACCGACGCAGCGTGAGCCCGAGCGTGCTCCGAAGCCGTCCGCCGACCTTTCCGCGATCGACGAACCCGACCAGGTCGCCCCGGTCGATCTCACCCGGATCGGCAAGGCCCTCGACCTGCTCGACATCCGATTCCTCGCCGACGGCGGCGGAAGCCTGCTCGCCATGTGGGAACGGCACGCCGTGCTGGTCACCCTCGAAGGCCCCGACGACGAGATCCTCGTGATGCGAGCCCGCCCGCACGCGACCGTCCCGCCCGACTGGGCCGACCGCGCCTACCGCGTGGTCAACGAGTGGAACCACACCCGCCGCTTCTGCAAGGCCTACATCGGCGACCCGACCGAGCGTGGCCAGCTCCCGATCTACGCTGAGCTCCAGATCCCGCTGGCCTCCGGCGCCCACGACGCCCTCCTGGTCGAAATGCTCGACTGCGGCGCCGCGGTAGCTACGTCGTTTGTGGACTGGCTCCACGACGAAGGCGCTCTGCTCTGAACACCAGCCACGACAGCGACGCCATCAAATAGGGAACATGCCCAGGGAGCCGTGGTATTCGCCGCCGAGGTGGTCGGTGTCCGAGCCGACGATGAGGCCGTTGGGGACCACCTGGAAAACCCGTACACCCTCGCCGCGTTCGCGACCCGGGTTCCAGGACATCGTCTTGCCGGTGGTGGGGTTGATGGCGCCGATGCCCTCCCGTTTGACGGCGCCTTTGCCGGGGCCGGTGTCGTCGGTGCCGTAGGGGTTGTCCATGTAGCGCTGGTGGCCGCCGACGTACACCGCGGAGCCGGTGACCGCGACGCCGTAGAGGGAGTCGCCGCCGGTGCGCTGGATCCAGACCGGGTTGTGCTTGCCGCCGCCGGCCGTGTTGAAGCGGGCCGCCGCGTCGCACGGCAGCGTGGGGGAGGCGGCCTGCCCGGTCGCTGTCACCACGAAGTACGAGCCGTCGGGGGAGAACTTCACCTGCCGCAGGTACGTGTCGAAGACGTCCTTGCACTTCGCCTTGTACGTGTCGGTGTACCAGCTCATCACCGCCGCGTTCGCCCCCGACGTGTTGAACATGGCGATCTGCGTACGCGCGGCCGTCCCCACCTTGAGGAGCGCGCCGATCGCGACGAGCCGGGTGCCGTCCGGGGACACGTCGAAGTGCTCGACCCGGGTCCGGCTGAGCCCGGGCGCCGAGAGTTTGGCGTCGAAGCCGCTGTCGACCGCGCCGGAGGTCGTGTTCAGCCGGGCCAGCCCTACCCGGGTCACGCCGTTGACCGCGGAGAACGTGCCGCCGGCGTAGAGCCGGGAGCCGCGGACGGCCAGCGCGCGGACGTCGCCCCAGTTGATTTTCGCGGTGAAGCCGGAGACCCGGGTGCTGTCGGAGAGCCGGAGCCGGGCCAGGCCGCGCTGGGACGTCCCGTTGACCGTACGGAACGAGCCACCGGTGTAGACCGTGCCGTCCGTGCCGGCGGACAGCGCGTACACGGCTCCGTCCACGGTGGGGGCGAACGAGCGGATGGCGCCGTCGCGGAGCCCGTACGCGAAGATGTTCTTGCGGTTGTAGGTCGTTGTGCGCGCGTGATCCTGGACCTGCTCGAAGCTGCCGCCGACCACCACGGTGTCACCGACGACGGCCAGCGCCCACACCGTGCCCTTGACCACGTGCGGGGTGAAGTCGACCGGGTTCGCCGAGACAACCCTGGGCTGCGCCATGTCGGCCGCAGCCGGCGGCGCGCCCAGTAGTGGGGCGCAGATCAGAGCAGCGCTGGTCAGCGCGGCGGCGAACAGACGGCGTCGCATGGGGGCGGCTCCTGGGATCGGCAAAAGGTCATCCGATCAACGAAGGGTGATGCCCCGAAGATGCGTGCGTTACGCGTTGACCATGAAGTGGGCGGCCCGTTCGAGGTAGTCCCAGAGCGTGGTCCGCTGGTCGTCGGGCAGCTCCAGTGAGTCGACCGCCTCGCGCATGTGCAGCAGCCAGGCGTCGCGCGCGGCCTCGTCGACGGTGAACGGCGCGTGCCGCATCCGCAGCCGGGGGTGGCCGCGGGTCTCCTGATAGGTGCCGGGACCGCCCCAGTACTGGATGAGGAACAGGGTGAGACGGTCGGCGGCCGGGCCGAGATCCTCCTCGGGATACATCGGGCGCAGCAGCGGGTCCTTCGCGACACCCTCGTAGAACTTGTCGACGAGCCGGCGGAAGGTCGGCTCGCCACCGACCGACTCGAAGAAGCTGATGTCGCTCACCCGTCCAGTCTGCCAGCCGGGGTGTGCCGTTCCGGGCCGGGTGTGACGTCGGTTGCTGTGGGCGCCCCCGGGGTGGGCCCGGGCAACGCCCCCGGCCCGTCACCCTGCAGCGGCTGCTCCTGAACCTCGGGGTCCGGGGTGCGCTGGGCGGGGGCGGGGGCGGGGGCGGCAGGAGTGGCCTGGCTGCGACCCGGCCAGCGGGTCGCCAGGGTCACCATCAGGATCAGGCCGCCGACACTCCACAGGCCGACCACCAGGGGGATCGAGGAGTGTTGCGCCAACGTGCCGGTCGCCATGACCGCGAAACCCTGGCTGAGCTGCAGACCGCTCTGCATGACGCCGTACGCCCGAGCGCGGTAGCCATGCGGCAGCGCAAGCACAAAAGTGCCGTTGAGAGCGGGCACCAGCACGCCCTGGGCGACCCCGGAGACGGCGACGAGCGCGGACACGGTGATCGCGTTGGGGGCGAGACTGGTCAGCGCCAGGGCCAGCGGGGCGATCGCGGCGAACGGGCGCACCAGCCGGTGTTTTCGCTCCTGGGAGGCGATCCGGCCGACCGCCAGGCCTCCGATCACATAGCCGACCGGCCCCGCGGCCATGATCAGCCCCTGGTCGAAGCCGCGACCGGCCGGGTTGTCGGTGAAGACCGCCGCCCACCCCGCGGCCAGGCCCTCGGGCAGGATCGTGAACGTCGTGAGCGCGAACACCATGATCGCGATGGAGCGCAGCAGCGGGGTGCGGAAGACCAGCTGGAAGCCCTCGCCGGTCTCATGCAGCAGGTGCCGGCGCTGCCCCGCGGTGACCGCGGCCGGCCGGGCCCGGACACCCGCCGCGATGATCGCAGCCGAGAGCAGGAAGGTCACCGCGTCGATGAGGAGCCCGAGCCGGGCGCTGAACCCGGCGGCGAGAGCCGCGCCGGCGAGGTAGCCGAAGACCTGCGCGGCCTGCGACGTCGAGGCGTTGAGCGCCAGGCCGGTGACGACCAGCCGGCGCTCGAGGATGAGCGGGATCATCGCGGAGCGGGCGGCCTGCGTGGGTGGCGCGCCGAGCGTCGCCAGGAACAGCAGGACAAGGGTCACCGGCACGGGGATCCCCGGCAGCGCGATCAGGGCGATCGGCACGGCCCGTGCGACATCCGCGATGATCAGGACGCGACGGTACGGATACCGCTCGGCGAGCGCGGCGAGCAGCGGGCCGCCGATGACCCAGGGCAGATAGCTGATCGCGAACGATGCGGCGGAGAGCATGACCGACTGGGTCTGCTGGTAGACCAGAACGATGATCGCCGCGCGCGCCAGGTAGTCGCCGACCCAGTTGATGACGAGCGAGATGTAGATCGCGCGAAACTCGCGGACCGCGAAGACGTCCCGATAGCCCACCCTGCGCTCCGGCTCCGTCGCGCTACCGTGAGTGCCCGGCTGCGCGGCGGGTCGGTCCTCGGACACCCAGGTCCTCCATGATCGCGACGGCCGGCGGGATCGCCAACGGCGGTCGGTCACGTCCCCGATCCGGGGCTCACTTGATCAAAGTGGACATCTTGATCAACCGGACACCGGAGGATGAACCGGATGGTTCCGGTCCCGCGAACGTGACGCTGCAAGTGCATATGCTTCTTGCAGGATTCTGCCCGATCGTCCGAGTCCTGGCTAGGGCATACGGGGGGATTGTCGGCCGATCGGTCGAGACCGGGCATCCCCCATCACGGTGTCTTCGCAGGTCAGGTTGCTCCTCCCGGCATGCTGGGGCCCTCCGGCGGGTTGTAGATAGGCGGCACCGCGGAGCGCGGAAGCATCCGCGAGACAGCGATACGCTCCGATATCCCGGAGGTCTCGAGCGCCTCGGTGAGCCGCCGGCGCAGCTCCCGCTGCACAACGGGCTGTCCATCGGCGGTGGTCTTTGCGATGGTCCGGATGACCGCGCCGTCGACCGTCAGCTGCTCCACGCCGATCACATCCGGCGGCTCGAGGAATTCCGTCGCGTGTGCGGGCTCCTCCGCGAGGGCCAGTGCCGCCGTCCGGAGCACCGCGCTCGCCTCCTCCGAGTTGACGAAGCCGATCGGGATGTCGATGACCACCATCGCCCAGCCCTGGCTCTTGTTGCCGACCCGGACGATCTCGCCGTTGCGGATGTACCAGAGGACCCCGCGCCCGTCGCGCACGGTGGTCACCCGCAGGCCCACCGTCTCCACCACGCCGATCGCGTCGCCCAGGTCCACCGAGTCGCCGACGCCGTACTGGTCCTCCAGAAGCATGAAAAGCCCGGCGATCAGGTCCTTGACCAGACTCTGCGCGCCGAAGCCCAGGGCCACGCCGACGATTCCTGCGCTGGCCAGCAGCGGGGCCAGGTTGAAGCCCAGCTCACCCATCACGAGCAGCGTCGCCATCGTGAAGACGACCGCTGTCACGAAGCTGCGCAGCACCGAGCCGATTGCCTCGGCACGCTGTCGGCGCCGCTCGGGGATGAACGTGTTCTCCGCGGCTTCGGCCTGCTTGTCGGTGCGCTCCCGCAGCGGCTTGAGCAGCGCGGGCATCGCAGCGCGCGAGGTGGTCTGGGTGAGGCGGGTGATGCCGCGGTTGAGCAGCCAGCGGATCAGCGCCGCGATGAGAATGATCGCGAGGATCCGCAGCGGCTTCGTGATGAACAGGTAGCCGCTGTTGGCCAGCCACTGGTTGTCCGTGTTGTGCAGGATCCAGGTGCAGAAGACGTCGCTCTTGCAGCGGTCCGTGATGGGCGTCGTGTCGATGTAGACCTCGGTCGAGCCCGACGGGGACGGTGTGGGGGCTAGCAGAATCACGGGACATGACCGTACCGGCCGCCGTACCCCCGGCGGGAACCGGACATCTGTGTCGGAGACCTCAGACGTTTACGTCCCGGCCACAGATTGTGCTCGCAAATTCGCGATTCATCAGGGACTATTGGCCTGCGAGCATCGGTGGAACCGGAGCTCGGATGAGACCTCACGCACAACGGGAGCGGTTACTAGCACTCACACCGAAGGGTGATCGCGATGCCTGGCATACGACCCACAGCTGGCTCTTCCGCGTTGGTTCTGAACGCTACCTACGAGCCGCTGTGCGTCGTATCGGTGCGTCGAGCGACAATCCTGGTGCTTACCGACAAGGCCGAGCCTGTGTCCGACGGCGACGGCATCCTGCACAGTGCACACCACAACCTCCCCGTTCCGTCGGTGGTTCGCCTCACCCGCTACGTGAAGGTTCCCTACCGGACCCACGTCGGCCTCTCCCGCCGGGCGATCTTCGCCCGCGACGGCGGCCGCTGCGCCTACTGCAGGGGCTCCGCCGAGACCATCGACCACGTGTTCCCCCGCAGCCGCGGTGGACTGCACGCCTGGGACAACGTCGTGGCGGCCTGCGCGAAGTGCAACCACAGCAAGGGTGACAAGACACCCGGGGAGCTGGGATGGCGGCTGCACACACCGCCGGCTGCGCCCCGCGGTGTCGCCTGGCGGGTGCTGGGACACCGCACACCTGATCCCCGCTGGTCGGACTGGCTCGATCTGCCGTCCACCGTCGATGTTGCCGAGGCCGCCTAGCGCCCTCGGTTTTTTTATTGATCTTTTGTCCCCACCAGCGACGCGAAGACGATCACGTTGTCGGAATAGCCGCGGGATCCGCCCAGCCAGGTGCCGCCGCACGTCACCAACCGCAGCGCGGGCCTGCTGTAGTCGCCGTAGACGCGCTGGATCGGCAGCTTCTCCTTCCCGTAATGCTCCACCGAATTCACCTGGAACACGGCCGTCTCGTGGTCCTCGCGCAGGATCTCGATCATCTGCCCCGGCTTGAGCCGGCCCAGCTGGTGGAAGACCGACGGGCCGCTACGGGTGTCGGCGTGCCCGACGATGAGCGCGGGTCCGAACTGGCCGGGGGTCGGGCCCTCGTCGAACCAGCCCGCCTCGTTGTGGCGCTCCAGGGGCGGGACGGCCACCGAGCCGTCCTTCGCGAGCCCGACATCCAGGATCGGGGCCTCCACCTTGATGGCGGGAATGGTCAGGCGCATGGGGCGGCTGGGCTCCAGGACGGGGAATTCCCGCGGCGGCGGCTTGTCCGGGCCCTTGAAGAGGTCGCGGATGTCGAAGCCGGTGGCGGCACCCAGGCCCGCGCCCACCGCGAAGAGACCCACGAAGACGAGAACTACCGCGAACAGTCCCAACCCAACGTTCTTACCTGGGTTTTCCGCCGCGGTCAGGTTCAGCCCCGAGCGGGCCATTCGGCCGCCCTCAGCCCAGCCGGCGGCGGCGCAGAGCCACCACACCCAGGAAGACGCCTGCCGCGACCGCGGTGGCACCACCGCCGATCAGCATGGGCACCGAACGGCCCGGTGCCGTGCCGCCGCCACCGGTGGCCGGGCCGCGGGCCGGCTCGACCTTCGCCACCACGTGCAGGGTGCTCGTGGCGGTCTCGCCGCCCGCGCAGGTCAGGTCGACGTCGTACGTGCCGGCCTTGGTCTTGGCCGGGATCTTGGTGGTGGCGGTCAGGAAGCCGTAGCGGGGCGAGACCGTCACCGTGCCGAGCGGGCCGGTCTTCACCGTCGCCGCCGTGAGGTTGTCGTCACAGCTGGCGCGCAGGCTCACCTCGTCGCCGGCGCGCACGGTGTCGGGGTTGACCTCGACGAAGACCGCCGCCGCACCGGCCCGGGACTCCGTGAGCAGCACGATCGGCATGGCCAGCACGAGCGCCGCGAGGGCGGCGGGGACAGAAGTACGCATGACCTCCCCCTCCTGCCGTCCAGGCGGAAACGTCGCGGACGGCGCGTGAGGGTGATTTTCGCACCTCCGGGCAGTTTTCGCGGTACGGCTGCGGTCCCACTTGTGGGTCTTGACACCCGAGGGTCCGTGGCAGCTCTCACTCCGCTACCGTGATTGACGTTCGGATCACTGGGAAAACAGTGACATGCCCGGTTCCTTTTGACGCCTGGGGGCGTTGAGGTTGTCGATATTCGAAACTGTTCTTGTCTACGCGGTGATTCCGTTCGCGGTCATCGCGGTGGTCGCCGCGCTGGTTTTCGCGGGCGGCAAGCGTAATCTGCCCGACCGCCGATACCGGCCCGGGCGTCCGTACGACTTCAAGCCGATCTGGTTCCTGGCCTCGCCCAAGCAGGTGGGGCACGCCGCGACGGTGACGGCTCCCGCCCTGCCGGCGGGTGTCCTGGAGGACTCTTCGGGCCAGCCGTTGCGGCCCGCTCCGGTGGGAGGCGCAAGTGACCGTTGGTGAGACCCAGGCCCTGACGCGCGAGGAGAACGAGCAGCCGTTGACGCTGCTCGACCACGCGGGTGGCCCGACCCTGGCCGAGGCACCCGAGCTCGGCCTGTCCCAGGAGGGCATCGACGCCCTCGACGGACCGTTCACCACCAAGCAGCTGCTGCGGCTCGATCACGCGCTGCGCATCGCCAACCAGACGACCGGACTGACGTTCAGCGTCTACCTCGGTGAGCTCGCGGAGCCGCTGCGGGAGAGCGCCGAGCAGCTGCACCGCCAGCTGGCCGGCGCGGCCAAGGCTGTCCTCATCGCGGCGTCGCCCAACCAGCGGGTCCTCGAGATCATCACGGGCGCCGACGCGCGCAAGCGCATCTCCGACCGTGACGCGAAACTGGCCGCGCTCTCGATGGCCGCGGCCTTCGCGGGCGGCGACCTGGCCGGCGGGGTCCTCGCCGGCATCGATCAGCTCGCGTCACACGCGGGAAAGAACTAGACCCAGCTCCCCGGGGCGACCCGGACTGGGAACGGGGCGTCGACCTTCACGAGGTCGGCGCCCCTGATCGTTTCCCGGGGTTCGTAACCGGCGTTGCCCAGCGCATAGGTGTGCAGCGCGGGGCCGTGCTCGATCCGCCAGAACGATCCGATCCGCGCCTCGGCGTAGAGAGCGGGCTTGAGCAGCCGGTCATAACGGCGGCTCGCCGGCGCCTCCACCTCGATCACCAGCGCCACGTCGGCCGGGTCCGCCCAGCTGGCGCCGGACGAGCGCGGGCGCAGCACGGTCACGTCGGGGATCAGGTTGCTGTCGCCCAGGGCGATCCCGAGCCGGTCGCACACCCACCAGCCCGCCGGTGCCGCTGCCCGCAGGGCGTTGACCAGGGTGGCGACGATGGCGTCGTGCGGGCCGGGGGCCGGGGGAGTCACGTGCAGGCTGCCGCCGACGATCTCGTAGCGGTGCCCGTCCTGGGGGAAGAGATGCAGGTCGGGCTCGGTCCAGGGCCCGTCCGGGGCGGTCCAACGCGGCAATGCGCCCTGACCGATCACCACCACCGGACCACCTCCGCCGCGACGCGCTGGAAGTGACAGCGTACTCACATAGGGTTGCAAAAGGGCCGGGTCCGATCAACGGACCCGGCCCCGCAAAACAAACTCAGGCGTCCTTCGCCCTGGCCTTCAGCGCCCGCAGGACGCCGTCGCGACCCTCGGCCACGAGCCGGCGCAGCGACGCCGGGTGTCCCTCGGTGGCCAGCCAGGCATCGGTCAGCGCGACCGTCTCCTCGCTGATCTGGTACGCGGGGTAGGCCAGCATCACGAACTCCTGGGCCGGCTCGCTGTCCGAGCGGTTCCATACCTCGTCGACGACCTCGAAGAACTTCGCGGCGTACGGCGCGGTCAGCTCCACCTGTGTGGACGACTGGAAGCCCTGCAACAGCGACCGGTGCAGCCAGTTGGGCAGCTTCTCCGTGCTGGTCAGCCGGGCCCACACGGCGGCCTTGTTCTCGGCCGTGGGCAGCAGCGCACGGGCCAAAGCGGCCTCACGCTCGCCGCTGGCGGTCCGGTCCGACTCGAGCTCCGTGCCGATCTCCTCATCGGTCGCGGCACCCCGGGCGGCCAGCGCCTCCAGCAGCGACCAGCGCAGCTCGGTGTCGATGGTGAGCCCCTGAGGCACCCCGGTGCCGTCGAGCCAGCCCCGCAGGACCGCCAGGTCAGCCTCGGAGCGGGCAGCGCCGAGGTAGGCGCGGGCCCAGGCGAGCTGGAAGCCACTGCCGGGCTCGGCCGCCGCGAGAGCGTCACGGGCGGTCTCGGCGAGTTGCGCCCAGCCCGTCGGCGCCCACTGCGGGTCGGCGTACATGGTCAGCGTCGTCGTCGCCTGCCGCAGCGTCGCCGTGGTCAGGTTGATGTCGCGTTCCTCGGGCAGGCCGGTGCGGACCAGCGCGATGTAGTCGCGGGCGGCCAGCTCGGCGTCGCGGACCATGTCCCAGGCCGCGGCCCAGCACAGCGCCCGCGCCAGCGACGAGTCGAAGCCGTCGATGTGCCGCACGATCGTGGCCATCGAGTCGGCGTCGAGCCGCAGTTTCGCGTACGTGAGGTCGTCGTCGTTGATCAGGAGCACGTCAGCGGCCCGCTCGCCGACCAGCGACGGGATGACCGTCTCCTCGCCGCTCACGTCGATCTCGAGGATGTCGCGGCGCACCAGCCGGTCGCCCTGCAGGTCGTACAGGCCGACGCCGATCCGGTGCGTACGCAGCGTCGGGTAGTCAGCCGGCGCCTCCTGCTGCACGACCACCCGGTCGTACGTGCCGTCGGCGCCCACGGTCACGACCGGCCGCAGGATGTTGACCTGCGCGGTCTCGAGCCACTGCGCGGCGAACTTGCGCAGCTCCCGGCCGGACGCCGTCTCCAGCTCGGTCAGCAGGTCGTCGAAGGTGGCGTTGCCCCAGGCATGCCGCTGGAAGTACGCGCGCAGCCCGGCCAGGAACGAGTCCAGCCCGACATACGCCACGAGCTGCTTGATGACGCTGGCGCCCTTGGCGTACGTGATGCCGTCGAAGTTGACCTCGACAGCCTCCAGGTCGGGCATCTCGCAGTACACGGGGTGGGTCGACGAGAGCTGGTCCTGCCGGTAACCCCACGTCTTGCGGATCGACAGGAACGTCGTCCACGCGTCGGTGAAGCGGGTCGCCGTGGTGTTGCACCAGTGGCTCGCCCACTCGGCGAACGACTCGTTCAGCCACAGGTCGTTCCACCAGCGCATGGTCACCAGGTCGCCGAACCACATGTGGGCCAGCTCGTGCAGGATCGTGTTGGCGCGCTGCTCGTACTCGTAGTCGGTGACCTGCGAGCGGAAGATGTAGTGCGCCTCGGCGTGCGTGACGCAGCCGAAATTCTCCATCGCGCCGGCGTTGAAGTCGGGCACCCACAGCTGGTCGTACTTCGGCAGCGGGTAGCGCACCCCGAACTGCTCGTGGAAGAAGTCGAAGCCCTGCTTGGTGACGAGGAACAGGTCCTCGGGGTCGAGATACTGCGCCATCGAGGCCCGGCAGAAGACGCCCAGCTCGATGCCGTCGTGACTGTCCCGGACCTCGTGGTACGGCCCCGCGCACAGCGCCGTGATGTAGGTGCTCATCCGCGGCGACGTCGCGAAGTGCACCGTCTTGGCGTCACCGTCGGCGGGCTCGGTGCCCTCCGCCGGCATGTTCGAGATGACCTTCCAGTGCGCCGGCACCGTGGCGTGCCACGTGAAGACGCTCTTGAGGTCGGGCTGGTCGAACGCCGCGTAGACCCGCTGCGCGTCGGCCGTCTCGAACTGGCTGTAGAGGTAGACCTCGTTGTCGACGGGGTCCTCACTGCGCTGCATGCCCTGGCCGCTGGCCGAGTAGTGGTAATCGGCGTCGACGACGAGCTTGTTGTCCGCGGCGAGCCCGGTCAGGGCCAGCCCGCGCTCGGCCGACCACCCGGAGAGGTCCACGGGTGCGTCGTTGAGCACCGCGGAGCGCACCGATGCGGCGGCGACCTCGATGAAGGTCTGCGCGCCCGGCTCACTGCAGCGGAACGTGACTTCGGTGACCGTACGGAAGGTGCCGTCGCCCGGATTACCGGCCCCGTCGGTCAGGTCCAAGGCGATGTCGTACCCCGTCACCTCGAGCAGGCGGGCCCGCTCGGCGGCCTCTACCTGGGTCAGGTTACGAACTCCGGCCACGATCACTCTCCTCCATGGTGGCAGGGGCAACACCGCCCCGCCTAGAGCCTTCCACGCCACCTTATGTGCTCGCCCCGCGTCCCACCTTGGGAGGATCGGCGAATGAGCGAACACACTCCCCTGCGTGAGGCGGGAGTCGCGGGATAGGGCCAAATTTCGGCGGAAATCATCACGGCGAGCTCTTGCCGGTCGTTGTATGGGGTGAGAACAGTCACCCAACCGGAGGTTTCCGATGACTGAAATCGACACCCTTGCCACGAGTACGTTCGCCGTGCACCGGGGTGCGTGGGAGCGTACCTGCCCCACCCTGACCGCCGATCTCGCCGCGATGGTCGCCCCGCCCATCACCGTCTCCGCCTTCCCGGTGACCTCCGCACCTGCGGTCACCCGTGCGCGGGTCAAGGAGGCCCGGATGCGGCAGAACATGCCGTTCGGCACGGCCTGACAGATGAGATACCCGCGGGGCACCTGGTACGCCCTGGGACCCGCTGGGTAGGTTCGCGGTCATGACGGTCGTGCACCCGATCAGCCGGGCCTGGATCACCACTGGCGGCACCGGCGCCCAGAACTACGACGAGTTCGCCGACGACGCCGAGATCACGGCCATCATCGAGGCCAACCCGCGCAGCGCGCTGGCCATCGAGATGCCGCACCGCGCGCCCGATTCCGTGGGCCGCGCTTTCCTCGACTGCCTCCCGGCCGCCGCCGCGCGTCTCGCCGAGGAGAAGGCCGACGGCAGCTACACGCCCGCCGAGCAGGTGGTCGTCCTCTACCGGATCAGCGCGCCGGGGGAGCCCGCCGCGTACGGTCTCTGGGCCATGGTCGACACCGACCAGATCTCCACCAGCGCCGACGAGCCCGGCCTGGTCATCCGTAACGAGGACGTCTTCATCGCCAAGGTCCGCGAGCGGGTGGCGCTGGCCGGGTCACTGCAGACACTGCTCTCACCGGTCCTGCTGCTCCAGACCGCCAAGGGTGCTGAACTGCACGCCGCGCTCGCCGCCGCCACCGATGCCGCAGGAGCGCCGGCCGCCACCGATCTTGACCCGAGCGGCCGCACCCACGCCATCTGGACCGTGCCCGCCGGCCCGCTGCAGGACGAGCTGACCGCCCTGGCCGGTGGGGGAGAGCTGGTCGTCGCCGACGGTAACCACCGCAGCCTGGCCGCGCAGACCGGGGGCCTGCCCCGCTTCCTGGCCGTCGTGACCACACCCGATTCGGTCGCGATCCAGCCCTACAACCGCCTGCTGACGGATCTTCCGCCCGGCGATCTGGTCGCGGCGCTGACCGCGGCCGGAGCGCAGGTCGAGGAGCTGGAGCGCCCTGCGGCCGTCCCCGCCAAGGGCCCCATCGAGGTGTACGCCCACGGCAGGTCGTACGCCGTGTTCCTGCCCCGCGAGGACGACCTGCCCGCGGTGGAGAACCTCGACCACGCCCTCGTCGAGCGCGTCCTGCTCCGCGGCGCACTCGGCCTCGACCCCGGCGACAAGCGCATCTCGTACGTAGGCGGCGACTACCCCGCCGAATGGCTGCGCGCCGAGGTGGACGCCGGCCGCGCCGACCTGGCCGTGCTCATCGCCCCGGTCACCGTGGAGGACTTCGTTGCGGTGAACCTCGAACGCCAGAAGCTGCCCCGCAAGAGCACCTGGTTCACCCCCAAGGCCCGGGGCGGCCTGGTCCTCGCGGACCTCGCCTGATGCTGCACCCCCAGGTCGCCGCGTCCCTCGCGGTCCGGCAGCGGCCACCGGCCGATGTGCTCGCCGCCGACCCCGAGGCCCAGCTCGCCTTCGCCCGCCAGGCGATGGAGGACACGGTCGAGGCCGAGTGCGGCCCGGCGATCCCCCTGCCCGTGGTGGTCGACGTGGATGCCGACGGCGTGCCCTGCCGCCTGTACGCCTCCCGCACCGCCTCGCCCGTCCTCGTCTACGTGCACGGCGGCGGCTGGTGCTACGGCAGCATCGAGACGCTCGACCGCCTCTGCCGCCGCATCGCCGACCGCTCCGGTTGCGCGGTCCTCTCGGTGGGCTACCGCCTCGCCCCCGAACACCCCCACCCGGCCGCCCTGCTGGACGTCGAGACCGTGCTCGCCTGGGTCCGCAAAGAGGGCACCGGCCTCGGCGTCGACCCGTCCCGCCTGGCGATCGGCGGCGACAGCTCCGGCGCCCAGCTCGCCACGGTCGCCGCCCGCCGCCAGCGCGACGCGGCCACCCCGCTGGACTACCAGGTCCTGATCTACCCGGCGATCGACCCGATGACCGCCTCCGAGTCCTACGACGAGGTCGCCGGCAACGGCCTCGACCGCGCCTCGATGAAACTCGCCTGGGAGACCTTCGTCCCAAACCCGGCTGACCGTTTCAGCCCCGACGTCGCCCCGCTCGCGGTCGAAAACCTCGCCGGCCTGCCCCCGGCCCTGATCATCACCGCCGAGTACGACGTCCTGCGCGACGAGGGCGCCGACTACGCGGATGCCCTGCTCAGCGCCGGTGTCGCAGTGGTGCACACCCGCTACATGGGCATGAACCACGGCTTCGCCCGCAAACTCGCCTTCTTCGACGCCGCACGCTCCGCAGCCGACCAGATCGCGGTCAGTCTGCGGGCCGCGCTGACGTTCTGATCCAGGTTTGACAGACTGCGGTCATGCGCGTCTACCTCGGTTCCGATCACGCCGGCTACGAGCTGAAGAGCCACCTCGTCAACCACCTCGCCAAGCAGGGGTACGAAGTCGTCGACGTCGGCCCGCACGTCTACGACCCGGAGGACGACTACCCGGCCTTCTGCCTCAACACCGGCGCCCAGGTCGTAGCCGACCAGGGCACCCTGGGCATCGTCATCGGCGGCTCCGGCAACGGCGAACAGATCGCCGCCAACAAGATCCCCGGCGTCCGCTCCGCCCTCGCCTGGAAAGTGGAGATCGCCCAGCTGGCCCGCCAGCACAACGACTCCAACATCCTCAGCATCGGCGCCCGCGAACACACCCTCGACGAAGCCACCGCCATGGCCGAAGCGTTCCTCACCACGCCCTTCTCCGGCAACGAACGCCACGCCCGCCGCATCGCCCAGCTCGCCGAATACGAAACCACCCGCGAGCTCCCCGCACTCCCGGCGAGCTGACCCACCCCCGGCCGCCGGCTCCCGCAGGGCCGGCGGCTCAGCGCTGCGCTTTCCGGGCGTCTCTGGAGGACGCGACATCCGTGCGCCGGCGCAGAGGGAAATGGCGGCTCGGGAAAAGGTCAGCGAGTGCTCTGATCAGCTGAGCCCGTTCGCTCGGCTTGGTTCCGCGCAGCGCTACTTAGGCACGAACGGCTGTCGGAGGTCTCTTCCGCCGCCCGCAAGGACGACCACCGGCCCCGGGCCCACCCTGGTCAAGGGGCGGAACCGTGCTGACGAGACCGGATCCTGGGGAATACTCCCCTCCTACCCGGCCAGCATGCCACAAATTCGCAGATTCGAACACGTAGCGTATCGACAGCGATGCCCAAAGTACCTGGCGCCTTTGTTGGTCGCTCCGGGCCCAATGTCCGCTCAGCGGCCGCGGGGTAGGTCTTCGCGGGGCATCCAGTTGCGGCGCACGATCGTGAGGTTGGCCTCAGCCTCGGCGTAGTGCTCGTCGGTCGGACGGGCGGCGTCGCGTGCCCGGAGGGCGGCGGTCACGCTGACCTGGGACGATCCCGACCCGACCAGGCCGCGCAGGCCTCGCTCGGAGTGTTCGTCACCCCCGGCGCCGGCTCCTGATGTCGGACGGCTTCCCCGGGCGTCGTTCCTCGGACCGCCGTTGCCATTCCCGTTTCCGTTGCCCGAGGCGCGGGGCTTGCCGGGAGTGCCCCCGGGACCAATGCTCGAAGGCGGCATCGCGCCTGGCCCGGGCACAGGACCATGGCTCGGCGCGGCCGGAGAACCCGGCGCCGGAGAAGTCCCAGGCGTAGGCGACGGCCCGCCGACTGACGACGGCCCGCCGACGGGAGCCGGTCCGGCAGCGGGAGACGGGCTCGCAGCGGAAGATGGGCTTGCAGCGGGAGACGGGCTTGCAGCGGTGGACAGGCCGGGTGCAACTGATGGGCCGGCGGCGGGAGCCAGGCCTGGCGTAGCGGGCGGGCTGGGCGCGGCAGGCGGGCTGGGCGCGGGAGAAGGGCTGGGCGCGGCAGAAGGGCCTGGTGCACGAGGGGGCGTCGGGATCGGTGTCGGCGGCGCGGTGTTCTGTTCCGGGTCGAAGACGGGTGGCGTCTCGACCGCGATCCCGTCCTCGGCGGCAAGAAGCGGCACAGGCGCAGCAGAGGGCGCGGCGGCAGCGACCTCACCAAGTCCCGGCGAACACAGCTCGGGCGAGGCGATCCCGGGTGAGGACGGCTCGGGCGAGGGCACACCGGGTGAGGACGGCTCGGGTGAGGACGGCCCTGACGAGGACGGTCCGGGTGAGGACGGTCCCGGTGAGGACGGCTCCGGGGTGGCCTGCTGTGCGGCTGCGGCGGCCTTGGCTGCGGCGGTGGGGCGTAAGCGGCGGCGTCGACGTTCGGGTTCATCGCCCATGGTGCGAACCTACCGCCGTTCACCTCATTCAGAACAAGTCGGTCGGTTGCGGCATGCGGTGCCAGCGGAAGGCGGCTGTGGCGCGGCGTACGGCTCCGGGGGTGAGCTCGTGGACCGTTCCGGCGGCTTGGAGGGCTGCGAGCGAGACCGCGCCGAGGTACACCGTGCCGAGCTCGAGGACCGTGCACGACAGGTCGGCGGGGTCAGCTGTGGGCGTACATGTGGCGTTGCCTGTGGTGTCGGCGGTGAGCCGCCATCTGCCGGAGTTGGCCGGGAGGAGGGGGTCTGTCACTTCCAGGACGACGTCCAGCGGTGCCGGATAGCGGCGGGCGGTCAGGGCGCGGGGGAGGTCGACGATGCGGATCCAGAGGCCGTCGGCGAGGGTGGCGCCCAGGCGGCGGGGCTCGTCGACCAGGTACTGCAGGGGTTCGTCGAGGGCCGCCAGGTGCATCGAGGCGCTGCGGGTGAGGTCGATCGTGAGCAGGAAGCGCCACAGTGCCAGGTAGGCCTCCGGGTTGGCGGCCACGAGTTCGCGGATCTGGACCTGGCAGTTCGGGCCGAGGTTGTTCCAGTCGTCCTTGGTACGCCAGGTCGCGTACCCGTCCGGGCCCTCAGGGGTCTCGTGCACCACACCGTAGAGCTGCGTGGCGCCCCCGCGCTGGGACTCGACGTCGGCGAGCGTGAACTTCCACCAGGCGTCGTCGCGGGTCGACCAGCCGACCCGGTCGGCTCGCAGGTCGTCGTAGAGCTTCGAGAACACCGGTATCGCCTCAACGGGGTCGACCTGGCGCAGGCGTCCGTCCGGGCGAGTGTCGGGGAGGCGTACCTCTCGGGTGGAAATGTCCAGGCGCAGGCGCTGTGACGCCGGGCCGTACCCGAACCGGGGGTAGATCTTGGTCTCGCTCGCCCAGAGGACCGCGATGGGTTCCTCACCGGCGGCGATGTCACGCAACTGCCGGTGCATCATCCGGGTGAGCAGGCCACGGCGGCGGTGGGTCGGTGCCACCCCGACCCCCGAGATGTGCGCGGCAGGCACGACAGCACCAGGCACAGTCAGATTCCTCGTGTACGCGGCCACGTGCCCGACAAGCGCCCCAGCGTCCTCTGCGATCAAAGACCGCGCCGGCTCGAACACCGCCCCTTCCAGCGCCCTGGCCTCGTCCGAGGGCGGGCTGTGGAAGAGCTGACCCAGAAGGTTCCAGATGGCGTCCCAGTCGCCCGGGGCGCCTACTCTGATCGGGATGTCCGCGGCGTCCATCCTGTTTGTGTAACGGACGGCGCGCGCTACGGCGAGCTATTTGTTCGCTGGTTACTCTCGTTGCAGGGCGGCACACGGCCGTACCGGGGAGGGGAACGATGCCAGAGCAACCGCAGTGGCCCGAGCGGACGCTCGACATGCCGCCGCAGGATCCCTGGGCCGATCCGCCGACGACGGACATGCCACCACGCCCGGGTCAGGCCGGCCAAGCTCGGGTCGGCCAGAATCAGGGCGGCCAGACTCAGGGCAGCCAGGGCGCCCGCCCGCAGGTTGACCGCACGCGGCGGTGGAACGACCAAGCGCAGGCCGCCCCTGCTCAGGGCAACCAGCCCACAAGTGCCCCACCCGCGGGGTCGCCGGCGTGGAGCGGCCGCGCGGCCGTCAACCCGAGGCCGCCGTCGCAGCAGTTCGCGGCCGAGCACGAGCCCACCGGCACCGGCTGGCCCGGCGCCGAGGCCCCGCGCGAGCGCCGCCCGCTCGACTGGCACCTGCGTCAGCTGCGCCTGGGCGGCGAGTGGAGCTTCGCCGGCCTGCTCTTCGCGTTCGTCTGCTGGGGCATCTGGGCGCTGTCCGCCGGTGGCGACCTGACCACGTCGGTGATCGTCTTCGTGGTGTCGCTGTTCGTGGCGGTCGGCGTCTTCGCCCTGTCCCGGCTCATCGGCCGCGTCGTCCTCGAGCGCCAGTTCGGCCGCGAACGCCACACGGCCAAGGGCTCCCACATCGTCGCCGGCCTCTTCCTGGTCGGCGTCGGCATCGCCCACCTGCAGCAGACCGGCTGGGTCATGGACGCCGTCCACTGGGTCACGGACCTCTTCACCAACTGAGCCGGCGTCCCACGGGGTCACTGACCTGCTCGCCCCACGGGGCCGCTTCTCCCACTGAGAAAGCCGTCGGCTCGCTGCGTGCGAGCCGACGGCCTCCTGCTTCTCAGCTGCCGGCGGCAGCGTCGGCTCTCAGCTGCCGACGGCGGCCGCCTTGTTTCTCAGCTGTTGCCGGCCATGGTCGTGCCGGTCTCCAGCAGCGACTTGAGGTCGCTGAGCACCCAGGCCCAGCCGCCACCGCCGGCCTCGTCGAGCGGCGAGCCCGCGACCATCGTCGACGTGGCGGGCGCCCCGGTCAGCTCGTGCGTGAGCGTCAGCCGGCAGACACCGGGCTGCGACTTCAGCTCCTCGATCAGGTACGTGATAGTCGTGAACGGCTCCGCCGCGGTCGTCGGGTCCATGAGCATCCGCCAGGTCTGCTTGAGCAGCCGCGGCGGGTCCGCCTCGATGACCTCGCCGTCGATGATCGTGTCGGGCAGAGGCCAGCCCTGCTCCTTGGAGTACGAGCGCATCTCGTCCGACGGGATCGACTTGAACTCGCCGCCGGGCTTGAGATCGTAGAACTGCGGCGCGGCGTAGCCGTACTTCTGGTTCCATTCGGGGTCGGTGATGGCGGTCCAGATCTTCTCCGGCGTGGTGCGGATCCACACCCGGAACACCTGGGTCGTCAGCGGCTCGGTCATGTCTCGTCCTCCAGCGCATATTTGAGATCGACGAGCGCCGTCACGTGACGCTCGGTGTACTTGTCGATCCACCGGTCGTGGATCAGCCGGATCGGCACGGGGTTGAGGAAGTGCAACTTCTCCCGCCCGGACCGGCGCACGACGACCAGCCCCGCCTCCTCCAGCACTTTCACGTGCTTCGCGACGCCGAATCGCGTCATCTCGACCTCGGCCTCGAGCTCACTGAGGGAGCGCCCCTCGCGGGCGAACAGCAGGTCGAGCAGGAGACGACGGGTGGGATCGGCCAGCGCCTTGAACACCCTGTCGTCGTCCGTCATAACGCTAAGTTAGGTGACCAAAAGGTCACATGTCAAGCCCGAAAAAGCCCGCCCACCCGTACGGGTGAGCGGGATCTGGACTTCTCAGTGCCCCCTGCGCACCAGGCGCCGGAGCTGAATGATCCGAGCCGCGGCAACAGCCATGGCAACAGCCGCGCCCGCCACCCCGGCAATGAGCAACGCCACCGCGATCGGAATCTGCCCCTGCATCCACAGGAAACTGATCTGCACCCCACCGGTGTTCTGCGCGACAAAAATGATCAGCACAACCAGCGCGGCCACCCCGGCCCAGACCCCGAACCACACCGCACTGGTACGCGTCCGCGGCACCCGGCCGGCCGTCCGAACCGGCGGCGCCTCCCCCGCGGGCTCCAGCCCGGCAAGCGTCAACGCCAACTCATCAGGCAACGGCGGCGCCTCCGGCTCCAACGCCGGATCATGCTCACGAAGCGGCTCATGCTCGGGATAACCCATAACTGTCAGTCTTCCCCATCAGCCCGTTCCGTTAACCCTCCACACGCGGGCCCACCCCGATTCCCCCCTCGCCCAGTCGCGCCAGGAGAGTCAGAACCTCCCCGTCGTGCGGTGATGGGCCGCCCCGCCATACCCGTCGTCACCGCCAAGGCTGCTGCGAGAGCAATTACCATCTACAAGAACTGTGACCCATGTCACGCTCCCTGCGATCCATTGCCACCCCCGCCCAGCACCTCACGCCCACGAAACCCGGGCCACCCCGCAAAGCCCCCAGACCGCCGCCTCAGTGGCCGCCTCCCCTTACACCGCGGCGAAGCACCCATACCCGCACCCGGCAAAGACCGCCGACGGCAACCCGAACGCCCCGATCCCTGAGGGAAGAAAAAGGAGGCCAGGTCGCGCAAGTCACCACGCTCCACCGCCAACAGACCCGCCTGGCGCGACCCACGCACCGCGGGGTCTGGGGGCCCGGCCCCCACCGCCAACAGACCCGCCTGCCGCGACCCGCCTGGCGCGACCCGCCTGGCGCGACCCGCCTGGCGCGACCCGCCTGGCGCGACCCGCCTGGCGCGACCC
>NZ_BOMN01000121.1 GCF_016862215.1 Winogradskya humida
CCGCGACCCGCCTGGCGCGACCCGCCTGGCGCGACCCGCCTGGCGCGACCCGCCTGGCGCGACCCGCCTGGCGCGACCCGCCTGGCGCGACCCACGCACCGCGGGGTCTGGGGGCTCGGCCCCCACCGCAAAATGGCGAAACTCCCATGTCAGCGCAGTCCGCTGACAAGGGAGTCCCAGAGTTGAGCGGGCGACGAGAATCGAACTCGCGTAGTCAGTTTGGAAGACTGAAGCTCTACCATTGAGCTACGCCCGCGTGGCGTCATTGAGTGCCTGATGCCCGGGGATAGCGTACTGAATCATTGCGTGGATCGCGAACCGGTTCCCCCGCGTGGCGCACCGGAGTGACGCCGCGGCACACGGCGTGGGGCCGACCGCATACACTTGCCAGCGGCCTCGGGGTGTAGCGCAGCTTGGTAGCGCACTCGCTTTGGGAGCGAGGGGCCGTGGGTTCGAATCCCGCCACCCCGACTTACATCAAACACGAAGAGATCCATCAAGGAGTACGCCTGTGAAGAGCACCGTCGAGACTCTGAGTCCGACTCGGGTGCGGCTCGCCATCGAGGTGCCGTTCGACGAGCTGAAGTCGAGTCTGCAGAAGGCGTACCGCGAGATCGGTTCTCAGGTTCAGATCCCGGGCTTCCGCAAGGGCAAGATCCCGGCGGCTGTCATCGATCAGCGGGTCGGCCGGGGCGCGGTGCTCAACGAGGCCGTGCAGGAGGCGATCCCGGAGCAGATCCTGGCCGCCGTGCGGGAGCACGACGTGAAGACGCTGGGCCGTCCCGAGGTGGAGATCACCGAGTTCGCCGACAACGAGCCGCTGAAGTTCACGGCTGAGGTCGACGTGCGGCCCGAGATCACCATCCCCGACCTGAGCACGATCAAGGTCGAGGTGCCGGCCGTCGAGATCGGCGACAACGAGATCGACGAGCAGATCACCGGGCTGCGCGAGCGGTTCGCGACCCTGAAGACCGTGGACCGTCCGGCTGAGGAGGGCGACTACGTGACGCTCGACCTCAAGGCCACGGTCGACGGCGAGGAGGTGCCGGGTGGTTCGGCCACCAACATCTCCCACGAGGTCGGCAGCAAGCAGCTGCTCCCGGGGCTCGACGAGGTGCTGGTCGGGCTTGTCGCCGACGCTGACGCCAACTTCACCACCCAGCTCGTGGGCGGCGACTTCGCCGGTCGTGACGCCGAGGTGTCGGTGACCGTGCGTTCGGTCAAGGACAAGCAGCTTCCCGAGATCGATGACGAGTTCGCGCAGATGGCGAGCGAGTTCGACACCCTTGACGAGCTGAAGGGCGACCTCAAGGAGCGCCTCGGCAAGGTCAAGAAGGTCGAGCAGATCTACGCCGCCCGCGACGAGGCGCTCAAGCAGCTCGTCGAGGCCGCTGACATCCCGGCGCCCGAGGGCATCGTCAAGGACGAGGTCGAGGGTCGCAAGCAGGCCATGACCGACCAGCTGGAGCGCATCGGCGCGAGCCTCGAGGACTACCTCGCCTCCGAGGAGAAGACCGAGGAGCAGATCGACACCGAGCTGGCCGAGGCGGCCACCGAGGGCGTCAAGATCCAGCTGCTGCTCGACACCATCGCCGACGCCGAGGACATCCAGGTGTCCGACGACGAGTTCGGTCACGAGATCGTGCACCGGGCCCAGCGCGCCCAGATGCAGCCCCAGCAGTACTACGACCAGCTCGTGCAGTCGGGTGCGGCCGCGGCCGTCTTCGGCGACGTGCGCCGTGGCAAGGCACTGGCCAACGTCATGGAGCAGGTTGAGATGAAGGACACCGAGGGCAACGTCCTCACGCTCGACGACCTGCGGGCCGCCAGCGAGGACGAGCACGCCGGCCACAATCACTGAGGTCAGCTGAACAGGGGCCGCCGCGACATGTGGCGGCCCCTTTCGCCTATTCACCCCGCGCCTGATGCGCTGTCAGCGAACACCTGCCCGAGCGGGAAGCTGATGCGCATTCAACCGGTTAGGTTGGTCGTACGACGAACACCCTGCCGGCCGGATCTTCGGCCGACACAGTCAGCTGTGAAGGGCTGCCATGACCGATCTGCACATCCCAGCGAGTCCCGTGCTGCGTGGTGACTCACTCAGTGGCAACCTCGACGACTCGGTCTACAACCGCCTTCTGCGCGAGCGGATCATCTTCCTCGGCAGCGAGGTGACCGACCAGGTTGCCAACCGCATCTGCGCGCAGCTGCTGCTGCTCTCGGCGGAAGACCCGGAGCGCGACATCAATCTCTGGATCAACTCTCCGGGTGGCTCCGTCTACTCCGGCATGGCGATCTACGACACGATGCAGTTCATCGACAACGATGTCTCCACCGTGGCCATGGGCATGGCCGCGTCGATGGGGCAGTTGCTTCTCTGCGCCGGCGCCGAGGGCAAGCGTTACGCCCTCCCGCACGCGCGGATCATGATGCACCAGCCGTCCGGTGGGATGGGTGGCACGGCCGCCGACATCGCCATCCAGGCCGAGCAGATGCTGTACACCAAGCGCATGTTCCAGGAGCGGGTGGCATTCCACACCGGTCAGGACCAGGCGACGATCGAGGCCGACTCCGACCGTGACCGTTGGTTCACGGCTGAAGAGGCGAAGAACTACGGCTTCATCGACAAGGTGATCACGGGGGCCATTCAGGTCCCCGAGGGCGCCGGAACGCTGAACTGAGGAGAGCGACTATGACTGACCTGACCATGCCCTCCGGCTTCGCTCCGGTGCACAACCGCTACGTCCTGCCCTCGTTCGTCGAGCGCACGTCGTATGGCGTGAAGGAGTCGAACCCGTACAACAAGATGTTCGAGGACCGGATCATCTTCCTCGGCGTCCAGGTGGACGACGCGTCGGCCAACGACGTGATGGCCCAGCTGCTGACGCTGGAGAGCGCCGACCCGGACCGCGACATCCTGATGTACATCAACTCGCCCGGTGGCTCGTTCACGGCCATGACGGCGATCTACGACACCATGCAGTACGTGCGTCCCGACATCAGCACGGTCTGTCTCGGCCAGGCGGCCAGCGCAGCCGCGGTGCTGCTCGCCGGTGGCACCCCCGGTAAGCGGATGGCGCTCCCGCACTCGCGGATCATCATCCACCAGCCTGCCACCGAGGGCGGCTACGGCCAGGGCTCGGACATCGAGATCCAGGCCCGCGAGATCCTGCGCATGCGCAGCCAGATGGAGGAGCTGATCTCGCGTCACTCCGGCCGTCCGGAGGAGCAGGTCCGCAAGGACGTCGACCGCGACAAGATCATGACGGCCGCCGAGGCCAAGGAGTACGGCATCGTCGACACCGTCCTGGCGACCCGTAAGAAGAGCCTCCAGACCACCAGCGCCTGAGGCCGACCCGGCGATGTCGGGGGCCGGTCAGCGCACGCTAGACTGACCAGCCCCTGACACGCCCGTTTTGGGGGGTCGGAGATCTGCCCCTTTGCGGGTAACGTCGACCGTGCGATCTCGATTTGGGCAACCTCAGTTACGGGTAGCCCTGGTTGTGGGGTAACCCCAGTTGTGGGTGACCCCAGCAGGTGACCCTGGTTATGGCAGCTCCGGTTGCGGATGACCTTGGGGACGGGCAACCTCAGGCACGGGCATCCTCAGTATCGGATGCCGGCAGACGATGAACTGTGCAAGACGATGTTCTGGCATTGAGGGTGATCGTCCTCAGGCCGCGAGGGCCGGCGATCGCCGGCCGATGAGCGCAGGGAGAACGTAGGTGGCACGGATCGGTGACGGTGGCGACCTACTGAAGTGCTCCTTCTGTGGGAAGTCGCAGAAGCAGGTCAAAAAGCTCATCGCGGGCCCTGGGGTCTACATCTGCGACGAGTGCATCGACCTCTGCAATGAGATCATCGAGGAGGAGCTGGCCGAAACCGGCGAGGTGAAGTGGGAAGAGCTTCCCAAGCCGATGGAGATCTGCCAGTTCCTCGACAACTACGTGGTGGGCCAGGAACAGGCCAAGAAGGCCCTGTCCGTCGCCGTCTACAACCACTACAAGCGGATTCAGGCCGAGTCGAGCGGCGCGCCCGGTGCGGGTAGCGACGTCGAGGTGGCCAAGTCCAACATCATGCTCATCGGCCCCACGGGCTGCGGCAAGACGCACCTGGCGCAGACGCTGGCCCGGATGCTCAACGTCCCGTTCGCCATCGCGGACGCCACGGCGCTGACCGAGGCGGGTTACGTCGGCGAGGACGTCGAGAACATCCTGCTCAAGCTGATCCAGGCCGCCGACTACGACGTGAAGCGCGCCGAGCAGGGCATCATCTACATCGACGAGGTCGACAAGATCGCCCGCAAGAGCGAGAACCCGTCGATCACCCGTGATGTCTCCGGCGAGGGTGTGCAGCAGGCGCTGCTGAAGATCCTCGAGGGCACGGTGGCGAACGTCCCGCCGCAGGGCGGCCGTAAGCACCCGCACCAGGAGTTCATCCAGATCGACACCACCAACGTGCTGTTCATCGTCGGTGGCGCCTTCGCGGGGCTGGACCGGATCATCGAGTCGCGGATCGGGCAGGGCGGGGTCGGCTTCGGCGCCCACCTGCGTTCGGTCTCGGACCGCAACACCGATGACATCTTCAGCAAGGTCATGCCCGAGGACATGCTGAAGTTCGGCCTGATCCCCGAGTTCATCGGCCGGCTCCCGGTGATCACCACGGTGCGCAACCTCGACCGTGAGGCGCTCATCAAGATCCTCACCGAGCCCCGCAACGCCTACGTCAAGCAGTACCAGCGGCTCTTCGAGCTCGACGGCGTCGAGCTCGAGTTCGACACCGGCGCCCTCGAGGCGATCGCCGACCAGGCGATGCTCCGCGGCACCGGCGCCCGTGGCCTCCGCGCGATCATGGAGGAAGTCCTCCAGAACGTGATGTTCGAGGTCCCGAGCAACCCCGACGCCGCCCGGGTGCTCATCACCCGTGAGGTCGTCGTCGAGAACGTCATCCCGACCATCGTCCCGCGCGAGTTCGGGGGCCGTCGCCCCCACCGCAACCGCGAGGAGAAATCGGCCTGAGCCAGCCGCACGAGCTGTCAGAGGCGATCGCCCGGGTCGAGTCCGGGGAACACCTCCCGACAGCCCCCTGGTTGTCCCTGGTGCCACCGCCGTCGCCTCACAGCGCGGCGGTGGTGTCGTTTCCGGGGCACATCATCGTGTCGGCCGGCGTGGACCGGTTCTGGCTCGATTCGTGGATGGGCGGCGGTGACCTCGCCGCGCCCATGTCGCCCGCGTTCCTGTCCGCGCTCGAGGAACGGCTGCGCCTGCACTCCGACAGCCTCGACGCGCTCCTGCTCGGCGCTCCGCTGCCCGGCGACCCGCCCGGGGAGCTGACACGGTCCGAGGACGCCACCCATCGGCGCGTGGTCCGGGCGCTGCACCGTCGCAGTGAAGTGCACGTCTGGGCGTACGGTAAATCTGTCCTGACGATCGGTCGTGGTCTTGCCGGCCGGTGGGAGGCGGGGGTCGAAGTCGCCGAGGAGGACCGCAACCGGGGGATCGGGCGTTTCCTCGCCCGCGCGGCCCGGCATCTCGTCCCCGAGGACCGTCCGGTCTGGGCTCAGGTGTCGCCCGGCAATGCGTCCAGCCTGCGCGCGTTCCTGGCCGCCGGCTATCTCCCGGTGGGTGCGGAGGTTCTGCTCACCCCGTTCGGCATCTGACGGCTCTCCGCGGGGCGTTCCAGGAGGGCTTCGCCGACCGTACGCTTGCCACATGCGCGTTGCCGTGTGCCAGCTGAACGCTCGTGACGACCGTACCGACAATCTCGCCGTGGCCCGTGATCTCCTGGGCCGCGCCGCCGCAGCGGGCGCGACCCTCGCCGTACTGCCTGAATACGTCGACTACCTCGGACCCGGCGCCGGGCTTCCCAAGCCCGAGCCGGTCGACGGTGAGTTCGCGGCGTTCTTCGCCTCGGCCGCCCGGGAGCTCGGCATCTGGGTGCATGCCGGCTCGTTCCATGAGGCCGGCCCGGACGACCGGACCTGGAACACCTCGCTGATCTTCAATCCGGCGGGGGAGCTGACGGCGACCTACCGCAAGATCCATCTGTACGACGTGGAGATCCCGGGGCGTGTCTCCTACCAGGAGTCCCGCACGGTGGCGCCGGGGGAGCAGACCGTCGTCACCGAGATCGACGGTGTACCGACCGGGCTCTCGATCTGCTACGACCTGCGCTTCCCCGAGCTGTACAGGAAGCTGGCCATCGACGGCGCGCAGGTCCTCGTGGTGCCCGCGGCGTTCATGATGCACACGGGGAGGGATCACTGGGAGGTGCTGTTGCGCGCCCGGGCGATCGAGAACCAGTGCTACGTGGTGGCCGCGGGCCAGATAGGGGACCACGAGCCCGGCCGCACATGCTTCGGCCGCAGCATGATCATTGATCCGTGGGGGACGGTGATCGCCCAGGCGCCCGACACGGTGGGGGTGACGATCGCGGAGCTCGACCTCGCGCGGCTCGAGGAGATCCGGAGCACCGTGCCCAGCCTGGCCAATCGCCGGCTTCCCGCCTAGAAAATCTCTCAGAAGGTCTGGAGCAGGTAGCTGACCACCGCGAGGCAGACCACTGCTCCGCCCGCGATCAGCATCGCTCCGCCCATCCGCGACGGTCCGCGCTGGACGAGCCGGTGCACCGACACCACGACCGCGACCAGCACGAGGATGCCGATGACCAGCTGGGACACGGGCATCAGCATGTCGAGGAGGACATCGGCGGCGAGCGCCGGTTCACGATGCATGTCTGCCACTGTGGCACGGCTGAGCCCGAGTCGACGGGAGTGGGACGGGTGTCGATTTGCGTTTCGGATGCGAGGTCGCGTAACTTTCTCTCTGCCCGAGGGGAACCCGGACGGAACGGTACGAAAGTCACCGATCTGACGGCTCACCGGAGGCGGGGCTGCCGCGGCGTTAAGCTGGGGGAGCACCGGGCGAGGTTGGCAGCGGGAAACCGGATTTGCGCCAACGAGAACGACCGGGTAATGTAGTCCAGGTCTGCGGGGAACCGAGCGGATGGATCGCCTAGTAACACAGCGATCTCCGGTTGGCCTGCTGGACCATCCGACAGGCGCACACCTTCCAGGGTGTGCGTGAGCGCGGGAAAATGATCTCCGGATCCGCCAAGATTCAAGTCTTGCTTTGGGGAAGTTGATCGGGTAAGTTTGAGCGGTTGCCCCGAGCGGGTTTCCTGGTTACCAGGAGATTTCGAG
>NZ_BOMN01000122.1 GCF_016862215.1 Winogradskya humida
GGCGTACGACAGTTTCAGGCTCCATCACGCCCCCGGAGAACCCATGTGACTACCGTCACCGGGAGGGCAGGCCCAGGCGTTCGAGGATTTCGCGGAGGCGGTGGCGGCCGGCCATGGAGGCGGGGCCGGCGAGGCGGGTGAGAACGCGGTCGCTCCAGGTGCCGCGGAGGCCGAAGCGTTCGTTGTAGGCCGATAGTCTCTTGTCGTACGCCTCGATGTGCGCGTCAGCGGCCGGGGCGTCGAACTGCTCGTGGTGCAGGACCGCGGCCTGCGGGAGGCGTGGCTTGACGTCGGCTTCTTCCGTGGGGTCAGGGGTGCCGACGGCCAGCCCGAAGGTCGCCACCGTGCGCGGCGGCAGGCCGAGCTCCGCAGCGATCTCCTCGGGGTGGTTGCGGACCGCGCCGACGAAGACCGAGCCCAGGCCGAGAGACTCCGCGGCAATAACCGCGTTCTGGGCGGCCAACGCAGTGTCGACGAAGCCGATGATGGTGGTTTCGAGGTAGTCCGCGGCTTCGACCTGGGTTCCGGCGCGCTGGGCGAGGCGGTGGGCGCGGCCGAGGTCGGCGACCCAGATCAGGAACAGCGGGGCCTGGGCGACGAAGGACTGGTTGCCGGCCAGCGCGGCCAGGCGGGCCTTGCGGGCGGGGTCCCGGACCGCCACCACGCTCCACGGTTGCAGGTTCGAGGACGTGGCCGCGGACTGGGCTGCGGCGATCAGCGCGGTGAGTTCGTCGTCGGTCACGTCGCGGGTGGTGAACTTGCGGACCGAACGGCGCTCGAGTTGCAGGCGCAGGACGTCGTTGAGGACGCCGAGGGTGGCCAGCGGGTCGCCGTAGCGGGCGGCGGCGGGCATCAGGCGGCCACCTCGAAAATGCCCTGACGGGCCGGAAGGCCGAGCCGCCCGCGCAGGGTGGGGTGGGGGTATTCCTTCTGGAACAAGCCGTACTCCTGCAGGATCGGGACCACCAGGGTGGCGAAGTTCGGGAGGTCGACGGCGGTGTCGGCCGGCATGATCGTGAAGCCGTCAGCGGTTCCTGCCTCGAACCACGAGCGTAGGTCGTCGGCGACCTCCTGGGCAGAGCCGACCAGCAGGCGGTGACCGGAGCCACCCGCGCCACGCTGGATCAGCTCGCGGGGCGTGCGGGGTGCGTCGGCGATCAGCGCGCGGGTGGAGACGCTGAAACCGGCGGAGAACGTGCTGCCGGGAACAAGATCCGGGAGGTCCGTGATGCTGATCGGGTCGTCCGGGCCGAAGGAACCAGGGGCCAGACCCAGGTTGGCCAGCAGGGACCCGGTGAGCGACTCGAGCGGCAGGGTGGCGTAGAGCTCCTGCTCACGGCGGCGGGCCTCAGAAGACGTCGCCGCGACGAGGACCACCACGCCGAGGGACACCTTCACGTCATCGGGGTGGCGGCCGGCGGCTGCGGCACGGTTGCGGATGTCGTCGCGGAAGGCCACCGCCTTGGCCTGGGTCTGGGCGACGGTGAAGACGACGTCGGCGTACTGTCCGGCCAGCGAGAGGCCGCCTTCGGAGCCGCCGGCCTGGACGATGACCGGGCGGCCCTGGGGTCCGGCGGGGACGGGGAGCGGGCCGGCGACGGAGAAGAACTCGCCGTCGTGGTCGACGCGGTGGATGCGGGACGGGTCGGCGTACTGTCCGGACTGTTTGTCGGCGACGATCGCGCCGGGATCCCAGCCGTCCCAGAGGCGGGTGACGACGTCGAGGAACTCGTGGGCGCGGCGGTAACGGGATTCCCTGTCGGGGTGGGTGGCGCGGCCGAAGTTGGCGGCTGCTGCGGGCGTACCCGTGGTCACGATGTTGACTGCTGCTCTGCCCTTGGTGACGTGGTCGAGGGCCTGGAAGCGGCGGGCGAGGTTGTAGGGCGAGTTGTAGGTCGTGGAGCTGGTGATGATCACGCCGAGGTTCGTGGTCGTGGCTGCCACGGCGCCGAGCAGGACCAGCGGGTCGAGGCCGGTGCCGGGGGCCTGTTCGATCTCGCCGCGCAGGGCGGGGCCGTCGCCCAGGAACACCGCGTCGATCTTCGCGTCCTCGGCGATGCGGGCGAGCCGCTGGAAGTGGTCGATGTCGAGATATGCGTACGGGTCGACGTGCGGCAACCGCCACGCGTGCCGGAAGTGACCGGGCGTCATCAGCGACAGGTTCAGGTGGAATCCGGTCATGAGCGCACCCTCGAATCGGCGGGATGCCAGCCGAGCAGCGGCGCGAGGTCGCGGGCCCCGGCGGCGAGCAGCCGGCGGTGTTCGGCGAAGTCGGGCACCCCGGGGACGAAACTGATCAGCAGGTCGGTGATCTCGCGCAGCGCGGGATCGGTGGCGAGTTCGGCGGCCAGGGTCTCGGCGGGGCCGAGCAGCGCGTGGTCGGCCGCGAGGTATTCCTCGACGGTCAGGTCCGCGACGTCGCGGCGGGCGGACAGCCAGCTCTGCCAGCGCCGCGCGCCCGGGGTGACGAGCCGGGCCGCCTCGGCCAGGTCCGGGTGCGGGTAGACGGCCCGTGACACCTGAACCCGGGGTTCGTGGTCGGGGTCGGTCCAGGCCGCGCGGTAGGCGTCGATCCATTCCGCCTGCTGCCTCTGGGCGTCGCGGACGGTGCCGCCGCGCCATCCGGTCGCGCGGGAGAGCTGCAGGCCGTCCCCGGCCCGGCCCGCTGCGGCTGCGGCTGCGTGGGCGAGGTCCGGGTCGCCGGTGGTGGCCTGCCAGAGCCTCTCCCGTACGCCCGAGGCCGGCGGATGCAGCACCTCCCCCAAACTGTTCAGCGCCGCCCCGCCGAGCACGTCGTGCAGCCGCGCCACCGACTCGTCGAAGAGCCGGTGCCGGTCGCCGAGGTCCTTCCCGAACGCCTCCCACGCGCCCGGGAACGGCCCCGATCCCACGCCGAGCTCGAGCCGCCCACCGCTGAGCGCGTCGAGCGTGGTCGCGTCCTCGGCGACCTTGAGGGGGTCTTCGAGCGGCAGCACGAGCACGCCGGTGCCGAGCCCGATCCGGTTGGTGTGCTGGGCGATCGCGGCGAGCAGCACCAGCGGCGCCGACACGTGCTCGCGGCCCTGCCGGAAGTGCCGCTGGATGACCCAGCCCGAGTCGTAACCCAGGTTCTCGGCGATGACGAACAGATCGATCGCTTCCTGGTACGCGCGGGCGGGCGGCAGATCCGCGTCGAGGTGCAGCAGGAATCCCAGCCGGAAGGGCCGCCCGTCGCGCAGTCCGGCTCCGATGGGGGCCATCAGAGCCGCAACCCCGTTCCGTGTACGCCGTACTTGTCGACAACCGCCAGCTCGTCATCGGTCAGCGGCGCGAAGTCGAGCGCCTTGACGTTGTGGTCGAGTTGCTCCGTCGAACTGGCACCGATCAGCGCGGAGGTCACCTCGGGGCGGCGCAGCACCCACTGCAGGGCGAGCTGGGCGAGTGACTGGCCCCGTTGCGCGGCGAGCTTGTTGAGCCCGGTGATCCGCTCGCGATAGGTCTCGTCGATCACGTCCGGTGACAGGAACGCGCTGTTCTGCGCCCGTGCCCCGGCGGGGACGCCGTCGAGGTACTTGTCGGTGAGCAGCCCCTGCGCGAGCGGCGAGTAGACGACCAGCCCGAACCCGTCCTCCTCGGCGACCTCCAGGAGCCCGGTCAGCTCGGGACGCCGGTCGAAGATCGAGTAGCGGGGCTGGTGGACCAGCAGCGGAACCCCGGCGCGGCGCAGCAGCCCGGCGATCTCGTGCGCGCGGTCGGCCGGGTAGTTGGAGATGCCGGCGTAGAGCGCCTTGCCCTGCTGCACGGCGGCGGCCAGCGCGCTGACCGTCTCGTCGAGGGGCGTGGTGAGGTCGGGGCTGTGGCTGTAGAAGATGTCGACGTAGTCGGTGCCCAGGTCGCGCAGGCTCTGGTCGAGCGAGCCCAGCAGCGATTTGCGGGACGCGCCGCGCTGGTAGGGCCCGGGGCCGATCGGGTTGCCGGCCTTGGTTGACAGGATCAGTTCGTCACGGTGCGGGGCGAGGTCGCGTTTGAGCACGGTCCCGAAGAACTGCTGGGCGGCGCGGTGCGGCGGGCCGTACCTGTCCGCATTGTCGAAGTGGGTGATGCCCAGGTCGAACGCGTGCAGCACGATCTCCCGCTGGGTCTCGTACGCGTAGTCGGTGCCGAACTTCTGCCACAGCCCGAACGAGAACGCGGACAGGTCGAGGCCGGAGCGCCCGGCGCGGCGGTAGGGCAACAGGGTCATCGGGGCAGGCCTTTCAGGCGCAGGGTCATCGGGGCAGGCCTTTCAGGCGCAGGGCGGACGGCTGCAGGGACGGGGTGTCGCGGCCGGTGTCACGTTCGAGGAAGTGGGTGCCGGGGTCGACGATCTCGTCGATGCGGTCCAGCACCTCAGGATCAAGATCAACTGCCGAGGCCTTGAGGTACGCGTCCAGGTGGCTCTGCGTACGCGGCCCGATGATGACGCTGCTGATCGCGGGGTGGTTCAACGCGAACGCCACCGCCAGCTCGACCAGCGTCAGCCCGTGTTCGTCCGCGAGCGTCGCCAGGGCGTCGGCGGCGGCGAGTTTGCGCTGGTTGCGGTCGAGCGTGATGTCGAAGCGCCCGGGGATCAGCTCGGCGCGTGCGGACGCGGGCTGCTCGGCGCCGACCCGGTAGCCCCCGGAGAGCCAGCCGGCGGCGAGCGGGCCGTAACTGAGCACGCCCACGCCGTACTTGCGAACCACCGGGAAGACTTCCCGTTCGGCGCTACGGACGAGCAGCGAATACGGCAGCTGCTCGGTGTGCGGCGCGGTGAGCCCGTGCTTCTCGGCCAGCCACTGCGCCTCGACGAGCTGATGCGCAGGGAACACCGACGTGCCGTAGTAGCGGATCTTCCCCTGCCGGATCAGGTCGTCGAGCGTCCGCAGTGTCTCCAGCAGGTCGGTGCGCGGGTCGGGCCGGTGCGCCTGGTAGAGGTCGAGATGGTCGGTGCCGAGCCGGCGCAGGCTGTCCTCGACGGCGCGGACGATCCAGGCCCGCGAGTTCCCGGCGTGGCGGGGGTTGTCGCCGACCTGACCGTGGAACTTCGTGGCCAGGAAGACGTCGTCCCGGCGCCCCGCGAGCGCTTTGCCGACGATCTGTTCCGAGACGCCCTGCGCGTACACGTCGGCGGTGTCCACGGCCGTGAGGCCGGCGTCGAGGGCGGCCTGGATGATCCGGATGCTCTCGGCTTCCTCCTGGTGCCGGCCGAAGTTCATCGTGCCGAGCGTCAACGGGCTGATCAGGAGTCCCGTGCGCCCGAGAACGCGGTCTGCTGTGCTCATGGTTCCCCTCAGAAGAGTCCGGTCGTGGGCGGTTCCTCGGCGGTCAGGTGATAGGCACCCGCCACCGCGGCCTTCCACTGCCGGGGGTTGTGGTTGGCGACGGTGCGGGCGTTGCGCCAGTGCCGGTCGAAGCCGAGATCACGGCCGGTCGCTGAGCCCCCGCCGACGTCGAAGAGCAGTTCCGCGGCGTGCAGCGCGGACTCGATGGCGGTCACGCCGGTCTGGGCGACGGTCACCGCCGCTCGGGCGCCGGCTTCGCGGGCTGCCGGGCCTTGTTTCTCGCGTACGGCCTGAAGTTCCTCCGCCGCGAGCAGCACGACTGAGCGCGCGGCGTGGGCGTGCACGGCGATCCGGCCTACGGTCTCCCGCACGTACGGGTCCTGCACGCTGGTCGCCGCCGTACTGTGCTTGATCGGCCGGGCCCGCTCCCGCGCGAACACCACCGCATCGTCGAGCGCCGCCGCGGCGATCCCCGCCTCGATCGCCGCGAGATACAACTGGGCGAACGACCCGAGCCACGGGCTGTCCAGCCGCGACGTGTCCCGAACGGTCACCTCGTCGGCACCGACCCGCACGTTCACGAGCCGGGTGGTGCCGCTGGCGGTGAGCCGCTGCCCGACGGCGTCGAAGTCGTCGAGACGCTGCACCCCGGCCCGGTCCACCGGCACGGTGAAGCTCAGCAGCGTGCCGTCCTCGTCGGTGGCTGTACCGGAGAACCAGTTCGCGTAGAGGCCCCCGGTCGAGTAGTACTTCTCGCCGTTCACCAGGTACCCGTTCTCCTCACGCCGGATGGTCGTGTGGACGGAACCGCTCGCGCCGCCGGACCGCTCGTTGCCGGTGCCCGCGAAGAGATCCCCGGCGCGCAGCCGGTGCAGGGTCGTCGCGCGGTGGGGCAGGTCCGGGCGGGACGCGACCTGGTTGGCGGTCAGGAAGCTGCTGCGCAACGCCTGCGCCACGTTGGAGTCCGCGCGCCCGATCGCGATGATCAGGTCGAACACGTCCCGCAGTCTTCCCCCGGCGCCGCCGTCGCGGGCGGAGATCCCGGTCAGCGTGATCCGCTGCTCGGCAAGCGCCCGCACGTCCTCGAACGCGTAGGTCCGGGTCCGGTCCCGCTCCGCCGCGCCCGTCGCCAGCCGGCGCAGGATCGGCTCGACACCGCCCCGGATGTCCTCGACGCTCAGCGTCACCAGCTCGGCGGTCATGCCAGGGCCAGCGCGGCGCGGAGGGTGGTCCCGGAAGCGGCGGCGGCCCCGGGCGGGGACGCGTTTGCCAGGAGGGGCACCAAGGTCTTCAGTACGGCGGCCAGGTCTTCTGGATCCGGATCGCCGCGCGGGACGAGTTCGAAACCGTCGAGGCGCTGCTCCAAGGCCCAGGCACGCAGCTCGCCGGCGAGAGCGACGAGGCCGGCGGGCGCGGTCGGCCCGACAGGCGCGGCGTCGGCGTCGGCGTCGGCGTCGGCGTCGATCCAGACTCGGCCGAGGAGCGCGACGCCTGATATGTGCTGGTCGACCTGGGTGGCGCGGTCGATCACGATGACGTCGGCGTATTCGGCGGCTGCGGCGAAGGGGAGTTCGTCGGTCAGGTCGGCGACGATGACGGGGCGGCCCTGGACCGAGGACGGGCCGTCGATCGGACCGGCGACCCGGTAGGACTCACCGTTGTGGTTGATCGCCCTGATCAGCTCGTCGTCGACGACCAGTCCGGCTGCCTGGTCACCGATCAGCGCCACCCGCGGGAACGACGCCCAGAGCCGGCTCAGCACATGCGCATACTCCGTCCACCGCGCAGCTCGACCCACAAAGGCCTGCCCGCCGCACTCCCCCGCCCACCGCGCGGCCCGATCCACAACGACCTGCCCGCCGCCCTCCCCCGCCCACCGCGCGGCCGGGCCCGCATCCGAGTCCTCAGCTACCTCGCCCGCCCTGCGACCCGCCAGGCCCACAACAACGCCCCCGCTGACCTCGTCGCCGTCGCCCGGGCGCAGGGCGATGCCGGTCCGGCCGCCGGATGCACGGTCGAGGGACAGGATCCGGCGGGCGGTGTTGTAGGGGGCTTGGTGGGTGGTGGGGACCTCGGCGATGAAGCCGATGCCGTGGTGACGGCCGGCGAGGTAGCCGGCCGTGACAGTGGGATCGAGGTTGCCGTCGTCGGCGAGCCGGATGGTCGTCACGCCGGCTTCCTGGGCGACGGCGGTGACCGCGTCGGCGTCGGCCAGGGTGAGCGGGTCGCCTACCGACAGGGTCAGCTGGATGATGGTGGTCATGCGGGGATCACCTCTGACTCGGGGAGCAAAGCGGGGACAGCGGGCAGCCCGAGACCGAGGTGGTCGCGCAGGGTGGTGCCCTCATACTCGGTGCGGAACAGGCCGCGGCGCTGCAGGACGGGGATGACGTGGTCGGCGAAGTCGTCGAAGCCCGACGGCAGGACGTCCGGCATCACGTTGAAGCCGTCCGCCGCGCCGGCGCGGAACCATTGCTCGATGTCGTCGGCGATCTGTTCGGGGGTGCCGGTCACGATGCGGTGCCCACCGCCGCCGGAGAGTTTCTTGAGCAGCTGCCCGAGCGTCGGGTTGTCCCGGTCGATGATCGCCTTGACGACGCGGTAGAACGTCTGCGAGCCACCGGCCTGGTCGGGTTCGACGAGCAACGAAGCGGGAATCGGTTCGTCGTCGGACAGCCCGTCGAGGGAGAAGCCGAGTTGACCGGCCAGGCGGCTCCGGGCGTACGCATCGGGTAACAGGTTGTCGAGCAGTTCCCTGCGCGCCCGGGCCTCGGCCTCGGTGCTGCCCACGACGGTCGAGAGGCCGGGCAGGACCACGAGTTCGTCGGGGTTGCGGCCGAACGCGGCGGCGCCGTCGCGCAGCTCGGTGCGGAATGCGCGGGCGTGGGCGAGGTCCTGGTCGGCGGAGAAGATGACCTCGCCGACGCGGGAGGCCAGGCGTTTGCCGTCCGTGGAGCCGCCGGCCTGGACCACGACCGGGCGGCCCTGCGGGGAGAGCAGGCGGGTGCGGGCGGCCCACGCGGCGATGACCTGGGTGGCGACGTCGGCGGCGCGTTCGTAGCGGGTGGCGTGTTCGAGTTCGCCGCGGCGGCCGAAGTTGCGGGCGGCGACCGGGCCGGCGGTGGTGACGACGTTCCAGCCGAAGCGGCCGCCGCTGACGTGGTCGAGGTCGCCGAGGCGGCGGGCGAGCTCGACCGGGTCGTTGTAGGTGGAGGAGAGCGTACCGATCAGGCCGATCTTCTCGGTCTGCGCGGCGATGCGGGCCAGGACCGTGGTGGGTTCGAGGTTGTTGGCCGTGCGGTGCTTGACGCTCGGGTCGAGCGACGGGCCGTCGGCCAGGAAGACGGCGTCCAGCTTCGCCTGCTCGGCCTTCTTCGCGATCGACGTGTAGTGGTCGATCGTGTAGCTCGCGGTGCCGTCGGTGCCCGGGAAGCGCCACGAGCCCCCGAACACGCCCGCGTTGAGAATGTTGACGTTGATGTGCAGCTGACGGGTCATCGCGTACTCCTCAGGTCCCGGCCGGGGATCGCGTCGAGCAACCGCCGGGTGTAGTCGTGCTGGGGTGCGTGGAAGACCTCCTCGACCGGGCCGGTCTCGACCACGGCACCGTCCTTCATCACCGTGACGTCGTCGGCGATCAGCCGGACGACGCCGAGGTCGTGGGTCACGAAGACGTAGCTGAGCCCGGACTCGGCCTGCAGGTCGACGAGCAGCTGCAGGATCTGCGCCTGCACCGACACGTCGAGCGCGCTGACCGCCTCGTCGAGCACCAGGATCCCGGGGTTCAGCGCGAGGGCCCGGGCGATCGCCACCCGCTGGCGCTGACCGCCGGAGAGCTGGCCGGGCAGGCGGTTCAGGTAGCTCTCGTCGAGGGCGACCGCTTTCAGCAGTTCCGCTGCGCGGCCTTCGATGGGTACGCCGAACGCCCGCAACGGTTCCTCGACGAGCCGCCGGACGGTGAAGCGCGGGTCGAGCGACGTGTAGGGGTTCTGGAACACGAACTGCAGGTCGCGGCGGATCGTACGGAGCTCGCGGCGGTTCAGGGCGGTCAGCTCGGTGGCGCCCACGTGCACGGTGCCGCTGTCCGCCGTGGTGAAACCGGCCAGGATCCCCGCGAGGGTGGACTTGCCGGCGCCGGACTCGCCGACGATGGCGTGCGTGGTTCCCTTGCGTACCACCAGGTCCGCGGTTTTCAGGGCGTGGACGTGTTTGTAGGACTTGGACAGCGCGCGCGCTTCGAGGGCGACCAGGCCGGTGGCGCTGGTGTTGTCGCGCAGGCGGCCGTGGTGCTGGGCCGGGGAGGCGGCGAGCAGGCGGCGGGTGTAGTCGTCGGTGGGCTGGTCCAGGATCTGCCGGACCGGGCCGTGCTCGACGATCTCGCCGGCGCGCATGACCAGGATCCGGTCGGCGCGTTCCAGGGCGACACCCAGGTCGTGGGTCACCAGCAGGATCCCGATGCCGAGGCGTTCGCGCAGCCCGGCCAGGTGGTCGAGGATGACCTTCTGGACGGTGACGTCGAGGGCGCTGGTCGGCTCGTCCGCCACGATGATCTTCGGGTGACCGGCGAGCGCGATGGCGATCAGGGCGCGCTGTTTCATGCCGCCGCTGAGCTCGTGCGGGAACTGCTGGAACACCCGCTCGGCGTCCTGCAGGCCCGCGGTGCGCAGGCTCTCCAGCGCAGCCGCGCGGTAGTCGGCCGCAGTGCCGGGGCGGGGTGCGTTGAACCGGACGGCCTCGATGACCTGGTGGCCGATGCGTTTGGTCGGGTTCAAGGAGGTGTTCGGGTCCTGGGGGATGAAACCGACGTAGTTTCCGCGTACGCGTGCCATGCGCTTGTCGTTCCACCCGGTGACCTCGACGCCCGAATAGGCGATCGAGCCGGACCTGCGCCGGGCGACGGGTGGGAGAAGCCCGAGCGCGCCCTGGACCAGCGTCGTCTTGCCGGAGCCGGATTCCCCCACCAGCGCGACCAGCTCGCCCGGTTCGACGTGCAGGCTCACACCGCGGACCGCGGGTGTCCACCGCCGACGCCCGGCCGGGTAGTCGATGGCGAGATCGGTGATCCGGAGCAGGGGGTCGTGGGTCACCGGCTGTGCTCCTTCCGGAACGAGGTGCTGATGCGGTGGGTGGCGATGACCACGACCGCGAGGGCGACCCCGGGCAGGATCGAGGCCCAGGGATGTACGGCGACGTAGTCCCGGCCCTCCGCGACGAGCAGTCCCCATTCGGGTTGCGGGGGCGGGGCGCCGTAGCCGAGGAAGCCGAGCGACGCGACGGCGAGGACCGCGGTGCCCACCTCGAGGGCGGCCAGCGCGACCACGGAGCTGAGCGAGTTCGGGACGACGTGGCGGAGCATGACGCCGATCCGGCCGACGCCGAGGCCGTACGCCGCCCGTACGTAGTCCTGATGCACGACCGACAGCACTTGCGCCCGCATCACCCGTGCGAACGACGCGATCGACGAGACGCCGACGGCCAGGGCGATGTTGTTGGTGGAGTAGCCGAGCACCGACACGACCACCATCGCGAGCAGCAGGCTGGGGATCGCCAGGAACACGTCCACCACCCGCATGATCGCGGTGTCGGCGATGCCCCCGCTGAACCCGGCGATCAGCCCGACGGCGGTGCCGATGCCGAACGCGATGACCACGGCCAGCAGCGTGGCCGTCAGCGTGGTGTGCGCGCCGTAGACGCTGCGGGCGAACAGGTCGCGGCCCAGCCGGTCGGTGCCGAACCAGTGCTCGGCGCTCGGTGGCGCGAAGCTCGCGGCGGTGTCCCCGGCGTACGGGCTGTACGACGTGAACAACTGCGGGGCGACGGCCCAGCCGATGACGACGAGCACCACGAGCCACGCTAGGAGCAGGACCGGTTGCTGCAGCCGGCGGGTGATCATTTCTGCGCCTCCACAACCGCGCGCATCCGCGGATCCAGCAGGGGATATATCAGATCCACGAACAGATTGATGAGAGCGAAGCTGACCGCGACGAACACGACGATGCCCTGGACGAGGGGTACGTCGAGGGTGTTGATCGCGTTCTGGGTCAGCCGGCCGATGCCCTTGCGGGCGAACACCGTCTCGGTGATGACCGAGCCCGCGATCAGGTTGCCGAACGTGATGCCCGCGATCGTCAGCGCCGGCAGGCTGGCGTTGCGCAGCACGTCGCGCAGGATGATGCCGCCGCGGGTGGCGCCCTTCGCCCAGCTCGTCGTGACGTACCCGGAATGGAACTCGGTCGCGAAGCTGCGGACCAGCAGTTGCGCGATCGGCCCGGCCACCGGGATGGCGAGGGTGATCAGCGGCAGCACGATGCTGCGTGGCCCGTCGTCGCCGAACGCCGGAAACCAGCCCAGCTTGAACGAGAACACCTGCAGGATCAGGATGCCGGAGAGGAACACCGGCACCGACACCGCGCCCGACGGCAGGGCCTCCACCACGTTGCGCACCCAGGCGCGCCGGGTCGAGGTGGCGACGAGCGCGATGCCGACGGCGGCGAGCACCGCCAGCACCAGCGCTCCCGCCGACAGCAGCAGGGTTTCGGGCAGTACGTCGAGGATCGCCGAGGCGACCGGCCGGCCGGACTGCACCGAGCTGCCGAAGTCGCCGGTCAGCGCGTGGCCGAGGCGGTCGGCGTACTGCAGGAGCACGGGCTTGTTGAAGCCGTAGTTGTCCGCGACCTGCTCGCGCACCTCCGGCGGCACGGTGTTGAGCTCGGTGGGATCGAAGAGCAGGTCCACCGGGTTCGCCGGGAGCACGAAGAGCAGGACGAACGTGAGGGTGAACGCGGCCCACACCACGAACGCGGCCCGGCCGGTCTTCAGCGCGACATACCGCAGCACGATGTTACTTCCCGTCGCTCTTCCAGGCGTCCACGAAGTGGTTCCGGGACTGGGCGTCGAAGATGATGCCGTGGACGTAGTCCGCGTGCGCGATCACCTGTGCCGGGTTGTAGATCGGGCTGACCAGGGCGTACTTCTCGAGCAGTAGATCCTGGGCGGCCTTGGCTGCGGCCTTGCGCTCGGCCGGGTCGAGGGTGAGCTCGAGCTTGCCCAGCGTCGCCGAGACCTCGGCCACGTCGATCCCGGTGGAGTCGGCGGTCAGGAACGAGGCATTACCGAGCTGCGGACCGTACGCGAGATTGAGCACTGCCGGATCGTTGCGTGAGCGGTTCGCGGCGGTGATGTTCCAGTCGGTCTTCGCCTTGGCCACCTGTGCCGTGTAGTCCGGGATCGGGACCACGGAGAGCTGCAGGTCGATGCCGATCTTCGTGAGGTCCTGCTGGACCGACTCGTACGCCGGCTTGTTGACCACGAGGTTGCTGATGCCGAGCAGCTTGACCGTCAGCCGCTTGCCGTCCTTGGCGCGGATGCCGTCCGGGCCGGGCACCCAGCCGGCGGCGTCGAGCAGCGCCTTGGCCTGCTCCGGGTCGTACTTCAGTACCGAGCCGCTGTAGTCGGCGTATCCGGAGACCGACGGCGCGAGCACCGAGGTCGCCACGGAGTAGGAGTCGGTGAGCACGGTCTTGGTGATCGCGTCGCGGTCCCAGCCGAGCTGGATCGCCTTGCGGACGGCGATGTCGTTGGTGGGGAACAGCTGCGAGTTGAAGTTGAAGAAGATGGACGTGCCGGAGACGCCGCGGCTGATGATCGTAAAACCCTTGTCGGCCAGGGGCTTCTCGTCGGTGGTGCCGACGTCGAGGGTGGCGTCGATCGTGCCGGACACCAGCGATCCGGTGCGGACGCTGGCCTCGGGGATGGTGTTGAACACGATCCGGTCCAGGTAGGCCTCACCCTGGTGCTTGATCGAGGCGGGCGCCCAGTGGTAGCCGGCCCGCTTCACCAGGACGGTCTTGACCTGCTGTTCCCAGGACTCGTAGACGAACGGCCCGGTGCCGATGATCTTCTTCGGGTCGGCGCGCTCGGCCGAGCTCAGCTTCAGCGTCGACAGGGACAGGAAGCCGGGCTGCGCGTTCGCGGTGAACGAGGACGCCTGCAGGAAACTGGCCAGGGGCTTGGCGAACCGTACGACCGCCGTGTACTGGTCCGGCGTATCGGTGCCGAGATACCCCGGGAGCAGCGACGCGCCGTTCGGGTTGATGCCCAGCTTCTGGTCGCCGTGCACGTACTGGTCGAAGTTCGCCTTGACGACCGCCGCGTCGAACGGCGTGCCGTCACTGAACGTCACGTCCTTGCGCAGGTGGAACGTGAACTGCGTCAGCTCCTTGTTGTACTCCCAGGACTGCGCGAGCCACGGCGTGATCTCGCCGGTGTCCGGGTCCTGCCAGGTCAGCTTGTCGGTGATGTTGTTGCCGATCAGCGATTCGGCGTAGTTGGTGCCCCACTGCGGGTCGGGGCTGCGCTGGTAGTCGATGAGCGCGAACTGCAGCGTGCCGCCGCGGACGGGTGTCCCGTCGTCCGAGGCCTCCGCGCTGCTGCCGCCTCGTCCCACGGCGAGCCCGATGCCCGCGACCAGGAGGACGGCAACCGCGGCGCCCGCTATCCAGGGCCACTTGCGACGGGTGGGTGCGCTCTGCTCGATGGAGCTTCGAAGGTCTGACATGCCGATTCTCTCAATCTTCACTGTTGCCTACGTCAGATCTAGCTGTAGAACTGAGCATTCTATACATTGGCTATATAGCCGATAGGATATGAGGGTTACATGAGTGACGAAGCTGCAAACGAGTTCCTCTGGTACATCCCGAACCAGGTCGAGCCGGGCCATCGCGGGGACGACGTGGTCACGGATCACAACACCCTGGACACCCTCACCGGCCACGCCCTCGCGCTGGAGAAACACGGGTGGGGCGGGGCGCTGATCGGGACCGGCTGGGGGCGGCCCGACACGTTCACCGTCGCCACCGCGCTGGCCGCCCGGACGACGACGTTCCAGCCGCTGATCGCGGTGCGGCCCGGGTACTGGCGGCCGGCGAACTTCGCGTCGGCGGCGGCGAGCCTCGATCACCTCAGCGGCGGGCGCGTACTGATCAATATCGTGTCGGGGAAGGACAATCTCGCGGCGTATGGCGACAGCGAGGGTGACCAGGCCCACCGCTACGCGCGTACGAAGGAGTTCCTCCAGCTCGTCCGCAGATTGTGGACCGAGGAGAACGTCACGTATCACGGCGAGCACTTCGGGGTCACCGGCTCGACCGTGGTCCCCCGGCCGGTCGTGCGCGGCGCGCGCAGGCATCCGCGGCTCTACTTCGGCGGGGCTTCCGAGGCGGCTGAGCGGGTGGCTGCTGCCGAGGCTGACGTTCAGCTGTTCTGGGGTGAGCCGCTGGACGGCGTACGCGAAAGGATCGAAAGGCTGACAGCGCTCAGCGCCGAACTCGGCCGGGAGCATGCCCCGCTGGAGTTCGGGCTGCGGATCACCACGGTGGTCCGGGAGACGTCCGAGCAGGCCTGGTCCGATGCCGAGGCGAAGGTCGCGGAGATGGCGAAGGGCGTCGGCCGGACCCCGCCCGACCAGGCCCGGCGCGCCGCGGTCGGCCAGCAGCGGCTGCTCGACCTGACATCCCGCGGCGAGGTGCTGGACGACAACCTCTACACGGCGCCCGGCAAGTTCGGGGGCGGGGGCGCCGGCACCACGTGGCTGGTCGGCTCGGCCAAGGAGGTGGCATCGTCGCTACGGCGCTACCAGGAGCTGGGCATCACGCACTTCATCCTCTCCGACACGCCTTACCTGCCGGAGATCGAGCGCCAGGGCGAGCAGCTGTTGCCGCTATTGAGGGGCTGAGAAGCGGTAACGCGCGGCGGGGTGGTCGTCCCGGACCCGGGTCACCCCGCCGCCGTGGAAGTGCTCCCGCAGCGTCGAGCCCTCGTAGTCACGCCAGACCAGGCCACGGCGCTGCAGCTCGGGCACGACCAGATCGGTGAAGTCGCGGAACGTCACCGGCGGCACCGGGTCGGCGATGTTGAACCCGTCGATCCCCGCCTCGTCGACCCAGCGCTCCAGCTCGTCGGCGACCGTCGCGGGACTGCCGGCGATCACCGGGCCCCCACCGCCCACGCCGACGAACTCGGCGATCGCGCGCGGCGTCCAGCGCCGGTCCGGGTCGAGCGTGGTGAACAGCTCGACCATGCCGCGGATGCCGTCGGTCTCCACGTATTCCAGGGGCTTGTCGAGGTCCAGCGCCGACAGGTCGATGTGCATGAGCGCACTCCAGCGGGCCAAAGCGCCCTCTACACTGGCGTAGGACTGGTAATCCGCGAGCTTCGCCTGTGCCTGCGCGTCCGTCTCGGCCACGATCACCGTGGCGATCGCGAAGAACTTGAGCGAGCGGGGATCGCGGCCCTCGGCGGCGGCCCGCTCGCGGACATCGGTGACCAGGCCGCGCGCCATCGACGGCAGATAGGTCGACAGGAACACGCCCTCCGCGTGCCGGGCGGCGAACGCGCGCCCGACCGGGGACGTCCCGGCCTGGTAGATCACCGGGGTGCGCTGCACACCCGGCTCGGACAACGCGATGCCCGGCACCCGGTAGTACGTGCCCTCGTGCGCGACCGGCCGTACCCGTGCGGGGTCGACGAAGATGCCTTCGGGAGAGCGGACCACCGCGTCGTCGGCCCAGCTCGATTCCCACAACTTGTAGACGACGTCCATGAACTCCTCGGCGACCGCGTACCGCTGGTCGTGCGGGAGCTGAGTGGTCAGGCCGAGGTTGCGGGCCGCGCTGTCCAGGGCCGAGGTGACGACGTTCCACCCGATCCGGCCGCCGGTCAGGTGATCGAGGGTGGTCATCTTGCGGGCGAAGGAGTAGGGCTGCTCGTACGTCGACGACACCGTCACGGAGAACCCGAGATGCTCGGTGACCGCCGCCATCGCGCTGATCGCCAGCAGCGGATCATCGGTCGGCGTCTGGATGCCGTCCCGCAACGCCGCGTCGACGCTGCCCTGATAGACCTCGAGCGGCCCGAGCGCGTCCGCGATGAACAACGCGTCGAACCGCCCGCGCTCCAGGATCCGCGCGGTCTCGGTCCAGTAGCTCAGCTCCCGGTAGCGGTGCGCCTGGCTGTCCGGGTGCCGCCACAACCCGATCGCCGTATGCCCGACCGTGGACTGCCGCAACCCGTTCAACCGGATCCGCTCGCCGCTCATTGCTTCCCTCCGCCACTCATGATGATCAGCCGTTCTCGATGATCAGATCTGCCTGCCCGCGCACGTCGTTCGCCGCGTAGAAGGCGTCCTCCTGCCGGGCCCAGCGCTCCCAGTGCGGCGCATAGGTGTCACCGTCCCGGGCCATGGCCCGCTCGCGCCGCACATCCGCAGAAGCCTCGATCCAGATCAGCCCGCTCCGGTACGCCGTGAGCACGTCAGCCCCGCACCCGACGCCCTCGACCACGAGGCGCTCCGTGGCGGGCACCTCATGCCACGCGCCGGGACGATCCCCCGCCCAGTCCCACAGTCGCCACCGTGCGGGCTCCCCCGCGGCGAGCGGCACCAGCACCTGCTCGTGCAGCACGGTCACCGCCGCCTGCAACCCGTCCCACCCGGGATAGATCTCATCCATCCGGATCAGCGTCGCGCCCAGCCCCGCCGCAATCGTGGCGGCAAAACGCGACTTCCCGGACCCCGACCGCCCCTCGACCGCCAGCACGCGGAGATCTCCTACGCTCACCACCGCTCGACGACCCGGCTCGGCGTGATCCGCAGAACCACCCGATCCGCTTCTTCGGCCGCGTCGCCGCGCACGTGGTCCTTCCGGGTGTACCGCTGCGCGAGCGTGTCGACCAGGCTGCTCGCATCCTCGTCGGTGACCCGTGCGGTGCCACGGATCTCGACATAGCGGGTGGGCCGGTCCCGGTCGTAGATCAGCACGGTCACCCTCGGATCGCGCCGGATGTTGGCCGCTTTCCGCCGCCCGCCCTTGGTCGCCATCACCAGCTCGTCGCCGTCCCGCCCGACCCACATCACGGACAGCTGAGCGACACCATTCGGCTCGGTGGTCGACAGCACCGCGAACTCAGGCCGATCCAGCAACTCCCGCACCCCCTCACTAAACCGCACAACCACCCCGGGATCGGCCAACTCCGCGCCGAGCGTCGCCGGGCCGGGCGATTCTGGGCCGGGCGATTCTGGGCCGGGCGATTCTGGGTTGGGGGCGGCCGGTTCGGGGCCGAGGGTGAGCGGCAGGCCGGGGTCGGCGGACCACTCCTCCAGGGAGCCGTCGTAGAGGGCCACGTCGTCGCGGCCCAGCACCGCGAGGGCCAGGGCGACACCCGCGGCCGAGATGCCGCTGCCGCAGTAGAGCCACACCGGCTGTGGATCGGCGAGCAGCCCGGACAGTGCCTCGGTCAACGGCTCTGCGGGCAGCAGGCGGCCGTCCGGGCCGGACAGTGAGCGGGCCGGCAGGTTCCCGCTGCCGGGGATGTGGCCGCGGCGGGAGTACCGGGTAGGAACGTCGCCGCGGTAGGCCTCCGGGTTCAGCGCGCACAGCACGGTCGCGTCGACGTCACCCGCGATCCACGCCTCCAGGTCACCACGCTCGATCCACCGCTCCGGACGGGGGCGCGCCGTGAGTCTCCCGGCGGGAGGCTCCGGCGCCGGCCCTGATGCGATGGGCAGTCCGGCTTCGCGCCAGGCTGCCAGGCCGCCGTCGAGGACCTGGGCAGGCACGCCGATCGAGGTGAGGAGCCACCACAGCCGGGCGGCCCAGATGCCGCCGGCGCTGTCGTAGGCCACGACCGGGACGCCGTCCGTGACGCCGAGGCGGGCCAACGACGCCGCGAGCACCGAAGGCTCCGGGTGGGCGAAGTGCGAGGGGGCGGCCGGGTCGCTGAGGTCGTTGAGCAGGTCGGCGTGGCGGGAGCCCGGGATATGCGCGGTGAGCCAGCCTTCGTAGCCGGTGGTCGCGCGGTGGTCGCCGTCGAACCCGGGTGCGGGGAGGGTGACCGTGGCGTCGAGGATCAGGAGCTCACGGCGTACTGAAAGCTGCTCGGTCGTGATCAACGGGCCGGTCATCGCGGCACCGCCGTGCGCCAGTCGAAGTCCGCGGGGAGGATGCCGGCGGTGGCGAGCCAGTCGGTGTAGGGGTCCATGAGGTCGGGGCGGATCTCGCCCCAGCTGCCGTCGTGCCACCAGGTGGGCGCGATGAGCTCGAGGGAGCGGGCGAGGACGGGCCGGGGGAAGTATGGGATGACGCGGTCGAGGATCTCCAGGGTGCCGGCCGGGTCGTCGGTTGCCGCGCGGAAGCCGCGCTCGGTGACCTCGAGGAACGTGGCGATCACGCCGGGGTCGTCGGCGAGCGCGGGGCCGGTGCCGAGCAGGTAGCTGTGGTACGGCGGGGCGCCGATGTCGTCGACCGGCCAGATGATGCGCTCCTCGCCGGGGAGGTCCGCGAACAGGGCGTCCCAGGCCCAGTAGCCGCCGAACGTGGCGTCGATCCCGCCGGCGGCGATGTCGTCGACGCTGAGCTCGCGGTGGCCGCTGTCGACCAGGATGACCGCGTCCGGGTCTCCGCCGTCGGCCGCGACCAGGTGGCGGACCATGGCCACGCCGCGCGGGGTCGGGTTGAGGGCGAGGCGTTTGCCGGCCAGGTCGCGGGGGCGGGTGATGCCGCGGCCGGTGACGCTCTGGATGGTCTCCATGCCGCGGTGGTTGATCGAGGCGACCGCCTGAAGGGGCTGGCCCTCGGCGCGGCGGACGAGCAGGCGGTTGGTCGGGAAGACGCCGAAGTGGACCTCGCCGCGCAGGAGGTGTTCGAGGGTGTCACCGCGCAGGGCGTCGAAGACGGTGAGTTCGACGTCCAGGCCGGCGTCGGCGTACCAGCCGTTGCGGGAGGCCACGTAGAAGCCGGCGGCGTTGGGCCAGGGGTGGAAGTACTCGAGCATCACGCGTACGTGGGTGGCGGTCATCGGGGGCTCGCAGTCAGCAGGTCGGTCAGCCTGCGGCGCAAGCGGACGAAGGTGGGATCGTCGACCACCTCGGCACGGCGGGGGCGCTCGAACGGCACCTCGACGCGTTCCAGGACGGTCGCCGGGCGGCGGGTGAAGACGTAGACGGTGTCGGAGAGCAGCAGGGCCTCTTCGATGTTGTGGGTGACGAAGAGGATCGAGCGGCGGTCCTGCTCCCAGATGTCGAGCAGCCAGCGGTGCATCTCGGCGCGCAGCATCGCGTCGAGCGCGCTGAACGGCTCGTCGAGGCAGATCAGGTCGCGACCGGCGAGCAGGGCGCGCAGGAACGCGACGCGCTGCTGCATGCCGCCGGAGAGCTCGTGCGGGTACGAGCGGGCGAAGCCGTCAAGGCCCACTTTCGCCAGCCAGTCACGGGCCTGGGGGCGGGTGCCGCGTTTCGGGGCGCCGCCGATCTCCCGGGCCAGGACGACGTTGTCCTCGATGGTCCGCCACGGCAGCAGCGCGGGTGCCTGGGGCATGTAGCCGATCAGGCCGCGGCGGCCGTTGGCGTGGGCGCCGTCGATGCCGATGGTCCCGGTGGCCGGGGTCAGCAACCCGCCGATGAGGTGGAACAGCGTGCTCTTACCGCTGCCGGACGGCCCGACGATGGAGACGAACTCGCCTTTGCCGACGCGCAGCGAGATGTCCTCGAGCACGTGCAGGTCGCCGTAGGAGTGCGACAGGCCGGTGATGTCCAGAGCGGTGTCAGCCACGGGACCTCCTCCCCTTCACGGTCAGCTTCTCGACGAGCAGGACCAGGCCGAAGACCGCCAGGGCCAGCAGGACCACGATGGCGATGGCCACGAACATGCGGTCCGCCCGGAACGCCGACTTCTGGATGATCATGTAACGGCCGATGCCGACGTCGCTGCCGAGCCACTCGGAGATGATCGCGCCGAAGACGCTGTAGGTCGCGGCGATCTTCAGGCCGGAGAACATCGCGGGCAGCGCGGCCGGCCACTGCAGCTTGGTGAACAGCTGGCGCCGGTTCGCGCCGCTCATCAGCAGGTAGTCGGCGATCAGCGCGTCGCTGCGGCCGAGCCCGTCCAGGGTGGCGACCGCGACCGGGAAGAAGCAGACCAGCACGATCACCACGATCTTCGGGGCCAGCCCGAACCCGAGCCAGACGACCAGCAGCGGCGCGATCGCGATCGTCGGGATGTTCTGGCTGGTGACCAGCAGCGGGTACAGCGCGGCCCGCAGCAGCGGGACGAGGTGCAGCACCACGGCGACCAGCAGCCCGATCACCACGCCCGCGGTGAAGCCGAGCAGCGTCAGCTTCGTGGTCGCGAGCGTATGGGTGATCAGGGAGTCCCGCTGGTCCGCGGCGGCTGCCAGCACATCCGTCGGGCTGGGCAGCAACCAGGAATCAATTCCCGAGATCGCGGTGTACGCCTGCCAGCCGGCGAGGATGGCCAGCACCGCGATCACGGGGGCGACCTTGCGGATCACGGCAGGAAATCATTGGTGTAGGCCTTCGTCGCGTCGACCTTCGTGGTGAGGACCTTCTGGTCGAGCAGCCACTGGGAGAAGTTCGTCCACACCTCGGGCTTCTGCTCACCCCAGCGCGCGGCGTCGTCCTGATACTTCGGGCTCAACCAGGCCTGGCTCTTGCCGACCAGGTCCTTGTCGAGGTCGGGGGCGGCGGCGAGCAGGATCGAGGCGGCGTCGGCGGGGTTCTTCGCGGCGTAGCCGTAGCCCTCGGAGGCGGCCGCCACGAACGACTTCACCAGCTCGGGATCCTGCGAGATGCGCTTCTCGTTCGTGATCAGGATCGGGGTGTAGAAGTCCAGCGCGGGGTTGTAGTCCTTGACGTACTGGATGTTGACGGGAGCGTTGCGCAGCTCCGCCTCGATACCGGTCCAGCCGTAGAAGATCCACTCGAAGTCGATGCCCTTCTTCGTGGCCGCGAAGAAGTCGGCGTCCCCGACGTTCACCGTCTTGATCGCCGACGCGTCGCCACCGTCGGCCTGGACGATCGACTTGAGCAGCGGCTCCTCGATCGCGCCCCCGAACCCGCCGTACGTCTTGCCCGCGTACTGCGCCGGCCGGGTCAGCCCGCGGTCCTTGGGCGACGCGAACCCGGACGTGTTGTGCTGGATCACCGCGGCGACCGACACGAGCGGGGCGCCCTGCGCCCGGGCCTGGGTCAGCGCCTCCTGCGCGCTGACCGCGAACGGGATCTTGTCCGCGGCGACGAGCGTGCCCGGGTCGGCGTCACCGGGCTGCACGATCTCGACCTCGAGGCCGTGCGCCTTGAAGTAACCCTTGGACTGGGCGACGTACAGGCCGGTGTGGTTGGTGTTGGGGGTCCAGTCCAGGGCGACCTGAATCTTGCGAAGACCACCACCGCTGCCGGCCGCCTCGTCCTTGTCGTCGGTACCGCCACAGGCGGCCACGGCGAGGGCGACGGAGGCGGTCGCGGCGGCGATGAGGGCACGACGACGCGTGAAGGGACTGGTCAGAGAGGTAACGGTGCTGGTCACGACGGCAACGTACGGGAAACGACCTGGGCCCGCCAAGCCTCGGTGGCCCGCATTACATAGTTTTCCCACATGCTAGGCAGGAATTGCTCTGAGCAGCAACGATAGGGTTCAGTGCATGATCCAATTGCGCTTCCTCTCGGGGCCGGACATCGACTCGCTGGGCATCGGGCCGGCCGAGGTCATCACCGCGGTGCAAGGGGCGGTCGACGCGCACGGGCGCGGGCTGACCGTCTTCGAGCCCAGGACCCATCTCGTGCCGGACAACGGCGGTGCGGGGCACTTCAACGTCCTGCGCGGGCACGTCAGCACCCTCGGCGAGCACGGTCTCAGCGGCGTCAAGGTCGTGGGCGACTTCGTCGACAACTTTCAGTACGGGCTCCCGAGCGAACTGGCCCTGATCACGGTGTACGACCCGACGACCGGCGTCCCGCTCGCGATCATGGACGCGACCTGGATCACCGAGGCCCGGACCGGCGCGATGACCGCGGTCGGCGCCACATTCCTCGCCCGCCCCGACTCGCGGATCCTCGGCCACGTCGGCGCGCGGGGCACGGCGTTCTCCAACGTCACCATGCTCGACAGCCTCTTCCCGCTCGACGAGATCCGGGTGACCAGCCGCCGCCCCGAATCCCGCGAGGCATTCGCCGCCCAGCTGCGCGCGGTGACGGACACGCCGGTGCGGGCCGTGGACACCGCCGCGGAGGCGTTCGAGGGCGCGGACATCCTCGTCGAGGCGTCCCGGTTGCAGGAACCCCAGCCCCTGCTGCGTACGGCTGCTGTGAAGCCCGGCGCGTTCGTCGTACCGTACGGAACGATCAGCGCTGTGGAACTTGATCTGCTCGACGTCATGGACAAGGTGGTCGTCGACGACTGGAGCGAGTCGCGCTCCGGGCGTTTCGGGGCGCTGCGCGCGCACGTCGACACCGGCAGGCTCAGCGAGAAGACGCTCTACGCCCAGATCGGCGAGATCGTCACGGGCCGCAAACCGGGCCGCGAGCACCCGGACGAGCGGATCCTCTACTGGCACCGCGGTCTGTCCATCCTCGATGTCGCGGTGGCGCACCTGATCCTCACCCGCGCCGAGGCCGCCGACACCGGCACACTCTTGCGGTACCGATGAGAACGGTGATCCTGCACCGGGCCGGCAAGCTCGACCGCGCCGTGATCGAGCAGCTCGCCCGGGGCACGTGCCGGGTCGAGCTCAGCCCGGCACTGATCGCCGAGCTCACCGCGAACCGCCGGGCCGTGCTCGCGGACCTGGACGGCGACCAGCCGGTCTACGGGGTCAACACCGGGATGGGAGCGATGGCGGGCGTACGCCTGGACGCCGACGCCCAGGCCCGGCACCAGGACACGCTGATGTCCGGGCGGGCCGTGGGCTCGGCGCCGTGGCTGCGACGGGACGAGGCCCGGGCGTTGCTCGCCGCACGGCTGCGTACGTTCCTGCATCCCGCCGCGGGCGTCTCCGCCGAGCTGTGCCGGAGCCTGATCGACCTGTTGAACCACGACGTGATCCCGGCGATCCCCGCCCGGGGCAGCGGCGCCGCCGGCGAGATCATCCCCCTCGCCCACACCGGCGCCGCCCTGCTCGGCACCGGCCAGGTGCTCGACGCCGCCGGCCACGCGACCGGCGCCGCCCCCGCCCTCAAAGCGGCCGGGTTGAGTCCGCGCTCGTTCGGCGCCAAGGAGGGCGTCGCGTTCCTGGAGGGCGTGCCCGGCCTGACCGGCCTCGCGGTGCTGCACGCCGCCGCCGTCCGGACCCTGCTGACCCAGCAGATCGTCGTGGCGGCCGCGGCGCACGTCGTGGTCGGCGCGAGCCCCGATCCGCTGCACCCGGCGCTGGCCGACAGCGACGAGCTCCGTACCGTCCTGGCCGCCCTGCTGGAGCTGCGCGGCACCGGCCCGGCACGGGAGCTGCAGGCACCGGTGTCGTTCCGGGTCACCGCGCCCGCCCTGGCCATGGCACTGCGTGCGGTCGCGGCGCTGGAGGCCGCCGCCGACCGCGCCCTGACCGCGATCACCGACTCCCCCGCGCACCTCGACGGCCGGTTCGTCGGCACCGCGGGCTTCGCGGGCACCGACCTGGCCGCGACGGCGGGCGCGCTGACCACCGCCCTCGCGCACCTGGCCGACCTGGGCACGGCCCGCCTGCACCGGATTCTGGACCCGGCGGTCACCGGGCTGCCCCGCCAGCTGTCGGACTCCCCCGGCCTGCACGCCGGGATGGCCGCCGTGCACAAGCGGGCCGTGGGCGTCACGCATCGGCTGCGGCGTTTCACGCTGCCCGCGCTGGGTGGCGCGATGGAGACGTCACTGGGACAGGAGGACGTGCAGAGCTTCGGGTTCGAGGCTGCCGAGTGTCTGGGCGAGGCGGTGACCGGGCTGCGGGACGTGCTGGCGTGCGAGCTGCTGGGCGTACACCAGGCATTCCTTCTCGATGCCCGGGAGGCACCCTTCGGTGAGATCGCCGCGGCCCTGCCTCCCGGCACCGGCGACCGGCCGTTCGGACGCGACCTCGATCGGATCATCGGCCTGCTCGAAGGAGGTTCGTTGACACTCCATGTCATCACTGCGTAGAGTGACGGCATAGCGTGTCATCGGACGCGCTCGCAGCAGGGGAGACAGCGTCATGGGTGCAGAGATCTGGGTTCTCGGCGGCACCGGCCGCAGCGGCCGTGCCATCGCGGCCGAACTGAGCCGGCGCGGGCTCACCCCCGTGCTGGTGGGCAGGGACGCGGACCGCCTGACCACCGCCGCGCGGGCGACCGGCAGCGGGACCCTGGTCACCGCGTCGGTCGGCGCCACCGCCACGGAGATCCGGCGGCTGCACCCCGCGGTGGTCATCAACACGGTCGGGCCGTTCACCACGACCGCCGGGCCGCTCATCGACGCCTGTCTGGCAGCCGGCAGCCACTACCTCGACCTGGCCAACGACATCACCGCGGTGGGCGCCACGCTCGACCGCAACGACGCGGCGGCAGCCGCCGGGCGCACCCTCGTCACCGGCGCCGGATTCGGCGTGACCGCCACCGAGAGCGTCGTCGTGAAACTGTGCGAGGGCCGCCCCGCGCCGCTGCGGATCCGGGTCGACATGGTGCCCTCCCTGGCGATGGAGGCGGGCACCATCGGCGAGGCCCTGGCCGGCACGATCCTCGGCGACCCGAATGAGCTCGCGGGCGGCCAGATCACCGACGGCCGCCTCGCGCCCGCCCGGATCGGCGGCGACCCGCTGCGCCTCACCCTGCCGGACGGCTCCGAGGTGACCACGGCGGTCATGCCGCTCGGCGAGGTGCTCGCGGCGCAGCGGGCGAGCGGCGCCCGCAACGTGCTCTCGGCCTCCAGCGAAGTACCGTCGGGGACGCTCGTCCGCGCGGTGATGCCGGCCGCGATGGTCATGCTGAAATGGGCGCCGGCCCGGTCGTTCGCCCAGCGCCGCCTCGCCGGGGTGCAGGTGAAGGCGAAGGACAAGCCCCGCGAGCATTCCTGGGGGCACGCGGTCGCGACCTGGGACGACGGCGAGACCCGGGAGGGGTGGCTGCGGGTGGGCGAGGCTCAGGAGTACACCGGAGCCGTCCCCGCCGAGGTCACCCTCCGGCTGCTGAACGGCGAGGGCCGGCCGGGCGCGTACACCCCGGCCGCCCTTTTCGGCACCACCCTCGCCGAGTCGTGCGGTGGCGAGTATCTGATGTCCTGAGCCGCGGCGACCGAGTTGTCGCAGCCACGCCGCGTGGCTAGATGTTGCGCCGGACACCGGCACGCGACAACTTTCTGCGCGGAGCTGGCCGCACTCGCCTGGAAGATCGCCTTTGACCGCTGGCCAACCCGGCCACCACCGAGGGCTTCGGCGAGCTGGCCCGTCAAGCATTCACCGAGGTCCGAGCAGCCGGCGCTCTCTGCTGACCGCCTAGGCTGCGACGGCCGCCAGTTCGGGGAGCAGGGCGGCCGCGCGTTCGAGGTCGGTGCCGAGGGGGCGGTCTTCGAAGCTGGGGTCCAGGGATGCCGCTGCGATTTCGAAGGCTCGGCGGACGGGGCCGTCGGTGAGGCGCCCCGGGGCCATGCGGAGGGCGCGGACGGCGGCGACCAGTTCTGCGGCGAGCAGGGTCGGGGCGTAGTGGGACATTCTGCGCAGGGAGCGGGCGCCCTGGGTGGCGAAGCTGGCGTGTTCCTCGAGGCCGAGGGAGATGGTCAGGGTGCCGGCCGCGACGGGCTGCATGCCGACGCGGATCTCGGTGAGGAGGTCCTGGACCACGTACTCGCTGATCATCAGGCCGGAGCTGCCCACCGGGCCGCCCGCCAGGAACGCGCGCAGACCGGTCAGGTCGGGGCGCATCAGCAGGCCGAGCCGAGCCGATGACAGGGACAGGACGGGCAGAAACGTTCCGCGTACGGCGTCCAGGCTGGACGCCAGCGTCGCGGTGTGGAACTGCCCGTGATGATGGACACCGTCCGCGGTGATCAGCGGGTTCTCGACAGCCGCATTGAGCTCCGCCGTCAGCACGTCGTGCAGCGCGCCGACGGCATGCACGGCGGGTGCGGCGACCTGGGGCAGGACCCGCAGCCCGAACGGGTCCTGGATACGAGCGGGCGCCCCGGATCCGGCCACCAGCCAGCGGAGCATCCCCGCGACCTCGACCTGCCCGGGATGCGCGCGGGCATGATGGACGACAGCCTCGTACGCTCCCGGATTGCCCTGTAATGCAAGAAATGTCAGCGCGGCGATGACCGTGGAGGCGCGCAGCTGGGTGTGGACGCGGTCGAGGGCGAGCACCGCAGTCGCGACGGTCAGCGCGCTGGAGCTGATCATCGGGAGGGCGTCCGTGGCGTCGATCGTGGTGACCGGGCCGGGTCCGTAACGCCAGGGGCGTTCGCCGGCGAGGGTGAGGCCCAGTTCGGCGAGGGCGGCCAGGTCGGCCGTGCCGATGGCACCCCAGGAGTGCAGGGTGGGTACGGCACCCGAGCGCACCGCCTCGGCGAGGGCGTCGGTGACCCGGCGGGAGATGCCCGAGCCGCCCGCGAGGATCTGGTTGAGCCGGACGGTCATCGCCGCGCGGGCGGTCACGTCGTCCTCGACCGGGCCGGTCGCCGCGCAGTGGCTGCGCAGGAGCCGCAGGCCATGGTCAAGATCGTCGCCGGTACTCTCGTGCCGGTTGGCGCCGACGCCGGTGTTGGCGCCGTAGACAGCGCCGCGGGCCCGGGCGTCGTCCAGCGCGGCGTGCCGGTCGCCGATGCGGCTCAGCGCCATGGGGTCGACCTCGATGCCCGCCACACCGGAGGCGACGGCGAGCAGGCCGTCCGTCGTCAAAGTCTGCCCGTCGAGGCGGACCACCGTGTCTTCGCTGGTCACCTGTTGACACCCCATTCACTACACCGGAAGTATGAATAAAGATCTTCAGGAGGTTCCATGATCACATTCGAAGACGTGGTGAAGGTCTATCCAGGCGGCAGCACCGCGGTAGATCATCTCTCGCTCGAGCTGCCCACCGGCAAGACCACCGTGCTGGTCGGGCCGTCCGGCTGCGGCAAGACCACCTCGCTCCGGATGATCAACCGGATGGTACGGCCCACGTCGGGCCGGGTACTGATCGACGGGCGCGACGTGGCGGAGCAGGACGAGGCCCTGCTGCGCCGGGGCATCGGCTATGTCATCCAGCACGCCGGGCTCTTCCCGCACCGCACGGTGCTGGACAACGTCGCGACGGTGCCGATGCTGCTCGGGCGTACCCGTAAGCAGGCCCGGACCGACGCGCTGGGCCTGCTGGAACGGGTCGGCCTGTCCGCGGAGTTCGCCAAGCGCTACCCCGCCCAGCTCTCCGGCGGGCAGCAGCAGCGCGTCGGCGTGGCCCGCGCGCTGGCCGCCGACCCGCCGATCATGGTGATGGACGAGCCGTTCAGCGCGGTCGACCCGGTGGTCCGGGAGGGGCTGCACCGCGAGTTCCTGCGGCTGCAGAAGGACCTGGGCAAGACGATCGCGATGGTGACGCACGACATCGACGAGGCGATCAAGCTCGGCGACGTGGTCGCCATCTTCCGCCAGGGTGGCCGGCTCGCCCAGGTCGGCACGCCGCGGGAGGTGCTCGCGAACCCCGCCGACGACTTCGTGGCCGAGTTCGTGGGCCGCGACCGCGGGCTGCGCAGCCTCTCCTTCGAGTCCGCCGCCGACCTGCCCGTACGCCCATTGTCCGAGGTCGGCGATCTGGAGCTCGACGACGCCGGGCGCCCGGTGGGCTACGGCAGCTTCACCCGCGCCGACTCGCTGCGGCTGGTGACCGACCTGGCGATCATCTCCCCGGCCGGCATCGCGGTCCGGGTCGACGCCGAGGGCGTGGCCGACGGGATCGTGCGCCACCACGACCTCGTCGACCACCTGGCCGCCCGGCGCCGCGAGCAGCCGTGATCACCTATCTGTCCAACAACACCGACGTCATCCTGGCCGCGCTGCGTCAGCACATCGTGCTCGCGCTGCTGCCGGTGCTCATCGGGTTCGCCGTCGCACTGCCGATCGGCTACCTCGGTGTCCGGTTCCCCCGGGTCTACCACCCGCTGGTCAACGTCTGCGGGGTGCTGTATTCGATCCCGTCGCTGGCGCTGTTCGTGTTCCTGCCGGTGATCCTCGGCACGAAGATCCTCTCGCCGCTGAACATCGTGGTCGCGCTGAGCATCTACACGGTGGCGCTGCTGGCCAGGACCGTGGCCGACGGGCTGCGCTCAGTCGACGAGCTGGTCACCCAGTCCGCGACCGCGATGGGCTACCGCCGGTTCCGGCGCCTGGTCGACGTCGAGCTCCCGGTGGCGCTGCCGGTGATCCTTGCCGGGCTGCGCGCGGCGACCGTGGCCAACATCAGCCTGGTCAGCGTCGGTGCCCTGATCGGCGTCGGCGGGCTCGGGCAGCTGTTCACCCGCGGCTTCCAGCTGTTCTACCTCGAGCCCATCCTGGTCGGCATCATCGCTTCGATCGCGCTCGCGGCGGTCGCCGACCTCGCCATCGTGCTCGTGCAGCGCCTGATCACCCCGTGGAGTCGCGTGTGAACCTCTCCTATCTGTTCGACGCGGCGCACTGGGATCCCACGCTGTCCGGCGGCATCCCCCAGCTGATCCTGTCCCACCTGGGATATGTCGCGCTGGCGCTGCTCATCGGCACGGTCATCGCGCTGCCCGCGGGGCTCTACATCGGGCACACCGGGCGCGGCTCGTTCCTGGCCATCAACGCGGGCAACGCGGGCCGGTCACTGCCCACGCTGGGTCTGCTGATGCTCATGGTCACGTTGCTCGGGCTCGGGCTCACACCCGTACTCATCGCCCTGAGCGTGCTGGTCATCCCTCCGGTCCTGACCTCCGCGTACGCGGGAATGCGCAGCCTGGACCAGCGGGTCGTCGACGCCGCCCGGGGCATGGGCATGCGCCCCTGGCAGGTCCTCACCCGCGTCGAGCTGCCCATGGCCCTGCCCGTGCTGATGAGCGGGTTCCGCAGCGCCGCGCTCCAGGTCGTCGCGACGGCGACCGTCGCCGCGGCGGTGGGCCTCAGCGGTCTCGGCCGGCTGCTCATCGACGGCCTGGCCGTCAACGACTATTCCCGAGTGCTGGCCGGCGCCATCGTCGTCGCGGTGCTGGCGGTCGGGCTCGATCTGCTGCTCGCACTGGTGCAGCGCTGGGTCGTATCCCCCGGCCTGAATCCCTCTCCGAAAGGTCCTTCATGACACGCATACGCCTGATCGGTGCGGCGATCGCCGCGCTGACGACGATCGCCCTCACCGGCTGCGGCGCCGGTGACGACCCGCTGAAGGACGACGCCGGTTCCGCGTCGTCGGCGCCGGGAAGCATCACCATCGGCTCGGCCAACTTCGCCGAGAGCGAGCTGCTCGCCGAGATCTACGCCCAGGCCCTCGAGGCCAAGCAGGTGAAGGTCAAGCGGACGTTCAACATCGGCGCCCGCGAGCTGTACCTCAAGGCGCTGCAGGACAAGTCGATCGACCTGCTCCCCGAGTACAACGGGGCCCTGCTCGCCGCGCTGGCCACCGGTGGCGCGCCCGAGGGCGTCAGCTCGCCGACCGACGTACTCGCCGCGCTCAAGAAGGTGCTGCCCGCCGGCACCGAGGTGCTGGAGCAGTCCGCCGCCGAGGACAAGGACACCCTCAGCGTCACCCAGGAGACCGCGACCAAGTTCAGCCTGAAGACCATCGACGACCTCAAGCCGGTGGCCGGTCAGCTCACCGTCGGCGCCGGGCCGGAGTGGGCCGAGCGCTACCAGGGGCTCAAGGGCCTCGAGAGCCTGTACGGCGTGAAGTTCAAGGAGTTCAAGCCGCTCGACGCCGGTGGCCCGCTCACCGTCAAGGCGCTGACCGGTGGCGACATCGACGTCGGCAACGTGTTCTCCACGGACTCCGCGATCACCACGAACAAGCTCGTCGTGCTGGCGGACCCGAAGAACCTCTACACCGCGGAGAACGTGCTGCCGCTGATCCGCTCCGAGGCGAACAACCCCACCGTCAGCGGGGCACTGAACGCGGTCTCGGCGAAGCTGACCACCGAGAACCTCACCACCTACCTGGCCAAGGTGCAGGTCGACAAGCAGGACACCGCGGCGGTCGCCAAGGCGTTCCTGACCGAGAACGGCCTGGTCTGAGTCTCAGCGGCGCGCGGCGAGCAGGCGCCACCCGGCCAGTCCGAGCAGGGTGTCGCTGAGCTTGCCGAGCGCCGCGAGCAGGACTATCGCCAGGAGCATCACGTCGGTGCGGCCGGTGTTCTGACTGTCGATCAGCAGGAAGCCGAGCCCCATCGACGAGGCGATCAGCTCCGCGGCGACCAGGAAGAGCCACCCCTGGGCGAGACCCAGCCGCAACCCCGACAGGATGGACGGGGTTGCGGCTGGGAACAGGACAGTGCCGATCAGCCGTACGCCCGAACGCCCGTAAGCCCGCCCCACCTCGACCAGCTGCGGGTCGACATGCGCGAGCGCCGCCGACACGGTCGAATACACCGGGAAGAACGCCCCGATCGCCACCAGCACGATCTTCGGTGTCTCCCCGATCCCGAGCCACAGCAGCAGCAACGGCACCCACGCCAGTGACGGCACCGCGCGGAGCGCCTGGATGGTCGGCGACAGTGCGGCGTTCGCGGCGCGGGACAGCCCGACCAGCGCGCCGAGCGCCAGCCCACCGCCCGCCCCGAACGCGAAGCCGATCAGGACCCGCTGCGTGCTGATCGCCAGGTGGTGCCAGAGCTCCCCGCGCCCGGCCAGCTCGCCGAACGCGGCCACCACCTCGCCGGGCGGCGGCAACTGCGCCTCCGAGTAGACCCCGGAACCCGCCAGCAGCTGCCAGCTTCCCAGCAACGCCAACGGTACGACGATGCCGAGCGCGCCCCGGGGCACGCTCACGTGGTGCTCCGCGCGGTCGCGTACTTCGGTTCGAGCAGCGTGTCGAGCGCCGTCCGGGCCGACTCCTCGCTCTTGACGTTGCCGTCCGCGATCAGCACCGGGAGGATCTTCTCGAACACGGCGCGCTGGGCGTCCCCGGGGACCGGGTCGACGTCGAGGCGGGTGCGCGTGGTCAGCACGAGCTTGGCGACGGCCGGGGAGATCTTCGCGTCGCGGGCGTACAACTCGACTGCCTGATCGGGGTTGGCCTGGATCCATGTGCGGGCCCGTTCGTAGGCGTTGACCACCGCTTGGGCCAGCTCGGGATGCGCGGCGAGAAAGGACTCGCGGGCATTGAGTACGCCGTACGAGTTGAACGCCACGTTGCGGTAGATCAGTTTCGAGCCTGCATCGGTCTCGCTGTGCGCCATCAGCGGGTCCAGCCCGGCCCACGCGTCGACCTGCCCCCGTTCGAGCGCGGTCTTCCCGTCGGCGTGCTGCAGGTTCACCACCGTGACGTCGGCCGGTTTCAGCCCCGCCTCGTCGAGCGCCCGCAGCAGGAAGAAGTACGGATCCGTGCCCTTGGTCGCCGCGATCTTCCTGCCGCGCAGCCCCGCCACCGAGGTGATCGGCGAGCCCTTCGGCACGACGACGGCGGCCCACTCCGGCTGGCTGAAGACGCTGATCGTCCTGATCGGCGTACCGTTGGCCCGGGCCACCAGCGCGGCCGCGCCCGCGGTCGAGCCGACGTCCAGAGCGTCGGCTCGCAGGCCCTCATTGGCCTTGTTGCTGCCCGCGGAGAGCTGCCAGGTGACCGTCACGCCCTTGGCCGCGAGGTCGGTCTCGAGCCATTTCTGCTCGCGCAGGACCAGGCTCGCGGGGTTGTAGTAGGCGTAGTCAAGGCGCAGCGTCGTCGTCTTTGCGGCCGCCGGCTCGTCCTCACCCTGGACGCAGCCGGTCAACAGGGTGAGAGACAACGCCGCGGCCACGGCGAAACGTACGGTCCTCATGGTTGCGTCCTTCCGTGGACTGTCGGTGTTCCTACTCCGAGCTCGGCCAGCAGCTCGACACGCAGTTCGGCCAGTACCGGGTCGGCGCGGTCCCGCGGCCGGGCACCCGGAACAGCGATCACCGACCGGATGGTGGCGGCTTTGCCCGTGACGCCGAGCAGCACGACGCGATCGGCGAGGTGCAGTGCCTCGTCCACGTCATGGGTGACCAGCAGGACCGTGGTCCCGGCCGTACGCTGCACATCGACCAGCAGGTCCTGCATGCGCAGCCGGGTCAGCGCGTCGAGCGCGGCGAACGGCTCGTCGAGCAGCAGGACGCCGGGGCGCCGGGCCAGGGCGCGGGCCAGCGCTGCCCGTTGCGCCATGCCGCCGGAGAGCTGACGCGGGCGGTGCCGGGCGAAGTCGCGGAGCCCGACCACGTCGAGCCAGTGTTCGACCTCGGTGCGGGCCTGCTCGCCGGTGACCCCGCGCGGGAGCCCGAACGCGACGTTGCGGTGCAGCGTGCGCCAGGGCATCAGCCGCGGCTCCTGGAAGACGACGGCGCAGCGGGGCTCGAACCGGCGCACCGGCCGGCCGTCGACCGAAAGTGATCCCTCACCGGTCGTCTCGAGACCACCGGCCATCCGCAGCAGCGTGGACTTGCCGCACCCGGACGGGCCGAGCACCGCGATCACCTCGCCTGCGGCGACGCTGAGGTCGATACCGGTCAGCACGGGCCGGCCGCGTCCATTCACGACGAAGTCCTTGCCCACGCGCGAGAAGTCCAGACCGGCCGGTCCCGGCAACGACGACGACATGCCCGCATGTTAGCTAGTATTCCTACAGGTTTACTAGGCTTGGCCGCCGGCCCTGCCAGGCCGCCGGGTGAACCACGGGCATCGCATTGATGACTTCGCAACATTCCGGGTGTGATTTTGAGATAATTTCCGGGAAAGCGAAATCGAGCCGGCCGAGATCGATCTTCAAACGTTTGACGCCCCCTGCCGGGTGCTATACCTTTCCGATGGAAGGCACGGGGTGTGCGGACCCATCACCTCTTCTTGCTCCCGATCTTGATCATGATCAATCGCGGGCGTCCGCATACCGATCTCACCCATCGCTGTGCTGCTGCGCGCCTGCGCCATTATCGGCACCATCGTGCGCTGCGATGAATGGGGGAACCGTGCTCCGAGAAGATCGCGAGACCAGATCCATCGATGCCCGGATAGAACGGCATCTGGCCGAGCGGGTCGACGGCGAGCAGCATTGGATGGCCCGCAAGTCGCTCTACGAGACCGGCTTCGCCCTGGTGTCCTATGTGCTCCCGCAGGACGTCAAGGAACGCCTCGACGAGGAGATGGCCGCGCTCATCGACGCGCAGTCGATCCGCCGTGACATGCGATTCGCCCAGACCGGCAACAGCCCCCGCAAGATGCGCAACGTCTCCGCGGCGGACATCCACCAGCACAACGGCCCGGTCCGCGAGCTCTACGACTCCGCCGCACTGCGTGGCGCGCTCTCGGCCGTGGCCGGTGAGGACGTCCTCACCTGCCCGTACGCGCCGGAGCACTACGTGATCACGCATCTGGAACGGCCCGGCGACACCCACGGATGGCATTGGGACGACTACAGTTTCGGCGTCATCTACGTCGCCGAGGTGCCCGACGTCGAGCTCGGCGGATTTGTGCAGACGGTGCCCAACACCGTCTGGGACAAAACCAATCCCCGCGTTTTCCAGAACCTCGTCGACAATCCGATTGTTTCCTATTCGCTGCGCCCCGGCGATATGTATCTCCTGCGCACCGACACCACTTTGCACCGCGTCCACCCGGTGGAGACCGGTGGCCGCCGCACCATTGTCAACATGGCCTTCGCCGCCGCCCGTGATCTGTCCAAGGAGATCGACCACGAGACGATGGAGGAGCTGTTCCATGTCTGAGCCGCGCGAGATCAAGAAGGTCGTTCTGGCGTACTCCGGCGGGCTGGACACCTCCGTCATCCTGGCCTGGCTGAAGGAGCGGTATTCCTGCGAGGTCGTCGCGTACATCGCGGACCTGGGACAGGGCGAGGAGCTCGACCGGGCGCGTGACAAGGCGTTCACGATCGGGGCGAGCGAGGTGTACGTCGAGGACCTGCGCGAGGAGTTCGCCCGCGACTACGTGTTCCCCGTGCTGCGCGCGAACGCGGTCTACGAGGACGGATACCTGCTCGGCTCGGCGATCGGCCGGCCGCTGATCGCCGCCCGGCAGATCGAGATCGCGCGCCGGACCGGGGCCGACGCCGTCGCGCACGGCGCGACCGGCAAGGGCAACGACCAGGTGCGCTTCGAGCTCGCCTATCAGGCGCTGAACCCGGACATCACCATCGTGACGCCGTGGCGAGAGTGGGATCTGCACGCCCGCACCGAGTTGCTGGCGTTCGCCGCCGAGCACGGCATCCCCATCGACCGGACCGGTGCCGCCGAGCGTCCGTACTCCGTGGACGCCAACCTCGTGAACACGACGTACGAGGGAGAGCTGCTGGAGGATCCCGCGGTGGCCGCACCCGACGGGGTGTTCTCCCGGACCCGCGACCTGATCGATGCGGCCGACCAGCCCGAGTCCGTGCGGATCGGTTTCCGCGGCGGCGACCCGGTGTCGCTCGACGGCGAGGAGCGCTCCCCCGCCGAGCTGTTCGCGCAGCTCAACGAGATCGCGAGCCGGCACGGCGTCGGGCGCATCGACATGGTCGAGAACAGGATCCTCGGCATCAAGACCCGCGGCGTCTACGAGTCACCGGCCGCGACGGTGCTGCTCACCGCGCACCGGGCGGTGGAGGCGATGGTCCTCGACGGCGAGGTCGCCCTGCTCAAGCGCGAGCTGATGCCCCGGTACGCCAACCTGGTCTACCGCGGCCTCTGGTTCGCCCCGGAGCGGCACATGCTGCAGGCCGCCATCGATCACAGCCAGACCGACGTGACCGGCGAGGTCGAGGTGTCGCTCTACAAGGGCAACGTCACCGTCCGCAGCCGGTCCGCCGAGCGGTCCCGCTACAACCGCGGCATGGTGACGTTCGAGCAGCCGGCGCTGTTCGACCAGCACCACCCCGAGGGCTACATCCGGATGACCGGTCTGCGCCTGCGAGCCACGACCGGCGCTTCATGAGGATCGTCTTCTTCGGGTACGGCGTGCTCGGCGCGGTGGCCCTGGACGGGCTGCTCGCCGCGCACACCGTGGCCCTGGTCATCACGCACCCGGCCGACTTCAGCGGTCTCGGCGAGCCCGACGTGCAGGAGCTCGCGGAGCGGCACGGCCTGCCGGTGGTGCTGTCGGCGTTCGGCGCCGAGCCGGACCTCGCGGACCGGATCCGGGCGGCGGCACCCGACCTGGTCGTGTCCACGAACTGGCGCACCCGGCTGCCGGCGGACCTGCTGTCGCTGGCCCCGCTCGGCGCGCTGAACGTCCACGACGCGCTGCTGCCGAAGTATTCCGGGTTCGGCGCGATCAACTGGGCGATCCGCAACGGCGAGGCGGAGACCGGTGTGACGGTGCACGTCATGGAACCGGACTTCGACTCCGGCCCCGTGATGGCGCGCACGGTGGTGCCGATCGGCCCCGACGAGCTGGCCGGCGACCTGTACGACCGGGTCACCGCCGCGTACGTGCCGACGTTGAACGCGGCGATCGAGGCACGGGCCGGAGGGTCGACCGGCACGCCGCAGGACCCGTCGGCGCGGACCTTCTACCACCGGATCGGCGCCGCCGACGTGCGGATCGACTGGACGCTGCCGAGCCTGGCGGCGTACGCGCTGGTGCGGGCGCAGTCGGACCCGTACGTCAACGCGTGGACCACGTACGACGGTGACGAGGTCCACGTGAAGGCCGCCCGGATGCCGGAGTCGGCCATCTGCGGCACGCCCGGCCGGCTGATCCGGCGGACGGGTGACGGCGTGACCGTCGGCTGCGGACCCGTGGGCGCACCCGGCTCGCGGGGCCTCGTGCTGCTGACCGTTCAGCCCGCCGGGTCGGGCGAGCTACCGGCCGCCGACTACTTCAAACGGATGGGCGGATACCTGCTGTAGCACGGCGTACGACCTCGAGAGCACTTTCAGGCACAGGTAATCGGCAGGAGACCGCTTCGCGATGGCCACACCCGTCACCTCCACCACCTCGTTGACCCGCTCGTTGCGGGCCCCCGGGCTGATCGTGCACTACGTCAGCTCGGTGATCGGTGTCGGCGTACTGATCATCCCCGGGCACGCGGCGGAGGCGGCCGGCCCGCTCTCGCTGGTGGCCTGGCTGTTACTGATCGTCTACTCGTACCCGTTCGCGCTGATCTTCGCGCGGCTGTCCATGCTGTACCCGACGAGCCGGGGCATCCCGGAGTTCATCGAGCGCGCGTTCGGGCGCCGGCCCGCGCAGATCTCGTCGGTCTTCCTTGTCCTGACGCTGCTGGTGGCCAACCCGGTGCTCGGTCTCGCCGCCATCCGTTACCTCTTCACGATCTGGGACCCGGACCCGAGCAACCTGACCGTCATCGGGTACGGCTTCCTGGTCGTCCTCGCCTCGATCCTGTTCAACCTGCTCGGCATCAAGGTCAGCACGCGACTGCAGGCGACCCTGCTCACGGTGCTCGTCGCGTTCCTCGTCGTGGTCATCGCGGTGTCGTTGCCGCACGCCGAGCCCGCCAACCTGACCCCGTTCGCCCCGCACGGCTGGGGCGCGCTCGGCTCCGCGCTGATCATCTGCTTCTTCGGCTTCATCGGCTGGGAGAACGCCGCCCCGGTCGCCGAGGAGGTCGTGGACCCGCCGCGGACGTTCCCCCGGGCCATCTTCCTGGCCGTGTTCCTGGTCGGCGCGCTCTACTTCCTCATGGCCGTCACGGTCATCCTGGTCGTGCCCGCCGACGTCGCGAGCGGCGAGCAGATCACCGCGTTCACCACGCTGCTGAAGATCGCCTCGGGGCAGAGCATCGCGATCGTCGGCAACATCGTCGCCGTGGTGCTGCTCATCCTCGCGACGAACGCCTGGGTCCTCGGCACGTCCCGGGTCATCTACGCCACCGCCCGCGACGGACTGCTCCCGGCGGCGCTGACCAGGGTGTCGCGGCGCAACGGGGTGCCGTACGGCGCGCTGCTGTTCCTGATCCCCGGTTACGGCGTCTTCCTGGGCATCCTCGCGCTCACCGGGCGCGACGAGACCCTGATCATCACCGCGTCGTCGGCGGCGTTCCTGCTCATCTTCCTGGTGACGTTCCTGGCCGCCCGCAAGCTGCTGGTCGGCCGCGGGATCCGCGCCCTGAACATGACGATCATCGTGGTCACGGTCGTCATCATCCCGTTCTTCCGCGACAGCCTGCTCTACGCCGTGGCGTTCTTCCTGATCGCGTTCCTGCTCATCACCATGCGGGGCAGGACCACCACCCCCGAGGCCGAGGAACCGAGCGCGGAGGAACCGAGCACCGAGGAGGTGAGCAGCCGTGACTGAGCTGCCGAGCCCGATCAGCGCCTGACGCGCCCGGGCTCCCGGTTCAGCGCGTACGTCAGACGCTGATCGCGGCGGCGTACTGGTCGGCGACGCCGGTGAGGTCGGCCATCTCGGTCTCGATCGCGGTCAGCCCGAAGTCGACGACGTCCGCCCCCAGCTCGCGCAGCAGCCGCGCGAGGAACGCCTCGGTGGCGTCGGCCTGCGACTGGAACGTGGCGGTCACGACGGGCACGGCGACGACCCCCGCGAGGGCGTTGGCCGGCAACTGGTCCAGGAACGCCTTGAGCGCCCCGGAATACGAGCCCTGATAGGTCGGCGTCGCCACGATGAGCAGCGTCGCCCCCTGCACGTCCGCCAGCGCATGGCCCGTCCGGTCGTCCCCCGGGACGAGCAGGGCGGGCCCGAGCTCGGCGATGTCGACCAGGGCCACGGTGCAGCGCTTTCCGGGCCCGGCCAGCCGTTCCCCGACGGCCCGGGCGAGCTGCAACGTCCTCGACCCCGGACGCGGATGCCCGCAGATCACTACGACGTCCGTCATCAGCACTTCCTTCCGGTCGCCATCTCCCTTCCCCATCATGCGGCCCCATGCCCCGAATGACCATCCGTCAATTCGTCCTTACCGAAAGTCACCAATAAGCGGATGGTGCGCGGTAAAGCCATATTCCGATCACCGCAGGCCTGTGACCAGGGCAACCTTGGATAGCAGTAAACCTATGGAATCTATAGGGTTTGAGCCATGACACAGGTTCTGGCGGTGGATGAGCACGCGGCGTGGCGGCAGAGGCGGCGGCGCGCGGTCACCGCGCCCACGGGAAATCTGGCGCTGGTCGAGACCCGCTGGGATGCCGACGACCCCGAGGCCGCGCTCGCCGGGCAGCCGGCCACCGTGACGGCCACGCGGTTGAAGCGGCACAATCCGCTCACCGGTGCCGAGGAGCGCGGGATCCGGCTGTGGGACGCCGATTCGGCTGCCATCCGTGACTTCCAGGGCATCGACACGTACGCGTATGACCCGGCCTGGGTCCTCGAAGCCCGTTACACCGAGGTGCCGGACGTCCGGAAAGTGCCGTTCCAGCACGCGCAGGATGCCGGTTTCACCCGTGATCTTCCGGTTCCCGGCGACCTGCACCTCACGCTCGCGGGCCAGGACTACACGCTGAACGCCTTCGACGACGACGGCCCACTGCTGCTGGTCTTCGGCGACCCGACCAACGGCAAGGAGACGTACGGTTCCGGCCGGTTCCTCTTCGTCGATCGCGTCGCCGGCACGGATCGGGCGATCCTCGACTTCAACCGGGCGTTCGTCCCGCCGTGCGGCTTCTCGGAGCACTACAACTGCCCGATGCCGCCGCCGCAGAACCGCCTCGCGGTCCCGGTAGAGGCCGGCGAGAAGCTCGCACTGTTCAACCACTGAAACCCCTGAAAGAAGACATAACCCGTGAAAACAATGTTGCGTACGCTCGCAGCGGTCACCGCTCTCGGCCTGGCCGGGGCGCTCGCCGCGTGCGGCGGGGGTGACGACGACGCGACGCCCAAGGACAGCGCGGCGGCGGTCATCCAGGTCGGTTCGGTCTACGAGCCGCAGAACCTCGACAACACCGCCGGCGGTGGCCAGGGCGTGACCGAGGCGCTGAACGGCAACGTCTACGAGGGGCTGTTCAAGCTCACCGACACCGGCACGGTCGAGCCGCTGCTGGCCAAGGAGCAGAAGGTCAGCGATGACGGCCTGACCTACACGTTCACCCTGCGCGACGGCGTCAAGTTCCACTCCGGCAAGGCGCTGACCTCGGCGGACGTCAAGGCGAGCATCGAGCGGGTGACGGCGGAGAATTCCAAGTCGGCCCGCAAGAGCAACCTCGCGGTGATCAAGACGATCACCACGCCGGACGACGCGACCGTGGTCGTGCAGCTGTCGGCGCGGTCCATCTCGTTCGTCTACAACCTGAGCTACATCTGGGTCGTCAACGCGGCGGCGAAGGACCTCACCACGACCGCGGACGGCACCGGGCCCTACAAGCTCGGCGAGTGGAAGCGCGGTTCCACGCTGAGCCTGACCAGGTTCGACGGCTACTGGGGCACGCCCGCGAAGAACGCCGGCGTCGTCTTCCATTACTTCACCGACGCCACGGCATTGAACAACGCCCTGCTCACCAACGCCGTCGACGTGGTCACCGGCGAGCAGAGCCCGGACGCCCTCGCGCAGTTCACGAGCAACACCGCGTACAAGGTGAACAACGGCAAGGGAACCACCAAGCTGCTGCTCGCGTTCAACGACAAGGTCGCGCCGTTCGACAAGCCGGCCGTGCGCCAGGCGATCAGCGCGGCGATCGACGACAAGAAGCTGCTGACCTCGATCTGGGGCGACTACGGCACCCCGATCGGCTCGATGGTCCCGCCGACCGATCCCTGGTACGAGGACCTGACCTCGGTCAACGCGTACGACCCGGCGGTGGCCAAGCAGAAGCTCGCCGAGGCGGGGCTGCCGAACGGCTTCTCGTTCACGCTGGACACCCCGAGCTACGACCCGCACCCGACCGCGGCGACGTTCATCAAGTCGGAGCTTGCCAAGGTCGGCGTCACGGTGAACATCAACACGATCACCGCCGACGAGTGGTACACGAAGGTCTACCAGAAGCGCGACTTCCAGGCGACGATGCAGGAGCACGTCAACGATCGTGACGTGGTCTGGTACGGCGATCCCGATTTCTACTGGGGTTACAGCAACCCGCAGGTCACGGCGTGGATCAAGCAGGCCGAGGAAGCGAAGACGACCGACGAGCAGACGGCGTTGCTCAAGCAGGCCAACAAGCAGATCGCGCAGGACGCGGCGAGCGACTGGCTCTACCTCTACCCGCAGATCGTGGTCGCCTCGTCGAAGCTGTCCGGCTATCCGGTGAACGGGCTCAACGCTCAGTTCTTCGCGTACGACATCGTCAAGAACTGATGGTCCTGATCTGATGCTCTCCTACCTGCTGCGACGGACGGCGATCCTGATCGGGTCGCTCGTCCTCGCCGCGGTGGCACTGTTCGTGCTGTTGCGGCTCCTGCCGGGCGACCCGGCCAACGCTCTGCTCCCGGTGGGCGCGACCCCCGAGCAGATCGAGGCCGCCCGGCGGGAGCTGGGCACGGACGCGTCGCTCCCGGCCCAGTTCCTGAACTGGCTGCACGACGTGGTCACGCTGGACCTGGGCAAATCTTTGATCAGCACGCTGCCCGTCGGCCCGGAGATCACCGCCCGGCTCCCGGTCACCGTGCCGCTGACACTGGCCGCGTTCGTGCTGGCGGTGCTGATCGCGGTGCCGGTCGGTGTGCTCGCCGCGGCCCGCGCCGGCCGCTGGTACGGCCCGGTGCTCAACGCGGTCGCCCAGCTCGGCATCGCGGTCCCCGCGTTCTGGGTGGGACTGCTGCTCATCACGGCGTTCGCACTGCGCCTGCGGATCCTCCCGGCGGGTGGCTTCCCGCCGGACGGCTGGGCCGATCCTGGCACGGCGATCGAGTCGCTGGTCCTGCCGGTCGTGACGGTCGCGCTGGTCATGTCCGCCTCCCTGATCAGGTACGTGCGGAGCGCCACCCTGGGTGTCCTCGGCGCCGACTATCTGCGTACGGCACGCGCGCTGGGCTCCTCGCCCGCGCAGGCGTTCTGGCGGCACGGGCTGCGCAATGCCGCCGTACCCGTGATCGCGGTCCTGGCCATGGAACTTGCCACCACGTTCCTCGGCGCGGTCGTGGTGGAGAGCGTCTTCGCGCTGCCCGGCCTCGGCAGCCTGCTCGTCCGCGGGATCAGCCAGCACGACTACCCGGTGGTCCAGGGCGTCATGCTGGTCAGCACGGCCACCGTGCTCGTCGTCGGATTCCTCGGCGATCTCGCGCAGCGGCTCGTGGACCCCCGGCTTCGGCATCCGGGCGCGTCATGAGTAAACGACTGCACCTCTACATCGGGCTCGTCCTGGTGCTGATCGTTGCCGGTGCGGTGCTCGTGTCGTACCTGTGGCTGCCTTTCGCCCCGGACGACACCTCCGGCGGCCGGCTGGCTCCGCCGGGCGGTGACCACCTGCTCGGCACCGACAAACTGGGCCGTGACCTGCTCACCCAGCTGTTGATCGGCGGCCGGATCGCCCTCGGTACGGCCCTGGGCGCGGTCGCCGTCGGCGGGGTGCTCGGGCTGGGCGCGGGTCTGCTCGCCGGGTTCGCGACCCGCTGGCTCGACGACGCGGCCGCGGTGGTGCTCGACATCCTGATCGCGTTCCCCACACTGCTGCTGGCGATGCTGATCGTCGCCGGAACGGGTGCGTCGCTGGGCACCGCGATCCTCGCAATCGGGCTGGCCATGGCCGCGATCGTCGCCCGGCTCGTCCGGGTGCTGGTCAAACAGGTCCTCGGCCGCGACTACATCACCGCCGCGCGGGTCGCCGGGGTCTCCTGGCCGCGCATCGTGCTCAGCCACGTGCTGCCCAACATCGCACCCGTGCTGCTGGTCAACCTGGCGTTGCAGGCCGGGCTCGCGGTGCTGGCCGAGGCGAGCCTGTCCTACCTGGGCCTCGGCACGCCACCGCCCAACGCGTCCTGGGGACGGATGCTGTTCGAGGCCCAGGCCACCGTACTGACCTCCCCCGTCGCCGCCATAGCCCCCGGCCTCGCCCTCGTCACCCTCGTCATCGGCATGAACCTCACCGCCGACGGCCTGCGCCTGGGAGTTTCCGATGCTGACCGTTGACAGGCTCACCATCCGCAACCGGGCAGGGCGGGCGCTGGTCGAGGACGTGTCGTTCAGCGTCGGACCCGGCGACCGCGCCGGCCTGATCGGCGAGTCCGGCTCCGGCAAGTCCCTGACCGCGCTCGCCGTCATCGGACTGCTCCCGCCCGGCCTCACGGCCACCGGTGAGGTCCGGCTCGGCGACACCTCCATGATCAAGGGACAGGAAAAGCTGCGGACACGCGTACGCGGCAAGGTCGTCGCCACCGTCTTCCAGGAGCCGCTCACCGCGCTGGACCCGCTGATGCCCGCGGGCCGCCAGATCGCCGAGCCGATCCGCCGGTTCCGGAGCCTGCGTGGCACCGCGTTGCGTGACGCCGTGCACGCGGCACTCGACGAGGTCCGGCTCACCGACACCGACCGGATCGCGCGCTCCTACCCGCACGAGCTCTCCGGCGGGCAGCGTCAACGGGTCGCGATCGCGATGGCGCTCGCCTGCCGCCCGCAGCTGCTGGTCGCCGACGAGCCGACCACCGCGCTCGACGTCACCGTGCAGGCCGAGATCCTCGACCTGCTCGACCGGCTCGTCGACACGCACGGCACCGCGCTGCTGTTCATCACGCACGACCTGCCGGTGGCCGCCCGCGTCGCCCGCCACACCCACGTGCTGCGCGAGGGCCGCATCGTCGAGTCGGCACCGATCGCCGACCTGCTCGCCCGGCCCGCGCACCCGTACACCCGCACCCTCGTCGACAGCGCCCGCCGCTTCGACGCCGCCCTGGGAAGGCACCTCTCATGACCTCCCCTGCTCTCCTTTCAGCCGACCACGTCGGGTACTCCTACCGCGGTGGCTCCCCGGCCCTCACCGACGTGTCCCTCGCCGTGCACGCCGGCGACAATGTCGCCCTGGTCGGTGAGTCCGGCGCCGGCAAAACCACCCTGCTCCGGCTCCTGCTCGGACTCACCACCCCCACCACCGGCACCATTGCGTACGCGGGGAGCCCGCTCACCCGCCGGAATCTGCGCGACTACCGCCGGGCGGTCCAGGCGGTGTTCCAGGACCCGTACTCCTCGCTCGACCCCCGCCACCGCGTCGGCCGCATCGTCGCGGAACCGTTGCGCGGCCTCGGCCTCGGCACGGACCCCACCCGGGTGGCGGCAGCGCTCGACGCGGTCGGCCTCCCCGCCGACGCCACCACCCGCTACCCCCACGAATTCTCCGGCGGCCAACGACAACGCATCGCGATCGCCCGCGCCATCGTCTGCGACCCCAAGGTCCTCCTGGCCGACGAACCGGTCAGCGCCCTCGACCTGACCACCCGCGTCCGCATCGTCGACCTGCTGGCCTCCCTCTGCGCCGACCGCGACCTCACGATCCTGCTGGTCTCCCACGACCTCGGCGTGGTCGCCGAACTCTGCACCCACACCGCCGTCCTCGAACACGGCCGCATCGTCGAACAGGGCCCCACCCGCACCGTCCTGGGCGCTCCCTCCCACCCCTACACACGCCGCCTGCTCCAGAGCGTCCCCCGCCTCTGATAAGCATTCGCGATCGGCATCGATCGCCGATCAACCTTGGACAGCACCCGGCATCGCCTACTAGTTTGGTAGGTGTTGTAGGAGATTTGTAGCGCTGCCGAGAGGAACACCATGACGTCCTTCGATCCGACGATCCCGCAGACCGCAGCCCCGGACGTGGAGTTCATCAGCCTCTCGCACCTGAACCCGTCCACCGAGCTCAACCCGGTCCCGTCCCGCGGCATCGACCTGCCGTACTTCCGCAAGTACGTGCAGTCGCTCGAAGACGGCGGCTACGACTACACCCTGCTGCCCTACGGCTCGGGCAGCGCCGACTCGTTCGTCACGGCGAGCGCCGTGGGCGCGCTCACCGAGCGCATCAAGCCGATCGTCGCGCTGCGCCCCAACACCACGCTCCCGACCGTCGGCGCGCAGAAGCTCGCCACGCTCGACCAGCTGACCGAGGGCCGCGCGGTCGTCCACCTCATCTCCGGCGGCAGCGACGTCGAGCAGGCCCGCCAGGGCGACTACCTGCCGAAGAACAAGCGCTACGCCCGCACCTCGGAATACATCGACATCCTGCGCAGGTCGTGGACCGAGCCGGCCCCGTTCGACCACGACGGCGAGTTCTACAAGTTCGACGGCTTCGGCCCCGGCTTCGCCCCCTACGAATCCCCCATCCCGATCTCCATCGGCGGCCAGTCCGACGAGGCGTTCGAGATCGGCGGCGCGAAGGCCGACATCTTCAGCTTCTGGGGCGAACCCCTCGACGACCTCCGCAGCGAGATCGACCGCGTCCACGGCATCGCCCGCGCCGCCGGCCGCACCACGCTGCCCCGGATCTGGGTCACCTTCCGCCCGATCATCGCCAAGACCGACGAACTGGCCTGGCAGAAGGCCCACGAATACGTCGCGAAGGTCGCCGAGACCCACCGCAAGGCCCCCCGCCTCGGCGGCGCTGCCCCCCAGAACGTCGGCTCCCAGCGCGCCCTGAACTTCGCCGACCGCTCCGAACTCTACGACCGCGCCCTCTGGACCAAGACCGCCGCGGTAACCAACGCCGCCGGAGCCTCCACCGCCCTGGTCGGCTCCCCCGAAACAGTCGCCGCCGCCATCCTCGACTACGTCGACCGCGGCGCCTCCCTGGTCTCGATCCGCGGCTACGACACCCTCACCGACGCCATCGACTACGGCAAGTACGTCCTCCCCCTGGTCCGCCAGGAGATCGCCCACCGCAAGGCCACCGGCCAACGAGGCACCCTCCAGGCCGACCACCTCGGCAACCACGGCCCGGACTACGCCCGCTACGCCACCGCCCAGTCCTGACCCACCGCCGGGACGCTGCGGGTTGGTGCAGCGTCCCGGCCCCTCATGGCTGGTCGGCCGGCCGGATGACGATCTCGTTGACGGCGACCCGGCGGGGATTGGTGACTATGTAAGCGATCGCGGCGGCAATGTCCTCCGCATGCAGCGCCTCGACCTTGCCGAACGCGGCGGTGAAATCGGCGTCGGAGTTTGCCCTTCTGATCGAACAGCTCACTCTCGGTACGCCCCGGCTCGACAACCGAGAACCGCAGACCCCGCGTGGTGAACTCCTGCCGCCACGCCTCGGTCGCACCGGTGACGACGTCCGCCACCGAGCGCGTGCCGTCCCCCACTGGCGAGCAGGTGCGGCAGCGCTGCCCTCGTCACGTACATGAGGCCACGCAGGTTGATGTCGACCATCCGGTCCCATTCCCCGAGCAGCGCCTCCTCGGAGGGCCCGTTGAGCATCACCCCCGCGGCGTTGACGAGCGTGTCGAGACGTCCGAGCGTACGAGTCGTCGTGTCCACCGCTTCCGCAGCGGCCGCCGCGCCGGTCAGATCGGCCGGGACCACCAGGGCGGTTCCGCCGATCTCCCGGATCTGCCGCGCGGTCTGCTCGAGCCGATCGGTGCGACGGGCGGCCACAGAGACGGCGGCACCGTCCGCCGCCAACCACGCGGCCCGCATCCTGCTCACGGACTTCGACGCGCTCCCCACAGCCGACCGCAACATCGCACGCTGGCTGTTCCTGGACCCTTCGACCCGCACGCGCTACCCCCGATGGGAGCAGGTCGCCGCACCCACCGCGGCTGCCCTGCGCGCCAACCACGACCCGCGCGTGCACGACGACACCCTCGACCGCGAAGCTGCGACTGCTCCTCACGCAGAGCGCTGTCCTAGGATCCTTGAATGGGGACTCCGGCGGCAGAGGTTGAGCGGTATCTGGTCGGGTTGGAGCATCCGTTGAAGGACGGGGTGCTTCAGCTCCGGGAGGCGATCCTGGCTTCCGGCACGGCGATCACCGAGCATGTGAAGTGGAATGCGCCGAGTTTCTGTTACGACGGCGAGGACCGGGTGACGTTCCGGCTGCAGCCACGTGGGCGGCTGCAGCTGATCTTTCATCGCGGGGTGAAGGTGAGGGCGGACAGCGCGGGGTTCGTGTTCGATGATCCGACGGGGCTGATGACCTGGGCCTCGCCCGATCGCGCGGTCATCGATTTTCCCGATCTTGACGCGGTGGCCGCCCGGCGGGCGCAGGTGGTCGAGCTGGTCGAGCGCTGGGTGCTGACGCGGTGAGCCCGTGCACGGTCACCGTCTGCCGGGGCAGTTTCTGCGGCAAACCGGACCGCATCGCCGACATCCCCGGGGTACGCACCAGCAGCTGCCTCGATGCCTGTTCGCAGGCCACCGTCGTGGTGGTCCAGCCGTCGGCCGCCGGGCGTGCGGCGGGCGGCAGGCCGGTGTGGCTCGGGCTGGTCAACGACGAGTTCGTCGCCGACGACATCGCCGCCTGGGTGCGGGCCGGAGGGCCCGGGGTCGCGGAGCCGCCGGCGGTGCTCGACCTCTACGTCGTCACCCGCCCCGCGGCCTGACACCCGGGCTGGGCCTACCCTGATGGCCATGAGATTGACGCGGGTTTCGACCGGCACCGGGGCGAACGTCTCGCTGGAGTTCGCCGACGGCTCGGTGGAGGTCCGGGAGATCTCGGCGGCCCACCAGCGGGCGGCACGGATCTGCGGCGGGTCGCTGGTCGGTGCGTTCGGGCTGGCCGCCGTGGGCGCCAATGCCGGCGCGCGCGGGATTCGTGTGTTGCCCACGGTGATGTGGATCCTCGCCCTGGTCGTGCTGGTCGCCGGGGCCGGCGGGGCGGGTGCCTGGCTGCTCTGGTCGGCGGCACGCAAGCGGGGCAGCGACCGGGTGACCATCACCGCCGCCGAGGTCAGCGCCGCGAGGAGCGAGGTGAGCGACGGGGTGGTCACCGTCTCCGTGACCACGGTCGACGGGCAGAGCCGGTCCTTCAGCGCGGCGGGCCACGTGGGCTCGATGCTGGCGACGGAGTTCGGCCGGCTGGTCAGCCCGGAGGGGGTCCCCGACCCGGGCCCGGTCGAAGAAGAGCACACCGCGTTGTGATGGTGAACCCTTCCGCCGCTCGGTGTGGTCAGGGGCTGACGCGGGTGGCGACCCGGTTGCGGCCGGCTTCCTTCGCCGCGTAGAGGTGGGCGTCGGCGGCCTCGAGCAGGTCGTCGGGAGCCTGGCCGGTGAGCGGATCGCCCGAGGCGACGCCGATGCTGACCGTGACGTGGCCGCGGGGTGCGGACTCGTGCGGCTCGCGGAGGGCGTCGACGGCGGCGCGGATGCGTTCCGCCACCGATAGGGCCGTCGCCTCGTCGGCGTTGGCCAGGATGACGGCGAACTCCTCCCCGCCGTACCGGGCCGCGACGTCGGACTCGCGGACGTTCGCGCTGATCGTCCGGGCGACGAGGCGCAGGCAACGGTCGCCTGCCCGGTGGCCGTACCTGTCGTTGTAGAGCTTGAAGTGATCCACGTCGATCATGGCGACCGCGGCGGGCCGGGCACCCAGGCTCTCCTCGAGGCGGCGGCGGTTGGGCAGGCCGGTGAGCGGGTCCGTGACGGCGAGGATCTCCAGCTTGGTGTTGGCCTCCGCGAGGGCCTGGGTACGGTCGGCGACCTTGCGTTCGAGGGCCGCGTAGAGCAGCGCGTTGTTCACCGACACGCTCAGCTGCCCGGCCAGCAGCGTCACCGTCTCGAGGCGGTTCAGGCCGAACGCGCCCCGGCTGTCGCCGTTCTCCAGCAACAGGATCGCGGTCGGCTCACCGCCGGTCAGGACCGGCACGGCCAACAGAGCCAGCAGATCGACCGTACGCAGGACAGGGTCCGCTGCGAAGCGCTCGTCGCGGGTCGCGTCGTCGACGAGCAGCGGCTTGCGGGTGCGCTCGACATAGCGGACCACGGTCGACGGGAACGATCCGGCGTCGGGCAGGAACCACTCGCCGCTTTCCGCGTCCTTCAGGATCAGGCGGGCGGCGGTGGCCCCGGTGAGCCCGCGCAGCAGCTCGTTGACCTGCTCGGTCAGCCGGTCGATGCGGGTCTCCGAGCTGATCGCCTGGCTGACCCGCAGCACGGCGAGCAGGTCGACGGTCTGCGCCGACACGTTGCCCGACGAGGACCGGCCGGACGGCGGGGTGACCTCGCCGTCGTCCAGGAAGGGGAACTCGTGGCGCAACGCGTCGACCTTGCGGGCCGCTCCCCACTGCTCGTACCGGCGGGCGGCTTCGCGGAGCATCATCAGGCCGCCGTGCTCGATGCCGTTCGCCAGCAGGAACCGGGCGCGGCGCTCGGCGATCAGGGCGCGGTGCCAGGGACGTTGCCGGCTCTCGACGTCGTATCCGGCCGCGTCGAACGCGCGGGCGGCCGCCGCGAAGTCCTCGGTGATCCAGGCGCGTTCCGCCCGCAGCCAGGAGTCGAGGTGGCCGTAGTTGCCGGGGGCGTCCGCCGCCCGGCCCGCCACCCAGGCGTACCCGCGGTCGAACTCGGCGAGCAGGCCCGCACGATCGCCGGGGGCGGCCGCGCGGGCCTGGTCGGCGAAGTTCAGGGTCTGCACGAGCTGGATGAGCAGTGTCACAGCGGTAGCGGCGACGGACCGGATCCGCGCGAAGGCCTGCGGGGCGTGCCGGGCCACCGCTGCGGGGTCACGCAGGATCAGCGCGGTGAACGCGTGCAACGTGTGGAAGTAGGCCACGGCCTGCTCGTTGCCCGCCATCTCGGGCGGGTGGTCCTCCTGGCCGAACAGCGCCGACGGGCCACGGCTGAGCGTCTCGGCGACGGCCCGGTGCGAGTGCAGCACCTGTGCCATCTGCTCGTTGCCGGTGCCGGCCGCGAACGCGAGCCCCCGGTCGGCGTCGGCCTGGTAACCGGCCAGGTCGGCGTGCTCCAGCAGGATCACGCTGATCGCGTACCAGGTGAAGCCGGCCGCGAAGACGTCGCCCGTGCCGACCTGACGCTCGTGGGCGATGCGGGCGTGGCGGAGCACGTCGGGCAGCGGCTCGAACCACGGTGCCGCGGTGAGCGCGTGCAGGAAACGGACGAAGGAGGCGTCGGGTTCGGCACCCATCGCCTCGCTGACGGTGAGCATCCGGCTGACCACGTCGTACCCGGTGCGGTAGCCCCCGCCCTGGGCGTCCATGACCAGCATGGCGTTGGCGATCGTGCCGGCGAGCTCCGGGGACGGCCCGCTCGCCGTCCAGATCCGGGTGGCGGTGACGATCATCCAGTGCACGATCGGCGAGCCGACGAAGTAGGCCGCGGCCAGGAGCCGGCCCATCAACGCGCCGGCCGCGGCGACGACGGGGTCGGTGTTGCGGCCGCGGCGCAGATCCTCCTCGGCGCTCCCGTCCCGCGACCAGGCGGCCATCTCGGCGCCGACGTCCGAGAACTGCGCGGCGAGCCGGGCGGCGTCCGGGACCGGATAGCCCAGCTGGGCAAGCGCCGCGCAGCCGACCGCCAGGGCGTCGTGGGGGCGGCTCTGCATGATGAGCGAACTGGCCTGCACCAGCGCCGCCCTGGCGCGGATCAGCGGATCGGGGCAGTCCTCACCGATGCTGCGATACAGCTCCTCGGCATCGCCGAACCGGCCGAGTGCGAGCAGGACCTCCTGCCGCTCGGCGTCGATCGGCCACCGCGCGGGCGGATCGGCGAGGCCGGCAGCCGCGTCGAGGAAACGCTCCGCCACCGGATAGTTGCCCAGCCGGCGACTGTGCACGGCAGCTTCCCGGAGCAGCCCCGACACCCGGTACGCCTCCGTCGCCGACGCGATAGCCGGCAGCGCGGCCAGGTACTGCTCTGCCGCGACCACGCCGTACCCCGGGCGGCCGGCCAGTCGCCGGGCCGCTCGCAGGTGCCGGGCGAAGCGGACCCGCGGGGACATGCCGTCGTAGACCGCCTGGCGGATCTGGTCGTGGCGGAAACGCAGGATCGCGCCGTCGAGCAGCAGCATTCCCGCCTCGAGAGCCGGCCGCAGGACCTCCAGGGCATCACCGGACCGGTCGCCGATCAGCTCCAGGGCTTCCACGTCGATGTCGCCGCTGAGACACGACAGGATCTCCACGAGCGTACGCGAGGGCCGGGGCAGCGTCCTGACCTGCGCGGAGAGCAGCGCCCCGACGTCCGCCGGACGGCTCGCCCGAGGGTCGAACCGCCAGCCGCCGTCGCCGGGGAGCAGGGCCCCGCCGCGCCGCAACGCGTTGACGAGCTCGACGGTCGCGAACGGGTTGCCGCCGGTGTGCGTACTGATCAGCTCGGTGAGCTCGTCGATCCGATCGACCGGGCCCCGCAGCATCTCCAGGGTCAGCTCCCGGATCCCGGTGTCGGACAGCTCGCTCAGGCACAGATGCTGCGGCGGATCCGGGCGCCAGCGCCAGCGGGACAGCACCGCGTCCAGCGGGTGGGTGGCGTCGACCTCGGCGTCGCGGTAGGCCACGACGATCAGGACACCCGGCAGGTCCGCGTTCGTGACCAGGTCGTCGAGGAACGCGACCGGCCCGGCATGCGCCCACTGCAGGTCGTCGACGACCAGCACGAGCGGGCGCCGGGGGTCGGCGATCACCCGTAGGGTCTGCTTGCCGGCCTCGTTCAGCCGGGCCTGGGCGTGCGCGGGATCGGCGGCACCGGTCTCCGGTGGCACGTCGAGCAGCGCCGCGAACCCGGGCGTCACGGCCGCCATCAGGCCGGCGCCGGCCCCGAGCACGGCACGCAACCGGTCCCGGAACCACAGCATCGCGGCGTCGGGCTCGGCGAGCAGCATCCGGGCGAGCCCGCGGAACACCTGCCGGACCCCGTCGGCGTCGGGGTCCTGCCGGTACTGGTCGTACTTGCCGCTGACGAACCAGCCGCCCGCCGCCGTGACCAGCGGGCGCAGCTCGTCGATCAGGGCGGTCTTCCCCACGCCGGACGCGCCGCTGACCAGCACCGTGGCGCCGGCACCCAGGATCGCGCCGCCGAGCGCCGCACCGAGGGCCGCCACCGCCTGCTCCCGCCCCACCAGCCGCGACGGCGCGGCCAGCTGCCACGGGAAATCCCGCTCGCCGAGCGGGAACGCCGCCTCCGCGCGGTCCCGCAGCCGGATCAGGTCGTGGCGCACCCCCTCGGCACTCTGGTAGCGGCGCTCCGGGTCCTTCTCCAGCAGCCGGCAGATGATCGCGCCGAGCATCGCGGGCAGCGCCGGGACCAGGGCGGACGGCGGCTCAGGGGTCCGGGTCAGATGGTCCCGGATCAGCTGCAGCGGGTCACCCGCCCCGAACGGCGGCCGGCCCACGGCCAGTTCGTACAGGGTGGCGCCCAGGGCGTACAGGTCGGCGCGCTGGTCCACGGGCCAGCCGGTCCGGCCGGTCTGCTCCGGCGCCAGATACGCGAGGGTGCCACTGATGTCGGTGTGATGGGTGAAGCTTGGCCGCTCCACCGGGTACGTGCCGGCCAGGTCGTAGTCGATCAGCACCGGCGCCCGGTCCGGGCCGGTCAGCATGATGTTCGCCGGGTTGACATCCTTGTGGATGACACCCCGGTCGTGCAGGGCGGCGATGATCTGCGCGACACCGATCCCGAGGCGGACCACCTCACCGGCCCCGGCCGGCCCGCGCGGGCACGCGACCAGCTCACGGTCCCTGACGATCAGCGCCCGGGTCTCGTCGTCGACCCCGACCAGCTCCGGCACTCCCGGCAGCCCGGAGATCCGCCGCAGCACCGACGCCTCGTGCCGCAACCGCCGCAACGAGTCCGGCCCGGACAACTCCTTGCGCACGAGCCCCGCCCCGTCGGGCGAGCGGAACCGGATCACCCGGGTCCGGTCGCTCGCGAACAGCATGGTCTCGCCCATGTGCAATGTCCTCCCTGCTCCCGTTCGGCAGGCGCGGGCGAACATTGAGCGGTCAGAGAATCCCGGCGGCGCTCTCGTGGTGTCCCCGCGCGGTCCAGCTGGCCAGGAGCCGGAGCTTGTCCTCCGACGGCGAGCCCGGCTCGGCGGTGTAGGTCGTCAGCAGCTGGCCCCCGTCGTCGGTGGGCAGCTCCAGCGAGCAGTACGCCAGCTCGAGCAGCCCGGCGTCGGGGTGCCGGAACGCCTTGGTCCCCCGGTTGCGCAGCAGAATGTCGTGAGCGGCCCACCGGGTGCGGAACTCGGGGCTGACCGTCGACAGCTCCCCGACAAGCGCCCGCAGGTCCCGGTCACACGGGTTGCGCCCGGCATCGGCGCGCAGCAGGGAGACGATCGTGGTGGCCGCCGTCTCCCAGTCGGCGTAGAAGTCGTGCGCGCCCGGGTCGAGGAAGTGATACCGCGCGAGGTTGCCGTTCCCGCTCAGCACGGGAGCGTAGAGCGCCCGCCCGAGAGCGTTGCTGGCCAGCACATCCCAGCGCCCGTTCGTCACGAACGCCGGTGACATCGTCATCGCATCCAGCATCCACAGCACCTGCGGCGCGAGCTCAACCGGTCGCGACCGCCGCGGGCACCCCTTCTCCGCCGGCCGCGCCACCCGCGCCAGGTCCGACAGGTACGTCTTCTCCTCCGCGTCGAGCTGCAACGCCCGCGCGACCGCGTTCAGCACCTCGTCGGACACACCCGCGATGTGCCCCTTCTCCAGCCGCGTGTACCACTCGGTACTCACCCCCGCGAGCACGGCCACCTCCTCCCGCCGCAACCCGGGAACCCTGCGCCTGGTGCCGGCGGGCAGCCCGACCTGCGCCGGGCTCAGCCTCGCCCGCCGGCTCGCCAGAAAATCACGGACATCCGCCCGCGTGTCGTTCTTCGTCACCCCTCCACGGTACGAGGTCCCCCGCCGGCCAAGGGGGTCGCGTTTCTACCCCCTCGACCGGCGTCTGAATCAGGAGTTAACGAGCACTTTGAGGCTTTTGCGGTCGGCCATGTCGCGGTAGCCGGCCGGGACGCCCGCCAGGTTCGTGGTGACGTCGAAGACCTTGCCGGGCTGCAGGCTGCCGTCAAGAACCTCGGGCAACAGCTCGTTGATGTACGCGCGGGTCGGCGCGGCGCCGCCCGTCAGCCGGACGCCGCGGAAGAACAGGCTGCCGATGCCGACGGGTGCCTCCTCGTACTGCGGAACGCCGACGCGGCTGATGGTGCCGCCACCGCGGACAATGCCGACGGCCTGGTCGTACGCGGTGCGCGTACCCACAGCTTCGAGAACGATCGGCGTGCCGTGACCGCCCGTCAGAGCCCGCACGGCCTCGATGCCTTCCGCCCCGCGATCGGCGACGACGTCGGTCGCCCCGAACTCCCGCCCCAGATCGGTACGCGCCTTGTGCCGCCCCATCAGAATGATCCGCTCAGCCCCGAGCCGCTTCGCCGACAGTACGGCCAGCAGCCCCACCGCCCCGTCCCCGATCACGGCGACGGTGCTACCGGCCGTGACGCCGCCGGAAACCGCGGCGTGATGCCCTGTCCCGAACACGTCGGAGAGAGTGAGCAGCGACGGCACCAGAGCCGGGTCGGCGGTGGCCGGAATCGTGACCAGGGTGCCGTCGGCGAACGGAACCCGGACCGCCTCGGCCTGACCGCCTTCGTCAGGCTGCAGATCCCACATGCTCCCGTGTACGCACGACGCGTACAAACCCTCCTTGCAGAACTCGCACGTGCCGTCGGAGATCAGCCAGGGCGCAACGACCAGATCCCCCTTCTTGACGGTGCTGACCTGCGACCCGATGTCCTCGACAACACCGACGAACTCGTGACCCATCCGCGCCGGCCCCGTGCCGTGGGGCATGGTGGCGTACGGCCACAGGTCGGACCCGCAGATGCAGGACGCCGTCACCCGCACGAGAGCATCGGTCGGCAGCTTGACGACGGAATCGGGAACGTTCTCGACGCGGACATCGCCGGCGCCGTACATAAAGGTTGCTCGCATGCGGTCCATGCAAGCCGCCCGGCGGCCGGACGGACAGGTCGCACTTATAGGGGCAGAACGAGCACCCCCTAACCTGCGCGAAGCCGGCAGGATCCGCACCGTGCCACGGCCCCGGCAACGCCGCAACCGGGTTGCCGGGCGGTCAGAACGTGGCGATCGGGTTGACCGGGCTGCCGGAGGTGCCGGCGAGGCGGACCGGGGCGACGGCGAGGTGGAAGTCCCACTGGGCGAGCTCGGCGGCCGTTGTCGCGCATGCTTCCAGGTCGCAGTTGTCGAGCAACCACAGGCCCATCGCGACGAGGCCGACGGTGTGGACGGGCATCAGGATGTCGGCGTACCCGGATGGTTGGACGTCCTGGGGTGTGTCGGCGGCGATGAGGGCGACCTGCCGGTCCTGGAGCCAGGGGAGACAGGACGCGTGCCATCCTGCCTGCGCGAGATGCCTGGCACGGCCACAGCCGGTCCGCAGCAGTACGGCGTCGCCGGGCCCCACTCGCACACCCTGGCGGCGCTCGGCCTCCTCCAGATCCTCGGGGAACACGCCCTGCCCCGGTTCCAGCGCCGGCACGTTGCGAGCCCGCGCCACGTCGAGCAGAACCCCACGCGTGACGATCCCGTCCGCCGCCGCCGTGACAGCCGCCCACGACGACCCCGTTGCCGTGTCCACCAGCGAATGTGACCACCCGTTGTACGTCCTGCCGTCCCAGAAGATGTGGCACGGCGAGTCGAGGTGGGTGATCGTGTTGCCGTGGAACGTGATCGCGAGCTTCTCCGACGAGAAACCCCACCGACGGTCGGCATGGAAGGCCGCCGGCATGTTCTCGCCACCGGGCATGTCGGCGGCACACGGGCACGTCGTCGTCGACCGCTCCATGTCCCCCGGCACGCCGACCTCCCACGCACAGGACACACTCCTGCCGTGCCGCACGGATCGCGCCGCCGCCACCCGGACGTCGTCGGTGATGTGGTTCAGGGTGCCGCGCTCATCGTCGTCACCCCACCGCCCCCAGTTCGACAACGTCTCGAAGTACCCGAACACGTCGTCCTGCGTCGGCATCGTCATCGGATCCCCGCTCGGTAGTGGGTCTGGTTCAGCATTGCCAGAGGAAGGCTGCGGTCGAGCAGGGGGCGCAGTGAAAGGCGTAGCCGCAGCCTCCGCCGCCGAAGTTGGCTGAGGTTCGGTGGTTGTGGCCCTCCTCGAGCTGAACGACGAACGCCATCGGGCGGTTACAGCCGTCGCACACCGGCGTCTCGTCGCTCTGGAGCCACAGGGGCCGGCCGCCGATCTGACCGAGTACTTCGCGCTTCGGCCGGCCCGTTCGCTTGTGCCAGTCGTCCGCAGCATCCAGGTAGTCCCCGGTAGGAAGCTCTTCGTAGTCGACCGCGCAGGTCTCGTCCAGTGCGGTGACGCCATCGTCGGCAGGTGGGACGGGGAAATGGACGGCGTCGGCGCCGAACACGTACGCGTGATTGCCTCCGGCGGTGGCGTCCCATTCTTCGCACAGGCCGGGGTCGTTCTGGCACATGAAGATCGACAGAAGACCGGCGTCGGCGAGGCTCACCTGGGCCACGAACTGCATGGGCCCGTCGCATTCGGCGCACAGGGGCCAGGTGAAATCGGCGGGGACGTGCGGGACGCCGCCCGTGCGGGTTCCGGGTGCGTCCGCGGCGGCCGGTCCGGCGTACGTCATCAGCGTGACCACGCGAGCAGGATACGGAAGGTGTCAGCCGGTGGGGTGGAGGACCACGGCGTACAGGTCGCGGGGGCCCGGTTCGTGGACGTTGCCGCCGGAGCTCATGCCGGTCCTCCGGGAGATGCGGCCGGGGCGGCGGCGGTGCTGGAGCGGTGGAGGATGCGGATCGGGGGGCCGGGGTGGTCGCGCGGGGGCGCGCCGTGCAGCGCCTCCAGCACCGCGCGCCCCAAGGTCAGGCCGTGTTCGTGGACGTCGATGCTCAGCGCGGACAGTGGTGGGACGGCCAGTTCGCACAGCGGGGAGTCGTCGCAGGCGAGGAGGCTGACGTCGCCGGGGACCGGGGTGCCGCTGCGGATCAGTTCCTGCTGGGCGGCGACGGCCATGACGTCGTTGTCGAAGATGACCGCGGTGGGTGCGGGGGTGGCGGCCAGCAGCTCGCGGGCGCCGCGGATGCCCGCTGAAGCGCTGTAGTCCGCCTCGACGATGCGTACCGTGACGCCGTGCTCCTTCCCCGCGCGGAGCATGGCCGATGAACGCTCGGCGGTGTGCACCAGGTCGGCGGGACCACTGACGCGGCCGACGGTGGTGTGCCCGAGCGAGGCCAGGAGCTGCATCGCCGCGGTCATGGCGCCGGCGTCGTCGGTGACGACCTTGTGGAAGACGTGGTCGTCGTGGCGGCCGGCCAGGACGGCGGTCAGGCCGAGCGAGGCGAGCCGGCCCGGGCGAACATCGCAGGGTACGAGGTTCACGACGACAACCGCTTCGACCGTGTGGTCCTGGGCCCACCGCTCGTACGTCGCCAGTTCCGCGTCGAGGTCCGGGACGACGAGGAGCAGGACCGTGGTGGAGAACGGGGCCAGGGCCTCCTCCATGCCCGTGATGAGCTCCATGAAGAACGGCTCGACGCCGAGGCGGGCGGCGTTGCCGGTCAGGACGAGGCCGATCAGGCCGTCAGGCACGTGCGGAGCACCTCCGGGTCGAGGAAGCGTTTCGGGTCCACGTCGGCGGTGGTGGTGACCGTGAACGTGTGGCTCTCGCCGGGGAGCAGGTCGATGAGCAGGTCGTCGACGACGGCGTCGGGGGCGACCCGGTCGGCGAGCAGCGCGATGTCGTGGGCGAACGAGGACGCGGTCACGGTGACCGAGTATCCGCCTTCGGCCGCGGCTGCGGTGGCGGACAGCGCGTTCGGGTCGTAGGCGATCGCGAAGTCCTCGGCGGACAGGTGGGTGGCGCGAAGACCGTCCGCGTCGGCGACGATGAGGTCGGAAAGGGCCGCGGAAGCCACCTGAACAGATCGCGGCGGCACCAACACCTCAACCCGCTCATCCGCGTGCACCACCCCGGCGAAGTCCGCGTGGCGTAAACGAACAGAGGCGGGCCACGGGGTGTCGGTGTCATTGACCACCGCGAGCACGGGTACGCCGTCCCGCTGCACAAATCCGAGCAGTCGCGGGGCGTACGCGCGGCGCAGCGCATACCACGCCGGTTTGCGCCGCCCGGACCCGTCGACGACCGCCCACGAGGTCACCGGCCAGCAGTCGTTGAGCTGCCACAGGATGCTGCCCATCGTGCGGGGGGCGTGGGAGCGCAGATGCTGGACGGCGTACGTGGTGGCGCGGGCCTGATTGAGCTGGGTCGCCCAGTGCCAGTCGGCGAAGTCCCCGGGCACCCGCGCGTGGTGTGCCAGGCCCCGGTTGAGTTTCCCGTTGCCGTCGGCGGCCTTCTGGTGCAGCAGGAACGCAGGTGATTCCTGATGCAGATCCTCGTCGGAAAGAGCCGCGGTCAGCGTCGACCACGTAGGTGGTGCCTGCCAGCCGAACTCCGAGCAGAACCGCGGGACGTTGCGGTCGTGCCAGGTGTAGTCCTCGCGGTTCCAGGCGTCCCACTCGTGCCGGGTGCCGTGCGCGGCGTCGTTGGGGTGCACCACTTCCGGGTCGAAGCCGGGGCTCGACGGGCTGCCGGGGTGGTACGGCCGGGTCGGGTCCAGCTCGGCCAGCAGCGCCGGGAAGTCCTCGTAGTAGTAGCGCGCACCCCACGTCGCATCGCCGAGCCGGCTCTTCCAGTTCCAGTCCTCGTGACCCCAGATGTTCTCGTTGCCGCCGTTCCAGATCGCGAGCGACGCGTGCGAGCTGAGCCGCACGATGTTGTCCCGGGCCTCGGCGAGGATCTCCGTGCGCAGCGGCTCCTCCTCGGCGTACGCCGCGCAGGCCAGCAGGAAGTCCTGCCAGACCAGGATGCCGCGCTCGTCGCAGACGTCGTAGAAGTCGTCGGCCTCGTAGATGCCGCCGCCCCAGATCCGCAGCAGGTTGGCATTGGCCTCGACCGCCCGATCGACGGCCGCCGCGTAGTCCGCGCGGGTCAGGCGGGTCAGCAGGTGATCCTCGGGAATCCAGTTGAGCCCCTTCACGAACACCGGCTGCCCGTTGACCACCAGCGCGAACCGGGTGCCGTCGGCGTCCGGCGTCTCGTCCAGGCGCACAGACCGGAAACCGACCTTCCTGGAGTACGCGTCCAGAGCCCCACCATCCCCGTCGTGCAACTCGACCGTCACGGTGGACAGGGGCTGAGCGCCGTACCCCGCGGGCCACCACACCTCCGCGTCCGGGACGGCCACCTCCACCACGCCCTCGTCAGCGTCCGCCGCCAGCCGCAGAGTGACCGCGGGCCGATCGCCGGCAGTGACGGAAACAAGCAACTCACCCGCCGCCCCGAACCCGGAACGCTCAACGGAAACGTGCACAGCGAGCCGCCCCGTACGCCCGTCGTCGTCCAGCGTGGCGAGCGGCCGCACCTCGGCGAGCCGCGCCACCCGCCAGCGCTCCAGCCGCACGGGCCGCCAGATCCCCGCGGTCTGCAGGTCGGGCCCCCAGTCCCAGCCGAAACTGCACGCCATCTTCCGCACGGCGTTGAAAGGATGACCGTACGCCCGGGGCCGCTCCCCCAACTGCCGCTGCATCTGCTCCGCGTAGTTCAGCGCCGACGTGAACCGAACCGTCAACGGCACCGCAGCCCCGGTGATCAGCCGGCGAACATCGAAGCGGTACCCCCGGTGCATGTTCGCTGTCCGTCCGAGCAGCGTGTTGTCCATCTCGACGGCCGCCACGGTGTCCAACCCGTCAAAAACCAGATCGATCCGCTCATCCGCCGCCGCGGGCGTAGCCGTCACGGTCGTGTCGTAACGCCACGAGGCGCGGTGCGCCCAGACCAGCTCCGCCTCGTTCATCCCGTCGTAGGGGTCAGGGATGAGACCGGCCGCGAGCAGATCCGTGTGTACGGTCCCCGGCACCGCAGCCGGCACGGTCACCCCGGTTATCCCGGCGGGCACCGGCCCCCCGTCCGCCCGCAGCGTCCACCCCTCGTGCAGGTCGGTTCGGATCATGTCGGATCGCTCCTGTCGGTAAGGGACCGATAACATTCTTAAGCAACTGAAGTTTCTCGTCAACGCCCGTCACCGACCAGCCAGGGGGCACCATGTCGCGCTTCATCCACCTGACTGCGGCCGGGGTGAGCGTGCTGCTCGACTGCGGCGGCCCCGGCCTCCCTGAGATCGTGCACTGGGGAGCCGCCCTGGGTGCGGCAACCCCGGAACAGCTCGCCGGCCTCGCCCTCGCCGCGGCACCCCAGCCGATCGGCTTCTCGATCGACGGCGCCCCGCCCGTGTCCATCATCCCCGAGCAGTCCTCGGGCTGGCTGGGCCGCCCGGGCCTCTCCGGCCACCGCGACGGCCGCGCCTGGTCCCCGCACTTCACCGTCACCGACCTGAGCACCGAAGGCGGCCGGGTATCAGTCGAGGCAGCTGACGAAACCGCGGCGTTGCACCTTCAGCTGGAGCTCGAGCTGCACCCCAGCGGCGTCCTCCGCACCCGGGCGACCCTGACCAGCACCACCCCGGGCACCTACTGGCTGGACGATCTCCTGCTCTTCCTCCCGGTCCCCGAGACCACGACGGAACTGCTCGACTTCACCGGCCACCACCTCAAGGAACGCTCCCCCCAGCGCACACCCTTCTCCCACGGCCTGCGCATGCGCGAGAACCGCACCGGCCGCACCGGCTACGACTCGGCGTACCTCCTCTGCGCGGGCACCCCCGGTTTCGCCAGCCGCACCGGCCAGGTCTGGGGCATCCACACCGCATTCTCCGGCGGCGCCCGCACCCTCGCCGAGCGCACCTATCACGGCCGTTCCGCGCTCGGCGGCGGCGAGTTGCTGCTTCCCGGCGAGATCGGTCTGGCCGAAGGCGACTCGTACACCACGCCCTGGCTCTACGGCTGCCACAGCGACACCGGCCTCGACGGCATCTCCGGCCGCTTCCACACGATGCTGCGCGCCCGCCCCCAGCACCCGCGCACCCCACGCCCGGTGGTCGTGAACACCTGGGAAGCGGTCTACTTCGATCACGACCTCGACCGCCTGACCGAGCTGGCGCAGCGGGCGGCGGAGGTCGGCGCGGAGCGGTTCGTACTCGACGACGGCTGGTTCGGGTCCCGCCGCGACGACACCTCCGGGCTCGGGGACTGGACGGTCTCCCACGACGTGTGGCCGGACGGGTTGCGGCCGCTGATCGACGTGGTGCGCGGGCTGGGGATGGAGTTCGGGCTGTGGGTCGAGCCCGAGATGGTCAACCCCGACTCCGACCTGGCCCGCGCGCACCCGGACTGGATGATGGCGGCGGGTGACCGGCTACCCCCACCGGCGCGGTCCCAGCAGGTGCTCGATCTCGCCAACCCCGGGGCGTACGAGTACATCCGGGATCACCTCGCAGCGCTGTTGCGGGACAACGACATCGCGTACCTCAAATGGGATCACAACCGCGACCTCGTCGACGCCGGGCATCCGCACAGCGGGCGGCCCGGGGTGCACGACCAGACCCTTGCGCTCTACCGGCTGCTGGACGAGCTGCGGGCCGCATTTCCGCACGTCGAGATCGAGTCGTGCTCGTCGGGTGGCGGGCGGGTGGATCTGGAGATCCTGGCGCGTACGGATCGGGTGTGGGCCTCGGACTGTATCGACGCGCACGAGCGGCTCGCGATCCAGCGGTGGACGAGTCTGCTCGTACCGCTGGAACTGATCGGGTCGCACGTGGGCGCCGAGCGTTCGCACACGACCCGCCGGGCGTTGCCGCTGGACATGCGGGCGGGATCGGCGATCTGGGGTCATTTCGGGATCGAGTGGGATCTGACCCGCGCGGAACCGGCGGAGCGGGAGCGGCTGGCCGGGTGGGTGGCGCTGTACAAGGAGGTGCGCGGTCTGCTGCACAGCGGGGTTCTGGTGCACGCGGATCTGGCCGATCCGGCGTACGCCGTGACAGGTGTGGTGGCGGCGGACCGGTCGGACGCGCTCTACGCGATCATCGCGTCGGCGACCAGCGACTCGTACCCGCCGGGGATCGCGGGTCTGCCGGGGCTCGACCCGGACCTGGAGTACCACGTGCGGCCGCAGCCTCCCGGTGATGTCCCGGACGGGAACGCCGCGGCGTGGGGTGCGGCACTTCCCTGGTGTACGCCGCGAGGGGTGACGCTGACCGGTCGTATGCTGGGCGCCGCCGGCCTGCGGATGCCGGTTCTCTATCCCGATCGCGTCCTGCTCGTGCGGGTGACGGCGACAGACAGGGTGACGGCGACAGACAGGGTGACAGCGGCAGACAGGGTGACAGCGGCAGACAGGGTGACGGCGACAGACGGGACGGTGGCCGCGTGAGTGACGCCGCGGTGCGACCACGCCGCCGGGGTGCCCGGGAGCGCGTCCTGGACGCGATCCGGGCCGCCGAGCCGCTGAGCCGGGTCGAGCTGGCCACGATGACCGGGCTCACCGAGGCGGCCGTGTCGATGACCGTCCGGCGGCTGCTCGACGAGGGCATCGTGGTGGAGTCCGGGCTGGCGCCGACCGCCGGGAAGCCACGCCGGCTGCTGCGCCTCGATCCGGCCGCCCGCATCGCCGTGGGTGTCTACCTCGACGAGGACACCACGACCTACGTGCTCACCGGGCAGACCGGCGGGGTGCTGTCCCGCCTGGCCCGCCCGGCGCCCGGCTCCGCGGACCCGGAAACCCTGAGCCGCCAGGTGCTCGCCGACGTGGAGCTGCTCTTCACCGGCGCCGGGGTGGAACGCGAGCGCTGCCTGGGGGTCGGGGTGGTCTGGCCGGGACCGCCGGGTGCCACCGCCCAAGATTTGGGTACGCGTCTCAGCGCCGCGACCGGCTGGCCCGTCCTCGTGGAGAACGACGCGACGGCGGCGGCCGTGGGTGAGTACTGGGTGGCCCGGGTCGGCCCGGAGCAGGGGTTCGCGGCGCTCTACATGGGCAGCGGCATCGGCGCGGGGATCGTGCTGGAGGGCCGGGCCATGCGCGGCGGCCGCGGCAACGCCGGCGAGTTCGGCCACGTGTGCGTCCAGGTCGACGGGCCGGAATGCGTGTGCGGCAGCCGCGGCTGTCTCGAAGCCCTCGCCGGGCCGCGGACCGTGGTCGCCGCCGCGCTCGCCGACCCGGTCGCGGTGGCCGAGGCGGGTCTCGACCCCGCCGAGCCGCGCCGCAGTGTCATCGCGGATTTCGCCGCTGTGGCCCGGGCAGCGCGCGCCGACGCACCGCGTTGCCGGGCGCTGCTGGAGGATTCCGCGCGATACGTTGCCGCGGCAGCGGAATCCGTGCTCAACCTGCTCGACATCGATCTGGTCGTGCTGACCGGGCCGGGCTTCGCGGCGGCGTCCTTTGTGTACGGACCAGCCATCATGCGCCGGGTCGCGGTCGCGGATCGCCTTACCTGGCAGCGATCCGTGACCGTGACCGTCTCACTGGCGGCCGCCACGGCCTCGGCAACCGGCGCGGCGGCCCTGGTGCTGCAATCACACCTGAGCCGCTGACCGAAAGACGCCGCCGGCCGGAAGGCGCCGCCGGCCGGAAGGCGCCGCCGGCCGGAGGACGCCGCCGGCCGGGTGCTGAGAGGTCACAGCTCAGCCGCTGACGGCGTACACATCAGGGTTGCAGGTTCTTGATCCGGCGCTCGGGGTTGGGTGCGGCCTCGGCCAGCAGCTTGGTGTATTCGTGGCGGGGGTTGATGATGACGTCGTCGGCGGGGCCGCGTTCGACGATGCGGCCCTGGTACATCACGAGGATGTCGTCCGAGAAGTGCCGCGCGGTGGCGAGGTCGTGGGTGATGTAGAGGACGGCGAGCTGCTCCTCGCGTTGCAGGTCGGCCAGCAGGTTCAGCACGCCGAGCCGGATCGAGACGTCCAACATGGACACCGGCTCGTCGGCGATGAGGATTCCCGGTTCGGGGGCGAGCGCGCGGGCGATGGCGACGCGTTGCCGCTGACCGCCGGAGAGCTCGTGCGGGCGGCGTCGTGCGACCTCCTCTGCGGGGGTCAGCCGGACCCTTTCGAGCAGGTGCAGCACGCGTTCGCGTACCTGTGGGCCCGTCAGCTCGCGATGATGCAACCGGACCGGGCGTTCCAGATGATGACCGACGCTGTGAAAGGGATTCAGGGAAGCATAGGGATCCTGAAAGACCATCTGCACGGTACGCCGATAGGCCGCAGCCGCAGCCCCCCGCCGCGCAACGGGCTCGCCGTCGACGAGGATCTGCCCGGACGTGGGCCGTTCGAGCTGGAGCAGCAGCTTGGCGATCGTCGACTTGCCGCTGCCGCTCTGCCCGACGAGGGCCGTGGTGCGCCCGGGTTCCAGGGTGAAGCTGACGTCGTCGACGGCCACGAACTTGCGGTACCTCTTGCCGAGGCCGCGAGCCTCTACTGTGGTCACGAGACTGTCCCCCGCACGAAGGAACCCCGGTCCCCGGTGAGACTGGGGAAGGACGCCAGCAGTTTCTTGGTGTATTCGTGACGCGGCTCGGTGTAGAGCTGCAACGCACCGGCAAGCTCGACGATCTCGCCGGCGCGCATGACCGCGATCCGGTCGCTGATCTCCAGCAGCAGCGGCAGGTCGTGGGTGATGAAGATGACCGCGAAGCCGAGCTCGTCGCGCAGCCGGGTGAGCTCCCGCAGGATCTCGCGCTGCACCACCACGTCGAGCGCGGTCGTCGGCTCATCCATGATCATGACCTGGGGTTCCAGGGCCATCGCCATCGCGATCATCACCCGCTGCCGCATGCCCCCGGACAGCTCGTGCGGATACGCCGACAGCCGCGATCGGTCCACGCCGACCCGTTCGAGCAGGTCCCCGCAGCGCCGGCGGCGTTCCTTCCTGTTCATCTTCGGCCGGTGCGTCGTGAAGATGTCCTCGATCTGGTCGCGGATCGAGATGACCGGGTTCAGGGAGTTCATGGCCCCCTGGAAAACCATCGAGATCGTGTCCCATCGGTACGCCCGGAGCTGCTCGGCGCCGAGTTCGTTCCAGTCGACGGGTGCACCGTCGCGAGGGTGGAACACCGCGCGTCCCGAGACGATGGACGCCGGCGGTTTGAGCAGCCGCACTATGCCGTACGCCAGGGTGCTCTTCCCGCAGCCGCTCTCCCCCGCCAGGCCGAGCACCTCCCCGCGGTGCAGGGTCAGCGACACGTCCCGGACGGCGTGCACGACCGGCTCGACCAGGTAGTCGATGCTGAAATTCTCGATCGTCAGCACCTCGGGCTGCGGCTTCACAGCGTCGCCTCCTTGGCCTTCTCGAGCTGGGCGCGCGACATCCGCCAGCCACGCCGGGCGGCCCGGGTCTGGTTGCGCAGTTTCGGGTTGATGATCTCGTCGATCGAGAAGTTGACCAGCGACAGCGCCGCACCGAAGAGCGCGAGCAGCAACCCCGGCGGGATGAACCACCACCACGCCCCGAGCCGCAGCGCGAGCCCGTTCTGCGCGTAGTAGAGCATCGTGCCCCAGGTGAACGACCCGCTCGCGCCGAGACCCAGGTAGGACAGGCCCGCCTCGCCGAGGATCGCGAAGATGACGGCGAAGACGACCTGCGAGGCCAGCAGCGGGATCAGGTTCGGCAGGATCTCCACCCCGAGGATGCGCCAGCGCCGCTCCCCGGCGACCCGGGAGGCCAGCACGTAGTCGCGGTTGCGCAGGCTCAGCGTGTATCCGCGCAGCACCCTCGCCGAGCCCGCCCAGCCGGTGAGGGACAGGACCAGGGACACGAGCAACAGACTCTTGTCGGGTACGTAGCTGGAGATCACGATGACCAGCGGCAGTCCCGGGATCACCAGCATGACGTTGGTGAACAGCGAGAACGCCTCGTCGACCCAGCCACCGGCATACGCGCCGACGATCCCGAAGAACGCCGACAGCAGCAGCGTCAGCACGCCGACGATGGCACCGACGGTGAGCGAGCCGCGGGTCGCGTACGCGAGCTGGGCCAGCACGTCCTGCCCGGTCTGGGTCGTGCCGAGCCAGTGCCCGCTCCCCGGCCCGGTGAGGCCGATGTCGTCGACGCGCGACGGATCCTGCACCACCAGCGGCCCGAGCAGCCCGAACAGCACGACGAACCCGCCGATGAGCAGCCCGGCGGCGAGCTTCGCCGTCATCGGCGGCAGCCCTCGCACGCGCGCGGCGCTCATGCGCGCGCCCGGGTGCGTGGGTCGATGATCGAGTAGAGGACGTCGACCAGCAGGTTCGCGCCCAGCACCGACAACGTGATCACGAGGAAGATGCCCTGCATGAGCGCGTAGTCGTTGCCGCCGACAGCCTGCAGCAGCGCCGACCCGATCCCCGGGTACGAGAAGACCGCCTCGGTGACGATCGACCCGGCCACCACGAAGCCGAGGGAGATGGCGAACCCGGAGATCGACGGCAGCACCGCGTTGCGGGCGGCGTACCGGCGCATGATCCGGCCGGGCCGCAGCCCCTTGGCCTCCGCGGTGACCATGTAGTCGTCCGACAGCGTGGACACCATCATGTTGCGCATGCCGAGCATCCACCCGCCGAACGACGACAGGATGATCGTCAGCGCCGGCAGCGTGCCGTAGTAGAGCACCGAGCCGAGGAAAGCCCCGTTCCACCCGGGGGTGACGTTGTAGACGTCGTACCCGCCGTTGAGCGGGAACACCGGCCACAGACTGCCCAGTGCGAAGAGCAGGATCAACGCCAGCCAGAAGTACGGCACCGCCTGGAACATCGTGGTGACCGGGATGACGTTGTCCAGCCACGATCCGCGTTTCCACCCGGCGAGGGTGCCGAGCCCGACGCCGACGAAGAACGAGATGACCGTCGCCAGCCCGATCAGCCCGATCGTCCACGGCAGGGTCTGCCCGATGATCGTGGTGACCGAGGCGGGAAAGAACGTCACCGAGACACCGAGGTCGCCGACGGCCAGGTTGTGCAGGTATCCGGCGTACTGCGACCACAACGACTGCTGGGTGTCCGTCCCCAGCATCACCTCGATCGAGTGCCGGGTCTCCGGGGTCACCGACCCGCGCTGGCCGAGCTTGGCCAGCAGCAGGTCGACCGGGTCGCCCGGCATCAACCGGGGAATCACGAAGTTGACCGTCAGCGCCGCCCAGAGCGCGACCACGTAGAACCCGAGCTTGCGCAGGAAGTACCCCACGGCTACTTGACCGGCTTCAGGTTCACCATCACGACGCCGTTGTCCCACTTACGCCACGACGCGGGCAGGGCGTACTTGTTGTCGTTGGTGGGCCAGCCGGTGGCACGGGCGGTGCTGAACTCGGTCAGCATCGAGTTGACGTAGATCGGGATGTACGGCAGGTCCCGGACGATCTCGGTCTGGATGACGGCGTACTGCTGCTTCTGCAGGTTCTCGTCGTTGGTGCTCGCCGCCGCGGTGAGCGCCTTGTCGACCGTCGCGTTGCGGTACCGCACGTAGTTACCGCTGGTACCCGCGGGCTCGCCGACCTTGGCCGTGGTCGCGCTGGAGTAGTGCGGGCTGTAGGTGAAGTACGGGTTCGACGACGCGCCGAGCCCGATCGAGTCCAGCGACAACTGGAACTTGCCCTGCACCTGGTTGTTGTTCCACTCGTTCCAGGACAGCTGGGTCGGCTTGATCTCGATACCGACCGCCTTGAGCTGCTGGGTCATGGCATCGTTGAGCGAGATGAAGTCGCTCCACCCGGTGACGGTCTGGATCGTCATCGACAACCGCTGCCCGGCCTTGCTCCGGATGCCGTCACCGCCCTTGACCCAGCCCGCCTGATCGAGGATCTGGTTCGCCTTCGCGGCGTCCGGGCCGGCCGGTGTGGTCACGTTGGCCGCGTCGGCGATCCACTTCTTGTCCCGCTCGGGCAGCAGCATCGTCGGCGAGGCGGTCGCCGCGAACCCGCCACCGGCCAGCTTGTTCAGCTGGTCGCGGTTGATCGCCTGGTAGATGGCCTGCCGCACGGCGGGATCGGTCTGCGGGCCGCTGCACCCCAGGTCCGCCCCGGCACAGGTGAAGATAGACGCGGTGAGGGCGGGCGTGTTCACGTACCCGAGATCCTTCTTGCCCTTGATCAGTTGATCCAGGCCCGGCAGGAAGGCACTCATCCAGTCCACCTGGCCCGCGGTCAGGGCGGCGCTCGCGGCATCGGCCGTGGCCAGCGCGATGTAGCGTACCGACCGGATCTCCGGCTTGCCGGCCTGCCAGTAGGCCGCGTTCTTCTCGATCACATAGCTCTGCGGGCCGAAGGTCTTCAGCTTGTACGGCCCGGTGCCGACCGGATTCTGGTTGATGGTCTTCGACGGGTCGGTGATCTTGCTCCAGATGTGCTCCGGAATGATCGGGGTATCGCCGAGAATGCCGGCTTCCGTGGTGTAGGAGACATCCGGAAAGGTCAGCACGGCGGTCTTGTCGTCCTTGGCCACGGCCGAGGTCAGCTTCATCCCGGTCCCGTTGATCGCCGGGGTACGGCGGATCAGGTCGAACGTGAACGCGACGTCCCTGGCCGTGAACGGCTGCCCGTCGTTCCACGTCACCCCGTCGCGGGTGGTGATCGAGAGCTGCTTGCCGTCCGGGCTCCAGGAGAACGCGGTGCCGAGCATCGGTTGCGGCGCGGCTTCGGTCGCCAGGTTGTAGTAGTACAGCGCCTCGTAGATGAGCCCCGTCGTCGGCTGCAGGTAGGTGGGCGAGAACGGGTTCCAGTTCTCCACGATGGTCCCCGTGGATCCGTTGAAGACGGTGATGGCACTGTCGCCGCCACCACCGGTGGTCTTGTCGCCGGAACAGCCGGTCAGAGCGATGAGCGTGGCAGCGACCGCCGTAACGGCGAGCCCCGCCCGCCGCCGCGCGCGAGTGACGAAATAGGACATCTGCATCCCTCGATCAGATCGCCACCGTTGGCAGCGAGCGAACTGGGCGGATCGCCTGCACTGCCCATCGGACCGGCGCGCGGCTCACCCTCGACCGGGACATTATTAAGTGGCTTAAGTTTGTGGTGTCAAGAGCGGATGTCGGCCGGAGACCCATCGATCCCCATTTCGAAACAAACTCGCTGGGAGCGGTCCCATCCCCTGGCGGCACATCGCGGCCGATCGGGTGCCGCGGATCATCCACACGGGACCACGGGAGTCGAGATGAGCGAGCGTGGCACCCCGTTACAGCCCTCGGACCCGGCACACATCGGGGCGTACCAGCTGATCTCGCGTCTCGGCTCGGGCGGCATGGGCGTCGTCTACAAGGCACGGGCCCGCGACGGCCGCCCGGTGGCGGTCAAAGTGGTGCGCGCGGAGCTCGCCGGCAGCAGCGAGTTCCGGGCCCGGTTCCGCTCGGAGGTCAACGGGCCCGCCAGGTCCCCCCGTTCTGCACCGCCGAGGTGCTCGACGCCGACCCGGACGCCCTGGCCCTGGCCCTCGCCGCCGGCCTCGGTTTCGCCGCCCGCGCAGGCGCCGGCTGGTGGACCACCGCTCTCGGCGTCGTCACCGACCCGTCCGACAAGAAAGGCCCCTTCCGCATCTCCTTCACCGGCATCGAGGTCCGCGTCATCACCTGACCGGGCAACCGGCGGAGACCGCGGTCATGCGCGGGTGGCCCAGTCGCCGAGGGACCAGTCACGGACCTCGGGCATGTCCTCGAGGTTGTCGACCACGTAGCGCTCGTGCCGGGCCAGCTGGCTCTCGCACCAGGTCTTGAGATCGGCGGCGCCGCGGGGGAGGCGTTTGCTGTTGTTGATGGCATCGATCACGAGGTGGTAGCGGGAGGCCTTGTTGCGGACGGTCATGTCGAAGGGGGTCGTGGTGGTGCCCTGTTCGATGAAGCCGCGGACGCGGAAGCGGTCGGCGTCGGGGCGGCCGTGGACGAGCTGGTGGATCGCGCCCGGGTAGCCGTGGAACGAGAAGACCACGTCGACCGTGTCGGTGAACAGCTCGGTGAACAGGGTGCCGCTCATGCCGTGCGGATGGTCCTTCGGGCGTACCAGAGTCATCAGGTCGACCACGTTCACCACGCGGACCTTCAGGCCGGGCAGTTTGTCCCGCAGGATCTGGGCCGCCGCGACCGTCTCCATGGTGACCACGTCACCCGCGCAGGCGAGGACGATGTCCGGGTCGGTGGAGCCGTCGTCGGTGCCGGCCCATTCCCAGACGCCCGCGCCGCGTTCGCAGTGGTCGACGGCCTCGTCCATGGTGAGCCACTGCAGCTGTGGCTGTTTGTCGATGACGATCAGATTGATGTACGAACGCGAGCGGAAGCAGTGGTCGGCGACCGAGAGCAGCGTGTTGGCGTCCGGCGGAAGGTAGACGCGGGCGACGTCACCACGCTGGGTGAGCACCACCTGGATCAGCCCCGGGCCCTGGTGCGAGAAGCCGTTGTGGTCGTTGCGCCACGCCGTCGACGTGAGCAGCACGTTGAGGCTGGGGACCTTCGCGCGCCACGGCAGGTTCCTGGCCTCCTGCAGCCATTTTCCGTGCTGGACGGTCTGTGACGCGCTGACCATCGCGAACGCCTCGTAGGTCGCGAACATCCCGTGCCGCCCGGTCAGCGTGTATCCCTCGAGCCAGCCGTGGCAGTTGTGCTCGGAGAGCACCTCCATCACCCGGCCGGCCCGGCTGATCTTCACGTCGGCGTCCGTGACGCTTTCCATGAAGCCGCGATCGGAGACCTCGAAGACCGCGCCGAGGCGGTTGCTGTTCGTCTCGTCCGGGCAGAAGAGGCGGAAGGTGTACGGGTTCCGCGTATAGATGTCACGCATCAGCTCGCCGAGTTTGCGCGTCGACTCGGCGCGCTCCGCCCCCGGATCCTTCACGGCGACGGCGTAGTCCCGGAAGTCGGGGATGTCGAGGTCCTGCGTGAGCACACCGCCGTTCGCGTGCGGGCTGGCGCTCATCCGCAGCTCCCCCTGGGGTGCCAGCTCCCGGATCGCGTCGACGGGCGCCCCGGTCGTGTCGAAGAGCTCCTCCGGACGGTACGACCGCAGCCACGTCTCCAGCAACGCCAGGTGCTCCGGGTTGTCGCGGACCCCGGACAGCGGGACCTGATGCGAGCGCCACGATCCGGTCACCTGGATGCCGTCGACCTTCTCCGGACCGGTCCAGCCCTTCGGCGAGCGCAGGATGATCATCGGCCAGATCGGTCGCACGCCGTCCCACGTACCGTTGCGGGCCTCGTCCTGAATGGCTCTGATCTTGCCCCACGCCTCGGCCAGCGCGGCGGCGAACCGGTAGTGCATGCCCGGCATGTCGTCGCCCTCGACCTCGATCACGTCGTACCCGTGGCCGCCGAAGAGCGAGCGCACCTCGTCGCGGTCCTTGCGGGCGAGCACCGTCGGGCCGGCGATCTTCGCGCCGTTGAGGTGCAGGATCGGGAGCACGGCGCCGTCGCGTTCCGGGTTGATGAACGAGACGCCCTTCCACGAGCCTTCGAGCGGGCCGGTCTCCGCCTCGCCGTCACCGACCACGGCCACCGCGAGCAGGTCGGGGTTGTCCATGACCGCGCCGAACGCGTGGACCAGCACGTACCCGAGCTCGCCGCCCTCGTGGATCGAGCCCGGGGTGGTCACCGAGACGTGGCTCGGGATGCCGCCGGGCGCGCTGAACTGGCGGAACAGCCGCAGCAGGCCGTCCTCGTCCTGGCTCACCCGCGGGTAGATCTCGCTGTAGGTGCCCTCGAGGTATCCGGCGGCCACCAGCGCCGGGCCGCCGTGCCCGGGACCGGCGAGGTAGATCGCCTGCTGACCGGTGTCGCGGATCAGCCGGGACAGATGCGCGTAGATGAACGACAGGCCGGGGCTGGTCCCCCAGTGCCCGAGCAGCCGCGGCTTGATGTCGGCGGCGGTGAGCGGCCGGTGCAGCAGCGGATTGTCCCGCAGATAGATCTGCCCGATGGTCAGATAGTTGGCAGCCCGCCACCAGGCATCCAGCCGGGCGACGTCGTCCGCACCGGGCTCGGCGAGCGCACGCATCAGGTCGGGGGCAACCGTGGTCACGGTGTTTCCTTCCGCAGGTCTTCGTCCTTCTCCGCCACGCTATGAGCGGCGCGGGGTTCGCCGTAAGGGTCTTTGGACCCCCTCGAGAGGGTTCTTCAGGCCCGGGTGCGGCGACCCGGACCCGGCCAGAGTGGGAGGTGACAAGACATCAAGGAGGAGGCAACGATGACCACCACCGGACACAGCCACGCCGCCGAGCTCGAGCGGGTCGAGGCGCCGGGCGCCATGCTCAGCACCACCGCCGCCAGGGCCCTCGCCGTCCTGCGGGTCGCCACCGGGTTCGTCTTCCTGTGGGCGTTCCTGGACAAGCTGTTCGGCCTCGGCTACTCGACCCCGTCCGCCAAGGCGTGGATCAACGGTGGGTCGCCCACCAAGGGGTTCCTGTCCTCGGTCGACGTCGGCCCGTTCCAGGGCACGTTCCACAGTCTCGCCGGTACCACGTTCGCCAACTGGGCGTTCATGCTCGGCCTGCTCGCCATCGGGGTCGCCCTGATCGCCGGGGTCGGCCTGCGTATCGCCGCGGGAGCGGCAGTCCTCATGATGGCGATGATGTGGTTCGCGGAGTTCCCGCTCGCCCAGCACACCAGCGCCGGTGAGCCGAGCGGTTCGAGCAACCCGGTCACCGACTACCACTTCATCTACGCCGTCACCAGCGTGGTTCTCGCTCTGACCTATGCGGGTCACACCTGGGGTCTGGGCCGCGTGTGGGCCCGGTTGCCCCTGGTCCAGAAGAACCGCTGGCTCATCTGACCCACCCGCCCCACTGCTCACCCGGCCGGATCACGGCCGGGTGAGCCGGCGCGCTAAGCCGTTCGGCGCGACTGCCGATAAGTGATTGTGGTGTTCCTCAGGGCATTGGTCAGGCCGAAGGCATCGACGCGGGTGCCGCGCGCCGCCTGGCCGATCGGGCGCGCGCTGATGATCGCGTACATCTTCGCCATCACGCTGCTGGTGGCCCTCGGCGCCAGCGCCTATCAGCGCATCGAGCAACAGCTGACGGATCGCGACGCGGTAGAGGCATCCCACGACGTACTGGACGGGATCGCGCAGTTGCGGGTGGAGATCGCGAACGCCGAGCGTGGCCAGCGCGGCTACATCATCACCGGCAACGAGGGTTATCTGGCCCCTTATCAGAATGCGATCTTCGTGATCCCGAAGATTCAGGAGTCGCTGAGCGATTCCATTCGTGGCCAGGTCAGCCAGGAAAGTCGCCTGCGAGTGCTCGAGGCGCCGATGAGAGCCAAGCTCGACGAACTCGCACGCACCATCGCGCTGCGCCGATGGGGCGGCTTCTCCGCAGCGCGAGATGTCGTCGGCAAGAACGACGGCGCCCTCGCCATGGTTGACATCCAGACCACGCTCGACCAGATGCAGCTGGAAGAGATGGGACGGCTGGACAGGAGCAAAGCGCTCAGCACGCAGAATGCCGCGCGGACGGAGATGACGATCGTCTGGGGCACCGGCATCGCGGCGGTCCTCATCGCGCTGGTTGCCTGGTGGCTGACCCTGCGCATCACCCGGCCGCTGCGCGCGGTCACCCGGGCGGCCGACGAGGTCGCAGCCGGTGACCTGGAGGCGCGCGCCCCCGAGGCCGGGCCGGCCGAGATCGCCCGGATGGCCATGGCGGTCAACGCCTCGAGCCGGGCGCTGCTGGAGGCGCGGAACCAGGCGGTGCACGCGGGTGCGGCCAAGGGGGCGTTCCTGGCGACGATGAGCCACGAGATCCGTACGCCGATGAACGCGGTGATCGGCATGACGGGGCTGCTGCTCGACACCGAGTTGACGCTGGAACAGCAGGAGCTCGCGACGACCGTACGCGACAGTGGTGAATCTCTGCTCGTGGTCATCAACGACATCCTGGACTGGTCGAAGATCGAATCGGATCAGCTGGATCTGGAGGACGCCTCGTTCGAGGTCCGGGAGTTCCTGGACAGCTCGCTGGCGCTGATGGCGGTGCCGGCCGGCAAGAAGAAGATCGACATCGTCGGCGACGTCCACCCGAGCTGCCCGCCGGTGCTGCGCGGCGACGCGACCCGGCTGCGGCAGATCGTGATCAACCTGCTCTCCAATGCCGTGAAGTTCACCGACCGCGGCGAGGTGGTCGCGACCGTGTCCGCCGAGGCTGTCTCCTCCGCGACCCTGTCCGCCGAGACCGTCTCCGCCGAGGCGGCGGCCGACGACCGGCTGCTGGTCACCATCGCCGTGCGGGACACCGGGATCGGCATCCCCGAGGACAAGGTCGACGGGTTGTTCCGACCGTTCGTGCAGGTCGACGCGTCGACGACGCGGATCTACGGCGGCACCGGGCTGGGCCTGGCCATCAGCCGCCGGCTGGCCCGCGCCATGGGCGGCGACATCACCGTCACCAGCGAGCAGAACGTCGGTTCCACGTTCACCGTCACCGCCCAGCTGCGGGCGTGCCCTCAGAACGTGACCGATTCCGACCGCTCCGAGCTGCGGCTCATCGGCCGGTCCGCCCTGGTCGTGGATGACAACAGCACCAACCGCGCGGTTCTCCAGCGCCAGCTGGCCGGTTGGGGAATGGACTGTACGGTCGCCGCGTCCGGACGGGACGCCCTCGCGCACATCGAAGCCGGGGAGGAATTCGACTGCGCGATCCTCGACATGCACATGCCGGGACTCAGCGGCCTCGAACTCGCCGCCGCGCTGCGTGACGCCCCCGCCACGGCCGACCTGCCGCTCCTGCTCACGAGCAGCATCACGTGGCAGCCCGAGCCCGGTCAGCGCGAGCTGTTCGACGCGGTCCTCACCAAGCCCACCCGCGCCAGCACGCTGCACACCACCCTGGTCAGGTTGCTCCTGCCCGCCGAACCCGCCGCCGCCTGGACGCCGTCCACCGGCACCCCGGCGCCCCACCAGCGGTCGCTGCGGATCCTGCTCGCCGAGGACAACCACGTCAACCAGCAGGTCGCCCAGCACATGCTCGCCAAGCTCGGTCACCGCGTGCACACCGTCGCCGACGGCCGCGAAGCCGTGCAGGCGATTCAGCAGGCACCGTACGACGTCGTGCTCATGGACATCCAGATGCCAGTGCTCGACGGGCTCGAGGCGACCCGGGTGATCCGCGCCGAGCTGCCCGCCGGGCGGCAGCCGTACATCATCGCCATGACCGCCAGCGTGCTCATCGAGGACCGGACCGCGTGCCATCTGGCGGGCATGAACGACTACCTCGCCAAGCCCGTACGGTTGGATGACATAGCCCAGGCCCTCGCCCGGGTGACCGCGGGTCGCGACGTCGAGGAAGCGGTCCGCCAGGGTCTGCTGCCCGTCGGGGACGACCGCGCGGCCCTGATCAGGGCCCGGTTCGCCGACATCACCGACCCCGACCCCACCGAGGCCGAACGCGTCATGCTCGCCGGGATGCTGACGTCCTTCACCGCCAAGACCCCGGCCGTCATCGACGCGCTCGAGGCCGCGCTGGTCGCCGGCGACGGGGAAACCGTCCGTTCCACGGCCCACGCGCTGAAGGGAACCGCCGGCAACCTCGGCATCACCGCCCTCGCGGACCTGCTCGGGGCGGTCGAGTCGGCGGCCCGGTCCGGGTCGGAGCTTCCCACCTCTGAAGAAACCATGCCCGCGATCCGTGCGGAATACGCCCGGATCGACCAGATCTGCGCCACCCTCGTCGCTGAGTACACCGCACCCACCGCCGTAGGTTCCCCGTTGTGACCGGTCACACAGTGTGAGAGGGCGGACGGCCGGATCGATTCCCGGCACTGTTCGTTGATTCCCCAGGTCCGCTAGTATGCGTGCCATCCACCGTGCGCGATTTCCCGCACGACGGAGCCGACACGGAGAGTAACCGTGGCGGATCGACGGCGGCCACTGGGGGGTCACGGGTGCGAACGCTCGCGGGGCGCTACCGGGTGGAAGAGGCCGTCGGGCGCGGCGGAAGCGCGGTCGTGCACCGCGGCTGGGACCGCACCCTCAAACGCCGGGTCGCGATCAAGCTGTTCTCGTCCTACCGCGCCGAGGGCAACGAGCCCTCCATCGACGTCCTGCGCGAGGCCCGCACGGCAGCCGGCCTCAACCACCCCAACGTGGCCCGCGTCTACGACTACGGCGAGGCCCTCGAAGGCACCGAGCGCGTCCCCTACCTGGTCATGGAGTTCCTCGACGGCGACACCCTCGCCGACGAGCTGGCCCGCACGGGCGCCCTCGACTGGCACCGTGCCGCCGAGATCTGCGCCGCCACCGCCGCCGCCCTCGCCGCAGCCCACGAGCGCAACCTCGTGCACCGCGACGTCAAGCCCCGCAACGTCATGCTCACCCCCACCGGCGTCAAGGTCGTCGACTTCGGCATCGCCGCCGTCGCCGGCCAGAACAGCGTCGACACCCACGGCCGCCTCTGGGGCACCCCCGCCAGCCTCGCCCCCGAGCAGCTCCGCGGCGAGCCGACCTTCCCCGCCGCCGACGTCTACGGCCTCGGCCTGCTCCTGTTCGAATGCCTCGCCGGCACCCCCGCCTGGCCCGGCCAGACCGTCGGCGAGATCCTCGCCCTGCGCCACGACCAGCGCACCCCCCGCCTGCCCCGCATCCCCGGCCTGCCCCGCGACATCATCAGGCTCTACGAAGCCTGCACCTCCGAAGACCCCGCTCGCCGCCCCACCGCCGCCCACGCCGCCGAAACCCTGCGCCGCACCGCCGGCCTCATGCCGACCGTCCGCCCCGCGATCGCCGGCTCCGTCCTGCTGCCCGGCACCCGCTCCCAGCGCTCCCGGCCCGGCTCCACTGTCGGTGCCGGCACCGGTCTTGGCGGCGCCACTGCTCGCAGTGCCCGCACCGGTCTTAGTGGCGCTACCGCTTCTCGTTCCGCTTCCGGTCCCGGCGGCGCTGCCGCTTCTCGTTCCGGCTCTGGTCCCGGCGGCGCTGCCGCTCCTCGTTCCGGCTCTGGTCCCGGCGGCGCTGCCGCTCCTCGTTCCGGCACCGGTCTTGGCGGCGCTGCCGCTCCTCGTTCCGGCACCGGTCTTGGCGGCGCTGCTGCCCCTCGTTCCGGCTCCAGTCCTGGCGGCGCTGCTGCTCGCGAGTTTGTTGTTGCTGGTGCCGGCGCTACGGCCGGTTCCCCGGCCTTGGGTTACCCGGCCTCGGGTTACCCGGCCTCGGGTTCCCGCAGCCGCTCCCGCCGCCGCGAGGCGATCATGGCCTCGGTCGCCGTGGCCGCCGCAGTCGTCAGCATCTTCGGCCTGCAGCTGGTGAACGGCGCCTCCACCCCCGGCGGCCGCCAGGCCGAGGCAGCGGCGGCCGGCGGCGCGGGCATCCCCGCGGTCGCCCCGACACCGCACCCCCACACCGCGGCCCCGTCACCCTCCGCCGCGCCGAGCAGCGCCACCCCCACCACCACCGGCGCAACGGACTGGCGCCCCATCAAAGACCCGGTCGAGACCACCCGCGCGACGACATCCCCGGCCGCCCCGTCCACGACACCGACGAAGGCCCCGCACACCCCGCCCCGGACCTCACCGGCCAAGACCCCCTCAGCAACACCGACGACCCCCGGCCACACCCCCACCAGCTCCCCGACGGCGACACCGAAACCCTCGCCGCCCATCCCGACCCCGACCACCAGCCCGACCCCCACCGACGAGCCGACCAACACCCCCGAACCGTCGACCGACCCGGTGGACCCCCCGGCCACGACCCACTCCGCGGTCCCGGTCTCCTCCACCACGGACTGACCCCGCTCAGTTCCTCACCGGCGGCGCTGAGCTCCCACCCGCCGCGGCCTCCACTCCACCTCCGCCATTCCCGGCCGAGTCGTGCCCGAGGACCGGCGCGGCGTTCCCCGGCTGCGCGCGACCCTCTTTCGGCGCCAAGAGGCGGTTGACGAGCGCGGGCAAGGCACTTTCGCCGGATGCCGAGAGGCGGTCCAGCAGGGCCGGCACGGCGTGCAGGATCTCACGCTCCGCAGGGCTCAGCCGGGTCGCAATGGCACCTGCCACCCAGTGCCGTCGCGCCTCGCGGTCGGCGTCGAGCGCGGTGGCACCGGCCGTGGTGAGCGTGATGACGAAGGCCCGGCCGTCGCTCGGGCTCGGCTCGCGGGCCACCAGGCCGAGGGTCTCGAGCTCCCCGACCGTACGACTCATGCTCTGATGTTTCACTCCCCGGGCCGCCGCCAGCTGGGCAATGGTCCGCGGACCCCCGTGGTCCAGGGCGCCCAGCGCGGTGGCCTGGGCCGGCGGCAGCGTGTCCGCGTGCGACCTGGTGGTGCGCACGAACCGGCCGATCGCCTGCCTGAGCAGCTCGGCTAGGTCCTCATCCGCGGGTGTGTCCGACGCCATGAGACAACTATACAACGCAGCTGTATAGTTGTGAATGTACAACGCGGCTGTACAAAGACTTTATCCAGTGGCGACGGGCCTTTGCCGGTGGCGAAGGGCAGCACATCACCGCCGGATGGCATGCGCGCTCCCGCCCGTGTGTAGAAATGATCTAGACCCAGAAGGAGATCCACATGCGCCTCACCAAGTACGCCCACGCGTGCGTCACATTCACCGACGGTGACCGGACCCTGCTGATCGACCCCGGAACGTTCACGCCGAACGCCGCGGAGCTGATCGCCGCCGCGGACGCGGTCCTCGTGACCCACGAGCACTTCGACCACTTCGACGAGGCCGCGCTGAAGCTGGAGCTCGACCGCCGCCCCGGCCTGCGCGTCTACGGGCCGGCCGCGGTCCAGGAGACGCTCGGCGAGCGCGACGGCCAGGTCAGCGTGGTGCACGCCGGCGACCAGCTCGACGCGGCGGGCTTCACCATCGCGGTGCACGGCGAGCGCCACGCCCTGATCCACAACGACGTCCCGCTGGTCGACAACGTCGGCTACCTGATCGACGGCCGCGTCTTCCACCCCGGCGACTCGTATGCGGTCCCCGACGCGCCGGTCGAGACGCTGCTCCTGCCGACGAGCGGCCCGTGGACGAAGTTCGGCGAGGCGGCCGACTTCGCCCGCGCGGTCAAGCCCTCCCGGATGATCCAGGTCCACGAGCTGATGCTCAGCGAGCTCGGCCAGAACTCCGCCCGCATGTTCCTCGGCGCCGACGGCCTGACCGGCATCCCCCTCGACATCCTCCCCCACGGCGAGTCCGCCACGGTCTGACATCGCCCCCACCGGCTCTCTCGCCCGGTGGCGGCTGGGTTGCGCGTTCTAGCCCCGCCGCACGTGCACGCCGCCCGCAACGCTGTACTCACGAATCTTCAGCGTGCGAGTGGCGGCCACGGTGCCTGCCTGGACCCGGACCCCGCCGAAAAGACGGAAGCCCTCCACCTCGACGGCGACGTCCTGCGGCAGCACCAGCGACACCCCGCCCACGAGTGACACCTTGGACAGCACCGGGCGCTCGGGCAGCTCGGCGGCGGTCAGATCGAGGTTCGCGCCACCGATCAGGCTCACGAACCACATGTCCCGCGGCATCCTCCACGCACCACCACGCTTGAGACCGCCGAGCACATTGACGAACCAGGCCGAACCGTCGCGACGGGTGAAGAGCGGGGAGTCTGTGGCATCCATGGGTATGACGATAAGGACATCAGCCCGCGCACGCCTGTGCCATCACACACGGCCGACCGATGACAGATGTCATGACTGTTTCGCTCAGCTTTCGCGGCACCCTGCTTCCCTATCCGGTACGGGCGGACGTCCGGCGCGCCCCCCAAAGTGCCGGACGCCCGCCCGCCTCCCCTACCACCCACCCGAGCCGCCACCCACCCGGACCACTGCACGCCCGGACCGCTGCACGCCCGCCACCCGAACCCCGGGCGCGCCGGTCAGGCCGAGCCGCGGCGCGCAGGCCACCCGAACCCTGGGCGCGCCGATCAGGCCGAGCCGCGGCGCGCAGGCCACCCGAACCCTGGGCGCGCCGGTCAGGCCGGGACGAGGGCAGCGGGGGCGGGTTCGTCCTTCTCGGTGAGGCCGATCCGGTCGTGCAGGCGGCGCAGGGGTGCGGGGGCCCACCAGTTGAGGTCGCCGGCGACGCGCATGAACGCCGGGACGAGCAGCCCGCGGATGATGGTCGCGTCCAGGACGATGGCGATGCCGGTGCCGATGCCGAAGAGCTGGATGAAGCTGACCTGGGCGGTGCCGAAGGCGAAGAAGGTGATGGCCAGCAGGGCGGCGGCGGTGGTGACGATGCGCCCGGTCCGGGCCAGACCGGTGGCTACGGCGTCGACGGTGCCGGCGCCGTGGTCGTGGGCTTCCTTGATGCGGGCGAGCAGGAAGACCTCGTAGTCCATCGAGAGGCCGAACGCGATGCAGAACATGAGCACGATCATCGCGGTGTTGACGGGCATGGCGGTGAAGCCCAGCAGTCCGGACAGGTGGCCGTCCTGGAAGATCCAGACGAGCACGCCGAAGACTGCGGAGAGCGACAGGACGTTGAGTACGAGGGCTTTCACCGGCAGGACGACGCTGCCCGTGAACAGGAACAGCAGGATCAGCGTGGTCAGCGCTATCCACAGGGCGGCCCACGGCAGCGTGCCGATGATGGCGTCGTTACCGTCGATCAGCGCCGCGGCGGCACCGCCCACGAGAACCGTCGTGCCGGCGGGGGCGGGTAGCGCGCGGATCGCCCGGACCAGGGATTCGTCATCGCCTCGGGCGGTGACAGCGAGGTAGGTCGTGCCGTTCGCGGTGCGGGGCGCGCGGGTGCCGGCCACGCCGGGCAGGGCGGCGACCTCCGCGGCAAAAGCAGCCGGGGCTTTGCCGGCGACGTCGGAGGCGAACCCAGCTGGGGCGGCGCCGGCGACAGCAGCGGGGGCGGTGCCGGTGACGAGCACGTCGACGGTAGAGGTGGCGGCGGCGCTGTAGTCCGCCCGGAGCACGTCACCGACCTGACGGCTGGGGACGGAACTGTGCAGGACACGGTCGTCCGGCGTACCGAAGGCGATGTGCAGGACGGGCGTGCCGAGGAACAGCAGCGCGGCCATGACGGGCAACGCGATCGCGACGGGCCTGCGCATGACGGCGGTGGCGACGCGGCGCCAGAACGCGCTCTCGTCGCTGGCTGCGCGGCGGGGCGCGAGGCGGGTGCCGAGAACGGCGAGCAGCGCGGGCAACGTCGTCAGGGTGGCGATCATGGCGATCACCACGACACCGATCCCCGCGTACGCGAAGGACCGGAGAAAGTAGACCGGGAAGAGGAGCATCGCGGCGAGAGCGACGGCCACGGTCGCGGAGGAGAACACGATCGTACGGCCGGCGGTGCGCACCGTGGTGGCGACAGCGCTCTCGACGTCGGCGCCGCGCCGCAGCTCCTCCCGGAACCGGTTCACCATGAGCAGCGAATAGTCGACGGCGAGCCCCAGCCCGAGCGCGGTCGTCAGGTTCACCGAGTACAGCGAGACGTCGGTGAGCCGGCCCAGGACGGCAAGCTCGGCGAACGTACCCGCGACGGCGATGATCCCGATGACCAGCGGCAGCAGCGCGGACAGCAGGCTACCGAACGCGAGGATCAGCAGAACCAGCGTGACAGGCACGGCGATGCCCTCCGCAATCGCGAGGCTCCTGGCAAGCTGATCACCGATGTCCCCGCCGACCCCGAGCTGACCTCCCGCCCGGACCTCTGCCGGACCATCCCGCTTCGCGTACGCCGCGACGATCGCCTTCGCCGCCTCCGCACTCGCGGCCTCGTCCCCGCTCACATGCATGGTGATCAGCGCCGAGCGCCCGTCCTCACCCTTCAACGCAGCAGCCTGCCCGCCCTCGCCCTTCGACGCAGCGGCCTGCCCGTCTTCGCCCTTCGACCCGCCGGCCTGCCCGTCCCCACCCTTCGACGCGGCAGCTTGCGCGTCCCAGTAGGAGCTGATCGATTCGACGTCACCTCGTGCGGCGAGGCCGGTTGTGATCTGCCGGGCCAGGGCGGTCACCGGCGGAGAGTCCAGGGCTGCGCCGTTGGCCGGGGCGACCAGCAGCAGCAGGTTCGTCTGGCCGCCGAAGTCGCGGTTGAGCAGCGCCGCCGCCCTGCTGGAGTCCGACTGCGGGTCGTCGAAGCCTCCGCTCTTCAACGCGCTGAACGCGCCGCTCGCCAGGAACGCCATCACGACGAGGGCCGCCGCTGAAATGACGAGGACAAGGCGCCCTCTTCGGACGAAAAAGCTCATGTGGCACCCCTCGATAGACCGGCCGACCGTTGTGCGATCACTGATCGCAACGAGAACAGTGTTCACATGGTGAGCGCTGCTCGTCAAGACGGGTGCTCACATAGAGAACAGTGTTCACTTTGCGATAGGGTGGCGTGATGGCGGAGATGACGACGCATCGGCACCGGCGGCGGGCGGAGACCGAGGCGGAGATCAAGGCTCACGCCTGGGCGGCGATGCGGGAGTCCGGCCCCGCGGTCCTGTCGCTGCGTCACGTCGCGCGCGAGATGGGCATGGCACCGTCGGCGCTCTACCGCTACTTCGCGAGCCGCAACGATCTGCTGACCGCGCTGATCGTTGATGCCTACGAGTCGCTCGGCGAGCAGGTCAACGAGACATATGTCCGCGCGGGTGCCGCGGGGCAGAACGCCTTCGAGGTGTTCATGGCGGTCGCGCACACGTATCGCGGCTGGGCCATGAGTCACCGCACCGAGTGGGCCCTGATCTTCTCGACGTCACTGCCCGACTACAACGGCACGCCCGAGACGTATGCCGCGGCGGGCCGTTCGTTCGGGATTCTCATTCAGCTCACCGCCGACGCCGTCGCCGGCGGCCTGATCGATGTGGACCGGCTCGACCGCACCCTCGACGACAAGCTCCGCGAGTCGATGCGGGTCTGGGCGGAGCACACCGGCCAGGAGCTACCCGCGGGCGCCCTGGCCGGTTCGATGTGGTGCTACTCCGTCATGCACGGCGCCATCTCGCTCGACCTCAACGGCCAGTTCCCGCCGCCGATGGCCGACAGCCCGGCCCTGTTCGACTCAGCCCTGCGCGCCATGCTCGCACAGCTCACCCCCACCGATTAGCGGCAACGTCAGGCCGGCGGTTTCGATGTGAGTCAAGCCGTCGGTTTCGGCCAAGCAGGGCCGGGGGTCGACTTGAGTCAGGCCAGCGGTTTCGACCGGGGTCAGACCGGCGGTATTCGACCTGAGCCAAGCCGGGGATTCCGACAAGGTCAGGCCGGGGGGTCGATCTGAGTCAGGCCGGGGGTTCGACCTGCGCCAGGCCAGCGGCTTCGACCGGGGTCAGGCCGGCGGTATTCGACCTGAGCCAAACCGGGGATTCCGACAAGGTCAGGCTGGAGGTTTCGATTTGAGGCCGCTGCCGCACAGGGGCGCTACGGCATTCTCCAGGCCGGACGAAGTGATCGCCGCCCAGCACACGGCCGACGTCGGTTCGACATAGAGGCCGGCGCGGGCCAGCTCCGTGTGCGCGGAATGGACCTGGTCGTCGGTGACGGTGACGATCGAGCCGCCGGTTTCGCGTACGGCGGAAAGGATCTGCGCGCCGCGGGCCGGGCGGGCGATCGCTATGCCTTCCGCGACCGTGCCCGAAGGGGTGATGTCAGCCGGGCCGGAAAGGCCGTCGGTGAACGCGGTGGCGAGCGGCGCACACCCGGCGGCCTGCACCGCGACGATGCGTGGAAGCCTGTCGATGAGCCCCTGGGCGAGCAGTTCCACACAGCCGAGATAGGCGCCGAGCACCAGCGTGCCATTCCCGACGGGCAGCACCAGCGTTTCCGGTAACCGGCCGCCCGACTGCTCCCACAATTCCAGGACGTAGGTCTTGGTGCCCTGCAGAAAGAACGGATGGTAAACGTGACTGGCATAAAAAATGCCAGGCACATCGGCGGCGCGGGCGGCAGCCTCGGCGGTGTCCTCACGGCTTCCGGGGATTTCACAAACCTCCGCACCGTACGCCCGGAGCTGCGCGACTTTCCCCGCCGAAGTACTTTCCGGAACGTAGACGTCGCATCCGATCCCGGCCCGGGCAGCGTAAGCGGCAACGGCAGTTCCCGCGTTGCCGCTGCTGTCGGCCAGGAGCCGGGTGACGCCGAGGCTCGCGGCGAGGGCGACCAGCAGGACGGCGCCGCGGTCCTTGAAGGAGCCGGTCGGCATCAGATAGTCGACCTTGAGCTGGACGCCGGGCCGCCCCGGGGCGCTGACCAGCGGGGACAGTCCCTCGCCCAGGGTGATCTCGGGTGGTTCGGCGATCGGCAGGGCCTCGGCGTAGCGCCACAGGCTGGGCCGCCGCAGCGCCAGCTCGCCGGGCGGGGGCATGACCGGCGTGAACCCGGTCAGGTCGAGCACCCCGTGACAGTCCGCGCAGCGCCAGACGAGGTCGCTCAGCGCGTACGTCCGTCCGCAGGAAGCGCAGCTCAGCCTCATGATTCAGCATCCTCATCAGACGGGGGCCGGCGGCAGTCGGCCAGGTCGGCGTACATCGCGGAGCGGGAGATCCCGAGGCGTTCGGCGACCCGGGGCACCGCGTTGCGTACGGTGAAGATGCCGCGCCGGTCCAGAGCCTGCAGCAGCGTGAGTCTTTCCGGGCGGGTGAGGCTGGCGGCGGGTTTGCCCCGGAACGCTTCCTCGGCCCGGATCCGCGCGTCGACCACGTCGTCGAAGTCGTCGCTGAACGTGGTGGCCGGGATCGGGGCGGACGGCGATCCGGCCAGCGCCGTCAGCAGGTCACCGGCCTGGCGCAGGGCGGTGACGTCGATGTTGACGCAGAGTGCGCCGAAGACGTGACCGGTCTCGTCGCGCAGGGGCATGGTCGACGATTTCACGATCCGCCCCTCCTGCGTACGCGTCAGGTAGTTGATGTCGTTGGCCGCGGCATCACCCTGGGCGAGCACAGCGAGCCCGATCTCGCTCAGCGCCCCGCCGGGTTTACGCCCGGTGACCTTGCCGGAGACCGCCACCACCGACTGCTCCCCCCGCCGGTAGTCGTGCAGCACCACCTCGCAGGTCGGCCCGAACGTCGCCGCCAGCCCGTCGATCACCGGCAGTAACGCCGTAAGAATCGCATCCGCACTCACTCCCTCATAGTAAATGTCTAGCACCTGGATGAAAAGTCCACGGCCAGAGGTTCACGATTGGCCCGATCGTTTCGCGGTGACGCTCCCTAGCGTGATCACATGGACCCCATCCTGGCCGGCGACCTGGCCCGCTTCCCCGACCTGCTGACCGCCGTACGCGATCAGGCCGTCAAGGTCCTGGCCTCGCTCGACGACCGCCCGGTCGCCCTGCCCGGTGAGCCGCCGTCACCGGAAACACTGCCCCAGCAGGGCGCCGGCCTCGATGGCGCGCTGGACCGCTTCGCCGAGCGCTGGCAGGACCGGATGTCGGGCAGCGCCGGCCCGCGCTACCTCGGGTTCGTCACCGGTGGCGCCACCCCCGCCGCGGTCGCCGGTGACTGGCTCACCAGCGCGCTGGACCAGAACCTCTCCTCGGGTGCCGGCTCCGCGGCGCCGGACCTGGAACGGGAGACCGTCCGCTGGCTGCGCGACCTGTTCGGCCTGCCCGGCACGTTCAGCGGCAGCTTCGTCACCGGCGCGACGATGTCGAACTTCGTAGGCCTGGCGCTGGGCCGCCAGTGGTACGGCGAGCAGTACGGGGCCGACGCCGCCGAGGACGGCCTGCGGAACGTGCCACCGCTTCGGGTGCTGTCCGGCACGCCGCACTCCAGCATCGTCAAGGCCACCTCGATGCTCGGCGTCGGCCGCAACCAGGTGCGGGTCCTGCCGACGCTGCCCGGACGCGAAGCTGTCGACCTCGCGGCGCTGGAAGCGGCCCTCGCCGAGGGACCCGCGATCGTCGTCGCCAACGCCGGAACCGTGAACACCGTGGACTTCGACGACCTGCGCGCGATCGCCGATCTCAGGCAGCGCTACCCGTTCTGGCTGCACGTGGACGGCGCGTTCGGATTGTTCGCCGCACTGTCCCGCGAGCACGCACCCCTGTTGGACGGGCTGGACGAGGCCGACTCGGTCTGCGCCGACCTGCACAAATGGCTCAACGTCCCGTACGACGCCGCGGTCCAGTTCACCCGCCGCCCCGACCTGCAGGTGGCGGTGTTCCGCAACGCCGCCGCGTACCTCGGCGACCCCGGCGAGAACCCGGACTTCATGCACCTCACCCCGGAGAACTCGCGGCGTTTCCGAGCACTTCCGGCCTGGTTCGCGCTCACCGCGTACGGTGCGAATGGGCATCGGGAGATCGTTGAGCGCAACACAGCCGCGGCCCGGAGGCTCGGTGAGCTGCTCGGCACTGTGCCCGGCGTGCGGTTACTGGCCCCGGTGCGGATGAACGTCGTGTGTTTCGCCATCGAAGGCGATGTGCCGGCTGCCCTGCGAGCCGTCACCGCAACGGGCCGGACGTTTCTGACACCGACCGTGTACGACGGGCAGCCCGGGATCCGCGCGGCGTTCAGCAACTGGCGGACCACCGTGCAGGACGCGGAGGAGATCTTCGAGACGTTGCGTCACACCTTGTAGGCGGCGATGGTGGCGCTGAGGCTGCTGGCCATCCGGGCCAGCTCGCCCGAGGTCTGCTGGGTGTCGCTGGCGCCCGCGGTGACCTGGCCGGCCGCCTGGGAGACGCCGGTGATGTTCTCGAAGATGCTCGCCGCGCCCTCAGCGGCACTCCCGACACTGCGAGCGATCTCCCCGGTCGTGGCGGTCTGTTCCTCGACCGCAGCGGCGATCGTGGTGGTGTAGTCGTTGATCGTGTTGATCACCGTGGCGATCTCGCCGATCGCGTGCACGGCCGAGCCGGTCTCCGCCTGGATCGCGGCGACCTGGGCGGAGATCTCCTCGGTGGCCTTCGCGGTCTCCTGGGCCAGATCCTTGACCTCGGAGGCGACCACGGCGAACCCCTTACCGGCCGCGCCCGCCCGGGCCGCCTCGATGGTCGCGTTCAGGGCGAGCAGGTTCGTCTGCTGGGCGATCGCGGTGATCAACGCGACGACCGTGCCGATCTGGGTGGAGGCGTCGCCGAGCTTCGTGACGCTCGCGTTGGTGGCCTGGGCGGTGCGGGCAGCCTCCGCGGCGACCCCCGCGGCCTCGCCCGCGTTGGTGGCGATCTCCCTGATCGACACGCCCATCTGGTCCGCGCCCGCCGCAACCGCCTGCACGCTCTGCGACACCTGGCCGGCGGCCTCCGAGACCGTGCTCACCTGCGTGGATGTCTCCTCGGCCGACGCCGACAGCTCCGAGGAAACCGAGGACAGCTCCTCGGACGCCGAGGCCAGCAGGTCGGCGCTCTCCCCCACCTTGCGGACCATGTCCGCCATCGCCTCGCCCGTCCCGTTCAGCGTGCCGGCGAGCTGCCCGATCTCGTCGCGGCTCTCCACCTCGACCCGGGCGGTGAGGTCGCCGCCACCGATCGCGGTCAGCGTACGCACGCACCGGGCCAGCGGCCGCACGATCAGCAGGCTGATCCCGAACGCGAGGGCCACTCCGGCCAGGGCACTGACCACCAACATGATGATCACCCAGGTACGGGTGGACTGGTAGCGGCTCTCCGCCGTGCTCTCCTGGTGGCTCGCCGCCGTCACGGTGATCGTGGACAGGGTGCTCAACTGCTGCCGGACCGTGGTCAGCAGCGCCGCCTGGGTGCCCGCCCGCAGCGTGTTGAGCGCCGTCGCGTCCTCCTTGTCGGCCAGCGGCATCAGCTGGTCCTGCAGCAGGGCCAGATACTGTGCCCAGGTGGTGTCGAACGCGCTGATCGTGCTCGTCGCCTCGGTGCCGAGCTGATACGTCCTGTACGCGGCCGCGCTGGTGCCGACGTCGGCCCGGGCGGCGGTGAGCGCCGTGTCGGCCGTGGTGCGCCCGGCGTCGTCCTCGGCGAGGAAGTAGTCGTCGGCCGCGAGCCAGGTCCGGTTCACCGCACTGCGCAGTTCCCCTATGGTGTCGAGCTCCACGCTGTGCCCGTACACCGTCTTGACCTGGTCGTTCGTGGCACCGAGGCTGCGGATGGCGTACAGGCCGTCGAAGACGCTGAAGACCGCGACCAGCCCTACCGCGATCATGATCTTGGTGCCGACCCGGCGGTCCCTGAGCGAGCGCAGCCAGCCGGTGGCCCCTTGCGATGGCGTCATACCGCTCAGGACATCATCACCAGGTTGCGAACCGCCCTAAACGGCCTCGGCGTACTGGTTCTTCCCGCCGGTCTTGGCGGTGTACATCGCGGCGTCGGCCTCACGGATGATGTCGTCGGCGCTCGCGCCGGGGTGGTTGACCGCGATACCGACACTGGCGGACACCCTCGCCGGGAGACCGTCGATGTCGATCGGTTCCTGGACCACGCCGATGACGCGTTCGGCGGTGGGCCGGGCGTCGGCGATGCCCGTCAGGCTCTCGATGATGATGGCGAACTCGTCGCCGCCGAACCGGGCCACTGTGTCGCCGGCGCGCAACCCGGTGCGCAGGCGGGCGGCGACGACGCGCAGCACGGTGTCGCCCGCGGTGTGACCCCGCTGGTCGTTGACCTGTTTGAAGCCGTCGAGGTCGATGAAGAGCACGGCGAACGTACGGTTGCCGCGCACGTGGTTGGCCAGGGCCTGGGTGAGGCGGTCGTAGAAGAGCAGCCGGTTGGCCAGCCCGGTGAGCGGGTCGTGGAACGCGAGCTCCTGCAGCTGCTCCTCGCGCTCCAGCAGCCGCGCCTCGACCAGCTCGCGCCGGGTGATGTCGTCCCGCAGCTCGCTGGTGGCCCGGTCGACGTGTTCCAGCGCGCGGTTGCGGCTGCCGGCCAGGATCCCGGTCATCGCGGCGAGCATCACCGACAGCGCCGCACCGGCGGCCAGGGTGAGCCGGCTCAGCCCCCGGTCGGTCGTGGTGAGCAGGCGGGTCGTGGGCCACATCGCGAGCTGCCAGCGGCGTTGCCCGACGGTGACGGTCTGCTGCCGGGCCAGCGAGACATCCCCCAGCCGGGTGCCGGGTGAGACGGACGCGATGACGGTGCCGGCCACGTCGGTGACGGTGACGTCCACCGCGTCATCGCCCTGGCTGAGCAGGGCCTGCGCCAGGTAGTCCTGCCCGCGCAGGCCCATGACCACCCAGCCCTCGAACTCGTCCGGGGCCGTGGAGCCCAGGCCGGTGTAGACCGGTGCGGCCAGCACCGCCGAGGTCTGGCGCTCCTCGGGGCTCCTCCACCGGTCGCGCAGCAGCTGATATCCGGGGCTCATCGCGAGCGAGCCGCTGTGCCGGGCCACGGACAGTACGGTCGTCAGGGCCGGGCTGATCGCGAGATCGGTACCCTGCATTTTCTGCTGGTCGTCGAACGCCTTCTCATAGATGACGAACTCGTGGGACGACGTGCCGGACGTCGGAGCGAGCGTCAGCCCCGTCGCCCCACGCGCACGCCACAGCAGCTGCGCCGCCGCGATCTGATCGGTGGCGACCGGCACCACGAAACCGACGGCGGTGGCACCGGGCAGCCGCGTCGCGTCGAGCCCGGCGCTGATCCGGGTGAACGCGTCGCGGCGCAGGCCGGACTGGGCTCCCACGGCGTACGCGAGGTCGCTCAGGGTGGCGCCGTAGCGGGCGACCCGATCGGTGACCGTCTCGGCCATGTCGTCGGCGTACCGGTCCATCACCTGACCGGCGTACCGGTCCTCACCGGCCTCCACCGCCACAAAGGCCGCCAGCGACACCGCGGAACCCGCCAGCAGCACCAGCACCACGAGCACCACACCGGTCCATCGGCGCCGCGGCGACCGGTTCTGCACGATGCTCACCTACTCCTGATCGGCAACCCGGCCGTGACGCTGAACGCCACAGCCGGGCCGGGCCGCAGACCTCAGAAGTCGTCGTCGAAGGAGACGCTTCCGGTCACTCCCACCTGGTACGCGGACACGCGCCGCTCGAAGAAGTTCGACAGCTCCTGGACGTCCTGCAGTTCCATGAACGCGAACGGGTTCCCGCTGCCGTACATCGGCTCGATCCCGAGCACCGCCAGCCGCCGGTCGGCGACGTGTTGCAGGTATTCGCGCATGTCCGGCAGCGACATGCCGCTGATGCCCTGGTCGAGCAGGTCGGCGGCGAACTGGACCTCGCACTCCACCGCTTCCGCGAGCATGTCGCGAACCTGCTGCTCCATCTCGGCGTCGAACAGGCCGGGTTCCTCGGCGCGGACGGTGTCGACCACGTCGAACGCGAACGCCATGTGCATCGACTCGTCGCGGAACACCCAGTTGGTGCCCGACGCCAGCCCCTGCAGGACGCCGCGGGAACGCAGGAAGTAGACGTACGCGAAGGCGCCGTAGAAGAACAGACCCTCGATGCACGCGGCGAAACAGATCACGTTGAGCAGGAACGCCCTGCGGTCCTCGCGGGTCTGCAGCGAGCGCATCTCGTAGATCGAGTCGATCCACTTGAAGCAGAATTCGGCCTTGCGCGCGATCGAGGGGATGTTCTCCACCGCCGAAAAGGCAGCCGTCCTTTCGGCGAGATCCGGGACGTACGTGTCGAGCAGGTTCAGATAGAACTGGACGTGTACGGCTTCCTCGAACAGCTGCCGCGACAGGTACAGCCTGCCCTCGGGCGAATTGACGTGCTGGTACAGGTTGAGCACGAGATTGTTCGCGACGATGGTGTCACCGGTCGCGAAGAAGGCGACCAGCCGCGACACGAGGTGCTGCTCGGCGGGTGACAGTTTCGCCAGGTCGGCGAGGTCGCCGTGCAGGTCGACCTCCTCCACGGTCCAGGTGTTCTTGATGGCGTCCTTGAACCGGTCGAAGAAATGCGGGTAACGCATCGGGCGCAGCGTCAGGTCCATGCCGGGGTCGAGCAGCATCTGCTGCCTGTCCGGGCCGGTGCTCTGAGAAGGAATGGTGGTCACTGGCAGGCCTCGCAGCTTTCGGGGTTTTCCAGGGAACAGGCCAGGGCTTCGGCGTCGGCGTCGGCCTGGGGGGCGATCGTCACGGCCGGCAGCACCGCGACGGTGGCCTGTTGAATGCGCGTCGCGGGGCGCGAGCGCAGGTAGTACGTCGTTTTCAGGCCGGCTTTCCAGGCGTAGAGGTACATCGAGGAGACCTTGCCGATGGTCGGCGCGCTCATGAACAGGTTCAGCGACTGTGACTGGTCGATGAACGCCGCCCGCGCGGCGGCCAGGTCGATGAGTGCCTTCTGCGGCAGTTCCCACGCGGTACGGAACAGTTCGCGGATGTCGGCGGGAAGTTCGGTGATGCCCTGCACGGATCCTTCGGCGCGCCGGATCTGCTCGCGAACGGGTGCGGTCCAGAGGCCACGGGCTTTCAGTTCGCGTACCAGATAGGTATTGATCTGCAGGAATTCGCCGGACATCGTTTCGCGCTTGAACAGGTTCGACACCTGCGGCTCGATGCACTCGTAACAGCCGGCGATCGACGCGATGGTCGCCGTCGGCGCGATCGCGATCAGCAGGGAGTTGCGCAGTCCGGTCGTTGCGACACGCTCTTTCAAAGTCGCCCAGCGCTCGGTCTGGCTGACGGCCGCACCCCACAGGTCGGGGTGCAGATCACCGCCGGCGGCACGGGTCTCCTGGTACGAAGGGTGCGGCCCGAACTGCTCGGCGAGGCCGGCCGACGCCTCCAGCGCGGTCAGGTAGATGTCCTCCTGCACGCGGGTGGACAGCTCTTTCGCCGCCGCGGAGTCGAACGGCAGGCCGAGCATGAAGAACGCGTCCTGCAGCCCCATCAGCCCCAGGCCGACGGGACGCCAGCGCGGGTTCGACGCCGCCGCCTGCTCCGCCGGGTAGTAGTTGATGTCGATGACCCGGTCCAGAAAGACAACTGCTGTGCGTACGGTTGCCCGCAGCTTTTCCCAATCGATGTCACCGTCGCGCAGATGGGCACCGAGGTTGATCGAGCCGAGGTTGCAGACCGCGGTTTCGTCGTCGGTGTTGACCTCGAGGATCTCGGTGCACAGGTTCGACAGATGAATGGTGTTGCCCGGCTTGCCCGTCTGGTTCGACAGGCGGTTCGACGGGTCCTTGAACGTCATCCAGCCGTTGCCGGTCTGCGCGAGGGTGCGCATCATCCGCCCGTACAGGTCGCGGGCCTTGACGGTCTTGACAGCGTTCTTCTCCGCGGCCCGATAAGCGAGATCGAACTCGTCGCCGAACAGATCGGGAAGCTCGGGCGCGTCGGACGGATCGATCAGCGACCAGTCGCCGTCGGCCTCGACCCGGCGCATGAACTCATCCGGGATCCAGTTCGCCAGATTGAGATTGTGCGTACGCCGGGAGTCCTCCCCGGTGTTGTCCCGCAGATCCAGGAATTCCTCGATGTCCGGGTGCCACGGCTCCAGATAGACACACGCGGCACCCTTACGCCGCCCGCCCTGATTGACCGCGGCCACCCCGGCGTCGAGCGTCTTCAGGAACGGGACGATGCCGTTAGATCTGCCGTTGGTGCCCCGGATCAGCGCGCCCCGGCCACGCACCCGCGACCACGAGATACCGATGCCGCCGGAGAATTTCGACAGCTTCGCGACCTGGTGATAGCGCTCGTAGATCGAGTCGAGTTCGTCGCGGGGCGAGTCGACCAGGAAACACGACGACATCTGGGTGTGCCTCGTGCCGGAATTGAACAGCGTCGGCGAACTCGGCAGATACGCCAGCGACGACATCAGCCTGTAGAAACCGATCGCCTCGTTCGCGGTCTGCGACAACCCGCACGCCACGCGCAGCAGCCAGTACTGCGGCGTCTCCACCACGAGTCGCGTGTCGGGATGGCGCAGCAGATAACGGTCGGCCACCGTACGCAGTCCGAAGTACTCGAACCGCAGATCCCCCGACGGGTCGATCGCGACGTCGAGTTTGCGGGCGTTGCGTGCCACGAATTCCGCGGTGCTGTCGCCGACAAGTCCCTGCTGGTGCGCGTACCGGATGGACTGGCTGAAACTTGCCACGCCCTGCCCGCGCACCTCTTTGTCCACAAAGGCGGCCAGCAGCCGCGCCGCCAGCTTCGAATACTGCGGTTCCTCACCGGTCAGTTCCGCCGCGGTCTGGATCGACAGCTTGTCGAGCTCCGCCGTGGTCGCCCCGTCGTAGAGCCCGCTGATCGTCTTGGTCGCCACCCGCAACGGGTCGACCTCGTCGAGGTCGGCGACCCACAGCTCCACCGCTTTGACGATCTTGTTCACGTCGACCGGCTCGGTGTCGCCGTTACGCTTGAGCACCCGCATCACTTGTTTTACCGGCACGAAAACTCTCTCCTCGCGAGCCCGTTGATCGTCGGACGCGCAGGAGGACGCCGCCGGCCGCCGTTCTCGCAAGGACGGCACACCGGCTGATGGCGTCGGCCGTCCCACGCGGCCTTCGACCGCCGCACACCGGTCGGTGCACGGCGCGCTGGCAGGTCTTCGGACTCGTGGGCGCGTCCATCCTGCCTACCGGCCGTCGCTTCCCGGACCATGACCGGTCCAGTGCTTGATGACGGCTTTCGTTCCCACTCACCGCTGCGGGGCAGTCCCGGTTTCGCACCGGGTTCCCTGTTGCCTCGACCGCCCAGGAAAGATCAACAAGACCAGGGACGGCCGAACCAGCTGCGATCAACACCATATATGGGTACGGCTCCGAATCCACAACACCAGATGCTGTGTACGGCGTGTCGCGGCGCACCGTCACCCGAAGCTCGCCGCAAGTAACGCCCCGGCCCGCCCCGATCCACCCTGGGGGTGGTGTAGAGACTAGTTGCGTCATGACTAGTATGAACGGGTGGATGAATTGGAGTTTCTCGGATCCCACGAGATCCGGGTGCGGCTCGGTGCCGTGAGCCGGCAGCGGATGTATCAGTTGACGCAGCGCAGTGACTTCCCCGCCGCGGTGGCGGATCTGGCCCAGGGCAAGATCTGGCGCGCCACCGACATCGAGACGTGGATCGAGACGTATCGCCCCGAGGACGCCGCCGACAAGGACGGGTGACCGATTTCGCACGGCGCCCGGCCCTGTAACGGGCCGGGCGTACCCGTACAGTGAGCGGCAGTGCTGGTTCACTCCGCTTCACGGTGGAGTGTCGTAAGAGGGAACCCGGTGAAATACCGGGACTGCCCCGCAGCGGTGAGTGGGAACGAAAGCCGTCAATGAGCACTGGGCCGCAACGGCCTGGGAAGCGACGGCCGGTAGGCAGGAATCACGCGCCCACGAGTCCGAAGACCTGCCCGCACCGCGTGCACATCCGTGCGCGCCGCCGACGGCCTCTCGGGAGGGCCCGGGCGAGACCGCGGCGCGCGTTTGCCGGCTGCGGCCTTCCCGTGCCCTCGTGTGACCCGTCGGGGACCTCGAGGGAAGGACACCATGACCACCACCACCTTCGGCCAGAGCACCGTGCTCGGCTATCCGCGCATCGGCGGCAACCGCGAGCTCAAGAAGGCCGTCGAGGCGTACTGGGCCGGGCGGATCGACGCCGCCGAGCTGGAGCGGACCGCGGCCCGGCTGCGCAGCGAGGTCTGGCTGACCCTGCGCAACGCCGATCTGGACGCCATCCCGTCCAACACGTTCTCGTACTACGACCACGTTCTCGACACCGCCGTCGCCGTCGGCGCGGTCCCCGAACGGTTCCGCCGGCTCGGACTGTCCGAGTTGGACACCTACTTCGCCATGGCGCGCGGGGTGGACGCCGAGCCGGCCCTCGAGCTGACCAAGTGGTTCGACACCAACTACCACTATCTCGTGCCGGAGATCGGGCCGGAAACGGTCTTCACCGCGGACCCCGCCAAAGCCCTCCAGGAGTACGCCGAAGCGCGCGCCCTGGATCTGCGTACCCGCCCGGTTCTGGTCGGACCGGCCACGTTCCTGCTGCTCGCCAAGCCCAGCATCCCCGGCTACGACCCGTTCGACCGTCTCGACGACCTCGTCACGGCCTACGCCGAGCTGCTCGGCGCGCTCGCCGACGCGGGAGTGGACTGGGTGCAGCTCGATGAGCCCGCCTACGTCGCCGACCGGATCCCCGCGGAGATCGACGCGCTGCGGGAGGCGTACGCCCGGCTGGGTGCCCTTGACCGGCGCCCGCAGATCTTCGTCGCCACGTACTTCGGTGAGCTGGGTGACGCCCTGCCCGCCCTGTTGGACACGCCGGTCGAAGCGCTCGGCCTGGACCTGGTGGCGGGCCCCGGCAACCTGCGGCGCCTCGCCGGTTCCGGTCCGCTGCGAGGCAGGACGATCGTGGCGGGGCTCGTCGACGGGCACAACGTCTGGCGTACCGATCTGGCCGCCGCCGTCACCGCCGGAGCCGTGGCCTACGGCCTGGCCGACCACCTCGCCGTCTCCACGTCCTGTTCCCTGCTGCACGTGCCGGTGGATCTGTCCGTCGAGACCCGTCTCGACCCGGCGCTGCGGGAACGCCTCGCGTTCGCCCGGCAGAAGGTCGACGAGGTCGTCCTGCTGAGCAGGGCCCTGCGCGACGGCACCGCCCACCTGCCCCGGCCACTGCCCGCACCACCGGCGAGCTGGCACAACACCGAGGTCCGGGCCCGGCTCGCCGCATTGTCCCACGCCGACCGCCGACGCTCCGGCTATCCGCTGAGGGCCGCCGCACAACAGGAACACCTCCGGCTGCCGGCGCTGCCCACGACCACGATCGGCTCGTTCCCGCAGACCGATGAGCTGCGCCGGGCCCGCGCCTCGCTACGCGCCGGCACCCTCGACGAGCCCGGTTACGAGCAGGTGATCCGCGACGAGATCTCACGCGTGATCCGGCTCCAGGAGGAACTCGGCCTGGACGTCCTGGTGCACGGCGAACCCGAACGCAACGACATGGTCCAGTACTTCGGCGAACAACTCGACGGCTTCGCCGCCACCGACCGCGGCTGGGTGCAGAGTTACGGCTCCCGGTGCGTACGCCCACCGATCATCCACGGCGACGTCGCCCGCAAGGCCCCGATGACCGTCGCGTGGTCCACCTACGCCCAGTCCCTCACCCCGAAACCGGTCAAGGGCATGCTCACCGGCCCGGTCACCATCCTGGCCTGGTCGTTCGTCCGCACCGACCAGCCACTCGCCGACACCGCCGACCAGGTCGCCCTCGCCCTGCGCGACGAGTGCCGCGACCTCGAAACAGCCGGCATCCGCGTGATCCAGGTCGACGAACCGGCCCTGCGCGAAACCCTCCCCCTGCGCAAGGCGGACCAGAAGGCCTACCTCGACTGGGCAATCGGAGCCTTCCGCCTGGCCACCAGCGGCATCGCCGACAGCACCCAGATCCACACCCACCTGTGCTACTCCGAATTCGGCGAGGTCATCACCGCCATCGACGCCCTCGACGCCGACGTCACCAGCATCGAAGCCTCCCGCTCCAAAATGGAAATCCTCCAGGACCTCCAATCCATCGGATACGCCCGAGGCGTCGGCCCCGGCATCTGGGACATCCACTCCCCCCGCATCCCCACGCAAACCGAACTCGCCACCGCCCTGCGCCACGCGGTAACCGCAGTCCCGGCCCAGCGCCTCTGGGTCAACCCGGACTGCGGCCTCAAAACCCGCACCTACCCCGAAGTCAAATCCACCCTCCAACACCTCACCGCAGCCGCCACCGAGATCCGCAACCACTGACCTTGCTCCCCCACCGGGCGGGCCTCCTCTTCCTCAGTTCGGGCCCGCCCGGCCCCATTCGGGCCATCCACGTGAAACGCCTTAAGATCGGTGTTCTGAGCCGGCGTGCTCAGCCGGCCCACAGCGTTGGCTACCGCCCGGGCAAGCGGACTCGGGAGAGAAATTGGCGCGTGCGATGACGCCGGGTGGATTCGTCACCGCGGCCCTGCGCGACAACCTGTTCCCGGGCGAGGCACGGTCGCTGGGCCGAGGCTGGGTGACCTGGGTCGCGGATGATCTCGAATACCGAGTCGTGGTCGACCACGCAGCTGCCCTGCAGTCGCTGGGCCGTGACGTGCTGTCGTTCGCCCGAAGCCGTCGTGAGCTCGCCCTGGTAATGATGTCATCCGCCGAAATCCGGCACGGAAACGTCGTCGCACGGCTCACGGCGGGTGACTGGCCTGGCCGGCTGGCACAGGCGCTGGTCATCGCGACCGATGTCGACGACCGGCAGCTGGCCGATACGATCCGGACGCTGACCAGGTCGCAGGGCGTACGGACCGTCGGCACCCCGCGCCCGAGGCACGGCCCAGATGTGGCGTAAACCGAACGCGACCGTCAGGATGCCCTGTACCTGGACCGCGTCGACCTTGAACAAGACGTCGAAGGTGAAGTCCGGTACTGGTTGACGCAGTTCAGCAGGGTTCTGGGCCGGACCGTCAGCCTTTGAAGGTGTCGTAGGCCGCGAGCAGGTGTTGCACGGCCTGGGCCGGGGTGAGGGTGCCGTCCAGGATGCGCTTCTCCGCCTCGGTGGTGGCGGCGCGGACCGCCGGGTCGGCGTGGAAGCGGGTCAGGACGGCGTCGTCCGCCATCGCTCGCATCCAGCCGATCTGTTGCCGGCGGCGGCGTTCCTGGAAGTCGCCGTTCTTCTCGCGGTGGTTGCGGTGCGCGGTCAGCTGCGCCCAGATCTCGGGTACGCCGGTGCCGTCCAGGCCACTGCAGGTGAGCACCGGAGTTGACCAGGTCTGCACGTCATCGTCGGCGCTGCCGCTGACCAGCCGGAGGGCGCCGGCGAGTTCGCGGGCGGCGCGCTGAGCTTCGGCGGCGTGGGGGCCGTCGGCTTTGTTGACGGCGATGACGTCGGCGAGTTCGAGGATGCCTTTTTTGATGCCCTGCAGCTGGTCGCCGGTGCGGGCCAGGGCCAGCAGCAGGAACGAGTCGACCATGTCGGCGACGGCTGTCTCGGACTGACCCACGCCGACCGTCTCCACGAGAACGACGTCGTAGCCGGCGGCTTCGACGATGACGATGGCCTCGCGAGTGGCTTTCGCAACGCCGCCGAGCGTGCCCGCGGTGGGCGAGGGCCGGACGTAGGCGTTCGGGTCGGCGGCCAGGCGGGCCATCCGGGTCTTGTCGCCGAGAATGCTGCCCCGCGTGCGCGTCGACGACGGGTCCACGGCCAGAACCGCAACGCGATGACCGGCCGCGGTCAGGTCACTCCCGAACGCGTCGATGAACGTCGACTTCCCCACGCCGGGCACACCACTGATGCCGATACGGTGCGACCTGCCCGCCGAGGAGCCCGCCGCAGGCAGCCACTCGGCTGGGTCGGACGGGGTCAGCAGGGTCAGCAGGCGTTGGGCGAGGGCTTGGTGGTCGGTGCGGGTGGATTCGACCAGGGTGATGGCGCGCGCGATCCACGCCGGAACGCGTGCGCGGACCCCAGCGGCCATTGCCTCGACGTCGATGGGGGGTGGGGGCATCAGGCGGGGGTGGGGTGGCCGAGGCGGGTGGAGAGGTCGGTGAGCAGGTTGAGGGCGGCGTCGGCGAGGACGGTGCCGGGGGCGAAGATGGCCGCGGCGCCGGCGGCTTGGAGGGCTTCGTAGTCCTGGGGTGGGATGACGCCGCCGGCGATGATCATGATGTCGGGGCGGCCCTGGGCGGCTAGTTCGTCGCGGAGGGCGGGGACGAGGGTGAGGTGGCCGGCGGCGAGAGAGTTGACGCCGACGATGTGGGCGTCGGCTTCGATGGCCTGGCGGGCGACCTCGGCGGGGGTGGCGAACAGGGGGCCGACGTCGACGTCGAAGCCGAGGTCGGCGAAGGCGGTGGCGACGACCTTCTGGCCGCGGTCGTGGCCGTCCTGGCCCATCTTGGCGACCAGGATCCGCGGCTGGCGGCCCTCGGCCTCGGCGAACGCGGCGGCGGCGGCACGCGCCCGGTCGATGTTGGCCACCTGGCCGGCCTCCTTGCGGTACACCCCGGAAATGGTACGGATCCGAGCGGTGTGCCGCCCGTAGACCTTCTCCAGCGCGTCGGAGATCTCCCCCACGGTCGCCTTGGCCCGGGCAGCGTCGACGGCCAGCGCGAGCAGGTTGCCGTCACCGGCCGAGGCCCCGGGAAGAACGGTGCCGGCCGCCCGGGTGAGGGCGTCGAGCGCGGAACGGCACGCCGCCTCGTCACGTTCGGCGCGCAGGCGGCGCAGCTTCTCGACCTGGCCTGCGCGCACCGCGACGTTGTCGACCTTGAGCACGTCGATGGGTTCGTCGGCGTCCGGCCGGTATTTGTTCACGCCGATGACCGTCTGCCGGCCGGAGTCGATGCGGGCCTGCGTACGGGCGGCGGCCTCCTCGATGCGCATCTTCGGGATGCCCTCCTCGATCGCCCGCGCCATGCCACCGGCGGCCTCGACCTCGGCGATGTGCTCCCAGGCCCGCGCGGCGAGGTCATGCGTGAGCCGTTCCACGTATGCGCTGCCACCCCACGGGTCGACCGCACGAGTGGTCCCCGACTCCTGCTGCAAGAACAGCTGCGTATTCCGGGCGATCCGCGCCGAGAAATCCGTCGGCAACGCCAGCGCCTCATCGAGGGCATTGGTGTGCAACGACTGCGTGTGCCCCTGCGTCGCCGCCATCGCCTCGACACACGTACGCATCACGTTGTTATAGACATCCTGCGCGGTCAACGACCAACCGGATGTCTGCGAATGCGCACGCAAACTCAACGACCGCGGGTCCTTCGGCCCGAACTCGCGCACAAGTTTCGCCCACAGCAACCGCCCCGCGCGCAGCTTGGCGACCTCCATGAAAAAGTTCATCCCGATCGCCCAGAAGAACGACAACCGGGGCGCGAACGCATCGATGTCGAGCCCCGCCGCCCGCCCGGCACGCAGATACTCCACCCCATCAGCCAGGGTGTACGCGAGCTCGAGGTCAGCAGTCGCCCCCGCCTCCTGGATGTGGTACCCGGAGATCGAGATCGAGTTGAACCGCGGCATCCGCTGCGACGTGTACGCGAAGATGTCGGAGATGATCCGCATCGACGGCGCCGGTGGATAAATGTACGTGTTCCGAACCATGAATTCTTTGAGAATGTCGTTCTGAATCGTGCCCGACAGTTTCTCCGGCGGGACGCCCTGCTCCTCACCGGCGACAATGTAGAGCGCGAGAATCGGCAGCACCGCACCGTTCATCGTCATCGACACACTCATCCGATCGAGCGGAATCCCCTCGAACAGCTGCCGCATGTCGTAAATGGAGTCGATCGCCACCCCGGCCATGCCGACGTCACCGGTGACCCGCGGATGATCGGAGTCATAACCACGGTGCGTGGGCAGGTCGAACGCGACCGACAACCCCTTCTGCCCGCCGGCCAGGTTTCGGCGGTAGAACGCGTTCGACTCCTCAGCTGTGGAAAACCCCGCGTACTGGCGGATCGTCCACGGCTGGTTGACGTACATCGTCGGGTACGGGCCACGCACGTACGGCGCGACGCCGGGAAACGTACCCAGAAAGTCGAGGCCTTCCAGGTCAGCGCCGGTGAACAGCGGCGGCACCGCGATCCCCTCGGGCGTGTGCCAGAGAAGCTCCCCGGCGTCCCGCCCGGTCTCGGCCCGCACGGCATCACGCCAGGAGTCGAAGGACGGCGACGCCTCGGGCGCCGTCAGCTCCGCTGTGGAAAAGTCGGGAATCACTCGGGAACCCCCAGGTCGGCGAGCGTCGCGGTCAGCGCGGCGACGGCGTCACATCCGGTGTAGACGTACCTGTCGATGCCGGAAAAATCACCGCGGCCGGCCAGGATCACGCGCTGCGTCCCGGCCGCACGCAGCTCAGTGGTCAGATCAACAGCCTGCTCCGCGTACGCCTTGTCGGGCCCGCACAAGCACACCACCGGGCCCGGGGACGACGTCACCGCGATCCCCCCGGCGGCGAACAGGTTCGTCGCGAAGGTGACACGCGGCCCGGACGCCGCGGGTGAACCGAGCGTGACCAGCGAAACCGTGGGACGGCTGCCGGTCTCGGCCAGATAGGCGTCGCTGCGGTCGCGGAGTCGCTCGAACGCCTCCGCGTACCGGTGGCGGGGCAGTCCACCACCCACGGGAGCGGCGGCGGGGCGGCGTTCGGGGACCCGTTCGGCCAGATTCGGGAACTCGCTCACGCCGGTGATCGGGTCACGGCGGTGCGCGAGGTTGCTCTCCCGCCGCTGCCAGGTCGCGGCGAGCCGGTCGGCGACGAGGCCGCTGCCGAGCGCGGCGGCGATGCCCCCGGCCTGCTCGATGCCGGTGAACCACTCCCATGCGGCCCGCGCCAGCTCGTCGGTGCAGTTCTCGACGTACCAGGACCCACCGGCCGGGTCGATCACCCTCGCCACGTGGGCTTCCTCGACGAGCAGGGTCTGCGTGTTGCGGGCGAGGCGCCGCGAGAACCCGTCGGGACGCCCGAGCCCGTGGTCGAACGGCAGCACGGTCACGGCGTCCGCCCCGCCCACCCCCGCGGCGAACGCGGCGATCGTGGTGCGCAGCAGGTTCACCCAGGGATCCCGGGCGGTCATCATCGCCGCCGACGTCACCGCGTGCTGACGCTGCCCACCGGCGTCGGGCGCCCCGGACAGCTCCGCGATCCTGGCCCAGATCCGGCGCGCGGCCCGCAGCTTGGCGATCGTCGCGAACTGGTCGGCCGTCGCGGCGTACCGGAACTCGAGCTGGCTCAACGCGGCCTCGACCGGCAGACCAGCGTCGGTGAGCGCACGAAGATAGGCGACCCCCGCCGCGGCGGCACACCCCAGCTCCTCGGCATCCGACCCGCCGGCGTCGTGATAGACGGTCGCGTCGATGGTGACAGCCCGGATCCCCGGCGCCTCAGCAACACACCGTCCCGCCAGCGCCGCGGCCGAACCCAGGCCAGTTCCGGCCAACGAGCCGGTGCGGGCCAGCCGGCCCAGGGGATCCGCGCCGAGTCCACCACGGACCTGCCGGGGATCGACACCACGGGCGGCCAGCAGGTCGAACCAGGCGTCACCCGCGGCGGCGAAGTCCTTTCCGGGGTCGAGCACCACCGCGGCCAGGTCGAGGTAGACCCCGTCGAGCGCTTCCGGCAGCGCGTCGAACGGCAGCGCGTCGTCGCCCACGGACAGCCAGATCGAGGTCGCGCCGTTCTCGAGGTCGCCGAGGATGGCCTCGCGGGTCTCTTTCGGGTCCTCGCCGGTGTGCCGTTGCCGCACGTCCCAGCCGCCGTCGAGCCCGCCCGACGCGCGAGCCCCCCGCACGAACGGCCGCTGCCCGGGCAAACCGGTCGGCCCCGCCGGCGCGCTGTCCGGCGTGTGCAGGGCCGCGATCGACGGGCCGTCGTACGTGGTGGTGGCGAGCAGCTCGTCCACCTGCTCCAGAGCCGTGTCCTCGGTCGCCGCCCCGGACTTGCGCAGCGCGGCGAGCGCCAGCTTCCGCCACTGTTCGACGGTGGCAGGGGGAAAGTCCGCCCCCAGCGTGAGTTCATCACCCGGTGCGGTCATGGACTGCCCTCCCCCATCAACAAGCCCGCCCTCTCGTGCTCCACCAGCATCACGGTCCAGCAACGTCGCTCCCGGACAGCATCCTCCTGTCCACGGTACGTACCGGACAACCCCTACCTTTGAGCGGTCGCACACCCCTACCCGATCGGCCCAGTTCTCGTCCGGCGTCGACCGCTCCCAGGCGTCGAGCGGGCTCAGCAGTTGCACGAGGCCGGCGGGCGTGGCCGGGCAGTTGCCAAGATCACTTCAGTTGCCCAGGTCACGCTGTCGCCAAGGAGTTGCAATAGAGTAGGTTCCTGCTTGGTACAGCTACTCCCTGGGAAGAAGGCGCATGGCCGGCACCCGCTTGTCCCGCTTCCGGCAGAGCCTGACCCGCGAGGACCGGCGCTCGCTGGCCGGTATGGCGGGGTTCATCGTGCTGCTGCACGTGGCCGGGTTCGCGATCCTGTTCGGGCTGGTCGTGCCCAGGCACTTTCACCTCGGCGGCGACCATCCCGTCTTCACGGTCGGCGTCGGGGTGCTCGCCTACACGTTCGGGCTGCGGCACGCGTTCGACGCCGATCACATCGCGGCGGTGGACAACACCACCCGCAAACTGATGCAGGAGAACGTACGCAAGCCGCTGTCGGTCGGTTTCTGGTTCTCCCTCGGCCACTCGACGATCGTGTTCACGCTGTCGTTCCTGCTGTCGGCCGGCGTGAAGGCGCTCGCCGGTCAGGTGTCGGACGGCGAGTCGGGCCTGCACTCGGTGACCGGCGTCATCGGCGCGTCGGTCTCCGGCGTGTTCCTCTGGGTCCTCGGCATCCTGAACCTCGTCGTGCTGCTCGGCATCATCCGCGTCTTCCGCCGGATGCGCAGCGGCCGCTTCGACGAGCAGGAGCTCGAGGACCAGCTCAACAAGCGCGGCTTCATGAACCGCATCCTCGGCGGCCTCACCCGGTCGGTACGCAAACCGTGGCACATCTACCCCATCGGCGTACTCTTCGGCCTCGGTTTCGACACCGCCACCGAGGTCGGCCTGCTCGTGCTCGCCGGGGGTGCCGCCGCCTTCGCCCTGCCGTTCTACTCGATCCTCGTGCTGCCGATCCTGTTCGCCGCCGGCATGTGCCTGATGGACACCGTCGACGGCGTGTTCATGAACGCCGCGTACGGCTGGGCGTTCGCGAAACCGGTCCGCAAGGTCTTCTACAACATCACCATCACGTCCATCTCCGTGGCGGTGGCCCTGGTCATCGGCACGATCGAGCTGATCGGCGTCCTCGACGACCAGGCCCACATCACCACCGGCCCGCTCGCGGCGATCGGTGACATCCCGCTCGACTACGCCGGGTACGCCATCGTCGGACTCTTCGTGCTCGCCTGGATCGCCGCCATCGCGATCTGGCGGTTCGGGCACATCGAACAGCGCTGGTCCGCAAATCTGACCCCAGCGAGCAGCGGCCTGACCCCAGCCAACAGCGGCGTGACCCCAGCCGACGGCGACCTGGCCCCGGTGAGCAGCGAGTAGCCGGGAACCATTCGGCGGCCCCGGGCGACCAATGATGCGAGTCACAGCCGACCCATCATCCCCGAGGTGCCGATGTCCACGACCGCAACACAGACCGAAGCCCCACCCTTACCGCGCCAGCGCCCCACGCCCACGCGAAGCTTCGGCCCGCTGCTGTTGCGCCTGCACTTCTACGCAGGGATCGTCGTCGCGCCGTTCCTGCTGGTCGCGGCGCTGACCGGGCTCGCATACGCATTCGCACCGCAGATGGAACGCGCGGTCTACGCCGACGAGCTCACCGTCTCGGACCCGGGCACCGCGACCAGGCCGCTGGCCGAGCAGATCGCGGCGGCCCGCGCCACCCACCCCCAGGGCGACCCGATTCTGGTACGCCCGGGCGACGGCGACACGACCACCCAGGTCGACTTCACGTCCCCGGAGCTCGACGAGGAACACTCCCACACGGTGTACGTGAACCCGTACACCGCAGCGGTGACCGGGCAGCTGACCACCTGGTTCGCCACCACCCCGTTCAAGACCTGGCTCGACGACCTGCACCGCAACCTGCACCTCGGCGACACGGGCCGCTACTACTCCGAGTTCGCGGCCAGCTGGCTCAGCGTCATCGCCCTCGGCGGCCTCGCCCTCTGGTGGCGCCGCCAGCGCGGCCGCAAACTGCTCACCCCCGACCTCACCGCCAAGAAGGGGGTACGCCGTACGCGCAGCTGGCACGCCGCCACCGGCGTCTGGCTCACCGTCGGCCTGCTCCTGCTCTCCGCCACCGGCCTGACCTGGTCCCGCTACGCCGGCGGTAACTTCTCCGCGGCCCTCGACTCCCTGAAGTCGGGCACCCCGTCGGTGGCCACCGAGCTGACCGCCGGAGCCGCAGCGGCACCCGCCCCCAGCCACCACGGCGGTGCGGCCCCGGCCCCGGCAGCGGGCACCGCCGACCCGGCAGCCGCCGACGCCGTCCTGAAAGCCGCCCGCGACAACGGCATCGACGGCCCGGTCGAACTCGCCGTCCCCGCCGACACCACCACCGCCTGGACGGTCACCCAGACCCGCAACCTGTGGCCGGTCGGCCGGGACAGCGTCGCCGTCGACCCCGCCACGGCCAAGGTCACCGATCGCGTCAACTTCGCCGACTGGCCCGTCCTGTCCAAGCTCACCCGCTGGGGCATCAACGCCCACATGGGAACCCTGTTCGGCGTCGTCAACCAGCTTCTGCTCGCCGCCCTCGCCATCGGCCTGATCTGCGTCATCGTCTGGGGCTACCGCATGTGGTGGCAACGCCGCCCCACCCGCACCGACCGCCGGGCCCTGGCAGGCGCCCCGCCCGCCCGGGGCGCCTGGCAGCAACTGCCCACGTGGGGCATCATCGCCGGCGTCCCCGTGGTGTTCGCCCTGGGCTGGGCGCTGCCGCTGTTCGGCATCCCGCTGGCCGCGTTCCTGGTGGCCGACGTCATCATCGGCGCGCTCCGCAACCGGACAGGCAGTCCACGCCCACCCGCCCCGGTCTCGCCCGCACCTGCGGGAAGCTGACCGCCCCGGTCCTGGTGAGGCCGCCCGCGGAACGTCAGGCCGCCCGCGGAACCCGGGGAGCGGGGAACCGCGGGCGGCCCACCAGCGACTACCCCACCATGAGATCCGAGGGGTACGACCCCCCGTCACCGACGACCGGCACCCGCTACTGCCGGGGCCGACGCTCCCGCCGGGCCGTTCCCCGCGCCGTCCTGACCGTCCGGCACAGCGCTGACGGGCTGGTGCTGAACCGGGAACGCACCGCCGCGGTGCCGCCGCCCGCGCCCAGGTCGTGGCGCGGGCCGCTGGCTTTTGCCGCGGCTCTGGCCGCACTCACCGTCAGCGTCACCCTCCTGGTGACTGGTCCCTGGGTGGGCGCCGCCGCGGAGAAGGGGCCGTGCCCGGCGCGGACGTCGGCGGCTGCCTACGCGGGCGGGCGTGAGCTGCTGGTACGCGCCGAGCCCGCGCACGGCGGCATCGCCCTCCTGCACCTGTGCGCCGATCCGGCGATCGGGCCGGTACGCACGTGGGCCCTGAGCATCGACGGCCGGCCCGTCGCCGTCCAGCCGGTCGCGGGAAGCACAGCCCTCGCCGCCGCTCCCCTGCCGACCGGCCGGCACATCGGCATCACCGTCGCGGTCGTCCCTCGGACGGGCCTGCCACTCACGTTCACCACGCGAATGCCGCCGGGCTGATCCTCCGGCCAACCCGCCGCCGCACTCACGGCCGCCTCCGCGGGGTGACCGCCGCGGCCACGTTCGCCGCGGCAGCAGCCGCAGCAGCCGCACTCGCGGCAGCAGCCACAGCCACAGCCACAGCAGCCACAGCCACAGCCACAGCCGCCGTCGCACTCGCCGGAGTCACACCGGTCAGGGCTGGATCGCCCGTTGGGCAGTTGCGCGCCGCCGGGCGGAGAGAACCAGGAACAGCGCGATCGCCGCGAGGGTCACCCCCGCCGCGCCCACGCCGATCAGCGCGCCCGTGGGAACGCCCCCGGAGCCGGGCTCCGATGCGACCGCGCCGCCGGACGGGGCGACCGTGGCCGTGGCCGCGGGCAGGGCGGGGTCGGCGACCGTGAAGGGATATGAGCCCTGCACCGTGTGGCCGTCGACCGAGACGACCCGGTAGGCCACTGTGTACGGGCCGTTGGTGAGGGGCTGGGTGAGGGTGAGCGTGCCGGTGGCCGAGTCGATGGCCGGGGGTGCTGCGGGCATGCGTTGCCTGGCCGCGTTGCTGAGCACGATGGTGGTGAAGCCGGGGTTGAGGCGTTCGGTGAATGTCAGGGTGATCGCGGTGGGTGCCGTGGTGAGGGTGGCGTCCTTGGGCGGCGTGGAGGCGATCATCTGGGCGTGGGCCCAGGCCGGGGTGGCCGGCAGCAGCACGACGAGGACAGCGGCGAGGGCGGCGGCGACTTTTTTCATGCCAGGACCTGCTCGCCGATCCAGCCGCCCTCGCGACAGCCGGGCGGGACGGCGAAGACAGCCGAGCCGATCGGGGTGATCCATTCGTTCAGCAGGTCCTTGTCCGCGAGGCGTTGCTGGATGGGTACGAACTGGCGGGCGATGTCGCGCTGGAACGCCGCGAAGATCAGGCCCGCGTCGGGATGGCCCAGAGCGTTCGGCACGCCGTCATAGTTGTACGGGCGCCGCAGGATCTTCATCGCCGGGTCGGTGACGTGCGCGCGGGTGACGTGGGAGAAGTCCGGGATCTTCGGCAGGCCTGCGTCGTCGAGGGCGGTGAAGTCGGGTTCGTCGTGCTCGTCCGTGCCGCTGAGCGGGGCGCCCGTGGCCATCCGGCGGCCCACGGCGTTCTCCTTGTCGGTGACCGAGAGGAGATCCCATTTTTCGATCTCCGCGCGGATCCGGCGCACGACCAGCTGGGTCGAGCCGTCCGCGTTCCAGACCGCCGGGTCGATCGCGGGGCCGCGCGGGTTGGCGGTGCCGTCGAGCTGGCCGAGGACGTTGCGCTGGGTGTGTTCCGGGGACTGGACGCCGGGGCTGCGCCGGAAGCCCTGCTGGACCCAGCGGACCGCGGCGAACGGGCGGGCGTCCTTGATGAGCATCCGCTGGGTGTGCGTGACGGTCAGCGGGTCGTCGGCGCAGATCTGCAGCAGCAGGTCGCCGCCGGACCACCGTTTGTCGAGGCGGTCGATCGCGAACGCGGGCAGCTCGGCGACCGGGGATCGCTGCCCGGCCACGGCGTAGAGGCCGGGGCCGAAACCGAACGTCACGGTGAGCCGGGCGGGCAGCACCGCGAGGGTGGCGTCGGTGTCGCCGAGCGCGGGCTCCCCCTGGGTCAGGCGCGCCGCGTCATCGGTGAGCAGGCGCATCATCCGGGCGACCGCGCGCTTGTCGGTGCCCCCGGCCAGGGTGAAGGCCACGAAAGCGGCGTGCGCGGGCGGGTCCTGGGCCACACCGGCCTGCCGGGCGCCGTAGAAGGGGACAGTCGCCGTACCCGTGTCCGGGCCGGCAGCCTGGACGGGCGTCTCGCGGTCGGTAGTCACGACGGCGGCGGCAACGGCGCCGAGGCCGGCGACCGCGCCCCCGGCGAGCAGGCGCCGCCGGCTCACCGGGGAGGGTCGGGAGGTCACGGGGCAGTGCTCCCCATCGGCATGGCGGAAGCGGGGGCGGACCCGGGCATGGCCATGCCCGGGTCGTAGCTCTCGCCGGCGCCGGCGAAGGGCTTGGCGATCGCGGTGAACGGGACCGTCGAGCCGTCGGCGAGCTTCAGGGTGAACGAGACCTCGTCGCCGGCCTCGATCGCCGCGGCGGGCTTCATCAGCATCAGGTGGTCGCCACCGGGGTTGAGCTCGTGGGTGCTCCGGGCCTTGATGACAAAGCCCCCCTGCTTGGGCTGCATGACCATCTTGCCGTCCTTCATGGTCATCTCGTGCAGCTCCATCGGCGAGGCCGGTGACTCCGCGCTCGTGATGGTGATGTCGGCGCCGGTGTCGTTGACCAGGACGCCGAACGCCGCGGTCATGGTCCCGGCGGTGGCGGCCTTGACCCACGGGTCCTTCACGGTCAGCGTCGCCGCCACAGTGGACGGGCCCGGGGCCGGAGTCGCGCCGGAGGAGGAGTCGCCGCCGCAGCCGGCGAGTCCCAGGGTGGCGAGGACACCGGCCAGCACGGTCACGGACAGCGTACGGCGGCGAATCGAGGGGTTTCGCATGATATCCGTTCGTTGAAGGGGTTTCGCATAGTTAGTCGCGACCCCCTCGCGAGAAGTTCCCGGTTTCTTGAGAAGCTCGGGCCAGGAACGCGTTGTAGCGGGCGAGGTCGTCCTCCTCGCCACTGGCTTCGGCGCGGTCGGCGGCGCGGTCGAGGCGGGCCTGCTCGCGTTCGTCGGAGCGGATCCACTGGCGGACCAGCAGCAGCATGACGGCCACGGCGGGCAGCTCGCCGAACGCCCAGGCCAGTCCGGCGCCGAGGTGCTGATCGGTGAGCAGGGACGAGGCCCACGCGGGGTGCACGGCGGTGTACCAGTCCGCGGCGATCACCGTCGTGGACTGCAGCAGCACGAAGCCGAAGAACGCGTGCGCGACCATGGCGAGGAAGTGCACGACGGTGAGCAGCGCCGGATGGACACGGCGGCGGCCCGGGTCGATGCCGATCAGCACCCAGAACAGCAGGTACCCGGCGAGTACGAAGTGCACCAGCATCGCCAGGTGCCCGAGGTGGTAGCGCATCAGCGTGCCGAGCAGGTCGCCCATGTAGAGCCCGTACAGGCTGACGACGTAGATGCCGAGGGCCACGAGCGGATGGCTGAGCAGGCGGAAGACGCGGCTGTGCAGGGCCAGCAGCAGCCACTCCCGGGCGCCGCGCACCTGCGGATCCGACGGCCGCTTCAACGCGCGCAGGGCCAGGGTCACCGGGGCGCCCCCGACGAGCAGCAGCGGCACGACCATCGACAGGACCATGTGCTGCACCATGTGGACGCTGAACAGCACGTACGCGTACTTCGCGACGCCCAGGCAGGTGATCGCGCCGAGGAGCAGCAGGCCGCCGATCCAGGACGCTGTCCGGCTCATGGGCCAGGCGTGACCGGCCCGGTGCAGGCGGCGCACCCCGGCCAGGTACGCGAGGATGCCTGCGGCGACGACGGTCAGGAAGAACATGTCGGGCAGGAAACCGGCGAAGAGCCGCGCCGCTGTGAGCGGGCCGGGCTGGTCGAAGCCGAGCAGTTCCACGAGCGGGTCCGGCTGATCGGGTTCCACGACGGGGGTGGGGCTGCGGGACAGGGCGACGGCGAGCCCGATCGCGGCGCCGAGCACCGCGAGCTCGCCCGCCGCGAGGCGCAGGAACGCCCACGGTGCCCCCGCGCGCAGCGCCGGCAGGGTCCGGGAGCGGTGGACAGCGCCGATCACCCCGGCCAGCGCGAGCGCCAGGACCTTGAGCAGGACGAGGACGCCGTAGCGGGAGGTCCACAGGGCGTCCCACTGACCCAGTCGCACGATGGCGTTCGCGGTGCCGCTGATCGCCGTTGCCCCGAAACACGCCAGCGCCAACCGGCTGTAGCGCTCAGCGGTGTCCGAAAATCGGCGATGACGGCGTACGGTCAGCAGTCCTGCCAGACCACCCACCCAGAGTGACGCCGCGGCAACGTGCAGGGCCAGGCTGGTCACCGCGAGTTGATGATCTCCCGCGCCGGCCGAGTGGCCGGTCAGCGCCGGTGGCAGCAGCGCCACCAGCGCGAGGCCGGCGGTGACCGCGGCTGTCCCCCGCGAGACCCCGGAGCGCGACAGGATCACCACGGCCAGCGCCAGCCCGATCTGGGTCAGCAGTGCCTGCCCCTGCGAGATCGAGAACGCGAAACTGAGGACGGACTGGCGGCTGAGCTGCCCCGGCGGCACGCCCAGGATGTCGGACACCGTGAACATGACCAGGGCGGCGCAGGTCAGCGCCCAGCCGAGGGCGAGCCAGGTCGTGCGGCGCAGCAGCTGCCAGCCGTGTGCCGCGACGCTGGTGCCGTCGCCGGGCAGCAGGAACGCCGCGGTCACGGTCAGGCCCACGGTGAGCACGCCGAGGACGTTCGCGAGGGCGGTGAGCGCCGGGAGGGTCCACTCGGTGACGGCGCCGGGGCTCGGGATGCCGGGCAGCACGCTGTCGTCGACGGCCCCGCCGAAGAGCAGGGCCGCCACGAGGGCCACCACGGTCGTACCCATGGCCGCCGCCACCACGGACGGCGTCCTCACCGCATCACGCACCTCAGCACAGTCGGTGACGGGACGCGGTGAGTTCCCGGGCGTGACCCACGACTCCCGATCCGGGCTACACCGCGGGCGGGGTCACCTTCAGCGTCATCATCGGGACGGCGCCGGTGAGCTGGGAGCGGACCTCGATGCGGACGCCTGCGCGGGCGACCTGGACCGAGTTCTCCGGGTTGGCGGCGTTCCAGTAGGCGAGGGGGTCGGCGTCGGTGAAGACCGGGATCGCCGGCTGCTGCGGGACGGTGACCGGGGTCCCGTTGCTGTGGAACGTCACCGGGTCGGTCCTCTGCAGGCCGAACGTGGCGTCGAACGGCTGGCGGCGGTTGTTGAGGACGGTGCCGTCGGGGAACACGATCGGGGCCGGGCGGGCGTCGACCGGTAACGTCAGGCCCGTACCCGGATGCTGGCTGGTGTTGTTGTCACCGGCGGCGGGGTTGACGTACCAGACCAGAAGTCCATCCTGGTAGGGGAAGCGTTCCACCCAGTCGGGCCGGGAGTCGCGCCAGCCGAAGTTGTACGGGCCCAGCTTGAGCGTCTCGTCGAAGCCGGTGTAACCGCGATACTCGGCCGCGTAGTACGAGCCGTCACTCAGCGGCACCACCACCGCCTCCGGCAACCGTCCGTCACCGCCACTTGCCGGACTCAGCGTTACGATCTTGGTCGCGCCGGGCTGCACGGTGACGAAGTTCGACCAGCCGAGAGCGATCTTCTCCCAGGCACCGAGGTAGCCCGGCGTCGAGCCGATCGACGAGCCGCCGCGGTTGAGCCACGAGCCGGAGGACATCAGCGTCCAGAAGCCGGTGCCGTTCTCGCCGCCGGCCGTGTCGTAGAGGTCGGGCAGGCCCAGGTCGTGGCCGAACTCGTGGGCGAAGACGCCGAGGCCGCCGTTCTCGGGCTCGGTCGTGTAGTCGCCGATCCAGATCCCGGTGTCGCCGATCTGCACGCCGCCGGCCCGGTTGTTCGCGGGACCCGTGCCGCCGATCTGATCGGCGAAGGCGTACCAGCGGTGCGACCAGATCGCGTCGTCGCCCTGGGCACCGCCGCCGGCCTCCTCGCCCTCGCCGGCGTGAACGGCCTGGAAGTGGTCGATGTACCCGTCGGGCTCGTTGAAGTCGCCGTCGCCGTCGTAGTCGTAGCGGTCCCAGACGTCGAACGTGGACAGGTACTTCCTGATCTCCGCGGGCCGCTTGCCCGAGGCGGCCTGGGCGCCGTACCAGGCGGTCGCGCTGTCCTTGACGAAGTTCCAGTAGCCGTCGTCCTCGCCGATGGCGTTGCTGCCGTACCGGGCCTCGTTGTACGGGACCTTGACCCAGCTGGAGACGTCGCCGCCGACCGTGTACCTTCCGCCCGACTGCTTGCGGTAGAAGCTCGTCATCGACTCGTTGAGCTTCGAGAACAGCAGGCTCTGGTAGTAGGCGGGGCTGAAGTCGGGCGCCCAGAGCGTGGAGTTGTCGTCGGTCGCGCTGCCGTCCCAGTTCCGGTCGGGGGCCGGGATGCGGTTGTGCGACGGGCCGGGCGTACCCGCGGTCTCCGGTGTGGTGGCCTCGCCGAACTCGACCAGGAAGCTGAGGATCGGGTCGGTCTTCGCCGCCTTCTTGCGATACTCGACGTACCGTTTGTCGCCGAGCTTGACGACCTCGGAGCCCGTGCGTTGCAGCGTCTTCGCGGTGCCGGCGACGAGCTTGCCGACAGCCTCGGTGCGCTCGGCCGCCAACTGCTCCCCGAGCGGGTGCGGCAGGTCGTCCTCGCCGAGCGACGCCTCACCGGAAAGAGGGGCGGGTGCGGCTGCGGCCGGGATCGCCGTCACCGGCGCGAACACCAGGACCCCGGCGAGCACGACACTGAGATGCCTTTTCAAGAAGATAACTCCTATTTGTACGCACTTGGAGATCATCATTCTCACGGGTACGCGACCCGCCACCCGCCGCGACGCGCCACCACTAGTCCGATTTGTCCGGACGCGCCACCGGGATCGCGGCATTAACCTGGCTGCATGACCGCATTCAGGAAGGCCGTCGAAGCGCGTGACGCCGAGGCCATCGAGGCAGCGCTCGCGGACGACGTGGTGTTCCAAAGTCCCGTGGCGTTCAAGCCGTACCAGGGCAGGGCCCTCACGGCCGCGATCCTGCGCGGCGTGCTGCGGGTCTTCGAGGACTTCCGCTACGTGCGCGAGCTGAGCGGCGACGACGGCCGCGACCACGCCCTGGTCTTCGAGACCCGGGTCGGGGACGTACGCGTCGAGGGCTGCGACTTCCTGCACCTCGACGCCGACGGCCTGATCGACGAGCTGACGGTCATGGTGCGTCCCCTGTCCGCGGCCCAGGCCCTGTCGGCGGCCATGGCAGCGGAATTTCCCCGGATCCAGCGCGAGGCGACCGGCTCGTAGAAGAGGCGATGGGCCCGCCGGTTCGGGACCTCACGCCCTGCCCGGCCGGCGCGCGCCGGCCGACGATGGGGTCATGTCGCCATCAACACGTGAGTTCGAGGCCGCCGCGCGGGCGGCGTTGCGCGCCCCGTCGGTGCTCAACACCCAGCCCTGGCGGTGGCGGATCACCGCCGACACCCTCGAGTTGTACGCCGATGTCGGCCGGCAGCTGAGCATCGCCGACCCGTACGCCCGGCGGTTGCTGATCAGCTGCGGCACCGCCCTGCACCACGCCCGCACCGCCCTGGCGGCGACCGGTCACGAGGTCGTCGTCGAACGGATCCCCGCGGGAGCGTGGCCGGCGCTGATCTCCCGGCCGGCGTCGCTGATCTCCCGCCCGGCATCGCAGATCTCCCGCCCGGCATCGCTGATCTCCCGCCCGGCGTCGCTGATCTCCCCGTCGGCGGAGCTGGGCGAGCAGGTGCCGCTGGCCCGGTTGCGGCTCGGCGCGGCGGTGCCTGCGGATCCGGGGGCCGGGGACCTGGCTGCGGCGATCCCGTTGCGGCGTACCGACAGGCGGGGTTTCAGCAGTGAGCCCGTCAGTGACGACCTGATCGACCAGCTGCGCCGCGCTGTGGAGCACGAGGGGGCGCACCTGCGGCTGGTGCCGCGTGAGCAGATCCCGTTGCTGGCACTCGCCGGGGAGCTGGCCAACGAGACCGAGGCCGAGGACCCGGCGTTCCGGCAGGAGCTGATCCGCTGGACGTCGCGGCCGGCCGGGCACGGTGACGGCGTCCCACCCGGGGTCGCCGTCCGGCAGACGCTGCGCCGGGTCCCGGTCCGCGACCTGGCACCGCTGGGTGGCGCGGGGCTGACGGCGGGGCGGGGGAACGACCGCGGTGCGGCGTACGTGATTCTCTACGGCCCGGCCGAGAGCCCGCTCGACCTGCTCCGCGCCGGCGAGGCCCTCTCCGCCCTGCTACTGCTGGCGACCAGCGACGGTCTCGCCACCGAACCGTTCAGCGAGGCCGCAGAGGTCGCCTGGCCGCGCCGCCTGCTGGGCGAGCTGCTCGGCGACGGCGGCATCCCGTTCCTCGCCGTCCGCCTCGGCCACCCCGCGACGGCGGGCCCGCTACCCCCGGTCCCCCGCCGCGACGCCGGCGAGGTCATCACCATTGAGTGAGCCGGCGACCTCGCGGACGCAGGCACGCAGCCAGCCGTGGGCGCCGTCGGCGTCGTAGCGCTGGTGCCAGGCCTGGGAGATCTCCAGCGGGGGCAGGTCCATCGGCGGGTCGAGGGCGACCAGGCCCAGCGTGTCGCGGGTGTGGCGGCCGATCCGGGCGGGCAGGAGTCCTACGAGGTCGGTGCGGGCGCAGACCAGGACCGCGGCGGCGTACGTCGGGACGGCCATCGCCACTTGACGGTGCAGTCGGTGAACAGCGGTTCGACCCGGATCTCCGGCGGCGGGGCGTCGGCCTGCAGACGGGTGAGCAGCTCCGGGCCGAAGGAGATCGCGACGTCCTCGGCCAGGGTCGCGAACGTGCGCTCAAGGCGCGACAGATCCGGCGGGCCGGGCGGGGTGAAGACCGCCTGCGCCCGCTCGGCGGGTTCGGGTTGGGTGTGGGGTTGGTCGCGGTCTTCATCGCGTACGCGCTGCGTCAACGCGCAGTACCTGCAGGACGTCAAGGGGTACTCGACGCTGCTCACCGGTTTCGCGATCGCGCCGCTCGCGGTCGGGGTGGGCGTCATGGCCGCGGGGGGTGACGCCCTGGCGGCCATCCTCGCGATGGCGACGATCGTGGTCGTCGCGACGTGGAGGACGCCGGCTCCCGTGGCCCTCGCTGAGGTCAGCGGGTGAGCGGATAGCATCGGCCGGTGGAGAAGCTGACGGACGCGACCCGATCGCTGCGCTGGTATGCCGGGCTCACCGTGGTCCTGTTCGGGGTGGTTCCCGCGGTGATGGTGGCGCTGCTGGTCGCCCGGGGCAACACGCCGGGATCGGTCGGCTACCTGCTCATCGGCGGTATCCCGCTCGTGGTCGCCGCGCTGGTCCAGCTGATTCGCGGCCTGACCGGCACCGACCCGGAGGAGATCTCCCGGCGGCTGCATCTGAGCATGGCCCTGGTCGCCGGCGCGGATGTCCTGCTGCTCGGCGGCAACGCCCTGATCCGCATGGCCACGAATTGACCGCCGGCACTATGGCGCCGTGCTGAATTTGCTCTAGCGTCGGCGGGGTGATCTGGGCTTTTCTGGTGGCCAATGCCGTCGTCGTGCATGCGATGTACTTCGCGGTGGACTCGCCCGCGCACAACACGTTCGGGGCGATCGGGCGGCTGCTCGGTCTCTACCTCGCGTTCATGCTGGTCGTGCAGGTGCTGCTGATCGCGCGGCTGCCGGTGCTGGACCGCAGGTACGGCATGGACCGGCTCACCGCGTGGCATCGGTGGACCGGGGTCTCGATCTTCTGGCTCGCGCTGCTGCACCCGTCGTTCGTGCTGCTGGGGTTCGCCCGCTACGACAGGATCCCGGTGCTGCGCGAGACGGTGAACTTCTCCGAGCAGACGCCGGTTCTGCTGGGGATGATCGCGGTCGGTCTGATCGTCGTCGTGGTGGCGCTGTCGGTGCGCACCGCGCGCAAGCGGCTGCCCTACGAGGTGTGGCATGCCATTCATTTCCTGGTGTACGCGGTGATCGTGCTCGCCGTGATCCACCAGGTGTACGAGGGCACCGCGTTCACGGTCAACGCCGTGACGCAGGTCTACTGGTGGGGGTTGTGGGCGTTCGCGATCGGGGCGCTGCTCACCGGGCGGCTGGTCGTGCCGCTGGTCCGTAACGCCCGGCACCGGATGCGGGTCGGTGCCGTTGTTCCGGAGGCGGGCGACGCGGTCTCCGTACACGTCACCGGTCGTGACCTTGATCGGTTGAACGCCCGCGCGGGGCAGTTCTTCCTGTGGCGGTTCCCCGGTCACAACCCGTGGTGGCAGGTGAACCCGTTCTCGCTGTCGGCCGCGCCGGACGGCACCACGCTGCGGCTGACCGCGAAGGGCATCGGGACCACCAGCTCGGGGCTGCGTGACCTGCCGGTCGGCACCCGCGTGCTGATCGAGGGCCCCTACGGCGCGATGACCACGGCGAAGCGGGTCCGGGAGAAGTCGCTGCTGATCGCCGGTGGCATCGGCGTCACCCCGATCCGGGCCCTCCTCGAAGACCCGGACCTGGGTGACGCCGTCGTGCTCTACCGCGTGCGGGACGCCGCCGGCGCGGTCCTCGGCGACGAGCTGCGCGACCTCGCGGGCGACCGCCTGCACCTGCTGACCGGCCGGACCGGTCCTGACAACAACCCGTTCACCGCGCAGAACCTCGTCGCGCTCGTCCCCGACGTCGCCGACCGCGACGTCTTCATCTGCGGCCCGGCCGGACTGACCGACGCCGTCCTGCGAACGCTGAGCGAGCTCCGCGTGCCCCGGAAACAGGTGCACGCGGAGCTGTTCAGGCTTGCCGGCGGGTAGAACTCCGGTTCAGCTGCCCGTGATCGACCAGTGCCACGGCTCGGACGGCAGGTTCTCGTAGCCGTACTCGTCGGCGTGCGCGGAGAGCCACTTGAACCCGGCGCTGCCCGAGGTGAGGGTGCTGCCGCCGGACGTCATGTCGACGGCCAGGCCGATCTCGTGCAGCGACCGGCCGGGGATCGCCGTCGGCACCCGGCACGACGACGGCGGCGCGGTGTAGATGTCGGGGCAGCCGTTGATCTTCCGCAGCTCGATCTGGCGCTGCCGGGTGCGGAACCCGCCGCCGGACAGCGTGACCCCGTCGCTCTTCGCGTCGTCGAGCATCCGCTTGAACGCGAACGCGACGCTCTTGTGCACGGTGATGCCGTACACGGTGGTGGTGTCGGTGACGGCGAACCCGGTACGGATCTCGTTGACGACGGTCCCGCTGATCGCGGCGGCCTGCGCGCGCGTCGCGGCGGACGTGTCCAGCGCGACGAGCTTCTGCTGGTTCACCCGGAGCCGGTCGGAGGTGGTCTGCCACGCGGTGGTCACGGTGTCCAGGTCACCGGTCGTGGCCAGCGCGGTGCCCAGCGCCGTCCGCAGCAGTGCGGCGGACTGACGCGCCACGGCCCGGTCGGCCGTCACGGTCTTCGCGGCGGCGGTCACGGCGGCCTGCGCGCGGGTCACGGCGGCCTCTTTGCGGGGCCGCTGCTGCAATACGACCGTGCGGGTGTTCTTGGCGCTGGTCAGGGCCTCCACGGAGATCGCGAGCCGGGTACGCGAGGTGCCGTCGGCGGTCACCGCCGCGGTCAGCCCCGTCTGCGCGCCGTCGTGCGCGAGCCGGGCGGTGGTGACCCCGGCGGCCTGGTTGACCAGCGTGGCCCGCTGGGTGGCCAGCGTCTTGCGGAGGGCGATGTACTCGGGGCTGCCCGTCAGGCTCTGGCGCATCAATGCGGTCCACTTGCGCGCCGAGCTCGGGACAGCCGCGGAGGCGATGGTCGGTGTGCCGGCAACCGTCACGGTCACGGCGAGGGCCGCGACGGCGAAACAACGGCGCGCTCGGGCGTACATCTGCTGATGGGCTCGGGTTCGGTGTTGTGTCGTCACCCCAGAGACTCTCGCGAGCCCCAGGTGCATCCCTGGCCCGATGCCGTAGCGGAACGGTTGCGCTCGATCCTGCGAGCGGGTCAGGCGGAGGTGATCCGTTCGGCCGTGCCCCGCTCGGTGATGATCTCGTAGCAGAGGTCGGTCAGTTTCCGGTGATGACCGCGGGCGTAGGCGCGGATCGCCGCGAACGCCTCGTCGACGGTGATGCCGGCGGCCTGGGCGACCGCGCCCTTGGCCTGCTCGATGGCGATCCTGCTGTTCAGCGCGGACTGCAGCTGTTCGGTGAGCATCTCACCGCGGCTGATCGCCCGTTCCTGGAGCAGGCCGATGGCGGCGACATCGGTCAGGGCCTGCATGATCGGCACGTCCGCGTCGGTGAAGTCGCCGCCACGGTGGTCACCGAAGACGTTCATCGCGCCGATCACCTGGCTGCGGACCCGTAGCGGGAAGGCGTGGACGCTCTGATACCCGGCCGCCGTCGCCCGCGGGGCGAAGCGGGGCCAGCGCTCGGACGCTCCGGCGAGATCGATGTTGATCACGGGCTGCCCGCTGACGAAGGCCTCCAGGCACGGGCCCTGGTCGTACTGCAGCTGGAAGAGCTCCAGCAGTTTGACGTTCTCGTCGGAGGCGGCCATGAACTCGAGGCGCCCGTGCGGATCGGCCAGGACGAGCCCCGTGGCCGCGGCGCCGACCAGGGTGGTGGCGCGGCCGGTGAGCATGTGCAGAAATTCGATCAGGTCGAAGTCGTCGACCAGGGTGTCGGCCACCTCGACGAAGATCGCCGCCAGTCGCTTGGCGGAAACAGTGGTCATGGCTGGTCCTTGTCGAATCGCAGACGGCGGGCAATGATGTCGCTGGCTACGTCATCCAGGCGACGGTTCTGCGCGTACGCATAGGCGCGGATCCGCGCCGATGCCTCGGTGATGCTGCCGCCCAGCTGGATCATAACCATCCCCTGGGCCTGGAACAGTTGCGCACCGTGCCCGACGTCGGCGGCCAGGCTGTCGGCGTCCGCGGCGGTTTCGGCGTCGCTCTGCCGGTCGATCAGGGCTTCCACGGTCACGTCGGCGAAGTGCAGCGCCATGGGCAGTTCGGTCGCACTGAGCGGGCCGGCCCGTTCCCGGAAGACGTCCAGGATGCCGAGCCGGGCAGCGCCGATCTGCAGCGGGAAGGCGAACACCGCCCGCACGCCGTCCTGCAGGGCCGCGGGCACATATCCGGGCCAGCGACTCACCGCACCGGCACCGAGATCAGCGATGAGGACCGGGCGCCGAGTGGCGAAGGCGTCCATGCACGGGCCTTCGCCCATGACGAACTGCAGCTCTTCGACGCGTTCACTGACCGGGTCGGACGCGGCGCACACGCCACGGGTGCCGTCGTTGGTCATCATGCTGATCCCCGCACCGGAGGCCGACAACGCCTGCGCCGCCGTCCGGCAGACCTGTTGCAGGAACATGCCGGTCGACGTTCCCGGCCGGGCGGAAGCGGCGATCAGCCGGCGTACCGCCAGTCTTACGTCATCCACGCCGATGTCCTCCCGCTCATGTCGCTGCAGTCGGGTCGAAGGGAGGCCGGCAGGTACGCACCTCGGCCACCACCTCACGCATAGGTCGCGAACTGTGCTGGGCGTAGGCCCGCATCCGGTGCAGGGCGGTCGCGGCGTCCACCCCGCCCATCTCCATGATGATCCCCACCGCCTGCTGAAGCTCACCGGCGTACACCGGCAGCACCACGCCACCGGCGGCACCACCCGATGCCTGATCACCGAGCAACACCGCCGCCGCCTCACTGTACCGGCGCGCCCGGGCCTGCCCGGCAGCACTCAGCGGCCCCGCGGCGCCGCGGTGCAGGCTCAGGATCCCCACGGGAAGACCATCGATCGACACCGGGAAGGCGAATATCGAGTTCACCCCGGCGGCTGACATCTCAGGAGCGAAGAGCGGCCACCGTGCGCGAGCCGCGGGGGCACGGAGATCATCGGCCAGCACCACGTCACCGGTGGCGGTCGCGTCGAGATGGGGGCCCTGTCCCGAACGGGAGTGCTGATCCTCCACCTGGTCGGCGAACGGTCCGCTGTCGCTGAGCATGACCTCCCCGGCCCCGGCGGCGAGCACCGACAGAACCACGCCGTCGACCTCGGGCACCTCGCCCAGGCATTCAGCACTCAGCGCACCGACACCGCCGCGAGCGCGCAGCGACGACACCAGCCGGCGGACATGCCGCAGCTCCTCCGGCTGCTCCATCAGCGGTCCTCGCTCATTCGGGCTCATCAGCCGGCGCGAGAAGGGTCGCCGGCAGGGGCAGCACGATGCTCGCCTCTCCGCTGATCACCGCGGTCGCGAGGTCCGACGGCGATCGCCCCGCCTGCGCGGCGGCCAGGCGCAGGACACCGCCCGCAGTGTCGGGATCGATCCGCAGCCGGACCGCCAGCATCCCGGTGGCCCGTTCGACCAGAGCCGCGCCGGCGACCGCGGCGCGCACCTGCCCGGTGTCGGCGCCGGCCGGAGCCGGCGAACGGGTGGACACAGCCGCACTGGCGGCATCGGCAAGCTCCTGCGCCAGCACGGTGTCGGATTCGCTGAAGGCCCCGGGGGCCGAACGGAACAGATTGAGCACCCCGATCGCCTCGTGGTCGTGCAGCACAGGCACGGCATGGGCGGCCCGCATCCCCGCGGCGCGGGCCTGGGCGCCGAACCCGGGCCACCGCGTGTCGGGGACCTCGGCGTCGAGGAGGAAGAACGACAGCGAGCGGCGGTGCGACTCCACGCAGGGGCCGCTGCCGGCCTGGAGCTCGGCGGCCTCCAGCACCCGGATCGCTTCCGAGGACACCACCATCGTGCGCAGCGCCCCGTGGTGGTCGGCCATCATCACCCCGGCACCTTCGACGTCCAGCAGACGCATGCTCCAGCGGGTCAGCGCATGAGCGGCGGTCATCGCGTCACCCGCGTGGCACGCCGCGATCTCACCGAACGCGCGGTCTATCAACGAACCTCGGTCGCCGGCGCGGCCGGCGTCATTGTCGATCGACACGATCAACCTCAGGGTCTACTCGGTGGAACACCGCAACCCCGGGGCTCGCTACAGCTGCCAGTTCGCCATGCGTCTTTTCGGCCATTCTACGCCCGATCGTCACCGGGCTGACCGATGCTGCTCTTCAGCGGTGAGGGCTGCTCGGCTGCTCGGGCTGCTCGGGCTGCTCGGCGGTGAGGGCTGATCGGCGGTGAGGGCTGATCGGCGGTGAGGGCTGATCGGCGGTGAGGGCTGATCGGCGGTGAGGGCTG